>JBCNNW010000099.1:0-12439 GCA_039594205.1 Pseudescherichia sp. | reverse complement strand
CTTACAATGTGTTTATCGCTTGCTAAGCATCGAGTGCGACGAAAATGCCAGAAAAGCACTCTCCTGCATACACGCACCGATAGCCACTTTTTTTCGCCCTCCAAATGTAGACCAGACGGGGGGCCAATGGGAAGCCTTCCAGAGAGACAAAACAGGCGTTAAATCACGTTTTGTTGTCTCATTGCTGCAAAAGTATACCAATATTACTCTCACCCGCCTCGCGTAAGTCCGCACGTAGCCCTTTAATCAGCTCAATATCGCGTTCTTCACAGTCAGCCAAAAGTCGGAATATTTCCCACTGAATATCCCACTCCTGCTCTACGGCCGGGTTCGCTTTCAGCTCATCGTCGGTCATTTCGCGACCGGCCTGGGTCATCTCCAGCATCGCCACCGTGGTGATTGAGGTCTTGCTCACCTCGATGGTGTGCTCCAGGGTCTCACCGCTCAGGCGCGAGTGCAGCAGTTCGCTTAAGGCCACGCAGGCGTCAATGGCCGGATAGACGCCGTAGAGATCGTAATCGTCAGCCACCGGAATCGCCTCTTCCAGCTTCTCCAGCTGGCTGTCGAAATTCACCTTTGCGTCTTTCACCGTCAGCGTCTCCCAGATCAGGTCAACAATACGGCGATAAAGCTGCGCATCACCGAAGCCGGTCTGCTGGCAGAACATGGCGTAATTCGGATACATGCGCTCGCACAGGCAGGCCATAAAGGTGACGTGCTGCCAGCTCTCCAGCCTCTCCAGGCGCAGGTGAATAGGGTTTTGTAACATGGTGAATTCTCGCTATCGGAAATTAGCCGCAGTTTACCTGAATCAGGGCTGAATTTCCTGCCATCGCATAAATGCCGGACGCCGCGACGCCACGGCATCGGCCCAGCGCGTCGGCTCCGGTAGACGGTAGCCCTGGGTACAGCGCTGAACCCACGCCAGGGCGCTGTCTACGCTCACCCGGTGGCCGGTGGCGACAAACAGCGGGTTACAGCGCGCTTTGCTGCGCCACACCCACGCCAGCTGCTCACCTTTGTCGATCAGCGGCGCGAGCGCGCCTGGCTCAGGCGAGAGCGGCTCAAACTTACCGCACAGGCGTTTCTTGGCCACGCCGATGGTCGGCACGTCCACCAGCAGGCCGAAGTGGCTGGCGACGCCAAGGCGGCGCGGGTGCGAGATACCGTGCCCGTCAACAAACAGCAGATCGGGTTTTTGCGACAGCATCTCCCACGCGGCCATCAGCGCGGGATACTCACGGAAGGAGAGAAAGCCGGGGATATAGGGCATGGTGGTGGCAATACGCGCGACCTGGTACTCCACCAGCTCCAGCGACGGGTACTTCAGCAGTACCATCGCCGCTCGGGTCACTTCGCCACCCTGCTCAAAGCCGACGTCCGCGCCACCGATAAAGGCCGGAGGATCGCTGATGAAGCGATCCTCGCGGATCACCGATGAGGCCAGTTCGATTTGCTGAGCGCGTAGCGACGCGAGATCCATATATGCTCCTTAGCGGTGATATTGCTCCGAAAGACGATGCACCGCTTCGACAAATGCGCCCGCATGTTCAGGCGGCACATCCTGATGAATACCATGACCGAGGTTAAAGACGTGGCCTTCGCCCTGGCCGAAACCAGAAAGTATAGTCGCTACTTCCTCTTCGATGCGGGCCGGGGGTGCATAGAGCATCGAGGGATCCATATTGCCCTGCAGCGCCACCTTGTGCCCTACACGACGGCGGGCCTCGGCGATATCGATAGTCCAGTCGAGGCCCAGCGCGTCACAGCCGGTCTCTGCCATTGCCTCCAGCCACTGTCCGCCGCCTTTGGTAAACAGAGTGACCGGTACGCGGCGGCCTTCGTTTTCCCGCAGCAGGCCGTCGACGATCTTATGCATGTAGTAGAGCGAAAACTGCTGATAGTCGCGTCCGGTCAATACCCCGCCCCAGGTATCGAAGATCATCACCGACTGCGCACCGGCTTTAATCTGCGCATTGAGATAGAGCGTGACGCTCTTCGCCAGCTTCTCCAGCAGCATGTGCAGGGTTTGCGGCTCGGCATACATCATCTTCTTGATCACGGTGAAGGCCTTGCTGCTGCCGCCTTCAACCATATAGGTTGCCAGCGTCCATGGGCTACCGGAGAAGCCAATCAGCGGCACGTCGCCTTTCAGTTCGCGGCGGATGGTGCGCACGGCGTTCATCACATAGCCCAGCTCCTGCTCTGGATCGGGCACAGGCAGCCGCTCAACGTCGGCTTTGCCGGAAATCGGCAGGCTAAAGCGCGGGCCTTCCCCGGCTTCAAAGTAGAGTCCCAGCCCCATCGCATCCGGGATAGTCAGAATGTCTGAGAACAGAATGGCGGCATCAAGGGGGTAGCGACGCAGCGGCTGTAGCGTGACCTCACAGGCCAGCTCGGCGTTTTTACACAGCGACATAAAATCGCCCGCCTGGGCACGCGTGGCTTTGTACTCCGGCAGATAGCGCCCGGCCTGTCTCATCATCCATACCGGCGTGATGTCCACGGGCTGGCGCAGCAGCGCGCGCAGATAACGATCGTTTTTCAGTTCGGTCATTTTGCAATTCCTCAATGCGTCAGACCGTTATTGTAACACGCCGCTCTATGCTTCACTCATTCTCTGCCGGACCCTCATACTCTGCACGACATAGTGCGACCGTGTCCTCAATTAGCCGACGCGCCACCGTGCCCGGCGGCGGCAAGAGCGGCAGCTGGTCGTAGCGGTACCAGCCTGCATCAAGCAGCTCATTAGGATCGATGGCAATCTCGCCGCTGTCGTACTCGGCCATAAAGGCAGTCATCAGGGATTGCGGGAACGGCCACGGCTGAGAGGTCACGTAGCGCAGGTTTTTCACCCGGATAGCGCTCTCCTCCATCACCTCGCGAGCGACAGTCTGCTCCAGAGTCTCACCTACCTCGACGAAGCCGGCCAGAACCGTATAGACGCCGTTGCGATGGCGGGTGTGCTGGGCCAGCAGAATATGGTCATCACGGCGGATAGCGACAATGATGCAGGGGGCAATTTGCGGGTAGTAACGCTCACGGCAGTTGTCACAGAGCATCGCCCACTCGGTTTTGCTCGGATGCATAGTGTGTCCGCAGTAGCCGCAGAACGTATGCGAACGATAGAACTCCGCCAGCTGTACGCCGCGCCCGGCAAGCTGGAACAGACCGACCTCCTGGTCCATCAGCTGGCGTACCGAGGCCATGTCCTGGCGTCGGGGCTGACGAACCAGCCATACCGATTCCCCCTGCCATTCGCCGATAATTAACCCGCGCTGGCCCACAAGATCAAAATTTCCTGCCTCGCCATGTGGTAATTCTCCAGCGGGCAACCATAATTTTTGTTCATGGCTGACGATCCACCAGCCCTGATCGGTTAATTCGATGACACGTTCCATAATCTGTTGCACTACCTTAGCGACACTGGCATGTTGGTTACATCATTTATACATATTTTGGGTGAACACTTTTTTAATCTTAAACCACGGAGTTAATCATGCTAAACCACCTGGAAAGCCTGACGGCGCGCGTAGGCGGTACGAACAAACTAGTCGATCACTGGCTACAGGTACGCAAGCAATTGCTGGTATCGTATTACAATCTGGTGGGCATCAAGCCGGGCAAAGAGTCCTTCACAGAGCTGAATGAGAAAGCGCTGGACGATTTTTGCCACAATCTGGTCGATTATCTCTCCGCTGGACACTTTAGTATTTATGAACAGATTATCAGCGAAATGGAAGGGAGCAGCCCACTTTTAGCGGCTACGCAAATCTATCCCCAGCTGGAAGCCAATACCCAACAGATTATGAGCTACTACGACTCGAATCTTGAGAACGCCATCGATGACGATAACTGCCTGGAGTTCCAGGAAGCACTTTCCGGCATTGGCGAAGCGCTGGCAGCACGCTTTACGCTGGAGGATCAGCTGATCGTGCTGGCATTTGATTTCAACCTGGCAGAGAGCGCTAACGACGACAGCAACATCGCTCGTCCTGCTTGAGTTCTTAAGCATTAACGCGTAGTTTAATTTACCTGCCCCCTGCAACACGGGGGTTTTTCTTGTCGGAGTGCCGAGTGCGCAAGCACCGGCTGAGACCGTTAATTCGGGATCCGCGGAACCTGATCAGGTTAGAACCTGCGAAGGGAACAAGAGTCAATCTGCTGGCGTGTGCCCTTCCGGGCTGCACGTATCCTCTTGCTTCATCCGTCGTTCTGACAAGCCACGTCCTTAACTTTTTATGGAATGAGCTATGTCTGAGTCTGCTACTAAACCTACCCGCCGTGAACAGCGCGCCGCTGCCCAGCACTTTATCAACACGCTGGAGGGCACCACCTTTCCCAATTCAAAACGTATCTATATCCAGGGTTCGCAAAGCGATATTCGCGTGCCGATGCGTGAGATCCAGCTGAGTCCGACGCTTATCGGCGGCAGTAAAGCCGAGCCACAGTTTGAAGAGAACGAAGCGATCCCGGTATATGACACCTCTGGTCCCTATGGCGATCCTGACGTTGCGATCGACGTAGAGAAAGGGATCGCGAGGATCCGATCTTCGTGGATCGCCGCCCGCGCCGGGAAGTGCGTCACCCAGCTGCACTATGCTCGCCAGGGGATCGTGACGCCAGAGATGGAGTTCATCGCCCTGCGTGAAAATATGGGCCGGGAGCGTATTCGTGGCGAGGTGCTGCGCCGCCAGCATCCGGGCGAAGGCTTTGGCGCACGCCTGCCGGAGAATATCACCCCGGAGTTTGTCCGCGACGAGGTCGCCGCCGGGCGCGCCATTATTCCTGCCAACATCAACCACCCCGAATCTGAACCGATGATCATCGGCCGCAACTTCCTGGTGAAGGTCAACGCCAACATCGGCAACTCGGCGGTGACCTCCTCCATTGAAGAGGAGGTGGAGAAGCTGGTGTGGGCCACCCGCTGGGGCGCGGACACGGTGATGGATCTCTCCACCGGCCGCAATATCCACGAGACGCGGGAGTGGATCCTGCGCAACAGCCCGGTTCCGATTGGCACCGTCCCTGTCTACCAGGCGCTGGAGAAGGTCAACGGCATCGCCGAGAATCTCTCCTGGGAAGCCTTCCGCGAAACGCTGCTGGAGCAGGCGGAACAGGGGGTGGACTACTTCACTATTCACGCTGGCGTGCTGCTGCGCTACGTGCCAATGACCGCCAATCGCCTCACCGGCATTGTATCGCGCGGCGGCTCGATCATGGCGAAGTGGTGCCTCTCCCATCACCAGGAGAACTTCCTGTATCAGCACTTCCGCGAGATCTGCGAAATTTGCGCGGCGTACGACGTCTCCCTGTCGCTGGGCGACGGCCTGCGCCCTGGCTCGATTCAGGATGCCAACGACGAAGCGCAGTTTGCCGAGCTGCATACCCTGGGCGAGCTGACCAAAATTGCCTGGGAGTACGACGTGCAGGTGATGATCGAAGGTCCCGGCCACGTGCCGATGCAGATGATCCGCCGCAACATGACCGAAGAGCTGGAGCACTGCCATGAAGCGCCGTTCTATACTCTCGGACCGTTAACCACCGACATCGCCCCGGGCTATGACCACTTCACCTCCGGCATTGGCGCGGCAATGATCGGCTGGTTTGGCTGCGCCATGCTCTGCTACGTCACGCCAAAAGAGCACCTCGGCTTGCCGAACAAAGAAGATGTGAAGCAGGGGCTGATCACCTATAAGATCGCCGCCCACGCCGCCGACCTTGCCAAAGGCCATCCTGGGGCGCAGATCCGCGATAACGCCATGTCAAAAGCCCGCTTCGAGTTCCGCTGGGAGGATCAGTTTAACCTCGCGCTCGACCCCTTCACCGCCCGCGCCTACCACGATGAGACCCTGCCCCAGGAGTCCGGCAAGGTGGCCCACTTCTGCTCCATGTGCGGACCCAAATTCTGCTCAATGAAGATCAGCCAGGAGGTGCGGGACTACGCTGCGGCTCAGGCGATTGAAGTGGGCATGACCGATATGTCGAACGACTTCCGCGCCCGCGGCGGCGAGATCTATCTCAAAAAGGAGGAGGTCTGATGTACCAGCCCGATTTCCCACCGGTGCCCTTCCGCCTGGGGCTCTATCCGGTTGTCGACAGCGTGATGTGGATTGAGCGCCTGCTGGAGGCGGGCGTGCGAACCCTTCAGCTGCGGATCAAAGATAAGCAGGACCATGAGGTAGAAGCCGACGTCGCAGCGGCCATCGCACTGGGCAAGCGCTACGCGGCCCGGCTGTTTATCAACGACTACTGGCGGCTGGCGATTAAACATGATGCCTATGGCGTGCATCTGGGGCAGGAGGATCTGGATACAACGGACCTCAGCGCAATCCGCAACGCGGGGCTGCGCCTGGGCGTCTCCACCCATGATGATATGGAGATTGACGTGGCGCTGGCTGCCCGTCCCTCCTACATCGCCCTCGGCCATGTCTTCCCGACCCAGACCAAGCAGATGCCTTCCGCGCCGCAGGGGCTGACGCAGCTGGCAGGCCACGTTGCGCGGCTGAAAGATTATCCGACGGTGGCCATCGGCGGCATTAGTCTCGCGCGTGCGCCGCAGGTGCTGGCAACCGGCGTTGGCAGCATTGCGGTAGTAAGCGCCATCACCCAGGCAACCGACTGGCGCAGCGCCACCATGCAACTTATCGACCTGGCGGGGGTGGGCGATGAATGACAGCGACTTTATGCGCTACAGCCGGCAGATCCTGCTGGAGGATATCGCCCTTGATGGTCAGCAGAGGCTGCTTTCCAGCCGGGTGCTGATTATCGGCCTCGGCGGCTTAGGCTCCCCCGCCGCGCTCTACCTGGCGGCGGCTGGGGTTGGCATGCTGGTGCTGGCGGACGATGACGCGGTGCATCTGAGCAACCTGCAGCGGCAGGTCATGTTTACCACCGAGGATATCAACAGGCCCAAAGCCGACGCGGCGCGCGAGCGGCTACGGCAGCTTAATCCACACGTTGAGCTGATTACCCTGGAGACGCGTCTGGAGGGCGAGGCGCTCCGCCAGCAGGTCGCACAGGCCGACGTGGTGCTCGACTGTACCGATAATATGGCGACGCGTCAGGCGATTAACGCCGCCTGCGTGGCGTTGGACACCCCGCTGATCTCCGCCAGCGCCGTGGGGTTCGGTGGTCAGCTGATGGTGCTCACCCCACCCTGGACGCACGGCTGCTACCGCTGTCTCTGGCCGGAAGATGCGGAGCCGCAGCGCAACTGCCGCACGGCGGGCGTTATTGGCCCGGTAGTGGGGATGATGGGCACGCTGCAGGCGCTGGAGGCGCTAAAGCTGCTCAGCGGCATGGATGCGGCGGAGGGCGAGCTACGGCTGTTTGACGGGCGCAAGCACCACTGGCGCACCCTGGGGCTACAGCGTGCGGCGGGCTGCCCGGTCTGTGGAGGGCGAGATGCGCATCCAGTTCAATGACGAGCCGATGCAGTGTGCAGAGGCGCTAACCCTGCACGAGCTGCTGGCGCAGCTTAACCAGCTTAAGCCGGGAACGGCGCTGGCGGTCAATCAGCAGATTATTCCCCGCGATCGCTGGGATCATCATCAACTGCGGGACGGCGATCGGATCCTGCTTTTTCAGGTTATCGCCGGAGGCTGACATGTTACGTATTGCAGACAAAACCTTTGAATCACACCTGTTTACCGGAACAGGCAAGTTTGCCTCATCGCAGCTGATGACTGAGGCGATTCAGGCCTCGGGCAGCCAGCTGGTCACCCTGGCAATGAAACGCGTCGACCTGCGCCAGCACAACGATGCGATCCTCGCTCCGCTGCTGGCGGCCGGGGTGACGCTGCTGCCGAACACCTCCGGGGCGAAAACGGCCGAAGAGGCGGTGTTTGCCGCCCGGCTGGCACGCGAGGCGCTGGGCACCCGCTGGTTGAAGCTGGAGATCCATCCGGATGCACGCTGGCTGCTGCCCGATCCGGTTGAAACCCTCAAAGCGGCAGAGATGCTGGTCAAAGAGGGCTTCGTGGTGCTGCCCTATTGCAGCGCCGACCCGGTGCTGTGTCGACGGCTGGAGGAGGCAGGCTGCGCCGCCGTGATGCCGCTCGGTTCGCCAATCGGCTCCAACCAAGGTTTAGCCACTCGCGCCATGCTGGAGATTATCATCGCCCAGGCCGGTGTGCCGGTGGTGGTGGATGCCGGGATTGGCACGCCCAGCCACGCGGCGGAAGCGCTGGAGATGGGGGCCAGCGCGGTGCTGGTGAATACCGCGATTGCCGTCGCTAACGATCCGGTTGCCATGGCCCGGGCATTTAAGCTGGCGGTAGAGGCTGGCGTACTGGCGCGCCAGGCGGGACCGGGGGCGGTAAATAGCGTTGCCAGTGCCACCAGTCCGTTAACCGGCTTTCTGGAGACGGGGATATGAAGACCTTTAGCGACCACTGGCGGCAGCTGGACTGGGAGGATATCCGGCTGCGCATCCACAGTAAGACCCGCGCCGACGTTGAGCGAGCATTAGCGGCTACCCAGTTAACCCGCGATGACATGATGGCCCTGCTCTCTCCTGCCGCCAGCGACTACCTTGAGCCGCTGGCCCAGCGGTCGCAGCGTCTTACCCGCCAGCGCTTTGGCAATGCCGTCGGCCTCTACGTCCCACTCTATCTCTCTAACCTCTGCGCCAACGACTGTACCTACTGCGGCTTCTCTATGAGTAACCGCATCAAACGTAAGACGCTGGACGAAGAGGAGATCCAGCGCGAGTGCGCGGCGATCCGCGAGATGGGCTTTGAGCATCTCTTACTGGTGACCGGCGAGCATCAGACAAAAGTGGGAATGGACTATTTTCGCCGCCATTTCCCGGCTATTCGTCGCCAGTTCGCCTCATTGCAGATGGAGGTGCAGCCGCTGTCACAGGCGGAGTATGCCGAGCTTAAGACGCTGGGGCTGGACGGCGTGATGGTCTATCAGGAGACCTATCACGAGGCAACCTACGCTCGCCATCACCTGAAGGGCAATAAGCAGGACTTTTTCTGGCGGCTGGAGACGCCGGACCGGCTGGGCCGGGCGGGGATCGACAGGATTGGCCTTGGCGCGCTGGTGGGTCTCTCCGACAGCTGGCGGGTGGACTGCTACATGGTGGCGGAGCATCTGCTCTGGCTTCAGCAGCACTACTGGCAGAGCCGCTACTCCATCTCCTTCCCACGCCTGCGTCCGTGCGCGGGAGGCATCGAACCTGCTTCGCTGATGGACGAGCGCCAGCTGGTGCAGACCATCTGCGCTTTTCGCCTGCTGGCACCCGACGTGGAGCTTTCCCTCTCTACGCGGGAGTCGCCGTGGTTCCGCGATCGTGTTGTGCCGCTGGGCATCACCAGCGTCAGCGCCTTCTCGAAAACCCAGCCCGGCGGCTATGCTGACAATCACCCTGAGCTGGAGCAGTTTGCGCCGCACGACGGTCGTCGTCCGGAGGAGGTGGCCAGCGCCCTGCTACGCAACGGTCTGCAGCCGGTGTGGAAAGACTGGGACAGTTATCTCGGGCGAACGGCTCCAGTTGCTAACAATTGTTTGTGATACTCCACACACAATCAGGGTAAGGCGGTTGTTGAACCAGACGGTGGGATTAATGTTTATTTATCCCATCGTTGTCGAGGCTGGCTATGAAAAACATCGTCTTATGCTGTGCAGCGGGTATGTCCACCAGCATGTTGGTTCAACGCATGAAAGAGGCGGCGCAGAAAAAAGGCGTCGAGGTCTCTATCAAGGCAGTACCGGTTTCCGAGTTTAAGGAGAACCTTACCGAGGCCGATATCATCCTGCTGGGCCCACAGGTAAAGTATGAGCAGGCGAAACTGCAGGCGCAGGCGGATCCGCTGGGCAAGAAGGTCGCAGTGATCGACATGATGGACTACGGCATGATGAAAGGTGACGTCGTGCTGGATAAAGCCCTGAAGCTGCTGGAGTAAGCCCATGGAGGATCTCGAAACAACCATTATGGAGCTGCTGGTTAACGCCGGGGCGGCACGCAGCCAGGCGCTCACCGCGTTACAGCTGGCGCGCAAAGGCGACTTCGCAGGCGCAGAGCAGGCCATGGAGGAGTCGCGCGAGTTTGTTAAGCATGCGCACAAAATCCAGACCGAGCTGATAGGCCTGGACGAAGGCGTGGGCAAGCTGCCGGTAAACCTGATCACCGTTCACTCTCAGGATCACCTGATGAATGCGATGGTGATTCAGGATCTGGCCGGCGATATGATTGAGCTGTACCGACGACTGCCAGCGGCGTAGCAGGCTACTGCCAAAAGTGGTAACGTGTTTTATGGTCGGATTTATGGCACAACATGGCACCAAAACACGTTATAACTCCACACAGGTAGCCTATGCCCGCTGTTCCGCTCCCCTTTTTGACCTTCGTTATTTTGCTCATGTTGCTGACGAAGGTTTGCCTGCAGCGTGCATCCGGCTACCGTAGCACCGCTACGTTTATCGCTGGCTGCGCTCTGCTGGTATTGATGTCGGCCCTGCGCTGGCAGTTCGATGCCCTCTACCTGCGCCAGATCCAGTCCATCGTTGCTATCGCCCTGCCTCCTCTGGCCTGGCGCTGTTTTGACCGGTTAACGGAGCGCAGTGGTAGACAGAAATTAGCGATCTGCCTTATCCCCTCTGCCATTGCGCTGGGACTCAACCTTGTTGCGCCTGCCACCACCGATGCGGTGCTGATGGCGCTGTACGTCGGCTATGGCTGCACACTTATCGGCACAGCCTGTCAGGGATCGGATGCGTTTATCTTTACCCGCCTGAATGATGCAGGCCCGGCGGCACGCATGGCATTTCTGGCAGGCAGCTTTCTCTGTTTTTCCGGACTGACCGATCTGGCTATTGCAGTAGATTTTAGCCTCTATCAGGGTCAGCAGGCGCCTCAGCTGGTGGCGCTCTCTCAGGCGATGCTGCTGCCGTTTATCTGCCTGGCAATTATCTATAACGGGAAAAACATGCCTCCCGATGAAGGTACGCCCGCGATTGAATCCCAGAATCATAGCGAGGCATTAACGCTCCTCTGCCAGCGCGTTGAGGCGCGCATCTGCGAGCAGAGCCTCTATCTCAATCCCGATCTGACGCTCAACACGCTGGCACGCAGGATGGGTATCCCGGCGCGACAGATTTCGCAGGCGGTGAACCAGACGCAGGGTTGCAATGTCTCCCAGTGGATCAACCGCTTTCGTATTCACCACGCCCAACGGCAATTGCTCGCTACCGATGCCTCGGTTACGGAGATCATGCTCGAGTCTGGCTTTGCCACTAAATCCAACTTTAACCGGGAGTTCACCCGTATCAGCGGGATGAGTCCAACCGAGTATCGTCGCTCAGCGGAGGAAGCGCTAACGCCTGATGCAGAAACGCGCCAATCTCGTCAGCAAGGCGCTGATGAATATCGCTGCGGCTAATTGAGCCGCCATCCTGGCAAACGATCCCTTCCCCCGGCGCTTCCTGCTCAATCAGGGCCGCCGCGCCGGGTTTACACAGCTGCATAAAGCTAAAGTGCGTTGCCCCCTCTACGCGGATATAGCGTTGCCATGCCGCAGGAATAAACGCTGCCAGGTGATCCGATTCCAGCCGGGCGGGTAGCGCATCGCTATCAGCCTGAGCCGCCATAATCAGCACTGGAATGTTTATCTGCTTCAGGCTCGCGGGAGTAAAGCCGCGCGCCAGCCCCAGATCGAGTGACACGACCGCTTTGATTCGTGGATCGCGGGCATCTTCAGCCAGACGTCTGACCGCTAAGGGCTGGTCAATGCCAAGAGTATGGAGCAGCTTGCAGCTCGACAGGTCAGTATGGTTTTGGCAGTCAGCCATAAAACGATCCGCCGCAAAACGCGCTCCGGCAAGCTCGAGTACGGTCCAGCCGCCGAGTGAATGCCCTACCGCCGCAATACGTGCCTTATCTACCTCTCCGGCAAGCGCCGGAGCCGCCAATATCGCATCCAACGTTCGTCGCAGATCCTGTGGGCGCTGCCAGAGCTGCTGCGCAGCTTTGGGGCTTTTATTATACGTAGTGGTACCCGGGTGATCGACGGCTGCCACGATATACCCCTGCGCACTCATACGCTGTGCCAGCCAGTTCAGGTTACGCCAGCTGCCGCCATAGCCGTGGGAGACCAGCAGCAGGGGATGCTTGCCGGGTGCGGGTTTGGCATCGCGCAGCGCCTGGATTCCGATAAACACAATATTGTCGCCTACCGAGGCAGGCATACCGCTTTGCAGCGTGGGATACCAGAGGGCCACGCCAAGAGGACGGTCACTCTCTTTTTGTAGGGTAAGCTGGCGAAAAGCGGTTTCGGCGTGGGCCATACCGGTGAACAGAACGGTGATAAGAAGAAAAATACGCTGGAACATAGAAAGGCACCTGTTTATTAAATACAGGCTTGATTCTGGGTTTTGTCCCTGTAAAGCGCGCCCTGAAACGCGATCGAGGCCCTGGTTTATGATTTTCACG
>JBCNNW010000098.1:0-14774 GCA_039594205.1 Pseudescherichia sp. | reverse complement strand
CACGGAACACCTGGGTAAAGAACACCTGCACCCCACGCTCGGCCAGCAGCTTCAGGTCGGTATTGTTTTTCTCCAGTGCGGCAACGTCGTTCACTGGAATACCATAGATGCGTTCCATGACAAGCATATTTTGGCTGCAGTAATCGGAGTAAACTTCTGGCACGTAGAGCATCGCGCTATTTTCAAAGTTACGCCGCAGCTGGATGGCGTTGGCCGCTTCGCGCAGCAGATCCAGCTCGTCGATCAGCGTCTTCTCATACTCCTTCACAACTTCCAGCGGGCGCAGGCGGCGCCCGTCCGGCATCAGGCGCGGAACCCAGCGCGCAAGGCGATAGATCAGGCTCATATCGGCTCTGATTATCGGCAGAATATCCGGCCGGATCACCTTGATCACCACCTCCTTGCCGTTCTCTTTCAGGCGGGCAGTGTGGACCTGGGCGATAGAGGCCGACGCCAGCGGCGTAATGTCAAAATCATCAAACCACGTCTCTACGGGGATATCACCCATCGCCTTTTCGATCTGGCGCTTAGCCAGCTTGCCGTCAAAGGGAGCAACGCGATCCTGCAGCATCGCCAGCTGATCGGCAATCACCGGCGGAAAGAGATCGCGCCGGGTAGAGAGCATCTGCCCGAACTTGATCCACACCGGTCCCAGCTCCTGCAGCGCCAGCCGCAGACGATGACCTAACTCTTTGTCTTTGTGACGGTTTGGCATCCAGAACAGCGTGCGACGCCAGAGCCGAATCGGCAGGGTAAGACGCATTCGTGGGATGAGCTCATCAAGCCCGTAACTCAAAAAAGTTTGAATGATAAAGTACAGGCGTCGAATTTCACCTGGCGTCATTTGCCCTCCAGTTTTTCCAGCCGTTTGGTTAACGCATCAACCGAGCGCGCGACGGCGGCGGCCTCCTCGGCAAACCAGGCAACTTCCAGTCCACCGGGTGCCAGACGCCACTCTTCCGTTATGGCTTCGCCCACGTACTGCTGCTGACGCTGCAGGCCATGTTGGAAGCGCTTTGCACTGCCGCGCAGAACTTTCGCAATGCCTTCGGCGGCGATATCGCCGGTGTAAGGGGCAAGTAGCTCAGCAAAATCGAACTCTGCGAGATCGAAAAGCGCGCTAAGGTTTTGTACAACCTGAATATCACCCTGCACTTCCAGCTCGCCGCTGCGTATAAGCGTAGTCAGCTGCTGGCGATCGCGCAGCTTCGGTAGCAACCGGGCCTGGGTAATGACGGTGCAGTCCGCCTCGCCCTCCCAGGCGCTCAGTACGTCGACCTGGCGCTCGCTAAAGGCCATGATAAGCGGCGTAGAGAACTCTTTGAGGACAATACGCAGTACCTTACCCTGCAGGCGCTGGCGGGCGGGTTTTAATGCCCTTTCGCGATATAAAAATGTATTGAGAACACCTTCGATTCCAGCGCTCACTAACGGCGTAAAGGGCATTCACTCACTCCTGTCAGAACTTATATCCACGGTGCAGCGCGACGATACCCGCCGTCAGGTTGAAATACTCTGCGTTTTCGAAGCCGGCGTCCTGCATCATCGCCTTCAGCGTCTCCTGATCGGGATGCATACGGATGGACTCCGCCAGGTAGCGGTAGCTTTCGCCATCCTTCGCCACCAGCTCGCCGATGCGCGGCAGGACGTGGAACGAGTAGGCGTCATAGGCCTTGCTCAGCGGCTCGATAATCGGTTTAGAGAACTCAAGAACTAACAGGCGGCCGCCCGGCTTGAGCACGCGGAACATAGAGCGCAGCGCTTTCTCTTTATCGGTGACGTTACGCAGCCCGAAAGCGATGGTGATGCAGTCAAAGGTGTTGTCCGGGAACGGCAGCGCTTCAGCGTTGGCCTGCACGTATTCAACGTTCCCTACCACGCCAAGGTTGCGCAGCTTTTCACGCCCGACTTTCAGCATGGAGTCGTTGATGTCGGCCAGCACCACCTGCCCGGTTTCTCCCACCAGACGGGAGAATTTCGCCGTCAGGTCACCGGTACCGCCCGCGAGATCGAGGACCTTCTGCCCACGGCGTACGCCGCTGCAGTCAATTGTGAAACGTTTCCACAAACGATGGATGCCCATCGACATCAGATCGTTCATTACGTCATATTTTGCGGCCACGGAGTGAAATACGTGAGCCACCATGTCGGCCTTTTGCGTTTTGGCGACAGTCTGATAACCAAAATGCGTCGTTTCCTGTGAATCTTCCGCCATCTCAGTGCCTGCTATTCAAGAAATTGTTCGTGAAGTGTAACAGATTGGGCGAGATTGCCCTACGTTTCAACCCTCCTGCCCGGCGCGCAAACGGAACTCCTCATCCTGCGCCACGGCCTGATCGGCTAAATCCGGATTAATCTCGCGCTTGATCTCAACGCCCAACCCGCGAAACGCCTCGGCCTGGGCAAGCAAATTCCCCCGCCCGGAGGTGAGTTTTTTCATCGCCTGGCGGTAATTATCCTGTGCTTTCTCCAGGCTTTGCCCCACTGACGACATATCATCAACAAACAGCCGCATCTTGTCGTAGAGACGGCTGGCGCGCTCGGCGATCTGCTGGGCGTTGCGGCTCTGGTGCTCGTAACGCCAGAGGTTCGCGATGGTGCGCAGGGCCACCAGCAGTGTGGTCGGGCTAACCAGCATAATGTTGTTTTTTAACGCCTCGGTGATCAGCTCCGGCTGGCGGTCAAGGGCCACTAAAAAGGCCGGCTCGACGGGGATGAACATCAGGACATAGTCAAGGGAGCGGAGGCCCGGCAGCTGCTGGTAATCTTTACGCCCGAGCAGGCGGATATGGCTGCGCACCGAGGCAATATGCTCCTGCAGCGCGCTTTCGCGGGTGTACTCATCGTCGGCGTTGAAGTAGCGCTCATAGGCGACCAGGGTCATTTTGGCGTCGATGACCACATCTTTACCCTGCGGTAGCCGGACGATGACGTCGGGCTGCATCCTGGCGCGGGCTTCGGTTTCGATGCTGACCTGGGTTTCATACTCATAGCCCGCCCGCAGGCCGGACGCCTCCAGTACCCGGGCCAGCACCACCTCGCCCCAGTTGCCCTGCGCTTTATTATCGCCTTTCAGAGCGCGGGTCAGGTTGATCGCCTCCTGCGTCATCTGGGCATTAAGCTGCTGTAAGTTGCGGATCTCGTGGGCGAGGGTGTGGCGCTCCTGCGCCTCTTTGCCAAAGCTGTCCTGCACCTGGCGACGGAAACCGTCCAGCTGTTCCCGCAGGGGAGAGAGAAGCCCGTGGAGACTCTGCCGGTTCTGCTCTTCGACCCGGCGATTGCTCTGCTCGAAGATGCGATTAGCGAGGTTTTCAAACTGCTCGCTCAGGCGCTGCTCGCTGTTGATCATCTGACGGATTTTATCTTCCGCGTGCAGCTGGGTGGACTCTAGCCGGGTGGTGACCTCACGCAGATCGGCCTCCAGCGAGGTGTTGATCTCGCGCAGGCTGCGCAGTTCGTTATTCAGCAGTTCGCACTCGTCACGCCAGTGCTGGTTCTGTACCAGCCGCTGTCGCGCCGCGCTCAGTTCGATATCCAGCTCGCGCCGCTCTTCGATAAGATCGGCCCGCAGGCGATCGGCATGGGATTTGGTCGCCAGCCAGCCAATCAGCAAGCCAGCTATCGCCGCCGCCGCGCTGAGTAAAATAGAGATATCCACCCTGCCTCCTGCATAAACCACTTACCGATGCAAAATAAGAGTGTGCTGGATAGGTGTCCAGTTGGGAAGGATTTTCCTGCGAGGTACTACGCAAAACCAGCAGGCCGAAGGGCTCGACCTGCCGGAGAGAAGCGTTAAGCCAGACGGCGCGCCGCTTCCACCACGATTTTGATCGCGTGGCTTTCAGTCT
The DNA here is from genome assembly GCA_039594205.1 of Pseudescherichia sp. Taxonomy (GTDB): domain Bacteria; phylum Pseudomonadota; class Gammaproteobacteria; order Enterobacterales; family Enterobacteriaceae; genus Pseudescherichia. Next base: position 10,926 of record JBCNNW010000098.1, on the reverse strand, counting down.
GCTTCATGGTCTCTGCGTTCGGGATCTCTTGCTGGGTGCGGTTAACGATCACACCCGCTACCATGCCGGCGCGCAGGCCCTGGCTGGAGCACATGGTCAGCAGCGTAGCGGACTCCATTTCGTAGTTCATCACGCCCATTGACTGCCACTCTTCCATAGAGCCTTTATAGCGGCTAACGACGCGGCCGGAGAAGGTGTCGTAACGCTCCTGGCCCGGATAGAAGGTGTCAGACGAGGCGGTCACGCCGATGTGGGTCGTTGCGCCCACCTCTTTAGCGGCCTCTACCAACGCGGTGGTACAGGTGAAATCCGCGACCGCCGGATACTCCATCGGTGCAAAGTGCAGGCTGGCCCCGTCGAGACGCACGGACGCCGTGGTCACCAGTACGTCACCAACGTTGATGTGCGGCTGGATCGCGCCGGTGGTACCCACGCGCAGGAAAGTACGGATGCCCAGCTGCGCCAGCTCTTCAACGGCGATAGAGGTTGACGGGCCGCCGATACCGGTGGAGCAGACAATGATGGCTTTGCCATCCACTTCGGCGCGCCATGAGGTAAATTCGCGATGCGATGCCAGCTTAACCGGCTTATCCATCAGCGCGGCGATCTTTTCCACTCGCTCCGGATCGCCAGGGACGATAGCCAGCGTTGCCCCCTGCAGATCGTTTTTAGTGAGGCCGAGGTGAAAAACATCAGACTTGGACATGGGTGACTCCTTTGTGGGTCGATTCATCAGCAGAAGTAAAACGGTACTCTACAGAAGGCCATCGCTTTTTTTCGTGACGCCAATCACTCTGAAGGAAACTGTTTACATCAATTTTTCATCAAAAAGTGATATATGTCACACTATAGTGTTCTTCTTCGCCCGTTCGTCTTAAAGATAGTCTCTTCCGCACAGGATGATTTAGTCGTACTGGCTATAGTTACCTGATGCGCTAAATAAGGGTACGGAGATTGCCATGACCACAGAAAAACAGCCCGGCTTTGCACCTGCAGCTTCACCTCACGCTTCCACCGCCGTTCTTACCTCTGAAGAGTCAATTCTGACCGGTGAGACGTCAATTCCCACTCAGGGAGAAAATATGCCCGCCTGGCATGCCCGGCCACAGGCTGCCACCGGCCCGCTACCGGTAGTGATTGTTGTGCAGGAGATTTTCGGCGTGCACGAGCATATTCGTGATATCTGCCGTCGGCTGGCGCAGGAGGGCTATCTGGCCATCGCGCCTGAGCTCTATTTCCGCCAGGGCGATCCCAACGACTACAGTGATATCCCCACGCTGTTTAAAGAGCTGGTTTCAAAGGTGCCGGATGCCCAGGTACTGGCCGATCTTGACCACGTTGCCAACTGGGCGGCGCGCAACGGTGGCGACGCGCACCGGCTTCTGCTTACCGGCTTCTGCTGGGGCGGGCGTATCGCCTGGCTCTATGCCGCGCATAATCCACAGCTGAAGGCAGCGGTGGCATGGTACGGCAAGCTGGTGGGCGACAAAACCCTGAACTCACCGAAGCATCCGGTGGATATCGCCACCGATCTTAACGCGCCGGTGCTGGGTCTATACGGTGCGCAGGATGACAGCATTCCGCTTGATACAGTAGAAACCATGCGTCATGCCCTGCGTGCCGCCAACGCTGAGGCGGAGATCGTGGTCTACCCCGATGCCGGACATGCCTTTAACGCCGACTATCGTCCGAGCTACCACGAGGAGTCAGCCAAAGATGGCTGGCAGCGCATGCTGGCATGGTTTGCCCGGTACGGCGAAAAACGAAGCTAGCATTCTGTGCCGGGCGGCTTAAAAATCGCCCGGCGCACACTGCAGGCAGGTCAGCCCTTCCGCACGCCAGAAATCCACTACCGCCTGACGATCGTCGATCACCAGCCAGGGGGCGTAGCCGTCCGCTTTTATCTGCTGCAGCAGCGTCTTCTTTACTACCTCATCCGGAAGCATGTCCTCCCCGTCCGGCCGAAGATAGAGCGCATCGAACGGAATGCAGTGCCGCTCCAGCCACTCCTGGGTATGGCGCTGGAAGCTGGCAGGCCGTCCGCTGCAGATCACGATCTTCTGCTGCTGGGCGCTGAGTAGCCCCACCAGACGGCTAATGGCCACGCTCGGCAGCGCCTCCGCCATGTGGGCGAAAAAGGGCTGCCACTGCTTTTCCGGGCCTAAGACCCACTCGCGTACCGCCTCGGCGTCGAACTCGGCAAGCGTACCGTCGATATCTACAATCACACACTGTTCAGTCAGCATTCATCTTCTCCAGCGGAATAATTTTCCAGTCATCAGGGGTAGCGCCGGGCAGGATCCAGAGCGGGGCAACGTTGCCGACTCGCTCGCCATGGGGCGTGCCGGTCGCCAGCAGGCGGATCACGCGGAACACACCAGAGTGCGCCACAATCAGCGGCGTGTCGTACTGCGCCAGCAGGGTGTTCAACGCCCCGGTGACGCGCCGACAGAAAGGCAGCCAGGCTTCGCCGTTCGGCGGCGTCTCCTCGTAGGGCGTCTGCTCGCCAAGGGGACGACACTCCAGGTCGCCCCAGTCTCGCTCGCGCAGGTCGGGAACCTGCGTCAGCGATGCCCCAGGCAGTAATAGCTCTGCGGTACGCCGGGCGCGCTGCTGCGGGCTAACGGCAACGATGCTCCAGGGGTGGTTGGCCAGTAGCGGTGCGGCATCGCGGGCCTGCTGCTCACCCGTCGCGGTGAGCGGTACTTCGGTACGTCCGCCAATCAGGCGATCGCGGTTAAGCGGCGTCTGGCCATGGCGAACAAAGACAAAAGGCTTAGGCAGTAGCGTCATGTTTTATCCTGAAATGGGGCTGGGTAAGGATGTCGCAGCCCAGCGTCTGCTGCCAGAGCGCGGTGTCATCAACAGGGGTAAACAACGGCACCAGCTGGCGACAACCCAGTATCGTCACCAGCTTCTGTAAGCAGCGACGCGTGGGATGAACGTTCCAGCGGCAGAAATCCACCTCGCCTCGTTGATGCTGCTCGCGGGCGCGGTGATTCATATGCCCGGTAAACAGGGTGCGGTGGCGGAAATCAGCGCGCCGCCGCAGTTCGCCCGCAATGCCCTGCTGCCCATCCGGGTCGGCGGCCAGAATCACCGGCGCGTCAGCGGTCAACGACGGCAGGTCACGTACCCGCTGCCGCAGCTCATGCTCTACGCCGGGGATCAGGCTGCCGTCATTATCTTCCGCCATCAGGGTCAGCATCTCCTGGCAGGCATCATCCATCGTCACGTCACTCATGCCACGACGCGCCAGCAGCAGCGCCATCTCCACCGCCCGTCCGGAGGGCGGAACCGGACAGAGCACCGGCCGCTGCACGTGCAGCCACAGGGTCTCAAGCTGCTGCTGCTGGGGCGTGTCGTACAGGCCATACGAGGCGTCCATCAGCGCGACCGCCGCAGGTGGTGGCGGATCGAAATGAAACAGCGCCGACTCCAGGCTCACGTCGCCGCTGTAGAACAGCCCCCCTGGCACAGCAAGGTGGAACCAGATCCCGCCCCAGGCGTGGCCGCTGCTGCCGGTGGTCACCGTCAATTCGCCGAGGGAGAACTGACCGCGCACCGGTATCGGGTAAACGTTCGATTCTGGCGGCAACGCGCGGGCCGTTACGGCGCTACAATAGATCGGCACCGAGGCGGGCAGCCGCGCCAGGCCAGCGATATGATCGATATGATCGTGACTGAGCAGCACGGCATCCAGACGATCCGGCACCGGCCAATCGTCGGCTCCCGGCTCCAGCGAGCCTCCGGCGTCCAGCAGAATGCGCTGTGTGGGGGTGGTCACCAGAATAGCGGCGGGCGTTTTGCCATCCAGCCCGCTGATAATTTCAATCTGCACCGTCACGCCGCCTCCAGCCGCCAGCCCTGATGCAGGCGCACGGCGGTGAGCTGCTGCTCGCGCAGCGGCAGGTGATGGAAGGCGGTAAGCGGCTGACCGTCGGCCAGGCGCAGCGCCAGCAGGTAGCGCTCCCCCTGATAGATACAGTTTTCCACCGTGGCGGCCAGGCCGCCCTCACCTATTTCAACGTGCTCGGGGCGTACCAGCACCGGGTGGCGCGCCCCCCCGTTCACGCTCAGCCCATGATGAAGCTGTATGCTATCCAGATGGCGCTCCTGCGTTGCGCTCGCCAGGTTCAACACGCTGCCCTTGCCAATAAACCCCGCAACCCAAGCGCTGTGCGGCTGCTGATAGAGTTCCTGCGGCGTTCCCCACTGCATCAGCTCGCCCCGATGCATCACCGCGATATGGCTGGCCAGCGCCATCGCCTCTGCCTGATCGTGGGTCACGTAGACAAAGGTTGCCCCGGTGCGGCGATGAAATTCGCGGAAGGTCTGCTCCATGGTGGCCCGCAGATGACGGTCGAGATTCGCCAGCGGTTCGTCAAGCAGCACCACCTGCGGCTCGGAAACCAGGCAGCGTGCCAGCGCCACGCGTTGACGCTGTCCGCCGCTTAGATCCTGCGGCGAGCGGTCGGCATATGCCGCCAGCTCGACCACCTCAAGGGCAGCAAGCACCTGCTTATGCCGCGCCGCGCCGTTCACTTTCTTCAGCTTCAGCGGATAGCCAACGTTCTCCGCTACCGTCATATGCGGCCAGAGGGCGTAGGATTGAAACACCATCCCCATGTTGCGCGCCTCCGGCGGCAGATGAGTAACCGCATCGGCCAGCAGCCGGTTGCCCAGCATCAGGCGGCCGCTGGAGAGCCGCTCCAGCCCGGCCAGTATGCGCAGGGTGGTGGTCTTCCCGCAGCCGCTTGGCCCGAGCAGCGCCGTAAATGCGCCTTCGGGAATGGTCAGGCTCAGATCGCGTACCACGGTCTGATCGCCGAACGTTTTACTCAGGCTCTCCAGGCTCAGTTCTGCCATGGGATCACTCCTTTGGGTAGATAGCGGCTCAGGCCGCTCAGCATCAGCATTACCAGTGCCACCAGCGCGACGACCATCACAGAGATGGCGGAGGCCAGTACCTTATCGCCGCTCTCATCAAGGTTGAATATGACCACGCCAAGGGTCTCCTTGCCCGCGCTCCACAGCAGGGCCGAGACGGTCAGCTCATTCACCGCCGTCAGAAACACCAGTAGCGCGCCGGCAAAGGCCGCCGGAGCCAGCAGGGGCAGGACAATATGCCGCAGCCGCTGGGAGAAGTTGGCTCCCGCCAGGCTGGCCGCCTCCTCCATCGCAGGGTCAAGTTGCAGCATGCTGTTGTGCAGCGGCTTCAGGCAGACGGTGAGAAAGCGTGCCAGGTAGGCGAAGAAGATGATCAGCAGCGTGCCGCTCAGGCTGATGCCGATAATGGGCAGCGGGCGGGCGAACAGCAGGATGCAGGCGATAGCCAGCACTACCCCCGGCAGGGTATAGGGAATGTCGATGGCGCTGTGCAGCCAGCGCAGCGGACGCGCCGGGAAACGCACCAGCAGCCAGGCCAGCGGCAGGCTCAGCAGCATCAGCACCAGCGCGGCGGAGACCGAGAGCAGCAGGCTGTTGCTCAGCGCGCGCCAGGTGGCGCTACCGCTCTCCAGCATCGCCTGGTAAGCGTTAAAGGTCAGGGTCCTGGCCGTCAGCGGCACGCCGAGGGTCGGCACCAGCGAGGTCGCAACCAACGCCAGCAGCGGAGCCAGCAGAATAGCAGCCAGCACCGCGCCCAGCAGCAGCTCGGTAGCAAGCCGCCATCTGCCAAGCTGGAAGTCGAGCGCCCGTCCGGCCATGCCGATCAGCGGTAGCGCATGGCGGCGCTGGAGATAGCCCTGCAGGGAGACAATGCCGATCGCCAGCACGCCCATCAGCACCGACAGCGCCGCCACGTCGCTCAGCATCGACGGACCGAAGCTGGAGAGCGACTGGTAGATCTGAATCGGCAGCACAAAATAGGAGATGGGGATGCCCAGCATCGCCGGAATACCAAAGTTACCCAGCGCAGAGACGAAGGCGATCGCTGCGCCAGCCCACAGCGCGGTGCGGCACAGCGGCAGCACGATGTCGATAAACACCCGCCACAGCGACGCGCCGTTCAGCCGCGCCGCCTCGATCTGCTCTTTCGGCAGGCACTGGAGCTGGGTGCGCAGAGCCAGAAAGACCAGCGGCGCATGCTGGATCCCCAGCAGCAGGGCGATCCCCTCCGGGGAGTAGAGTGGATTGGCGCTGCCAAACGACGGCGCAATCCCCAGGCTGTTAAGCAGGATGCTGCTCGGCCCGAAGAGCTGGAGCCAGCTCAGGGCCGTCACCTGAGGGGGGATCATCATCGGCAGCATAAACAGGAATACCCAGACCTGCTTGAGGCGGATATTGGTCAGCGCGAGGCAGAAGGCAAACAGCCCGCCCAGCAGCAGCGAGAGCAGCGTGCCCAGGCCGCTGGTGTAGAGGCTATGGGAGAGCGCGGTCCAGGTTGTCGGGTTGCTGAGAACGCGCCACAGGCTGCTGCTGCTCCCCTGCTGCCAGTCGAGCAGCGCTGAGACCAGCAGCCGCAGGCTCGGCAGCAGGCTAAGCAGCGCCACCAGGCCGAGCAGCAGCCAGAGTAGCCCCTTCGGCGGGCCGCTGCTGGTGGGTTGACGGAGGGTCATGGTGGTCATCAGTTAGCGGTTTCCAAACAGATCGGCGAAGCGTTTTTTATTGGCGTCGGTATCCGCCAGCGCCTTCGCCGGGTCATACGGCATCAGCTTGATGCTTTCGCGTGCCGGAAAGCCTTCCGGGGCCGGGAGGTTCGCATCGGCAGGCAGGTAGCCCTGCTTCAGCACCAGGCGCTGACCCGCATCCGACAGCACAAAGTCGATAAAGGCTTTCGCCCCGTCCGGGTTTTTCGCCTTCTTCAGCATGGCTACCGGCTCGGTGACGATGCTGACGCCCTCTTTCGGGAACACGAACTCAATCGGCGCGCCCTTAGCTTTTTCGCGGATCGCCATATAGTCCACCAGCACGCCGTAGCCCTTGCTGCCGGAAGTGATGGCGTTCATCACCGCGCCGTTTCCGCTCTGCGGCATCGCGCCGTTAGCCTTCAGCTTTTCGTACCAGGCAAAGCCGAGCTGCGGATCGTTCATCAGCGTCGCCATATGGATCTGCGCCGCGCCAGAGTAGAGCGGGCTGGGCAGCGTGGTCATATTCTTGAGTTCAGGCTTGAGCAGATCCTGCCAGGAGCCAGGCTTCACCGGTGCGCGGGTGTTGTAAGCAATTCCAGTGGTGATCAGCTTGGTGCCGTAGTAGTAACCCTGCGGATCGTACAGCTGGGCATCGTAGCGGCTGGCCTCGGGGGATTTATAAGCCGCCAGCAGATCCTGCTTTTTCAGTGACTCCATGGTGACGCTGTCGGCGATCAGCAGCACGTCCGGTGCGGCACCGCCCGCCGCCAGCTCGGCCTGCAGGCGCGCCGTCAGCTTAGTGGTTCCGTCGCGGATCCATTTGACCTCAATATCCGGATGCGCCTTTTCGAAGGCGGTAACGGTCATCTGAGCATCTTCGTTCGGCTGGCTGGTATAGAGCGTCAGCGTGGAGGCGGCGAAAGCCGGCGTGCTTAATGCGGTTACGATAACGGCGGCCAGCGCGGTGTGCTTACTCATGATCTCTTCCCTCTGTTTTCGTTGTGACGATTAAAACAGGGAAATCTGACAAAAATATGACCAGCTTTTTTCGTAGTAATAATTTCACATTCGCGCGCTAGCATGATGTAAAAGGGTGCTAACAGGAGCGAATAATGACCCCCGAATCCCGCCGCACGGCGATTGTTGCGCTGGTGACGGCACACGGTGAAAGCAGCATCGAGCAGCTGGCGCAGCACTTTGGCGTCTCATTGCAAACCGTGCGCAGCGATCTGCGTATGCTCACCTCGGGTGGACTGCTGCTGCGGCGTCACGGCATGGTTGCCCCTTTCGCCCGCGAAAATATTGGCTATCAGCAGCGGGAGATCGTCAATATTGCAGGCAAGCGCTGGATCGGTGAGCGCACGGCGGCGCTGCTGGGCGACTACCAGAGCTGCTTTCTCGGTACCGGCACCACCGTTGAGATGGTGGCCCGGGCGCTGCCGGAAGCGAGTCGGCTGGCGGTATTCACCAATAATCTGCACGCCGCCGAAGCGCTGAGCCGTCTTGCCGCCTGCGAACTGACGGTAGCGGGCGGGCGCGTCCGCAAGCGCGATCTGGATGTGATCGGCAGCGATGCCCAGTGTTTTTTCAGCCGTTACCGCGTTGACGCTGGCGTGGTTTCAATAGGCGGGATCGGTGAGACGGGCGAGCTGTATGACTATAACGATGATGAGGTCGCCGCACGCCGGGCGCTGGTAGCCAGCGCGGCGGTGAGCGTGCTGGTGGTGGACAGCACTAAGTTTGGCCGGAACGCGATCTGCCAGAACGGCAGCGTGGGGGATTTCGATTATGTGGTAAGCGACAGGCCTCCGACTCCCCAGCAGCATGCGGTCATTAAGCAGATGGGAACCAGATGGCTAAGCCAGGCGTAGGCCGGGCCAGCGTGCGCGCCGCCCGGCACTGTTACCTTACGCGTTACGCAGGTTCTGCGCCGCTTTAACCATATTCGCCAGCGCCGCACGGGTCTCCGGCCAGCCGCGGGTTTTCAGGCCGCAGTCCGGGTTAACCCACAGGCGCCCGGCCGGAATGCGATCCGCCGCTTTTTTCAGCAGAGTCTCGATCCACGCCACGTCCGGCACGTTTGGCGAGTGAATATCGTAGACCCCCGGCCCGATCTCATTCGGATATTCAAAGGCCTCAAACGACGCCAGCAGCTCCATATCCGAGCGCGAGGTTTCGATGGTGATCACGTCGGCATCCAGCGCGGCGATGGAGTCCATGATGTCGTTGAACTCGCAGTAGCACATGTGGGTGTGGATCTGCGTCTCGTCCTTCGCCACCGCAGCGTTGATACGGAAGGCTTCCACGCCCCACGCCAGGTAGGCGTCCCAGTCGCTGCGCTTTAGCGGCAGCCCTTCACGCAAGGCAGGCTCATCAATCTGGATAATCCCGATGCCCGCCGCCTCCAGATCCGCCACTTCGTCCCGCAGTGCCAGCGCGATCTGCTTCGCGATGGTTTCCCGGCTGACGTCTTCGCGCGGGAAGGACCAGCAGAGAATGGTCACCGGCCCGGTGAGCATCCCTTTTACCGGCTTATCGGTGAGGGACTGGGCATATTTCGCCCACTCCACGGTGATCGCCTCCGGGCGGCTGACGTCGCCGATCACCACCGGCGGCTTCACGCAGCGGGAGCCGTAGCTCTGCACCCAGCCATTCTGGGTAAAGACAAAGCCGTCCAGATGCTCACCAAAATACTCCACCATGTCGTTACGCTCGGCTTCACCATGTACCAGCACGTCAAGACCAAGGCGCTCCTGCTCGGCAATCGCCTGCTTGATATGTTCGGCGATGCCGGTGCGGTAGCTGCCCGCGTCTAAGCGTCCCTGTTTGAACTCCAGACGCAGGCCGCGGATCTCGGTGGTTTGCGGAAACGAGCCGATGGTGGTTGTCGGCCAGGCGGGCAGGTTGAAACGCGCCCGCTGAGCCGCCGCACGCTCCGCGTAGGGGCGCGCGCGCTGGCTATCTCTGGCGGTAATCGCCGCCAGCCGCTGGGCCACCGTCGTGTTGTGAACCCGGGTCGAGTCGCGCCGCGCCTGGATCGGGGCGCTCCATTCAGCCAGCGGCGCGGTGTCGCCGCTGTTCAGGGCATCGCGCAGCAGGGCCAGCTCGTGACATTTTTGCAGGGCGAAGGCAAACCAGCTCTTCACTTCGGCATCCAGCCGGGTCTCGACGCTCAGATCGATGGGGCTGTGCAGCAGCGAGCAGGAGGAGGCAACCCACAGATCGCGTTGGCCGACGATCTCTTTAATCTGCGCATACTTCTCGGTGAGATCGGCCCGCCAGACGTTACGCCCGTTGACCAGCCCGGCGGAGAGCAGCCAGTCGGCTGGCAGGCGGCGATGCAGCCCGAAGACGTCATCCTTGCCGTGCACCAGGTCAACGTGCAGACCCTGCACCGGCAGCGCAGTGATGGTATCGAGATTCTGCGTCACGTCGTCGAAATAGGTGGTCAGCAGCAGCTTCACCTCTCCTGCCAGCGCTTCATAGGCCGGTTTGAACGCCTCCAGCCACGGCTCGGGCAGCTCCAGCACCAGCGCGGGTTCATCGATCTGTACCCACTCGACGCCGCGTTTAGCCAGCTCGGCCAGCACCTGCTGGTAGACCGGCAGAATATCGTTTAGCAGGCTCAGGCGGTCAAACGGTTCGCCTTTGACCTTACCCAACCACAGGTACGTAACCGGCCCCAGCAGGACGGGTTTGACCCTGTGACCCAGCGCCAGCGCCTCGTCCACTTCGTCCAGTAGCTGGGTCCAGGTCAGCGTGAACCGCTGCCCTTGAGTAAACTCCGGCACCAGATAGTGGTAGTTAGTGTTAAACCATTTGGTCATCTCTGCCGCAGCCGCTGGCTCACCGGTGGGCGCACGGCCGCGACCCATGCGGAACAGGGTGTCGATATCAACCGATCCATCTCTGTTCTGATGACGAGCCGGCACGTTGCCAAGCAGCAGGCTGGTGGTCAGAACATGGTCGTACCACGCGAAATCGCCCACCGGCAACAGGTCAATACCCGCCTGCTTCTGCTGCTCCCAGTGGCGGGCGCGCAGCTCCCGGCCCACCGCCAGCAATGCTTCCTGCGTGGTGTTACCCGCCCAGTAGCTCTCTTGTGCCTTCTTCAGCTCGCGACGCAGACCAACGCGAGGAAAACCGAGGGTGTGGTTCAATACTGTCATTTTTTCTTCCTCTAATTTTTGTAAATCCAATGGATTTTGAATTTAGGGAAGGCGGCAAGCTTGCTTATCCCCGGGAGCTTACATAGGTAAGTGACCAGGGTGAGGAAGCGCAGCCAACGCACCATAAATTTAAAAGACGACGGATTTTAGACGTCCAGATGTTTACACATCTATAATGTAAAGGT
>JBCNNW010000097.1:0-15279 GCA_039594205.1 Pseudescherichia sp. | reverse complement strand
TCGCACCGATGGTGCGATGGCCAGATATCTCGAGGTTCCGGATCATCATACCCGGATCGGTTACCGTGTCGCCGAAACGCTTGAAGCGATGGCGCGACACGGTCAACCGCCGGACATAGTCATCGGTCATATCGGCTGGGGCAGCATGATGTTCGTCAAGGACGTGCTGCCCTCGACGCCGGCGCTTGGCTATTGCGAATTTTTCTATCGGGCGCATGGTGCGGATGTCGGCTTTGCGCCCGACGACAAGCCTGATGTGGAGATGCGGAAACGACTGCGGCTTAGAAATATGGCGCAGCTCGTCACGCTTGAAAGCATGGATGGCGGTTTCAGCCCGACACACTGGCAGAAGAGCCTTTATCCGGAGGCTGTGCAAAATCGCATCGCCGTCGTGCATGAGGGCGTCGATACCAAGGTTTTCTATCCCGACCGCCATGCATCTTTGCAGCTGCCCGACGGTCGCGTTTTGAAGGCCGGAGAATCGCGCGTCATCACCTTCGTGTCGCGCGATCTCGAACCCTATCGGGGCTTCCCGCAGGCGCTGGAGGCGGCGGCGAAAGTCATTCGCCAGAACAAGGACGCCATCTTCGTCTTAGTCGGCGGAGATGGGGTCAGCTATGGCACGCCGCCCCCGGGTGGAGGATCATGGCGCGAACATCTTGTGCGCAATCACGACTTGCCGCCCGACAGGGTGGTGTTTCTGGGGGCCATCCCCCATGCCGATCTGCGCAAGCTCTACCAGATATCGACTGCGCATATTTATCTGACCTATCCGTTCGTGCTGTCCTGGTCGGTGATCGAGGCCATGGCTTGCGGCGCGCTCATCATCGGGTCCGACACGCCGCCGGTGCGCGAGGTGATCCGTGCCGGTCAAAATGGTCTGCGTGCCGGTGATAATGTCCACCCGGCCCATTACGTCACAATACTCGTGTGAACCCCGGCCGTTTTCGCCAACAAACCCCACCGCGTGAGAGTCGTCGACCATCACCAGCGCCTCATATTTGTCTGCCAGGTCGCAGACGCCCTTCAGGTTGGCAATCACGCCGTCCATAGAGAAGACGCCGTCGGTGGCAATCAGTACCTGACGCGCGCCCGCGTCACGCGCCTCCTGCAGACGCGCCTCCAGCTCCTGCATATCGTTATTGGCATAGCGATAGCGTTTGGCTTTGCAGAGGCGTACCCCGTCAATGATAGACGCGTGGTTCAGGGCATCAGAGATAATCGCATCTTCCGCCCCCAGCAGCGTTTCAAACAGGCCGCCGTTGGCGTCGAAGCAGGAGGAGTAAAGAATGGCGTCTTCCATGCCGAGGAAGCCGGCCAGCTTCTGCTCAAGGAGTTTATGGCTGTCCTGGGTACCGCAGATGAAACGCACCGAGGCCATGCCGAAGCCGTGGCTGTCCATTCCGGCCTTCGCCGCGCTGATGAGATCCGGATGGTTCGCCAGACCGAGGTAGTTGTTGGCGCAGAAGTTGATCACCTGGCTGCCGTCGGCAACGGTGATATCGGCCTGCTGGGCCGAGGTGATAATGCGTTCTTCTTTAAACAACCCTTCCGCCCGGGCGGTTTCAAGGTCGCTGTTCAACCGTTGGTAAAAATCCCCACGCATTGCAATTCTCCAGACTGGGCAAATTTCAGCACATCTTACCGAAAGCATTACGCTGATACGAGATGATGCCGCACCGGTTATCGTTTTTGCAGCACAAATCACGTACGGCCCGCCGGGATCGCGGCGAAGGGCTGAAGGGTCGGCAATGTGATGGTATGATAAAGGTATTCATGCCTGAGATTGTCTCAGCGCATCCACATTTAAAGGTTACAGTTATGATTATCGTTACCGGCGGCGCAGGCTTTATCGGCAGCAACATTGTCAAAGCGCTCAATGACAAAGGCATCACTGACATTCTGGTGGTCGATAACCTGAAAGACGGCACCAAGTTCGTTAACCTGGCCGATCTGAACATCGCTGACTATATGGATAAAGAGGATTTCCTCATCCAGATTATGGCGGGCGAAGAGTTCGGCGACATTGAAGCCATCTTCCACGAAGGCGCATGCTCCTCCACCACCGAGTGGGACGGCAAGTACATGATGGACAACAACTATCAGTACTCCAAAGAGCTGCTGCACTACTGCCTGGAGCGCGATATTCCGTTCCTGTACGCCTCCTCTGCGGCTACCTACGGCGGACGCACCAGCGACTTTATTGAATCCCGCGAGTATGAGCAGCCGCTGAACGTCTACGGCTACTCCAAGTTCCTGTTTGATGAGTACGTGCGCCAGATCCTGCCAGAAGCGAACTCGCCGATCGTTGGCTTCCGCTACTTCAACGTCTACGGTCCGCGTGAAGGCCATAAAGGCAGCATGGCCAGTGTCGCTTTCCACCTCAACACCCAGTTGAACAACGGTGAAACGCCGAAGCTGTTTGAAGGCAGCGACGGCTTCAAGCGCGACTTCGTCTACGTGGGCGACGTGGCGGCGGTAAACCTCTGGTTCTGGGAAAACCGCGTCTCCGGTATCTACAACCTCGGCACCGGCCGCGCAGAGTCCTTCCAGGCCGTGGCTGACGCCGCGCTGGCATTCCATAAGAAGGGCGAGATCGAATACATCCCGTTCCCGGAGAAGCTGAAAGGCCGCTACCAGGCGTTTACCCAGGCAGACCTGACCAATCTGCGTGCAGCTGGTTACGACAAGCCGTTTAAAACCGTTGCCGAAGGCGTAGCGGAATATATGGCCTGGCTGAACCGCGACGCGTAAGAATCTGCATGAAAATACTGGTGATCGGCCCGTCATGGGTGGGCGACATGATGATGTCGCAAAGTCTCTATCGCACGCTCAAGGCGCGCTATCCCCAGGCGACAATCGACGTGATGGCCCCTGCATGGTGTCGTCCGCTGCTGTCGCGGATGCCGGAAGTGAATGAAGCGATCCCTATGCCGCTTGGGCATGGGGCGCTGGAGCTTGGCGCACGTCGCCGTCTTGGCATGAGCCTGCGCGAGCGCCGCTACGATCGCGCTTACGTGCTGCCTAACTCTTATAAATCTGCCTTAGTGCCTTTCTTTGCCAACATCCCCGTGCGCACCGGCTGGCGCGGCGAGATGCGCTACGGCGTGCTTAACGACGCCCGCGTACTGGATAAGCAGGCCTGGCCGCTAATGGTCGAGCGCTACGTGGCGCTGGCCTACGATAAAGGCGTGATGGACTCAGCAAAAGATCTGCCTCAGCCGCTGCTCTGGCCGCAGCTGCAGGTGGAAGAGAGCGAGCAACGCCGCACCTGTAACACCTTCGGCATCTTGAGCGATCGCCCCCTCATCGGCTTCTGCCCCGGCGCAGAGTTTGGCCCGGCGAAGCGCTGGCCGCACTACCACTACGCCGAACTGGCGAAGCAGCTGATCGACGAAGGCTACCAGGTGGTGCTGTTTGGTTCCGCGAAAGATCACGAAGCCGGGAACGAGATCCTGGCCATGCTGAGCCTTGAGCAGCAGGCATGGTGCCGTAACCTGGCCGGTGAGACCCAGCTTGAGCAGGCGGTGATTTTACTGGCGGCCTGTCGGGCTGTGGTCACCAATGACTCCGGCCTGATGCACGTTGCCGCCGCGCTTAACCGCCCGCTGGTGGCGCTGTACGGTCCCAGCAGCCCGGACTTTACCCCGCCGCTGTCGCATAAGGCGCGGGTGATCCGCCTGATCACCGGCTACCACAAGGTACGTAAAGGCGATGCCGCAGAGGGCTACCATCAGAGCCTGATCGATATTCAGCCCGAGCAGGTGCTGGAGACGCTCAATGGTCTGCTGCTGGATGAAGAAGGCTAACGGATGCGGGTACTGATCGTTAAAACATCATCGATGGGTGACGTGCTGCATACTCTGCCTGCCCTGACGGACGCCATGCAGGCAGTTGCGGATATTCGGTTTGACTGGGTTGTAGAGGAGGGATTCGCTCAGATCCCCTCCTGGCATGAGGCGGTGGATCGCGTCATCCCGGTAGCCCTGCGCCGCTGGCGTAAAGCCTGGTTCTCCGATCCGGTGAAAGCAGAGCGCCGGGCGTTTCGCGAGACCCTGAGGGCAGTGCGCTATGACGCCATTATCGATGCCCAGGGGCTGGTGAAAAGCGCGGCGCTGGTTACCCGGCTGGCGCACGGCGCAAAGCACGGCATGGACTGGCAAACCGCTCGCGAGCCGCTGGCCAGCCTGTTCTATAGCCGCCGCCACCATATTGCCCGGCAGCAGCACGCCGTGGAGCGCACCCGGGAGCTGTTTGCCAAAAGCCTGGGCTACCGTAAGCCGCAGACTCAGGGCGACTATGCCATTGCCCGGCATTTTATCGAAGAGAGTGCGGCGGGCGAGCCTTACGCCGTGTTTCTGCACGCTACCACGCGGGATGATAAGCACTGGCCGGAAGCCCGCTGGCGGGATCTGCTGGCGCTGATGGCGACGTCGGGGTTAAAGATTAAGCTTCCGTGGGGGGCACCGCATGAAGAAGCGCGTGCCAGACGGCTGGCGGAGGGGTTTGATTACGTAGAGGTGCTGCCGCGCCTGAGCCTGGAGAAGGTGGCTCGTGAGCTGGCGGGTGCAAGGCTGGTGGTGTCGGTGGATACCGGCCTGAGCCATATGGCCGCGGCCCTCGATCGGCCTAACTTTACGCTCTACGGCCCAACCGATCCGGGGCTGATCGGCGGCTACGGCAAAAATCAGCTGGCGGTGCGATCGCCAAATGGCGATCTGCAGCAGCTGACGGCGGACACGGTGTTTAAGACAGTAGCAGCGTCTTTATAGCCCTTATGTCGGGTGGCGCTTTGCTTACCCGACCTACTTAGTCTTGCGCGACTTGAGCGCGCGGATTTTCCGCCGCAGGGTCTCTTTAGCACGGATGATTTTATACACCCCGCTGCTGCTTTCAATCTCCACGCCGAATTTCCTGCGCAGCGTCAGCAGATCGTTTGCCTGGCACACCTTCACGCTTGCCTTGCAGGAGATATCGATAATACGCAGCGTGCCGTCAGGCGTCAGGATAAAGTTGCCGAAATGAATATCGTTTGAGGCCAGCCCGTGACGGTGCAGCTCGAGAATGCACTCGATGATTTGCGGAATAAACTGCTCGGGATTATCTACCTCGGTGAGGGGCGTGCCTTCAATGTACTCATAGAAGGCGTACACATCCTGCGTGGTGCGAAAACGGTTCTTTTCGGCAACGAAGTAAAGCTCCTGAAAAACGTGGCAGCCTTCGTTAACGGCGCGATCCATCAGTTTAATAAGGCGTGACTGGAACGGGCCAAATATAAAGTTGGCGATCTTCTTCTCAAGCCGCTTATCCCGCTCGCGATCCTCTTTCAGAATGTATTTACGTTTCTCTGAGGCGATAATCGCCACCGACCTGGCGGCGCTGCCGCTGGCCAGTTTGCGTACCGGAATTTGGTTATTTTTATACTGCGTAAGCAGGGTGGTGAAATCATCATCGTTGACGCGCTGATAGATCTCAAAACCCTGTTTACGGCTAAACGCCACGCTCATTATTGTTTTCCTTATACCGGCGGGCAGAAGCTAGAGAAACGTTTTCACCCGCGCATAGACTTCGTTAAGGCTGATTTTATCCAATGCGGAGGCGTAATGTTGTTCATCAAATGTGGTAAAGGCTTTATAGATAACCGAATGTAGCTCTGGATCCTGGTAGGGACCATAGAGCATAGGCGAGGTCACCACGAACATGCTGACGGTCGGGACCTGCATCGCCACGGCCAGGTGCAGAGGGCCGGTATCAGAGGTCACCAGCAGGCTCATCTTCTTGATCTCCTGCAGCAGGCCGGGAATAGTGGTTTTGCCAATCAGGGGCAGAACGCGATCGTGATAGCGGGCATCGAGCTGCTGCAGGAACTTATCCTGCAGCGCGACTTCGTTCGGCGCGCCAATCAACACAATTTTTACCGCATCGTCGTCGTTAATCATCTGGGTCGCGAGGCGGGCAAAATTCTCTGTCGACCAGCATTTACGCAGGCTCGATGCCCCCATCTGGAAGCCAACATACTTCACCGCCGGATCGCGGGTCGCTTCATCTACTACCACCTCTGCGGGCAGGCGCATGGCCCGGGAAGGCTCATGGCTAAGGAAGGGAGCAATCAGCTCCAGCTTGCGCTGAATAGTATGACCGACAAAATTCTTCAGGCGGCTGGTGGCCCATTTGCTGACCAGGGGAATAGCCTGCTTATCGTTATCGATAAAGACATATTTTGCCCCGGCGCGGAGGGCGCTGAGAAAATCATACGGCGTATGGGAGTGCAGAATAATTGCCGCATCCGGGCGGCCCTGCTGTTTGATGTTGTCTACCAGCGCGGAGACCGTGGTCAGCTTGTTATCCCAGGCGATAAGGCTATCCCAATCTTTCCCCGCCGAAAGAAACTGCACCATTTTTTTATGGCAGATAAGGGTAATATGCGCGTCAGGGTACTCCCGGCGAATGGCGTGGATCGCCGGGGAGTTCATCATGAAATCACCCAGCGCCGTCGAGGAGTAGATAACAATATTTTTGATATTGCGCTTATCTTCCTGGGCGAATTCCGCCTGGGTAGAGGCCAGACCGTTCTTACCCGTATACAGCCGCAAAAACAGGTTAACCAGAATTAGCTGTATCTTCTTTCTCAGTGCTCGAATCATTCAGTGAAACCTGTCTTATTAACGCTGTTCCTGCAGACGAATGAAGGCATTATACACCTCATCAACCGGGATGTTGCGGACATCATAGCCCTCACCCTGTAGCAGTTCATGCGGTACAGCCCACGGCGTCCAGAGCCAGGCCGCTTTATTACCAAACAGGGCAACAATCGGTTTATGCACCCCGGCGGCAATATGCAGCGCGCCGCCGTCGCTGGTAACAATCCGATCGCACAGCGACATGCCCGCCATCAGCTCGCGGATATTTTGCGTAACCACGGGAATTAACGAGACGTTCTGGGAGTTATCAATGATATAGCGTGCCTTCTCATCATCGCCCGGATGCAGTTTGTTATCTGCGCTGCCCGGCGACCAGAAGAGCAGAATATGACACGGCTGTTGCGCGGCAAGGCGCTGCGCCAGCGCGACAAAGTTCTCTACTGGCCAGCGCTGTTCGGGCCGACGGGAGCTGATCTGTAATCCATAAACTGGCAGGCCGTCATCAGGGAGAGCGATCTTCTGCTTAATGGCCGCTGTCTCTTCAGGCCGCACGTACAGCTCCAGCGGCCCAGGCTCGGCGGTGATACCCAGCGGCTCGGCTAAGCGCGCCAGCAGCTTCACCAGGTGCTCATTCTGAGTTGATTCCGGCAGCGCATCGGTCACTTCAGGCGGGCAGTCGTTACCAATAGCGATAATTTTTTTCGCTCCCGCCAGCTTTGCCCACTGCAGCGGACGCTTATCCCAGTGCTCCTTGGCAACAATTGCTACGTCATAGCGGGCGCGGCGCAGATCGATAATGGTTTTTAGCCGCTGCCACAGAACGCTTAATGCCGACGTCCCTTTGCTGCGGTGATGCAGCTTGCTGTAGAGAAATACTTTGCCGACGTGCGGGTTATTATCCAGCACCGGTTTGTTGTAGGTGTTGACCAGCAGATCGACCTTGCTTCCCGTTTCGCGGGCAATGGTCGCAATCAGCGGGGTCGTCAGAATCAGGTCGCCAATATTATCGCGACGAATAATCAAAACCTTCATGACGCACTCCCTGGCACGCTATTTTTATCTTTAGTCACGATCAAGCCGATCATCAGGCCGGTAAAGGCCATAAACTGCTCTAAGAAGTGATCGCGTAGCATATTATCTACGCTGGAGCGGAAGAGGAAACTCACCGCCATCAGGGATAAAAAGAGTCCCGGCATAACAAGCTTTTTAGAGAACGCACTCCACCCAGCCACAATTAACGAGATAACGAAACATAACCAACCGGCCAGACCCAGAAAGCCGTTTTGCAGTGCAAAATCGATCACGCCGTAGTGGCTGTTTTCCTGCTCAATAGTGGGATTATGATACGTCTTCTGTAACAGGACTAAAAAGGCATCTTTACGTGGTCCGGTGCCGAACGGGTTTTCAAACACCAGCTTCCAGCCCTGATGGAA
Source organism: Pseudescherichia sp. (assembly GCA_039594205.1). Lineage (GTDB taxonomy): Bacteria > Pseudomonadota > Gammaproteobacteria > Enterobacterales > Enterobacteriaceae > Pseudescherichia. The sequence continues at coordinate 7,205 of JBCNNW010000097.1, read as the reverse complement.
GAAGGTTGAGCGGCAGGCGTTAGACTCATCCAGCACCCGGCCAGTGCTGTCCTGCAGCGTTGGCCCTTTAAAACCGTCGTAGCAGCGGTTATCCACCGAGAGATTCCAGCCGGATACGGCGTCCTGGCTCAGGCTCTGCCAGCGTGGATCCTGCGTCCAGGAGGCGTAGCCTACGGCCGTGACCATCAGCGCGACCACTGCGCCGGTCAGCAGCATCTTTTTGCGATTGTTACGGTTGAGCATTTTGGCAGCAATAAAGATGCAGATTGAGATGGTGCTGCCGATGAGACCGATTGTGCCCCAGCGAGTATTCACTAACGCAGTAGCGGCAAAGCAGACGGCAATGAAAAAGAGCAGCAGGCTGGTTTTAAAGATTAAAAACTTGCGGTGCAGGAACAGGCGGGAAAGCAGCTCGGCGAAAAGAATGCCGCAGATGAAGTTAATCTGGAAGCTCATCTCGGTACGCGTGCGCACAATCCAGGTAACGCCCCAGTCAATATAGCCGTTACGCAGGTACATTATTACGGTCTGAATAACGTGGATAAATATTACGCCCAGCGAGCAGAGCACCACCAGCGAAAGAAAGCGGCTCTTACTTAAGCCACGGAAGCAGCTGGCGCTAAAGGAGTAGATAAGCAGGCCAATAAAGAAAAGTAGCCCGGCGCGCAGGTACTGTCCCTGCCAGCTGCGAAACATCTGCTTGAGATCCGGTGCAACCAGCAGCCCGTTAAGTAAGGTAAATGCCAATAGGCCAGCAAGGATATAGATCGGCATACGTGATGTCGCGTTATGCGCCAGCGGCATCCCGTGCTTTTTAAAATAGAGAAAAAGAGTCATCGCCAGGCCAACGTAGATAAACAGGTTACGGTTGGCAGGCAGATTGGAGTTCTCAATTGGCCAGACAAAACACAGGACGCAGAAACAGAAAAGCAGAAGCGAGGTGGTCACTTTTTTAGCGGAAAGCTTCGCTAAAGATTGAGCGGCTATCATATTAAAACCTATATTAAAACTGACAATCTGCTATCAAAAAGCGCTACAGATTATTGCGCTGAGAATGCGTTACGATCTTATGAGTCTTACGCTCATATGACGATAATAACTGCCCTTCACTCTTAAAAATCGCCTTTAGATCCGTGGCGAAATAGATCTTCATAAAACGTAAAATGTCCCGCTGCGTCAGACCGATATTGATCGAGGAGAAATAGAGTCCAATAAGGTCCTTATCACGCCAGCGAGCTGGAACCTGACGGCGAATCTGCGCCCGATGCAGATCGATTACCGACAGCTTCAAATCCTCCTCCTTGCCGGAAAAAGGCAGGTGCAGTAGAAAATGGCACAGGTAACAGTCGCGATGGTTAACGCCCGCCTGGTGCATCTTACGTACCATGGTCGCGACGCGGCGGATCAGCATCCGCTTAACGTGCAGATCGGGAGGATTCACGCGCCAGTCGGCGCAGTAATCTTCGAGGCTGATGGTCGGGGTCAGATCCTCGGTAATAATAAACGAGGTTTTGGTCAGTGGATTGGTCCCTCTTTCCCCAAAACCAACCCCATGCATCGTGTCGACGCCACACTCGTGCAGGCGATGGATCGCTTTCCACTCCCGGTCGGCCCCAAGCACCGGCATGCGCAGAGAGAGGAGGTTTTTCACCACCTCTTTGACCGAGGTGCCCTGGTGCCACTTCAGGAAGTAGCTCTTGCCAGCCAGCTCAAAGCGAATCGTCCTGCGCGTTTCAAGCTCGCGAAACACGTCGCCCTGCAGCTTTCTTACTTCCGCAAAGGCATCTTTACCGCGCCATAAGGTAGCCAGCGGCTCTTTCAGTTCAACCATTCACTTCACCCGTTATCATATCAGCCACCTTTTCCGGCAGGCTGTAGAGATCCTGCGTATCCGCATAGTGACGGGCGTTAGCCGCCCACTCGCTCAGACATGACGGCGTACCCAGCGCATCGGCCAGCGTCTTGTTCAGCGCGGCCTGCGAAAACGGCTCGTTAATCACCACGCCACAGCGGGCATCCGCGATGTAGGGCGCGTAGCCACAGACCTCGGTGACAATCACCGGCAGCCCTGCTGCCACCGCCTCCAGCAGTACGATGCCCGCCGCCTCCTGTTTCGCAGGATGCACAAGCAGGTCCGCTGCGGCCATCAGCTCAGCCACGTCGCTGCGTCCGGCAAAGAAGTGCACATTCTCTTTGATGCCCAGCTTTGCGGCAAGGGCAGCGAAGGGTCCAGGTTTATCCTGTCCGACAACAAACAGCAGCGTATTTTGCCGCAGCGTGTCAGGCAGCGCGGCGATAGCCTCGATAGTGCGTGCCACACCCTTACGGTTAAAATCTGACCCCACCTGCAGAACAAAGTTCTGATCCTCACCGATACGGTTTTTTTCGCGGTAGACGCGACGGCTGTCGGGGATCTGCTGGCTATATTTGCGATCGGGATAGATCCCCGGCGGCAGAATGTGAAAACGCTCAGGCTCGGTGTGATAGTGGCGCTGGAAATCGGCGATCTGCTTATCCGTTAACATCAGCAGCTGCGTCTTCTTGCCCTGCTCGAAGGTGGCGCGCTCATAGGCCGCATAGTGGCGATAGCGTGACGTCAGGCGGTAGAAAAAGCCCTTCTCCTGCGCCACCTTCTCGGCGTAGCAGACGTCTGCCGCGTAGTAGATATCGAGGTCCGGCATCTTGTTAAAGCCGACTACCCGTGCCACAGGGTGCTGCGCAAGGTGCGCTTTTACCCACTCATAATACTCGGCGTTGCGCCCGTGATTAGTGCGTTTCCTGACCGGAACGACAATCAGCTCAAACTCTGCGGGACATTCACCCTGCCAGGACTGGGTATAGACCCGCACCTGGTGACCGCGCTCTGCTACCGTCTGGGCAATGCGCATAAAATCGCGCTGGAGTCCGCCAAACGGGAAGTATTTGTAGAGACAAAAGGCCACGATCATAGGGAGCCACCTGCCTGCACGGCTGCGTTAAGCGGTGGGAGTAGCGTCCGGGCGGCAGCGATAACTTCCTCGGCCGGTATCACGGAGAGATAGCGCCGATTGCGATCGAGCTGGTCACGCGTCGGCATTGGCTGGTAGTTTCCGGCCCAGAGCACGACGGCGTCCTCTGACCACGGACGCCAGGCAATATGATCGGTCGCGCCAAACAGGGCAATAATTTTAGTTTTTACCGCTGCGGCGATATGCATGGGCGCGGAATCGACGCCGATAAACAGCGCGGCGTGATCGATAAGCGCGGCCAGCTCAGGAAAACGCGTTTTTCCCGCCAGCGCGGTAACCGGTCGCGTTTCGCAGGCGCTGGCAATCTCTTCCACGCACTCCAGATCGTCCGCGCCTGGCCCGGAGGTGAGCACCACCTCATAGCCCTGACGATGCAGAGCATCAATGACCTGAGAGAACTTGCTGTTATCCCAGCACTTAAACGCCTGACGCGCCGTAGGCTGGATCACGACATAGTGCTCCCCTACTCCCGCCGTAGTCAGTTGCTCACGCATCGTCTGCCAGTTTTGTCCGGCATAGCTCATGGTCAGCTCGCGGTAATCTTCCGCAATTCCCAGCGGACGCAGGGCCGACAGGTTGCGCTCGACAATATGATCGCCAACGACAGGTGCATGGTGGGTAAAGCTTTTACGCCAGAAAGCCGCCTGCCGATGGGAGAACTCCTGCGAAATTTTGACGCGGGCAGGCAGGCAGCGCACCAGCGCAGCAACCATCCACTGGTCTGTGAGATTGACGATAAGATCGTAACGGTTAGCGCGCAGCTGTTTGAGCACATCCACGAAGTTGGCGATCTTCTCCCCGGTTTTGGCTTTTTTATTTTTGAGGCCGTAGAGGGCGTTGATCTCGGCGTTTTCTGACAGGATAGGGATCGTATCCTGATAGAGCAGCACATCAATTTTCGCATCAGGGTAGCGGCGTTTCAGGGTACTGACGACGGGCGTCGTGAGCAGCATATCCCCATGAAAGCGCATTTTTATCAGCAGAATTCTTTGAAATGGCTTTTCCACAAGCGGCTCTTATCCGTTGATGATGACCAGTATAGACAACAACAAGCACGCTACCGCCCAGGCTTAACAGCTACCTGTGCACCGTAACGCGCCGATTTTTGCGCGCCAGTGTAGCATTTTTTGCTGTCTAAACCGACACGAATGTTTTTTCAGCAACCCGCTGATTTCAACTAACTTTATAAAAATACTACAAAAAAGCATATGTTTTAGGATTCATAGCCCGCAGGAGAGGGGATTTGCAGCGAATTCGGCAAAAGTAATGGCATTGATGCAGCTAAATACATAGAATTCCCAGCACATCCATCAGCCAGTTGCGGACTATGCTTCAATTGCTTTACACCACTCTTTTCTACCTGATTCAGCCGTTTATCTGGCTGCGTCTCTGGGTGCGTGGTCGCAAAGCACCGGCCTACCGCAAACGCTGGGGCGAGCGTTACGGCTTCTATAAGAAGCCACTCAAGCCCGGCGGCATTCTGATGCACTCCGTTTCCGTGGGCGAAACCCTGGCGGCTATCCCGCTTGTTCGCGCCCTGCGCCATCGCTATCCCGATCTACCCATTACCGTTACCACCATGACGCCGACCGGCTCGGAGCGCGTACTCTCCGCCTTTGGCAATGACGTTCAGCACGTCTACCTGCCCTACGATCTGCCGGACGCGCTCACTCGTTTCTTGAACGCTGTGGATCCGAAACTGGTGCTGGTGATGGAGACCGAGCTGTGGCCAAACCTGATTGCCGCCCTGCACAAGCGCAAAATCCCGCTGGTGATCGCCAACGCCCGACTCTCAGCGCGCTCTGCTAAAGGTTATGCAAAGCTGGGCGATTTTATTCGCACCCTGCTGCGCCGTATCACGCTGATCGCTGCCCAGAACGAAGAGGATGGCGAGCGCTTTATTGCCCTTGGGGCAAAGCGTAATCAGCTCACCGTCACCGGTAGCCTGAAGTTCGATATCTCGGTTACCCCCCAGCTCGCCTCCCGGGCTGTGACGCTGCGTCGTCAGTGGGCTCCGCACCGCCCGGTGTGGATCGCCACCAGCACCCACGAAGGTGAAGAGAGCGCGGTCATTGAAGCACACCAGACGCTGTTAAGAGAGTTTCCTAACCTGCTGCTGATTCTGGTTCCGCGCCATCCGGAACGTTTCCCGGACGCCATCAACCTGGTGCGCCAGGCGGGCCTGAGCTACATCACCCGCTCGTCTGGAGAAGTCCCCTCCGGCAGCACTCAGGTCGTGGTGGGCGATACCATGGGCGAGCTGATGCTACTCTACGGTATTGCCGATCTCGCCTTTGTTGGTGGCTCGCTGGTAGAGCGGGGCGGGCATAACCCGCTGGAAGCCGCCGCGCACGCAATTCCGGTGCTGATGGGGCCGCACACCTTCAACTTTAAAGATATCTGCGCCCGTCTGACCCAGGCCGACGGCCTGATCACCGTCGCGGATGTCGCCTCGCTGAGCAAAGAGGTCGCCTCCCTGCTGACCGATGAGGACTACCGCAACTTTTACGGTCGCCATGCGGTAGAGGTGCTCTATCAAAACCAGGGTGCGCTACAGCGTCTGTTACAATTGCTGGAACCCTATCTGCCACCAAAAGCCCATTAAGGTTTTATATGCAAAAGCGCGCAATCTACCCTGGCACCTTCGATCCGGTCACCAACGGCCATATCAACATCATCACCCGGGCCGCGGGCATGTTCGATCGGGTTATCATGGCGATTGCCGCCAGCCCGAGCAAAAAGCCGCTCTTCTCACTGGACGAGCGCGTTGCTCTGGCCCAGGCGGCCACCGCCCATCTTGAAAACGTTGAGGTCATCGGCTTTAGCGATCTGATGGCAAACTTCGCCCGTAACCAGCAGGCGACCATTTTGATCCGCGGTCTGCGGGCGGTGGCGGATTTTGAGTATGAGACCCAGCTGGCGCATATGAATCGCCACCTGATGCCGGAGCTGGAGAGCGTCTTTCTGATGCCCGCCAAAGAGTGGTCGTTTATCTCGTCATCGCTGGTCAAAGAGGTTGCGCGTCATCAGGGTGACGTGACTGACTTCCTGCCGCCAAACGTGCACCAGGCACTGTTGCAGAAGCTTAAATAACGCTTTGCCCGGCGGCACTGAGTTTGCCGGGCCTACGGTCAGTTACTTCTGGCAGTTGCGGCAGTAGAAGGTCGCACGCTGGGCGTGTTTGGTCGCTATAATTGGCGTCGCGCAGACGCGGCAGGGTTCACCTTTGCGGCCATACACCTGTAGCTGCTGAGCGAAATAGCCTGGCTTGCCATCGCTTTGCAGAAAATCTTTTAACGTTGTCCCGCCCTGCTCTATCGAGCGCAGCAGCACCGCCTTAATCACCTGCACCAGCAGAGCATACTCTTCAGAGGAGAGCGATGAGGCGAGCCGGTCCGGGTGGATCCCGGCAGCAAACAGCGATTCGCTGGCGTAGATATTGCCCACCCCCACCACCAGCTTGTTATCCATCAGCCAGGGTTTAATGGCGATTTTCTTTTTGGCGCACTTCTGCTGTAGATACTCGGCGTTAAAGGCGTCGCTCAGCGGCTCCGGTCCCAGATGCGCGAGCACGTTGTGCCCTTCCAGCTCCCTGGTCCACAGCCAGGCACCGAAGCGGCGTGGGTCGGTGTAGCGCAGCACTTTGCCGTTGCTCATCACCAGATCGACATGATCGTGCTTTTCGGCAGGAAGATCGTGGGGGAGAATGCGCAGGCTGCCGGACATGCCAAGGTGGATGATGATCCAGCCGTCGGGCAGCTCCAGCAGCAGGTATTTTGCCCGCCGCTGTACGCTCAGCACCGGTTTATCGCTCAGGCGGTGGATCTCGTCGGAAACGGGCCAGCGCAGACGGCCATTGCGTACCACCGCGTGCAGGATGGTCTGACCCACCAGGTGCGGCTCTATGCCGCGGCGGCTGGTCTCTACCTCAGGTAATTCAGGCATGTTTCCTCCGTTAAGATACACAGAATGCAAAAAACCCGGCCGGAGCCGGGTTTCTGTACAAGAAAACTAAAACTTATTTAATTTTAGCTTCTTTGTAGAGAACGTGCTGACGGACAACTGGATCGAACTTTTTCAGTTCCAGTTTTTCCGGCTTAGTACGTTTGTTCTTCGTAGTGGTATAGAAGTGACCAGTACCAGCAGAAGAAACCAGCTTGATTTTCTCACGAATACCTTTAGCCATGATTTATTTCC
>JBCNNW010000096.1:0-15544 GCA_039594205.1 Pseudescherichia sp. | reverse complement strand
GCCTACGACGACCGTATCTGGACCCGCAGCATCGTCGGCTGGCCGGGTGTAAGCCACCTCGAAGGCGATGATTTTGCGCCGGTGATCGCCCAGGCCCAGCAGATGGCGGGCTTCCCCTACAGCGAAATTGAACACCTGATCACCGTCGGCTTTGGTCGTCAGACCCTGCTCGGCGCGGCCGATACGCTGATCGACCTGGTGAGCCGGGAGAAGCTGCGCCATATCTTCCTGGTGGGCGGCTGCGACGGCGCACGCGGGGAGCGTAGCTACTTTACCGACTTCGCCACCAGCGTGCCAGACGACTGCCTGATCCTGACCCTGGCCTGCGGCAAGTACCGCTTTAACAAGCTCGACTTTGGCAACATCGAAGGGCTGCCGCGGCTGGTGGATGCCGGTCAATGCAACGACGCCTACTCGGCAATCATTCTGGCGGTGACCCTGGCAGAGAAACTGGGCTGCGGCGTCAATGACCTGCCCCTGTCGCTGGTGCTCTCATGGTTCGAGCAGAAAGCAATTGTGATCCTGCTGACCCTGCTCTCTCTGGGCGTCACCAATATCGTTACCGGCCCGACCGCGCCTGGCTTCCTGACCCCGGATCTGCTGGCGGTGCTGAACGAGAAGTTTGGCCTGCGTTCGGTCACCACCGTTGAACAAGATATGCAGCAGCTGCTGAGCGCATGAGGAGGAGATGATGACGATGCCAACCTCACAGTGTCCATGGCGGATGCAGGTTCACCACATTCACCAGGAGACGCCGGATGTCTGGACGCTCTCCCTGCTGTGCCACGACTACTATCCGTATCGTGCCGGACAGTATGCGTTGGTCAGCATCGGCAACGCCGCCGATACCCTACGCGCCTATACGCTCTCCTCTACGCCGGGGGTAAGCGAGTACATTACGCTGACCGTGCGCCGTCTTGACGACGGTGTCGGCTCGCAGTGGCTGACGCGGGAGGTGAAGCGCGGGGACTATATCTGGCTCTCTGACGCTCAGGGTGAGTTTACCTGTGACGATAAGCCCACCAACCGGGTGCTGCTGCTGGCGGCAGGCTGCGGGGTCACGCCGATTATGTCAATGCGCCGCTGGCTGGCAACATACCGCCCGCAGGCCGACGTGCAGACTCTCTTTAGCGTGCGCTCGCCGCAGGACGTCATCTTCGCCGACGAATGGCGTAACTATCCGGTCACCCTGCTGGCAGAGCACAACGCCACCTCAGGGTTTATTCCCGGTCGGTTGACCACCGAGCTGCTGCAGAGCGTGCCGGAGCTCGCCTCGCGTACTGTGATGACCTGCGGCCCTGCGCCCTACATGGCGTGGGTGGAAAACACGGTGAAATCGCTGGGGGTAACGCGCTTCTACAAAGAGCAGTTTTTTATTCCGGTGGCGGCAGCGGCCAGCAGCGGGCTGAAGATCAGCGCCCTGCAGCTGGCGCAGGAGTTTTACGCCCCGGTCGGCACCACCCTGCTGGAGGCGATGGAGAGCAACAAGATTCCGGTCAACGTGGCCTGCCGGGCAGGCGTGTGCGGCTGCTGCAAAACGAAGGTAGTTTCCGGGAAGTATGCGGTGACCAGCACCATGACGCTGACGGATGCCGAGGTTGCAGAGGGCTACGTGCTGGCCTGCTCCTGCCAGCCGCAGAGTGATTTGGTGTTGGCGTAAGGTAAACGCCCGGCGGCGCTAACGCTTGCCGGGCCTTGCAGAATTATGAATATTTTGGTGCCACGGAGTAGCGTCCGGCGCCTAAAAAAGCCACCGCCAGCGCCGCAATAAAGAAGTAGACCATGCTCTCAATCGCCCAGGCACCGGTTTTATCCAGCTGTCCGGTGATATTCACGCCTACCATCATCCAGGCGACGATCATCGTAAAGGCCAGCACCAGCGCCGCCGGGCGGGTGAAGATGCCGAGAATGATCAGCACCGGCGCCACCACCTCCCCGACCAGCACGCCGTAGGCGATAAACCCCGGCAGCCCCTTCGCCACCAGCATGCCACTGATGCCGTCCACACCATCAATCAGCTTATGCAGGCCGTGAAACAGCATCAGCCCACCCACCGTCAGACGCAGTAAAAAACGGCCTGCATCTTCATGTGCACACATTCTATTAACCGCATTTAACATTGATTTAACCATTTGAAATGATTCCTGTTTTCATTACCCATCGGCAAAAATCATCTTACGTTTAGTTACCGAAAAGCCACAGCGAATAAAGGGGCAACGGCGCTTCGTTTGCTCTTTTTCATCTAAGCTTGTTACCAACATCACAAAATGGAGATGACAAGATGAAACAAACCGTCGCCGCTTATATCGCCAAAACGCTGGAGCAGGCCGGGGTAAAACGCATCTGGGGCGTTACCGGGGATTCACTGAATGGCCTGAGCGATAGCCTGAACAAGATGGGCACTATCGAATGGATGTCGACCCGTCATGAAGAGGTAGCCGCCTTTGCCGCCGGGGCAGAGGCGCAGCTGACGGGCGAGCTGGCGGTGTGTGCAGGCTCATGCGGGCCAGGCAACCTGCATCTGATCAACGGCCTCTTTGACTGCCACCGCAACCACGTGCCGGTGGTGGCGATTGCGGCACATATTCCCTCCAGCGAAATTGGCAGCGGCTACTTCCAGGAGACCCACCCGCAGGAGCTGTTCCGCGAATGCAGCCACTACTGCGAGCTGGTCTCCAGCCCGGAGCAGATCCCGCAGGTATTAGCCATCGCCATGCGTAAGGCGATCCTCAATCGCGGCGTCTCGGTGATCGTCCTGCCTGGCGATGTGGCGCTAAAGCCTGCGCCGGAGAGCGCCAGCAGCCACTGGTATAGCGCTCCGCAGCCGGTGGTGACCCCCGCCGAAACGGAGTTACAAAAGCTCGCCCAGCTGCTGCGCTACTCCAGCAATATCGCCCTGATGTGCGGTAGTGGCTGTGCCGGAGCGCACGACGAGCTGCTTGCCTTTGCGGAGAAGCTGAAGGCACCGATTATCCATGCCATGCGTGGCAAAGAGCACGTGGAGTACGACAACCCCTACGACGTCGGGATGACCGGGCTGATCGGCTTCTCCTCCGGCTTCCATGCCATGATGAACGCCGATACGGTGGTCTTGCTCGGCACCCAGTTCCCCTATCGGGCCTTCTACCCCACCGATGCCAAAATTATCCAGATCGATATCAACCCGGCCAGCATTGGCGCGCACAGCAGGGTGGATATGGCGCTGGTGGGCGATATCAAAGCCACGCTGGCCGCCCTGCTGCCGCACCTGGAGGAGAAAACCGACCGCCGCTTCCTTGATAAAGCGCTGGAAGACTACCTCGACGCCCGTAAAGGCCTGGACGACCTGGCGAAGCCCAGCAGCAAGGTTATTCACCCGCAATACCTCGCCCAGCGGATCAGCGACTTTGCCGATGATGACGCCATCTTCACCTGCGACGTCGGGACGCCAACGGTGTGGGCCGCCCGCTATCTGAAGATGAACGGCAAGCGTCGCCTGCTTGGCTCGTTCAACCACGGCTCGATGGCTAACGCCATGCCGCAGGCGCTGGGGGCGCAGGCCACACATCCTGACCGCCAGGTGGTGGCAATGTGCGGCGACGGCGGCTTCAGCATGCTGATGGGCGATTTTCTCTCGCTGGCGCAGATGAATCTGCCAGTCAAAATCATCGTCTTTAACAACAGCGTGCTGGGCTTTGTGGCGATGGAGATGAAGGCCGGGGGGTATCTGACGGACGGCACCGATCTGCATGAGACCAACTTCGCCCGCATCGCAGAGGCGTGCGGCATTACCGGTATCCGCGTCGAGAAGTCCGCCGACGTTGACAGCGCCCTGCAGCGTGCCTTCGCCACCGAGGGCCCGGTGCTGGTAGACGTGACGGTGGCAAAAGAGGAGCTTTCCATTCCGCCACAGATCAAGCTTGAGCAGGCTAAAGGTTTCAGTCTCTATATGCTGCGGGCCATTATCAACGGTCGCGGCGACGAGGTTGTGGAGCTGGCGAAAACCAACTGGCTCAGGTAAAACAGAGGGCACGATCCTGAAGATGATAAGGAAGTGCCGTGATTGATTTACGTAGTGATACCGTGACCCGACCGAGCCGCGCCATGCTGAAAGCGATGATGGCCGCCCCGGTCGGGGACGACGTGTATGGTGACGATCCCACCGTTAATGAACTGCAGCGCTACGCCGCCGAGCTTGCGGGCAAAGAGGCGGCGCTGTTCCTGCCTACCGGCACCCAGGCGAATCTGGTGGCGCTGCTCAGCCACTGCGAGCGTGGCGAAGAGTATATCGTCGGTCAGGGCGCGCATAACTATCTTTACGAGGCCGGCGGTGCAGCGGTACTGGGCAGCATTCAGCCTCAGCCTATCGACGCCAGCCCGGACGGCTCGCTGCCGCTGGATAAGGTGGCGGCGAAGATCAAGCCGGACGATATTCACTTCGCTCGTACGCGCCTGCTGAGCTTAGAGAATACCCATAACGGCAAGGTGCTGCCGCGTGAATACCTCGCTGAGGCGTGGCACTTTACCCGCGAGCGAGGCCTGGCGCTGCACGTTGACGGGGCACGTATTTTCAATGCGGTAGTCGAGTATGGCTGTCCGTTAAAAGAGATTACCCAGTACTGCGATACCTTTACCATCTGCCTCTCAAAAGGCCTCGGCACGCCGGTTGGCTCGCTGCTGGTTGGTAGCCATGAGTATATTAAGCGCGCTAACCGCTGGCGGAAGATGACCGGCGGCGGCATGCGCCAGGCGGGATTCCTGGCGGCAGCGGGTCTGTTTGCGCTGAAGAACAACATTGAGCGTCTGCAAGAGGATCACGCTAATGCCGCATGGCTGGCGGCGCAGCTGCAGGAAATTGGCGCTGACGTTATGCGCCACGATACCAATATGCTGTTCGTTCGCGTGGGCGAGCAGAACGCGGCGGCTCTCGGCGAGTTTATGCAGGCGCGCGGCGTGTTGCTCAACGCATCACCAATCACCCGCATCGTTACCCATCTTGACGTCAGTCGCGCACAGCTGGAAGAGCTGGTTAGCCACTGGCAGGCGTTCCTGAAACGTTAAGGGCATAGAATATTTGACAGATTAAGTCCGAAATTGGGCTTTAATCTGTCATCTTTCCATTGCATAGCGGCGTAATTCACGGAAGAATGCGCACGAAATTCTTTTCAACACAGTGGATTGCTATGAAGGTTCTGGTCACCGGCGCAACCAGCGGTTTAGGCCGTAACGCGGTCGAGTATCTGCGTCAGAGAGGCATGAGCGTCAGAGCAAGCGGTCGCAATGAGGCGATGGGCAAGCTGCTGCAAAAGATGGGCGCGGAGTTCGTCCAGGCCGATCTCACCCAGCTTGTCTCTTCTCAGGCAAAAGTGATGCTGGCCGGCGTCGACACGCTCTGGCACTGCTCCAGCTTTACCTCGCCCTGGGGTACTCAGGAGGCCTTCGATCTCGCCAACGTCCGGGCAACCCGCCGCCTCGGTGAGTGGGCCGTGGCCTGGGGCGTGCGCAACTTTATTCATGTCTCATCCCCGTCGCTCTATTTCGATTATCATCACCACCATGATATCGACGAGAACTTTCGCCCGGCGCGTTTTGCCAACGAGTTTGCCCGCAGCAAAGCCGCTGCCGAAGAGGTGATCCAGCTTCTGGCCCAGGCCAACCCCAACACCCGCTTTACCATCCTGCGGCCGCAGAGCCTGTTTGGCCCGCACGATAAGGTGTTTATTCCCCGGCTGGCGCAGATGATGCACCACTACCGCAGCGTGCTGCTGCCGCGCGGTGGCGATGCCTTAGTGGACATGACCTACTTCGAGAATGCGGTACACGCCATGTGGCTCGCCAGCCAGGAAACCTGTGACGCGCTGCCCTCCGGCCGCGCCTACAACATTACCAACGGCGAGCGCCGTACCCTGCGCAGCATCGTTCAGCGGCTGATTGACGAGCTGGAGATCCACTGCCGCATCCGCTCGGTGCCCTACCCGATGCTGGATATCATCGCCCGCAGCATGGAGCGCTTCTGTGACAAGCGGGCCAAAGAGCCTGCTCTGACCCACTACGGCGTATCGAAGCTGAACTTTGACTTTACTCTCGACACCACCCGCGCCCGCGACGAGCTGGGCTACGCGCCGCTGGTCACGCTGGATGAGGGGATCCGGCGCACCGCCCTGTGGTTAAAGGATCACGGCAAGCTGCACCGCTAAGCCTAACCCTGGCCGTACTTCTCCAGCAGCGCATTGGCGATGGCCAGGGTTTCCGCATCGGCGACGCCGTCATAGCGCGCCGGGCGGAAGTGCATCTGGAAGGCCATAATCACTCGCTTCTGCTGGGCTAACGTCATGCCCGGCACCACCTCATAGCCGTAACGGTAGAGCACATCCAGCAGGGTTGCGCTATCGACACGCTGCGATGGTGCGCGCCCGTTGAGGTAGAAGGTTACGCGCTGAGCGTCCGGCCAGGCACCGATCCCCTGCGCGGCCAGCTCACGCCACGGAAACAGCGGACCGGGATCGACTTTGCGCTGGGGCGCGACGTCTGAGTGTGCCACGACGTTAGCAGGAAGTATGTTGTAACTATTAATGATATCCTTCGCCAGCGGTATTAGCGCGGCAATTTGATCCGCAGCAAAGGGGGTAAAGTCTTTCTCTCTGCCTATCTTCTGCCAGCCGTGGTTCTCCAGCTCAATGCCGATTGAGGTATCGTTAATCCGCGTTGCGCCCCGCCAGTAGCTCACACCGGCGTGCCACGCCAGCTGGTCCTCGGGCACCAGCTGCCAGATGCGCGGCTTACCGTTGTGAACCGGCGGATGTTCAGGGATCAGGTAGTGGGCGCTGACATCTCTGTCCGTCAGGGTGGTAAGAGAGGTATCGAAATCGCCCGCCGTGTAGTGGATCACCAGCACTTTGATTCGTGGGTAAGCCGCCTGAGCCCGACGCTGGGTATCCAGATCATAGCTCACCTTCTTCACCACGCCCTTGTCACTTATCTCGCTCTTCTTGCTTGCACAACCGGTAAGCAGCAGGGCCAACATCAACAGCCAGAATCGTTGCCACGCCGGCTGCGGCATAGGGGCGGGAAATAGCCGCATCTTTACTCTCCTTTTTAACCTTCGATGCCACAAGCGATGCATAATCAAACGGCCAGGGCTATGATTGATAAAACTATACACATGTCGTTAGCTTATAAGGAAATCATTATGCGCTACTCTTTTCTATCCGTCATTGCGCCCTGTGCGCTGGTGCTCACCGCCTGCACCACTCCCGTGACGCCCGCATTCAAGGATATCGGCACGCGTAGCGGTCCCTGCGTGGCAGGCGGTCCCGATGCCGTGGCGCAGCAGTTTTACGACTACCGCATCCAGCACCGCAGTAACGATCTGACCGCGCTGCGCCCCTACCTCAGCGACGACCTCGCCGCGATGCTCACCGCCGCCTCCCGCGATAGCCGCAATAGCGCCCTGCTGAGCGCCGATCCCTTCTCCAGCCGCGCCACGCCAGCCCAGACCGCTACGGTCGCCAGCGCCTCAACGATCCCCAATACCGACGCGCGTAACATTCCGCTGCGCGTAGAGCTAACCCAGGGCAACCAGCGCTGGCTGGATGAGGTGCTGATGGTGCGTGAAGGTCAGTGCTGGGCGGTAGATGACGTGCGCTATCTCGGCGGCAGCGTTCATGCTCCGGCAGGATCGCTGCGCCAGTCAATTGAGCACCGCTAATACTCTGTGCAGGCCGGCCTTCCGCGATTTTGTGCTATTTTTAAGGTGGAAGACGGCCTGTAGTTAAGTTTTAACGCATAAATATTGCATAACTATTCTGTCAACGTTACTATTTGCGGCCTCAATTGCTATCAGATTGCCTCGATGAGTATTAAATTAAACGGCATTAACTGCTTCTACGGCGCACATCAGGCGCTGTTTGATATCACACTCGACTGCCCCGAGGGCGAGACGCTGGTCCTGCTTGGCCCAAGCGGCGCAGGCAAAAGCTCGCTGCTGCGGGTGCTCAACCTGCTGGAGATGCCGCGCTCCGGCACCCTGAGCATCGCCGGTAACAATTTCGATTTTGCCAAAACGCCCTCTGATAAAGCGATCCGCGAGCTGCGGCAAAACGTCGGCATGGTGTTTCAGCAGTACAATCTCTGGCCGCATCTGACCGTGGTGCAGAACCTGATTGAAGCGCCCTGCCGCGTGCTGGGCCTGAGCAAAGAGCAGGCCCATGCCCGGGCCGATAAGCTGCTGGAGCGTCTGCGCCTGAAACCCTACAGCGATCGCTATCCTCTGCACCTCTCCGGCGGTCAGCAGCAGCGCGTGGCCATTGCCCGAGCGCTGATGATGGAGCCGCAGGTGCTGCTGTTTGACGAGCCGACGGCCGCGCTGGATCCGGAGATCACCGCGCAGATCGTCAGTATTATTCGCGAGCTGGCGCAGACCAAAATTACCCAGGTTATTGTGACTCACGAAGTTGAAGTGGCGCGTAAAACCGCCAGCCGTGTGGTGTATATGGAAAATGGCTATATTGTCGAACAGGGCGATGCCAGCACCTTTACCGCACCGCAGACCGATGCGTTTAAAAACTACTTATCTCACTGATATTTTTTTGGGAAGTGACAATGAAAAAAGTATTGATTGCCGCGCTGCTCGCCAGCGTTAGCCTCTCAGCTACAGCAGCCCAAACCATTCGTTTCGCCACCGAAGCGAGCTACCCTCCGTTCGAATCCACCGATGCCAATAACAAAATCGTTGGCTTCGACGTCGATCTGGCGAACGCGCTGTGTAAAGAGATTGATGCGACCTGTACGTTCACTAACCAGGCGTTTGACAGCCTGATCCCAAGCCTGAAGTTCCGCCGCTTTGATGCGGTGATGGCGGGTATGGACATTACCCCGGAACGTCAGAAGCAGGTGCTGTTCACCGCTCCATACTATGACAACTCGGCGCTGTTTATCGGCCAGCAGGGTAAATATGCCAACATCGATGCGCTGAAAGGCAAACGCGTTGGCGTGCAGAACGGCACCACCCATCAGAAATTCATCACCGACAAGCATCCGGAAATCACCACCGTACCGTACGACAGCTACCAGAACGCACGTCTGGATCTGCAGAACGGCCGCATTGACGCCGTGTTCGGTGACACCGCCGTAGTGACCGAGTGGCTGAAGGCCAACGACAAGCTGGCTGCGGTCGGCGATAAGGTGACGGATAAAGCATATTTCGGCACGGGTCTCGGCATTGCGGTGCGTCAGGGCAATACCGAGCTGCAGCAGAAATTTAATACCGCGCTGGAAAAAGTGAAGAAGGATGGGACTTACGAGACCATCTATAAAAAATGGTTCCAGAAGTAATCCTTGATGAATGAACTTTTTCCTTTAGCAAGCGCCGCCGGGATGACCGTCGGCCTTGCCGTTTGTGCGCTGGCCATTGGCCTGGTGCTGGCCATGCTGTTTGCCGTCTGGGACTCCGCTAAGTGGCGACCTGTTGCATGGTTGGGATCGGGGCTGGTGACTATCCTGCGCGGCCTGCCGGAAATTCTGGTGGTGCTCTTTATCTATTTTGGCTCGTCACAGCTGCTGCTGGTGCTCTCGGATGGTTTTACCCTGAACCTGGGGTTTGTGCAGATCCCGGTGCAGATGCAGATTGAAAACTTCGACGTCAGCCCGTTCCTGTGCGGTGTGATCGCCCTCTCCCTGCTGTACGCGGCGTATGCTTCTCAGACCCTGCGCGGGGCGCTGAAGGCCGTGCCGCAGGGGCAGTGGGAGTCCGGCCAGGCGCTGGGGCTGTCTAAAAGCGCCATCTTCTTCCGGCTGGTCATGCCGCAGATGTGGCGTCACGCCCTGCCGGGGTTGGGCAACCAGTGGCTGGTGCTGCTGAAAGATACGGCGCTGGTATCGCTTATCAGCGTTAACGATCTCATGCTGCAAACTCGCAGTATTTCGACCCGTACCCAGGAGCCGTTTACCTGGTTTCTGGTGGCGGCGGCCATCTACCTGGTGATTACGCTTCTCAGTCAGTACATTCTCAAACGCATTGACCAACGCGCGACACGTTTCGAACGGAGGCCAGGCTGATGCTTGAGTATTTACCTGAGCTAATGAAGGGGCTGCACACCAGCCTGACGCTTACCGTGGCATCAATTGTAGTGGCGCTGATCCTCTCCCTGATCTTCACCATCGTTCTGACGCTGAAGACGCCAGGGCTGGTGTGGATCGTGCGCGGCTACATCACGCTCTTTACCGGTACCCCGCTGCTGGTGCAGATCTTCCTGATCTACTACGGGCCGGGTCAGTTTCCGTCGATTCAGGCCTATCCGTGGCTGTGGCATCTGCTCTCCGAGCCGTGGCTGTGCGCGCTGATCGCCCTGTCGCTGAACAGCGCCGCCTACACCACCCAGCTCTTCTACGGCGCGATTCGGGCGATCCCGGAGGGGCAGTGGCAATCCTGCGGCGCATTGGGAATGAGCAAGAAGGATACGCTGGCGATCCTGCTGCCGTATGCGTTCAAGCGCGCCCTCTCCTCTTACTCCAACGAAGTGGTGCTGGTATTCAAAAGCACTTCGCTGGCCTACACCATCACGCTGATGGAGGTGATGGGCCACGGACAGCTGCTGTATGGCCGTACCTATGACGTGATGGTCTTTGGCGCGGCAGGGGTTATCTACCTGATCGTCAACGGTTTGCTGACGCTGCTGATGCGGTTAATCGAGCGGCGGGCGCTGGCCTTTGAACGACGCAGTTAAAACATAACAGAGGCGGGGCAACCCGCCTTTTTTACGCCTGCATAAATATAATTAATCAAAAATATTGCATATTCATGCATTAGATGGCATTGTAATTCCATACCGCAGACACGGTGATAACGATAAGATTGACAGACAGGAGTTCCACAATGAAAAAGTTAATTCTGGCCGCTATTCTCGCTACCTTTGCCGCCGGTGCCAGCGCAGCAGATAAAATCAGCTTCGGCGCGTCTGCTACCTATCCGCCATTTGAGTCGCTGGATGCCAATAACCAGATCGTAGGCTTTGATATCGACCTGGCGAAAGCGCTGTGCAAGCAGATGCAGGCCGACTGCACCTTCACCAACCACGCGTTTGACTCGCTGATCCCGGCCCTGAAGTTCAAGAAGTATGACGCGGTGATCTCCGGCATGGACATTACGCCAGAGCGTAGCAAGCAGGTCTCTTTCACCGACCCGTACTACGCCAACTCGGCGGTCGTGATCGCCAAGAAAGATGCGTTTAAATCGTTTGAGGATCTGAAGGGCAAGCGCATCGGCATGGAGAACGGTACGACCCACCAGAAGTACCTCCAGGATAAGCACCCGGAAGTGAAGACCGTAGCCTATGACAGCTACCAGAACGCGATCCTCGACCTGAAAAATGGTCGCATCGACGGCGTATTCGGGGATACCGCGGTAGTAAACGAGTGGCTGAAGAGTAACCCGCAGCTGGGTACCGCTACGCCGAAGGTGACCGATGCGCAGTACTTCGGGACCGGTCTGGGTATCGCGGTGCGTCCGGATAACAAAGCCCTGCTGGAAAAACTGAATGCCGCCCTGAAGGCCATCAAAGCCGACGGAACCTACCAGAAAATCAGCGACCAGTGGTTCCCGCAGTAATCACCATTCGCTAAACGCCCGGTGGCGCTCTCGCTTACCGGGCCTACTCGACTACTTTATTTCCCGCACCAACAACGTTAACACCTCATAATGCGCCGTATGCGGGAACATATCGAACAGCTGCACGCGTTCGATGCGGTATCCCGGCAGCGCGCGAATATCTTTCGCCATCGTTTCAGCGTTGCAGCTGGAGTAGATAATCCACTGCGGAGCCATTGCGCTCAGGTAGTCACACAGCGGCTTGCCGATGCCGCGCCTCGGCGGGTTGACCACCACCAGCTCCGGCACCGCCCCCTGCCCTGTGGCGAACGCGGTGGAGTCCAGCGCCTGAAAATGCACATTATGCAGACCCAGCTCTTCAGCGGACTGTTTCGCGCAGGCGATGGCCTCAGGAGCGATCTCAATCCCGGTTAGCGTCATCTCCGGCGTCGCGCAGTGCAGGCCAAAGCCGCCCACGCCGCAGAAGAGATCCCACATGTGCTTCACCGGCAGCGCCCGCACCCAGTCGCAAGCAGTGGCGTAGAGGCTCGCCGCTACGCTGGGGTTGGTCTGGAAGAAGCTCTGGGGGCGGATCCACAGCGGCACGCCGTTAAAGCGCTCCGCCAGCGCTCGCTGGTCGGTGAGCCATATCTCCTGCTCCCCCTCCATAATAGCCATATGCACCGGCTGAATATTTACCGAGATCACCTTCAGCTGCGGCAGTTCGGCCTGCAGCGCAGGCAGCGCAGCGCGAAGCTGGTCAATTTTGGCCTCTGAACGCAGTACAAAGCGCAGCATCAGGCCGCCGTCGAGCTGGCTCTCGGTGAGCAGGAGGTACTTCAGCTCTCCGCGCTTGCGCGCCACGTTATAGGGCGTCAGGCCCGCCCGGGCAATAAAGGGCTTCAGGGCGGCAAACACCGGGTAGAACGACGCCGGATAGAGCGGGCAGCCGGTGAGATCCTCCGGCGAGCCGTCGCGGTGCAGCATCCCCAGCAGCGGTTTCTCCACGCTGCCGCTCACCACCATCTTGGCTTTGTTACGAAACCCCTGCTCCGGCCCGCTGACCGGCGTGGACCACTCGGCGACGGGTAGACCATCCAGCAGCGCATGCAGGCTCGCCATCTTGGTGGCAAGCTGTTGCGGGACCGGCTGGTCGATCCATTGACAGGAGCGACAGCGACCGGCGTCATAAAGGGCGCACTGCATGATAGAAACCTTCTTTTTTGCGGGGCGGAGATTGTACCACCGTTACTGGAAGCGGAAAAAGCGTCTGCAGGGTGATGGGATAAACAGCAGGCCAAGCACCAGCATATCCGGCAGCTTTTGCATCACCAGCGAGCGGAAAATTTCCTGCTTCGAGCCACCGGCAATGCTGAACAGCTCCGGGTAGCCGTAGCCCAGCGAGGCCGCCCACAGGTAACCTGCGGCCACCACCTGGGTCAGGAGATAGAGCCAGCGCGCCCAGTTGCGACCTTTAACGACCGAGAAGGCGCAGAGAAATTCGAGGAACAGCAGTAGCAGGCTACCGAGAAAAATCAGCGTCAGGTTCCACGTCTGGGCGCTGCGGTGGATAAAGTCCATCGTCCCACGCAGCCCCAGCAGATTAAACAGCAGCAGCAGGTCGAGGCAGCGGATCGCAATAATAGCGATAGCCGCGACCTGAACCAGCGCCGGCACGTTTAGCCGCGCATGACCCTGCTGCGTTTTAGTAAAAAATCCCACGGCGTAGCCTTCCCTGCGAAACGATGCCGCGACCGGCGCGGCATCAGTGACCCATGACCTCAGCAAATAGTAGTGGGATCAGCCCTGCCTTGCACGCTGGATATCGCGCGTTCGCTGCTTTTCTGCACGCGACATCAACAGCCAGGCGATAAAACCAACAATACCCACCACGCCGAGGATAATTGACGCCAGGGCGTTGATCTCTGGGTTTACCCCCATGCGTACGCTGGAGAAGACCAGCATCGGCAACGTTGTGGCCCCCGGCCCGGAGACAAAGCTGGCGATCACCAGATCGTCCAGCGACAGGGTAAAGGCCAGCAGCCAGCCGGAGATCACCGCGGGCATGATCATCGGCAGGGTGATGATAAAGAAGACCTTCACCGGGGTGGCACCGAGATCCATCGCCGCCTCCTCAATGGAGCGATCCAGCTCGCGCAGGCGGGAGGAGATCACCACCGCCACGTAGGCGGTACAGAAGGTCACATGCGCCAGCCAGATGGTGAGCATCCCGCGATCTGCAGGCCAGCCAATGGCGTGGGCCAGGGCGACAAACAGCAGCAGTAGTGACAGGCCGGTGATTACGTCCGGCATTACCAGCGGAGCGGTGATCATAAAGGCAAAGCCGTTCGCGCCGCGAAAGCGTCCGAAGCGCACCATCACTACGGCGGCGATGGTCCCGAGGATCACCGCCATCGTTGCCGCACAGGCGGCAATGGTCAGGCTCAGCCCTACCGCGCTCATCATCGCATCATCATGGAACAGCTCCCGGTACCAGCGCGTGGACCACCCGGCCCACACCGTCACCAGCTTTGAGCTATTAAAGGAGTAGACCACCAGCATCAGCATTGGCGCATAGAGGAAGGTAAAGCCGATGATCAGGATCAGGATGCGCCACGGAGAGCGCACTACCGGTAAGTTGTTCATGCGTGGTCTCCCGTGCCTTTGCTCTGATGTTTATGGAACCACATGATCGGCACAATCAGCAGCAGCAGCATAATAATCGCCACCGCCGAGGCCACCGGCCAGTCACGGTTGTTGAAGAACTCCTGCCACAGTACGCGGCCAATCATGATGCTGTCCGGCCCGCCGAGCAGCTCCGGGATCACGAACTCGCCTACCGCCGGAATGAACACCAGCATTGAGCCTGCGATAATCCCACCCCTGGTCAGGGGCACGATCACGCTAAAGAAGGTCTTCAGCGGCCGCGCACCGAGATCCAGCGAGGCCTCCACCAGCGAGTAGTCGATGCGCGTCAGGGCGGTGTAGATCGGCAGCACCATAAATGGCAGATAGGCGTAAACAATGCCGATATAGACCGCGAGGTTGGTGTGCAGAATGGTGAGCGGCTGATCGATTACGCCCAGCCAGAGCAGGACGTTATTCAGCACGCCGTTGTTTTTTAAGATCCCCATCCAGGCGTAGACGCGGATCAGGAACGAGGTCCACGACGGCAGGATCACCAGCAGCAGCAGGATGTTGCGCGTCGACGGCTTGCTGTGCGCCACCGCCCAGGCTAGCGGGTAGCCCAGCAGCAGGCAGCAGATGGTCGAGATACCCGCCACCTGCAACGATTGCAGATAGGCCTCGAAGTAGAGCGGATCTTCCGTAAGCTGGAGGAAGTTTCCCAGGTTAAGGGTGATCGAGAGCTGGCCGTCGGCCCACTCCAGCAAATCGGTATAGGGTGGGATCGCCCGTGCCATCTCGGCCAGGCTGATTTTAAATACGATCAGAAACGGCAGTAAAAACAGCAGCGACAGCCAGACGTAGGGCAGCGCGATCACCAGCTTGCGCCCGTGCTTCATCTGCATCCGCGCCAGCCAGAGGGTAAAGCGGGACGTTTTTTCTATGCGGGCCGGGGGTTCTAATGTGCTCATCACCGCTCCTTAAACCGTTAGCACAACGCAGCTGTCGGCATCCCAGCAGAGACGGACTTCGTCGCCCCAGGTCGGCAGGCCTTTGCGGTAGCGATGTTCATTCTGCAGCTGGGCGCTGATCATCTGCCCACTCTTCAGGCGCACGTGGTAGATAGAGAGATCGCCCAGGTAGGCAATATGCACCACTTCACCTACGGCAAAGTTAAAGCCGTCGGCAGGTGGCTCGTCGCAGAGCATGATCTTCTCCGGGCGCAGGGCAACGTAGACCGGCACGTTGTCCACCACCGACGCGTCCGGATCGACCTTCAGCGGGTGCATCAGCCCCGGTGACTCAATCACCAGACCATCCTCCTGGCGATCCTTCAGCACGCCTTCGAAGACGTTC
>JBCNNW010000095.1:0-15656 GCA_039594205.1 Pseudescherichia sp. | reverse complement strand
TCAATGCCGCTGAAGATGGTGCTGGAGTCAACCTGGTTCTGACTGCTCTGCTGTAGCTCAAGGCTAACGGTAACCGGTTTGCCTTCACGCAGCAGCCCCAGCGAGACCTTGCTGCCGATCGGCATCGAGCCGACTTCCGCCCTTAGCGCCGCGAAGCTGCTAATAGGCTTGCCGTTCAGGGAGGTGATGACGTCCCCGGCCTTGATGCCTGCTTTCGCGGCCGACGAGTTCGGCATCACCTGGCTGACAAAGGCGCCGCGCTGGGCGTCAACCTTCATCGCCTTGGCCAGCTCTGAGTTCAGCTCGGTACCGAGGATACCCAGCTCGCCACGGCGCACCTGGCCATACTGCACCATCTGCGCGGTGAGGTTTTTCACCATATTGCTTGGGATGGCAAAGCCGATACCGATGTTGCCGCCGTCCGGAGCGAGGATCGCGGTGTTGATACCGATCAGTTCACCGTTGAGGTTCACCAGCGCGCCGCCGGAGTTACCGCGGTTGATCGCCGCATCGGTCTGGATAAAGTTTTCGTAATTCTCGGCGTTCAGGCCGCTGCGGCCCAGCGCCGAGACGATGCCCGAGGTCACCGTCTCACCAAGGCCAAACGGGTTACCGATGGCCACCGTGTAGTCACCCACGCGCAGGGCATCGGAGTCGGCGAGCTTAATAGCGGTCAGGTTTTTCGGATCCTGGATCTGCACCAGCGCCAGATCGGAACGCGGATCTTTACCCACTACCTTGGCGTCAAATTTACGCCCGTCACCCAACTGAACCTTAATGGTGCTGGCGTTATCGACCACGTGGTTGTTGGTCACGACATAGCCTTTAGCCGCATCAATAATGACGCCGGAGCCGAGCGCCATAAATTTCTGCTGCTGCCCACCGTCGTCAGCGCCACCCTGTCCGCCCTGACAGAAGGGCGAGCTTTGGAATGGCGAACCCTCCTGGCAGAACGGTGAGTTTTCACCAAAGAACTGCTGGAAATTACGTCCCATACGCGGAGTGTTTACCGTCGTGCTGCCCTCAACGTTGATGCTCACTACTGACGGCATGACTTTCTCCAGCATCGGGGCCAGGCTTGGCATCTGCTGGGTTGGAGGCGTCGCTGAGGCGGTCTCGGCCGCTGATACCGACAGCGGGGACAGGGCCAAACCTAAACTCAGAGCCAGGGCACTCATTGCTAACGTGGTTTTTTTCATGTCGCTTAATCTCTATTTACTGATAACGCAAAACTGCGATGTAAGTATCGATAAGATTCACTTTATAGCGCGAAGTTCCGGCATAACGTGTTGTTAAAAGTAAAAATTTATTGAGCGTCTTTACAATAGGCTAGATATTACTCAACCGCCATTAATCGACGATATTCATCCCAGGCGTAAAGATCGGTCATCCCGCTGATATAGTCCTGAATCAGGCGACAGCGGTAATAATATTCCAGCACCGGAAAGTCTGTGGCCTCGTGCGCTAATTTACCTACGGCTTCTACATAGGCCAGACGATGGCGTTCAGAGAGCTTGTGAAACAGCCGGGTCTCAATTGGAAAACGCTTCATCCGCTCTTTTTCTACCAGCTCGCTAAAATCTGCCAGCGTCATCTGCAATAGCGGGCGATAAATATCCAGCAGTCCGCTGATAACGCGATAGCCTTGCAGCTCCAGTTGTTCAACATCGGGGTGGCAGAAGACATTTTCAACCGCCACGCTCTTATACAACTCAAGCAGTTGGCTATAGCCGCTGTCATCCTCCAGCAGGGCATGGTTAAACTCGCCGGAGAAGATCTGCGGTAAATTATCAATAAAGCGTTGGGCGGCGTAGGGCACCAGCTTATTTAAGGTATTGACCCGCAGATACATAAAGAACTGATCTTCTGCGCTGCGGCTGAGGGAATTAGCGCGGGATTTGTCCCAGGCGTTCTCCACGACCTGAGAGAATAGCGATCCTTTCTCATGGGTACCCCAGGCGTTATAAAGATGCTGATAGAGCTGCTCGACGGTAAATATGTTTTTCTCTACCGCGTCTTCCAGATCGGCAACGCAGTAGGAGATATCGTCCGCCGCCTCCATCACCCATGTCAGTGGAAAACGGCTGTAAGTATCGAGGTCCAGCTCTTTACGCAGCCGCGCCACATACTCCTCTTCGGAAAAATAGTATCCCGGTTTTTTCATTAAATAGCTGTGGCTGGCGGGTGGTTCGCCGCGCCACCAGGCTGGACGGGTATATTTCAGGATGCAGCCCACCTGCGCCCAGGTGAGGTTCATACGCATCAGGGAGTGCACCAGACGGATCCCCTGGGCATTGCCCTCAAAGTGGCAGAGATCCTGACGTACCTTACGCCGCAGCTCGTTAGCCTCCTCTTCGCCATCGCGCAGGCGCAGGGAGACCACCTCGCAGCGATCGCTGCTCAGCGGCTGGCTGGCGGCGTCCTGCGGGTGCAGACGCTGGCGGAACCAGTCGTTGATCGCCGCCTCGCCAAAGTGGCCGAACGGCGGGTTGCCGATGTCGTGCATCAGGCAGGCCATTTCAACGATACTCTCAAAGGGACCTGTCAGCTCATCCAGCCCGTAACGCTCCAGCAGGCGCATCTCCTTCAGGCGACTGAGGATCTCCCTGGCGATATAGCGCCCCACCTGCTGCACCTCCAGCGAGTGAGTCAGACGGGTACGTACCGCCGCGTTGCGCTCCAGTGGAAAGACCTGGGTCTTCTGCTGCAGGCGGCGAATGGCGGCGGAGTTGACGATCCGCCCGCGATCGCTCTCGAAGATGCGCAAAATTTCGCGCTCGGTTTTCACGCCCTGGGGTGAACGGTAGCGACGATGCCAGTTAATCTTATTGCGGAAATCGATCTGTGCCATATCCTCTCTCCCCTGAGCAATGCGCTTCCCCTTAAGCGCATGATAGACTATGCCCTCAAATCTGGCTTATCGCGAGTAAATCTATGAAAATCGGCATCATTGGTGCAATGGAAGAAGAGGTTGCGCTCCTGCGCGACAAAATCGAAAACCGTCAGACCCACAGCGTGGGCGGCAGCGAAATTTACACCGGCCAGCTGCACGGCGTTGAGGTTGCGCTGTTGAAGTCGGGCATTGGTAAAGTGGCGGCGGCGATGGGCGCGGCCCTGCTACTGGAGCGCTGCCAGCCGGATGCCATCATCAACACCGGCTCCGCCGGCGGCCTGGCCCCGACCCTGAACGTGGGCGACATTGTGGTCTCCGACGAAGCGCGCTACCACGACGCCGACGTCACCGCGTTCGGCTACGAGTACGGCCAGCTGCCAGGCTGTCCGGCGGGTTTCAAGGCCGACGAGAAGCTGATTGCCGCCGCGAAAGCCTGCATCGCTGAGCATAACCTTAATGCCGCCAGCGGGCTGATCGTCAGCGGCGACGCCTTTATCAACGGTGCAGCCGGTCTGGAGAAGATCCGCAGCCACTTCCCGCAGGCCGTCGCCGTGGAGATGGAAGCCACCGCTATTGCCCACGTCTGCCATAGCTTTGGAGTCCCCTTCGTCGTGGTTCGCGCCATCTCTGACGTAGCCGACCGCGAGTCGCACCTGAGCTTCGACGAGTTCCTGGCGGTGGCGGCGAAGCAGTCCAGCCTGATGGTCGAAACCCTGGTGCAGAAGCTGGCGCGTGGCTAATCGCTGCGTTAGGGCGCTGATTGCCCTCCTGCTGCTGGCGGCGGGGTCGGCGCTGGCCGCCCCCCGCGTCGTCACCCTCTCCCCTGCCAACACCGAGCTTGCCTTCGCGGCAGGCATCGTGCCGGTTGGGGTGAGCAGCTTCTCTAACTATCCGCTCGCGGCAGAGAAGATCGAGCAGGTGGCCAGCTGGCAGGGGATCAACCTTGAACGCATCGTCGCGCTCAAGCCGGATCTGGTGCTGGCCTGGCGCGGCGGTAACGCCGAGCGGCAGGTTAACCAGCTGGCGGGTCTCGGCATTAAGGTACTGTGGATCGACGCCCAGACCGTAGAGCAAATTGCTGCGGCGCTGCGCCAGCTGGCGCCTTATAGCCCTGCCCCTGAGCAGGCTCATCACGCTGCCGAGGCGCTGCTCGCCGACTATGCCGAACTGAAGGCGCGTTACGCCAGCGCCACGCCAAAGCGGGTGTTTATGCAGTTTGGCGACACCCCGCTCTTCACCAGCGCCAAAGGCTCAATTCAGAACGAGGTGCTGGAGCTGTGCGGAGGTGAAAATATCTTCGCTGCCAGCCGGGTACCCTGGCCACAGGTGAGCCGTGAGCAGGTGCTGGCCCGCCAGCCCGAGGCGATTGTTTTTGCAGGAAATGCTACTCAGGCCGTAGAGGTTGCGCAATTCTGGGATAAACAGCTCAAAATTCCACTTATTGTCCTCAATAGCGACTGGTTTGAACGCGCAAGCCCGCGTATTATCCTCGCCGCAAAACAACTCTGTACCGCGCTGGCGGCAGTGAAATAATCGAGGATACGCGATGCTCGTCTACTGGCTGGATATCATCGGCACGGCCGTTTTCGCCATCTCCGGCGTTCTGCTGGCTGGAAAGCTGCGGATGGATCCCTTCGGTGTGCTGGTGTTAGGGGTGGTGACCGCCATCGGTGGCGGCACGATTCGTGACATGGCTCTCGCCCACGGTCCGGTGTTCTGGGTCAAAGATCCCACCGATCTGGTGGTGGCGATGGTCACCTGCCTGCTTACCATCCTACTGGTGCGCCAGCCGCGCAGGCTACCGAAATGGGTTCTGCCGGTACTGGACGCCGTCGGGCTGGCGGTCTTTGTCGGCATTGGCGTGAACAAGGCTTTTCTGGCGGAAACCGGCCCGATGGTGGCAATCTGCATGGGCGTATTAACCGGCGTCGGTGGGGGAATTATCCGCGACGTGCTGGCGCGGGAGATACCGATGATTCTGCGTACTGAGATCTACGCCACCGCCTGCATTATCGGCGGTATCGTTCACGCCACGGCGTTCTATACCTTTGCCGTACCGCTGGAGAGCGCCAGTATGCTGGGGATGGTGGTGACACTCGCTATTCGCCTGGCGGCGATCCGCTGGCACCTGAAGCTGCCCACCTTTGCGCTGGATGAGAATCGAGGCTAAAACCAGTTTGTAGGCCTGGTAAGCGTAGCGCCACCAGGCGTGACTATGCTGATACTGCAACGCCGGGCGGCACGCTGTTTGCCCGGCCTACGGCGAGCGTGGTCCGCTTTAGATGCTGAACGAGGAGCCACACCCGCAGGTGCTTTTAGCGTTCGGGTTGGTGACCACAAAGCGGGAGCCTTCCAGCCCTTCGGTGTAGTCTACCGCGCCGCCGACCAGGTACTGCAGGCTCATCGGGTCAACAACCAGCCCTACGCCCTGCTTCTCAATGGTCATGTCGCCATCGTTGATCTGATCGTCAAAGGTAAAACCGTACTGGAAGCCGCTGCAGCCGCCGCCGGTAATGTAGACGCGCAGTTTCAGGTTCGGATTCTCTTCATCCGCAATCAGGCTTTTTACTTTAATTGCTGCTGCTTCAGTAAATTGCAGCGGCAGGGCTACGTCATCACTCATTTTAAACTCCCATTGATACGGCGATGCGGGCGTTAAACCGCCCGATCTTTATGAATATTATCCATTACCCTGGTAAATCGTTCAAGTATTCTCCTGGCGGGGCTTGCCATCGGGATCGCCCCCCTGCCTCGCCAGCGTGCGGGCAAGGATCGTGGAGTAGAGCGGCTTACCGCCTAAAAACTGTGCCAGTAGCGTGGCACCGAGGCAGGTAATAATCATTGGCAAAATGAGCTGATAATTGTCAGTCATTTCCAAAACCAGCACGATGCCAGTCAGCGGCGCGCGCACCGAGGCGGCCAGCAGCGCCCCCATCCCGGCAATGGCAAAGGTACCCGCCTCAAGATGGTAGAGCGGGAACAGCTCTGCGCAGGCCATGCCGAACGCCGTGCCCAGCAGCGTGCCCAGCGCCAGCATCGGGGCAAAGATGCCTCCCGGCGCGCCGGAGGAGAAGCAGAGCAGCGTGGTGATCACCCGCGCCACGAAGATAAACAGCAGCATCCCGGCGGTGTAGTTGCCCGCCGCCGCAATGGGGATCAGCGTAAAGCCACCCCCGGAGATCTCCGGCACGATTAGCCCCAGCACGCCGCACAGGCCGCCAATGGCCCCGCCAATCAGCACCCATTTGCCAATCTCTCCGCCGTGCAGGCGGCCAAAGAGATCCTGGGTACGCAAAACCAGGGTGTTAAACAGCGGACCGACGCAGCCAAAGATCATCCCCAGCACCAGGTAGAGCCAGAGCGTGTTGATCGGCGCGTTGGTCAGCTTGCCTACGTCGATCACCGCCGCCTCGCCGTTAAAGTAGCGAAACACGATGCTCGACATGATCACCCCGGTAAACACCGCCTTAATCGAGATGAGGTTATAGCGGAACTGCGGGCGCATCTCCTCGATGATGAACAGGATCCCGGCCAGCGGGGCGTTAAAGGCCGCCGACAGCCCCGCCGCCGCACCGGTAGCCAGCAGGGTGTGCCGCGCCTCGGTGCCGCGCATACGAAAGATATCCAGCACCATGCGGCCAACGTTGCCCCCGAGCTGCACCGTCGGCCCTTCGCGCCCGAGCACCATGCCCGCGCCTAACGTGCCCATGCCGCCGATGAACTTAACTGGCAAAACCCGCCACCAGCGTACCGGGCGTAGCTCCTCCAGCGCGCCCTCGATCTCGGGAATACCCGAGCCGCCCGCCTCCGGGGCAAAACGGCGCACCAGAAAGTAGCCCACCATCGCCAGCAGCGCCGAGAGTACAAAGGCCAGAGGCCACATCAGCCACGCGGCATCGTTAGCAAACTGCACCACCGTGCCGAGTCGCCAGAGGCTAACCGCATTCACCGCCTTCTCAAAGGCGACGCCGACCCCGCCTGCGAGAGTGCCCACCAGAGCAGCCATCAGCAAAATTGCCAGCGGCGTTTTGTCCCGCTGCAGCAGACGGAGGATCCGCCGCGTTCTCATCGCGTTGGTTTTTATTTTCATAGCTGAAAATGAATTAGTCATACAATTAGGTAAGGTAGTTTACCTGGGCGATCCTTTTATAACAAACGCGGAATCCTTTAGAATAGTCCCTTACCTTCTCTACCAACCAGGAACGAATCCATGAGTAAGTCTGAAAACCTCTACAGCGCGGCACGCAAGCTTATCCCCGGCGGCGTCAACTCGCCGGTCCGCGCCTTCAGCGGCGTCGGCGGCACGCCGCTGTTTATCGAGCGCGCTGACGGAGCTTACCTCTACGATGCGGACGGTAAGGCCTATGTCGACTACGTTGGCTCCTGGGGTCCGATGGTGCTGGGCCACAACCACCCGGCGATCCGCAACGCGGTGATCGAAGCGGCGCAGCGCGGCCTGAGCTTTGGTGCGCCCACCGAGATGGAAGTGAAGATGGCGGCGCTGGTGACCGAGCTGGTCCCGACCATGGATATGGTGCGGATGGTGAACTCCGGTACCGAAGCGACCATGAGCGCCATTCGCCTGGCGCGTGGCTTTACCGGTCGCGACAAGATTATTAAGTTCGAGGGCTGCTACCACGGCCACGCCGACTGCCTGCTGGTGAAAGCTGGCTCTGGCGCGCTCACCCTCGGCCAGCCGAACTCACCGGGCGTGCCGGCAGATTTCGCTAAGCACACCCTGACCTGTACCTATAACGATCTGGCCTCGGTGCGCGAAGCTTTTGAGCAGTACCCGGCAGAGATCGCCTGCATCATCGTTGAACCGGTAGCGGGCAACATGAACTGCGTCCCGCCGCAGCCGGAGTTCCTGCCGGGCCTGCGGGCGCTGTGCGATGAGTTTGGCGCGCTGCTGATTATTGACGAGGTGATGACCGGCTTCCGCGTTGCGCTGGCGGGCGCTCAGGCGCACTACAACGTGGTGCCGGATCTGACCTGCCTTGGCAAAATCATCGGCGGCGGGATGCCGGTAGGCGCGTTTGGCGGCCGTCGCGAGGTGATGGACGCCCTGGCCCCCACTGGCCCGGTCTACCAGGCAGGCACCCTCTCCGGTAACCCGATTGCGATGGCGGCGGGCTACGCCTGCTTAACCGAGGTGGCCCAGCCGGGGGTGCATGAAACCCTGACGGATCTGACCACTCGCCTCGCCAACGGCCTGCTGGACGCGGCACAGGACGCGGGGATCCCGCTGGTGGTGAATCACGTCGGCGGTATGTTCGGCATCTTCTTTACCGATGCCGAGACCGTGACCTGCTATCAGGACGTAGTGAAGTGCGACGTGGAACGCTTCAAGCGCTTCTTCCACCTGATGCTGGATGAGGGGATCTACCTGGCCCCGTCGGCGTTCGAAGCGGGCTTTATGTCCATTGCCCACAGCGACGAGGATATCAATAAGACCCTCGACGCCGCGCGCAAGGCGTTTGCCCAGCTGTAGCCCTACCGTTAATTGCCGGGTGGCGGCTTTGCCTGACCCGGCCTACGGACGCTGTAGCCCCGGTAAGCGTAGCGCCACCGGGGAAAACTATCGGCTCTGCTTACGCAGAAGGTAGATAAAGTACGGCGCGCCGATAAAGGTCGACAGCAGCCCGGCGGGGATCTGATACGGGAACATCACCATCCGTCCACACCAGTCGGCAAACACCAGCATCACCCCACCGATTAACCCTGAGATCACCATGTGCGGCACCGTCCGCCGGAAGCCCATCATCCGCGCAATGTGCGGAGCCATCAGGCCGATAAAACTCAGCGGGCCGATGGTCATGGTGGCGGTTGCGGTGAGACAGGCGGCCAGCAGCAGCAGCCCGATGCGCGACGGCGTCAGGGCTATCCCCACCGAACGGGCAGTGTCGCCCCCCAGCGGCAGAATAGTCAGCCAGCGACGGCAGAGCGGCACCAGTGCCAGCAGCACCACCATCACGATGGCCGAGCGCACCACCTGCTCGCCGGTGGCGCTATAGGTCGAGCCGGAGATCCAGGTGAGGATCTGCGCCATACGCGGATCGCCGCTTGCCTGGAGCATCATCAGCAGCATGGTGAAGGCGGTGCTAAGCGCCATCCCAGCCAGCAGCATCCGGTGCGGAGAGAAACCGCCCCGCCCTGCCGCGATCAGGATAATCAGCAGAGTCACCGCCGCCCCGAGGCTCCCGGCGGGCAGCAGCCAGCCAAAGGCATTCCCCGGCACAAAGAAGAGCATCAGCACAATACCAAAGGCCGCGCCGGAGCTGATCCCCAGCACTTCCGGGCTGGCCATCGGGTTGCCAGTCAGGCGCTGGATAATGCAGCCCGCTACCGCCAGCATCACGCCCGCCACCAGCGCCGCCATGATACGCGGCCAGCGCCACTGCGCCAGGGCATCCAGCATCTCACCGCTGGCCCAGTGCCAGCCCTGGGCATCGCGGCCCAGCGCGAGGGCCGCTACCACCGTCAACAGCAGCACGACGAGGCCGCCCAGCGCCCAGCGCGGCAGGTGCTGGCGCTCAGTGGGAACATTGTCCCCGGCATTCATCTCCGGGGCGCTCATGCTTTTCAGGCGCGGCAGCAGCCACAGCAACAGCGGCGCGCCAATCAGGGCCGTCACCGAGCCAGTGGAGACCTCCATCCAGACCCGGGTCAACCAGAGGATCACCTGATCCGACAGCCAGAGGATCAGCGCCCCGATCAGCGGAGCCAGCAGCAGACGGGAGAGCAGCCGCCGTGCGCCCAGCATCTTCGCCAGCAGGGGCGCGAACAGGCCGATAAAGCCGATGATCCCCACCGCGTTAACCAGCAGCGCGCTGAGGACAATCGCCAGCAGCAGCGCCCCCAGCCGGGCCAGCGACAGCGCCAGGCCCAGGTTACGCGCTACGCCGTCGTCCAGCCCCATCAGGGTCAGCGGGCGCAGCAGCAGCAGGGTCAGCATCGCCCCGCCCAGCAGCTGCGGCCAGAGCCGCTCTACCCCGCGCCAGTCGGTCTGGGTGAGGGTGCCCGTGCTCCACATAAACATGCTTTGCAGCTGCTCGTGATGGAACAGTACCAGCAGCTGGTTCACCGCCCCGCAGTAGAGGCTTACCACCAGCCCGGCGAGGATCAGCGTCACCGGCGACAGGCGTTTGCCCCAGGCGACGCCAAAGACCAGCGCACCCACGGCACAGGCCCCGACTAGCGCGGCAAACTGCGAGGCCGCCACGCCGGGGATCGCCCACAGGGTGGTGACGGTAATGCCCAGCTGCGCGCCGGTAGAGACCCCCAGCGTGGTTGGCTCTGCCAGCGGGTTACGCAATACCTGCTGGAACAGCACGCCCACCAGCCCCAGTCCGGCCCCAACCAGCAGGGAGATCGCCAGCCGGGGAAGCAGGCTGTAGTGGAAAATCATCTGGGTAATGACATCCACATCCGGGTGCCAGATCGCCTGCGACCACCGATCGCGCGGCAGCGCCTGGGAGAGGTTCACCCAGGTCAGCCAGGCAGCGACGAAAAAGAGGATCGCCAGCAGCAGCGCGGGAAGCGGCGCGATACGCTTGCTCATGCTTTACCTCCCAGGGCGTTATCCAGAACGCGGACAAAGTGCATCACCGACAGCGTCGCGCCGTAGAACCACACTGCCGGCACGCGCTGGAAGCGCCCTGCACGGACAAACGGCATCGCCTGCCACAGCGGGGTGGCCATCAGGCGCTGCATATCCTGCTCGTTGCCGTGATCGAAGCAGATCACGTCCGCGTCTTTATAGACTGCCAGCCGGTCAATGCTCACCGTGGTGCTGCCCCAGAAGGTGGTTTCCCCCTGCCAGGCGTTGCGGATCCCAAATTCATCCAGCGTCTCCTGGAACAGGCAGTTCGAGGCAAAGACCAGCATATGCTGCGCGTCAAGCAGGGTGACCATCAGCAACGGCCTGTCGCCGCGCCGGGCAAAGCGCGGCTTCATGGCGGCGATAAAGGCGTCGAAGCTATCGAGGTGTTTCCGCGCGGCGGATTCAAGGTTGAGCAGCTGGGCCATCTCATTCATTGAGTTGCGCGCCATGGTCAGCGGCTTCTTGCCGTCGCTGAAGTTAAAGCCGCGGCCGGGGGCAATCCGCGCCAGCACCTCCGCCGAGGGGCCGTAGCCTGCCGACCAGACCAGGTACGAAGGCTTCATCTGGGTAAGCAGCTCAAGGTTGGGTTCGGTGCGCAGACCAACGTCGACTGTCGAGGCAGGCAGCTTAGGTTCGTTGACCCAGGTGTTGTAACTATTCACGTCGGCAACGCCGTAGGGGGCTACACCCATCGCCAGCAGCAGCTCCACCGGCAGCCACTCCAGCGCCACGATGCGGTTAATGTCGAGCGCTGACGCCCGGGCGGTTCCCGCCTGCCAGAGCAGCGGCGAGAGGGCCATCGCGGTCAGCAGGCGACGGCGGCTAATCATTGCTAACCCCGCCATCAGTAAACAAAGCTCACCGGCGCCGCCCCTGCCGGATGGGGCAGAATGCCCATCGGGATGCCGTAGATCTGCTCCAGGATCTGGGCCTGCATCAGCGTCTCCGGCGTACCCTCAGCGATCTTCTCGCCGCCGCGCAGCGCTACCAGATAGTCGCAGTAGCGTGCCGCCATATTGATATCGTGCAGGACGGCGATCACCGTCAGCCCGCGCTGCTGGCTCAGGCGATGGATCAGCGCCAGAACGTCCACCTGATGGGCAATATCCAGCGCCGAGGTCGGCTCATCCAGCAGCAGGCAGCGGCTATCCTGCGCCACCAGCATGGCGATCCACGCCCGCTGCCGCTCGCCGCCGGAGAGGCTATCCACCAGCCGGTGAGCCAGCGGTTTGAGTCCCACGAGACCAATCGCCTCCTCCACCTTCTCCCGGTCAGCCACGCCAAAACGCCCCAGCGCCCCGTGCCACGGGTAGCGCCCAATTGCCACCAGCTCGCGCACCGTCATCCCCTCCGCCTGCGGCAGCTGCTGCGGCAGGTAGGCGACCCGGCGGGCAAAGGCTTTGCTGTTCCAGCTCGCCAGCGGCTGACCGTCCAGCAGGATATCGCCCTCGGACGGTGGCTGGTGGCGGCCCAGCATCTTCAGCAGCGTGGATTTACCCGAACCGTTGTGGCCGATAAGCCCTGTCACCTTGCCTGCCGGAAAGGTCAGCGACAGCGGATGCAGCAGCGTGCGTCCGGGCACATGAAAGGAGACGTCAGAGAGCTGAAAGGTGGTATCGGGAAGCGTATTGTTTTCCTGCATGGGACCAACTTATCAATAAAAAGGGCACGATTAACCGTGCCCTGAGAGGAGGAGATTAGAAGCTGAAGTTCGCGGTAGCGACCACCTGACGATCCGCACCCCAGTAGCACGCGTAGTCGCGGTAGCAGCTGGAGACGTATTCGCGATTGAACAGGTTATTGACCTTCACGCCGACAGAGGAGCCAGCCATGCCGATACGCGCCAGATCGTATTTCACCGTGGCATCCACCAGCGTGTAGCTGCCGACGTTAAAGGTGCCGTTGACGTTATCGCCGGTGGTGTAGAAGCTGGAGGTATCGCCCACGTAGCGTGCGCCTGCACCCAGCGTCAGGCCGCTCAGCGCCGTCTCGTGGAAGGTGTAATCCGCCCACAGGGAGGCCATGTTACGCGGCACCTCGACCGGACGTTTCCCCTCGTAGAGCGTATCGTCGGTGTACTCGGCGTCGGTGTAGCTGTAGGCCGCGGTCAGGTTGATATTGCTGGTCAAAGCCGCTTTCGCTTCCAGCTCAAGACCGCGAGAGCGAATTTCACCTCCCTGCACGCTGAAGGCGCTGTCAGACGGATCCGCCGTCAGGTTTTTATCTTTGGTCAGCTGGAATACCGCCGCCGTGACGGTGACCGGCAGATCCTTCGGCACATACTTCACGCCCGCTTCATACTGTTTGCCGCGTGACGGATCGAACGGTTTACCCGGCTTGGTTGACCCGGAGACCGGCTCGAAGGATTCGCTGTAGCTGAAGTACGGGGCAACGCCA
Source organism: Pseudescherichia sp. (assembly GCA_039594205.1). Taxonomy (GTDB): domain Bacteria; phylum Pseudomonadota; class Gammaproteobacteria; order Enterobacterales; family Enterobacteriaceae; genus Pseudescherichia. The sequence goes on along the minus strand of JBCNNW010000095.1, from coordinate 2,763 downwards.
TTATCAAACACATAGTTCAACCCGCCGCGCCAGGTGAACTGCTGGTCGTTGATCTCGCTCAGCGAGCTGGTCGAGCGGGTATAGGTCGAGGTTTTCGCAAAGTCGTAGCGACCGCCGAGGGTCAGCACCCAGTGGTTCCACTCGGCCTGGTCCTGCGCATACAGTCCGGTCTGCTCCTGACGGTTGATCACTGCGTACGGGAAGTTAATGTTGACGTTGGCGTTGCCGTACTGCGGATTGACCATGTCTATCGGATTGGCCGTGCCGTAGTCCGCGTTTATGTCGTTGCGCATGCGCAGGTAGTCAACCCCGGTCAGCAGGGTGTGATCCACCGCGCCGGTGGCAAAAGCAGACTGCAGCTGAGTATCGACAGTGAAGGAGTTCAGATCTTCATCGGAGCGAACAAAGGCGCGGTTGATTTGCGTCGGTGCCGTAAAGCCGTTGCCGTAGACCGAAGTATAGAGCGTGTGCAGACGGGTATAGCGCAGGTTCTGGCGCACCGTAAAGGTGTCATCGAAGGCGTGCGCGAAGCTGTAGCCAATCTGCTGCTGGCGGCGGGACATGCGGTTGTCCTGCTCGCCTTCGTTGAAGTCGGTATCCAGCTTGTGGGAGTTACCGTTGGCGTCGGTGTACGGCACCACGGTGCCCACGCGCGGTAGCCAGCCGTAGTAGCCCGCATCCGGATCGCTCTGGAAGTTGCTCAGGAAGGTGAAATCGGTTTTGTCATCCGGACGCCAGCTAAAGGCGGGCGCGATGGCGTAGCGGGTCGATTTAACCATCGTCTGCTGGGCATCTTCGCTGCGGCCCAGGCCGGTGAGGCGGTAGGAGTACACGCCGTCATCGTCGAGGGCATCGCTGAAGTCAAAGCCGGTCTGGTAAAGATTATCGGTCCCCATCTGGAACTGAACCTCTTTCAGCGGCTCGGTGGTCGGGCGCTTGCTGACCATAGAGACGATGCCGCCTGGGTTACTCTTACCGTAGAGCACCGAGGTCGGACCGCGCATCAGCTCGATGCGCTCAAGGAAGTAGGGATCCATAGAGGATTCAGAGTAGTTATCACCCTGAAGCTTTAAGCCGTCGAGATACTGGTTGGTGTTCGCGCCGGTAGAGGCGGTAAAGCCACGGATAGAGATCACGTCGAGAGTTTCTGAGCTACCGCGGGTGGCGAATACGCCCGGCGTATAGTTGAGCGCCTCTTTCACCGTGGAGGGATCTTTCATCTCCATCTCTTCACGGGTAACCACCGAGATAGACTGCGGCGTTTTCTCGATTGGGGTATCGGTTTTGGTCGCTGTCGCCGTGCGCTTGGCGGCGATGGTCGGTGCCGGGCCCCAGGCACTCTCCTGCTCAGCGGCCGCGGTGGTAACGGTGATGGTATCTTCTTTCGGGGCTGCATGTGCGGCAAAGGAGATGCTGCCTACCGCAGTGGCAACCACCACGGCAATTTTACGCAGCGAAAGGTTGACCGGCTGAGCAGTTTCAGAACGCGCCATGGTGCTTCTCTCTGGATAATGGAATGATAACGTAAACGATAATTATTATTATGACCGCAGCATAATATGCCAGGCCTCGCCGAGATAGCAAGAGTTATGCGCCCCTACGACAATTAAGGGATTAAGGAATAACCAGACGGATAACAGGGTTTTACTGAGGGGTTAAATAAGGTTAAAACGGAAGAGTAGAAGTCCGGGCAAGCAGAGCGCCGCCCGGCATTTTAATGACGACTTAGTTACCAAACATATCTTTGATCCAGCCCGCTACGCCATCGCTCTTCTCCTGCTGCTGCGGCTGTTGCTGCTGCTGAGGCTGCTGTTGCGGCTGCGGTGACGACTGCTCGAACGGATTTCCGCTCTGCTGCTGTTGCTGCTGCTGGAGCAGCATCTCGCTCTGCTGGCACAGGGCATCCGGATTCGATGTCCACACCGGCAGCGAGCGCACGCCGCCGCCGCAGAGGAAGTTACCGCCCTCGTCCACGCCCATGTTGACGATATCCTCCGGCGGGGTCAGATCCAGCGGGATCGGCGACTGGTTCGCCAGATAGCGCTGATAGATTGCCATTGCCCCGCTGGCACCGTACAGCTTGGTCGGCTGGTTGTTATCGCGTCCTACCCAGGTAATGGTCACCTCACGGCCGTCGATCCCGGCGAACCAGGTATCAACGTTGTTGTTGGTGGTCCCGGTTTTACCCGCCAGGTGCAGGCCTGGATACTTCGCCCCCAGCTGTCGGCCGGTGCCGCGCTGGATAACCTGCTGCATCGTCCACAGGGTCATGTACGCTGCCTGAGCAGGCACCGCACGCTCTGCCTGCGGGAAGCTCTGGTAGAGCACCGTGCCGTCTTCCGCGATCACCGAGCGCAGCGCGGAAAGCGTCGCCCGGTTGCCGCCGCTGGCGATGGTCTGGAACGCCTGTGCCACCTCAACCGGGGTCAGGTTCAGCGCCCCCAGCAGCATTGCCGGAACCGGATGCAGCTGATCTTTCGGCACCCCCAGCCTGGTCCAGGTGTCGGTTACCGCTGGCAGGCCCAGCGCCATCCCAAGGTTTACCGTCGGGACGTTCATTGAGCGGGTCAACGCATCTACCAGCATCACCTGGCCGCTAAAACGGTGGTCATCGTTCTGCGGAGACCATACCTTGCCGTTAGGCTGAGGCAGAGAGATCGGCGCATCGGCAATCCACGTGTTCAGACGATACTGGTTCGGCTGACTCAGCGCGGTGAGGTAGGTGGCCGGTTTTGCCAGCGAGCCGATGGAGCGCCGCGCCTG
>JBCNNW010000094.1:0-15864 GCA_039594205.1 Pseudescherichia sp. | reverse complement strand
CCGGGGTTACCGCTGCGCCAGCAGCGCTGCCAGCGTACCGGCAGGCGGGAAGGGAGGGTAAAATCCAGCTCGTCATCACCACAGAGAAATTTTTGTCCGCTGACAATATCCACCGGGCGGGCAATGATGCCCACCGCCGCGACGCTGGTCAGCAGTTGTCCGGCACGACAGGCGATACGGGCCAGTATGTTAATACCCGGCAGTTTACTCAGCAGGCTGCCCAGGGCACCGGCTTCCCCGCCAGCACCTCCGCCCCCGCTGAGCAGGCCGGCGAACAGCAGCGTCAGATCTGAGGCCTTGTATAATCCGTCCGGGATCTCAGCCTGAACGGGCAGGGTCTGCTCTGAGGCACCGCCAATCAGCACATTGGGCGAACCGGAGATGATGGTCGCCCCGCAGGTAGTCCGGTCCCCCAGGCGCGCAGCAGGCAGACCGTTGATGTAGACCCGTGACGACCCCTCGGCCAGGTGCTGAGAGCCATCCTCCTGACAGGAGACCAGACTGGCGGTGGCCACCGCGGCAGGTCTGCCGTTGATGAACACATCAGGCGAGCCGGTAGTGATGACGCCCTGCTGCGTCATGCTCCCGGCACCGCCCTCTGCCAGCGTGTCCCGTGCCGCCGTTGCCAGTTCGCCGGTAAGCCAGCCCACGGCCACGCTGAGTCCGACAAGCAGCACACCCACACCCAGGCAGGACGCGCCCATTCCGGCAATAAACAGCGCCCCTGCGGCAAGGCCTCCCGCTGCGGCAATAAATCCACCCACAAGGGTACCGGCCAGCATCCCGGCCAGGGCGGCGGAGTGACCAATCTCATCGTCCACGCGTGCGGCTGCAAACATAACAACTCTCCCTGTTGTCAGGCGTGGGGACGAAAGCTTTTGAGCAGGTGGATGTAAGCAGCCAGGGCTTCGTTTGCATCAAGGCTATCTGTCGCGCGTCCTGACGTATGTTCCAGATAAATAGGGTTCTTTAATGCTCAGGCATTAAATACTTCAGGCAGAACATGTCAATTGACGAGGCGGGATAACGCGCTATTAATTTGATTTAGGGCAGGGTTGCTGTTGAAATTTAAAAATTCAGACAGCTATGGATCATCTAAAAACAGGGTGAATCTATATGACTGATTTTTAGAGGAATCGTTAATAAAGGCGAAAAAAATCCACGCCGAAGCATGGATTTTTGTTGTCTGCGATTTACTTCGCTATCTGTGGATTCACGCAGTTCTTCTGTACCTTGCCGTTGAGGGCGTCGATCAGGTTATCGACGGCGCAGGCGGCCATGTTGTAGCGCGTCTCGTGCGTTGCCGAGCCGATATGGGGCAGGGCAACGACGTTCGGCAGGCTCAGCAGCGGCGAATCCACCGGCAGCGGCTCCTGCTCAAAGACGTCCAGCCCGGCGGCGTGGATCTCACCGTTTTTCAGCGCCGCAATCAGCGCCTGCTCATCTACCACCGGACCACGGCCCGCGTTGATAAAGATGGCGGACGACTTCATCTTCTTGAACTGCTCTGTGCCAATCATATGGTGCGTCTCGTCGGTCAGCGGCAGCACCACGCAGACGTAGTCTGACTCCTGCAGCAACGTGTCGATATCGCAGTAGCGGGCCTGGAAACGCTCTTCCGCCTCGCTGTGATGACGACGAGCGTTATAGAGGATCGGCATGCCGAAACCAAAGTGCGCCCGCTGCGCCAGCGCCAGCCCGATGCGGCCCATGCCGATGATGCCCAGCGTTTTGTGATGCACATCGATACCGAACCAGTCCGGGCCGATCCCCTGTTTCCATTCGCCTGCTTTCACTCGCTCCGCCACCTCCACCACGCGGCGGGCGGTGCTGAGAACCAGCGCCATCATGGTATCGGCAACCGTCTCCGTCAGCACGGTAGGGGTGTGCATCAGGAAAATGCCCCGCGCGTTCAGGGCATCAACGTCGAACTGATCGTAGCCAACCGACACGGTGGAGGCGGCACGCAGCTTCGGCATCTTTTCCAGCAGCGCCGCGTCCACTTTCTCACTCGAACCCAGCAAGCCCTCTGCATCTGCAAACGCCTCCGCGTTTTTTTGCACCGTCTCCGGGTCGAGATTGTCGACCTGGGTGACGGTAAAGTGGTCTTCCAGACGCTGATGCAGATCGTCAGGCAGTGCTTTGTACAGGATGATGGACGGCTTCATGCGTATCTCCGTAATCAATGGGTTGAGGGGCGTCCGGCGCGCATCATGCGGGCGGGAGCCTGTTGATTATTCGCAGGCTTAACAATCAAAGTAAGCCATACCGAAACAAAAAGTGCCACCCCCATAAAAATGTACGATGCGGATGGGCTGCCGGTCGATCCGTTGAGATAACCGACAAACCACGAGCCAAAGAAGGAGCCGAGCGCGCCCATGCTGTTGATCAATGCCATTGCGCCGCCCGCCACGTTACGCGGCAGCATCTCTGGGATAATCGCAAAGAAGGGGCCATACGGGGCGTACATCGCCGCACCGGCGATCACCAGCAGGGTATAGGAGACCCAGAAGTGATCTGCACCCACCGCCCAGGAGCCAATAAAGGCGAAGGCAGCGATCAGCAGCAGCGGCCAGACGAACAGTTTACGGTTTTGCAGCTTATCTGAGGCCCAGGAGGCGAGGATCATCGCAATGGTCGCGGCCAGGTAGGGGACAGAGGAGAGCCAGCCCACTTCTACCATGCCTAAGTTTGCGCCGCCGCTGCGGATAATCGACGGCAGCCACAGCACGAAGCCGTACACGCCGATGCTCCAGGCGAAGTACTGCATGCAGAGCAGGATAACGTTGCGCGAGCGGAAGGCTTCGCCATAGTTACGCACCGCTTTGATGCCCTCCTGCTCTTTCTCAAGCTGTGCTTTTAACGCGGCCTTTTCATCGTCCGCCAGCCAGTTGACCTGAGCAGGCTTATCTTTTACCAGCACCCACCAGCAGAAGGCCCAGATGATGGCCGGAACGCCTTCGATAATGAACATTTCACGCCAGCCGAAGGACTGTATCAGGTAGCCGGAAACCACCGACATCCACAGCACCGTAACCGGGTTACCGAGGATCAGGAAGGTATTGGCCCGGGAGCGTTCGGATTTGGTAAACCAGTTGCTGATGTAGATCAGCATCGCTGGCATGACCGCCGCCTCCACCACGCCCAGAATAAAGCGAATGGCAGCCAGCATCGGAATATTATTGACCACGCCGGTCAGCGAGGCGCAGGCCCCCCACAGGATCAGGCAGATAAAGATCAGCTTGCGAACGCTGCGGCGCTCGGCATAGAGCGCGCCGGGGATCTGGAAGAAGAAGTAGCCGAGGAAGAAGAGCGCACCCAGCAGCGATGAGATGCCTTTGGTGATGCCCAGGTCCTCGTTAATACCGGCAGCGGAGGCGAAGCTGAAGTTAGCCCGGTCAAGGTAGGCCAGGCTGTAGGTGATAAATATAATCGGCATAATGTACAGCCAGCGTTTAGCTGCATTGGTCGAACTTTTCATAGGCTTGCCTCGAATGTTGAGGTTTATGCTGCCTCTGTTGTGTAGGGTACAGAGGATCTGTAATTAGAACGTTTCTGCGAGCTGCGCCCGCGTCGGTAAGCCTTCGCTGTCGCCGGGAACCTGGATCGCCAGCGAGCCAATCTTATTCCCGCGTGCCACCGCCTGCGGGAAGGTTTTTCCCTCCAGCAGGGCGCTGATCACCCCAACGGCGAAGCCGTCTCCTGCGCCAACGGTATCGACGACGTTATCTACCCTCACGGCGGCAACCGCACCCTGCTCACCGGCAGCGGTTTTGTACCATGCTCCGTCGGCGCCGGTTTTAATCACCACCGCTTTAACACCCCGATCCAGATAAAAGTCCGCCATGGCCTCTGGTGTACTCTGGCCTGTCAGAATAGCGGCCTCTTTGAAGCCTGGCAGCACCCAGTCGGCCTGAAAGGCGAGGCGGTTCAGCTTCTCAACCATCTCCGCTTCGCTTTTCCACAGCACCGGACGCAGATTAGGATCGAAAGAGATCGTTTTTCCCTGCGCTTTCATGATGCTTGCCGCGTGATCCAGCAGATCGTAAGCGCTGGCGGACAGCGCCGCCGCCACGCCGCTCAGGTGCAGGTGCCGGGCGCGGCTAAACGTTGCTGTATTAAAATCATCGCAGGAGAGATGGCTGGCGGCAGAGCCTTTGCGGAAGTACTCCACAATGGGATCGGTTCCATTTTCCGCCCGTGATTTAAGTTGAAAACCAGTAGGATAGCGTTCATCAACGGTGACGCTCTCGCTGTTGATATTCTCTTTTTTCAGCGAGCTGAGCACGAAGCGACCAAAGCTGTCGGATCCAACGCGGCTGACCCAGCTGACGTTGAGACCCAGGCGGGCGAGACCGGTAGCCACGTTTAGCTCTGCGCCTGCGACGCGTTTGATAAAAGCCTCAGCCTCGGCCAGTTCGCCCGGCTCGGTGGCGACAAACATCGCCATCGCTTCGCCAATGGTGATGACATCCAGGGCGTTATGCATGATGAAACTCCTCGCGTAACCAGGTGACGTAGCGGCGCGTGACGGCGGTCAGATCGCGCCCTTCAAGAGGGAATTCAATACCGCGCGGCGCGTCGGCGGGCAGGGCATCAAGCAGCGCCTGCCAGCGCGGATCGTCATGGTCTGGCGGCACGGCACGCCAATGGAAATGGTGGGCCTGGGCGGCCTTCACGTGGATATAGCTGACGGCAGGGGCCAGCAGGCGCGCTGCCTCTTCCGGAGACTCGTCCACCCACAGCCAGTTGCCCATATCAAAGGTCAGCGTCACGGGAAGATCCAGGACCTTGCAGGCGGCGCTGAAGCGCTGCATCGGCGCAAGCTTGCCGCACTCGGTCTGGTCGTTTTCGACGACCAGCGCCATGCCGCTCTCGGCCAGCATCGTGCGCAGTGGTTCAAGGGAAGATTTATGCTGGAAGTGGCCGAGGGAGACTTTCAGCCACAGGGCGTTAAGGGCATGGGCCTCCTGCAACAGCGCCGGCAGCAGCGGGTTCAGCGTGCCGTCGGGCAGGCAGAGCGGCTCTGGCGCGGAGTAGCAGGCCAGCAGACCATGTTTCGCAATGGCGGCGGCCAGCGCGGGCAGGCTCGCCAGCTCCTGCGGAGTAAACAGCTCCCGGCGAATCTCGACGCCATCCGCACCGCCGTTAGCGATAAAGGGGAGAACCGCTGCCTGCCCGCCCAACTGGGTCAGGCGGTCATGGCCGTAGGCGGCGGTGACAACAATAATTTTTCTTTCCATCTGGCAACTCCAGCGTTAACTCTTGCCTTAACGCTAGATGGAACCGGTTCCAAAGAAAAGTTCGCTATCTCTAAAGCATGATCGTCGTCACGAAGGTTGTCAGAGCGACGTTGAGCCGCGCACAATCAGTTCGCCGGAGAAGAGCTGCTCGCGAACGGTATTTTCACTCCCGTCGATGCGGCGCACCACCTGTTCAACGGCAGCGTAGCCAATCTGCCACGTGGGCTGCTTAAGTGTGGTAATGCCGACGCCTGCCAGCTCGGCCCACTCCAGTTCATCAAAGCCGAGCAGGCCAATGTCGCTGCCCCAGTGCAGGCCGATGCGTTTGAGCGAGCGAGCCACCTGAAGGGTTAACGCGCCGTTGGCAGAGATCACCGCTTTACGCATCCCCCGATGGCGGGCGTGGAACTGCCGCAGGGTATTATCGATCTGCGCCGCCTCGTGCAGTACCGTTTCGGCGTTTTCCGCCACCACGCCGGGGTAGCGGGCCAGCGTAGCGCGAAAGGCGCTCAGGCGCTCGCGGCGGGTATTGACCGTGCCGAGCGGCTCGCTGAGAAACAGCAGCGCCTCAAAGCCCTGCTGGATCAGGTGCTCGGTGGCGGTGGTGGCGGCCTGGGTATTATCCAGCCCCACCACGTCGCAGGCAAAGTCCGGGATCTTGCGGTCGATAAGCACCATCGGCAGCGCCGACTGCTGCAGGCGGTTTAGCGCCTCCTCCCGCATCCCCACGGCGTTGACCACGATCCCTTCTACCTGATAGCTGCGGAGCAGATCCAGGTAGTGCTGCTCCCGATCCAGCTCGTTATTGGTATTACAGACCAGCGGCGTAAAACCCTTCTCCCGGCAGGCGGCCTCGATGCCGCTGAGCACGTTGACGGAGTAGGGGTTAGTGATATCGGCGATGATCAGGCCAATCAGACGAGTGCGGCCGCGCTTGAGACCCTGCGCCATCAGGCTGGGACGGTAGTCGAGGGTGGCAATGGCGTGCTCTATGCGCAGGCGCAGATCCTCAGAGAGCAGATTCTGCTCACCGTTGAGGTAGCGCGACACGCTGGTTTTACCGGTTTTCGCCGCTTTTGCGACATCGCTGATGGTGGGGCGTGGTGATTTGCTCATCGCTGATTTCCCTGGCTTTAGTGAGAATACCTTAGCGAGAAAATCGGCCTAAGCAAGTTATTTGCCCGGTGGCGCTGGCGCTTACCGGGCCTACAGGAGCGAGCGTCCCTGTTTACTGGGTAGGGCTAAGCGTGATCTCGACGCGGCGGTTCTGCGCCTTGCCCTCTTCGGTGCTGTTGCTGGCGATCGGGTTCGCCGGGCCCATGCCGCTGGTGCGCAGGCGGGTAGCGTCTACGCCCTGGGTAATCAGCGAGCTGGCAACCGAGTCGGCGCGCTGCTGTGACAGACGCATGTTGAGATCCTTGCCGCCGGTGCTGTCGGTGTAGCCCACCACGTTCACCGCCGTTTTCGGATACTCTTTCAGCACCATCGCCACGCCGGTCAAGGTGTTAGCACCCGCCGGTTTCAGGGTCGCGCTGCTGCTGTCGAAGGTGACGTTGTTCGGCATGTTAAGCACGATGTTGTCGCCGTTTCGCGTCACGCTCACGCCGGTTCCCTGCATTTTCTCACGCAGTTTGGCTTCCTGCACGTCCATATAGTAGCCCGCACCGCCACCAAGGGCCGCGCCTGCCGCTGCGCCAATCAGCGCACCTTTACCGCGATCTTTCTTCGAGGAGGAGAGGACGCCTACGCCTGCGCCGACTAACGAGCCAATGCCCGCGCCGATGCCAGATTTGCCTGCTTCACGTTCGCCGGTGTAGGGGTTAGTCGTACAGCCAGAAATTGCCATGGCACCGCATACTGCGGCGGCAATCATAATGACGCGTTTTTTCATTGTTTATCCTTAAATACGTTTTCGTTCTAAGCCACAGCAAGGTGGTGGTTGATTATGACGCCTGAATAGGGTGAAAATTTCCGGAAAGAATCCGAATTTTGTAAATAACATTGAATGGCCTGTATAAAGGGTCATCACACCTGCATCTATGACCGGAGAGCACGCGCTTTGGCAAACACAACAATTAAAACGGTTCTGACCGCGGCCCACTGGGGGCCTATGCTGGTTGAAACCGATGGCGTACAGGTTCTGAACTCACGCGGCGCGCTGCCGACCGCCCATCCGAACTCGCTCCAGACGGCGGTGCGCGACCAGGTTCACAGCAAGACCCGGGTGCGTTTTCCCATGGTGCGCAAAGGCTTTCTCGCCTCGCCGGAGAGCCCGCAGGGCGTTCGTGGCCAGGATGAGTTTGTGCGTGTCAGCTGGGACGAGGCGCTGGATCTGATCCACGCCCAGCATAAGCGCATTCGCGACAGCTACGGTCCGTCATCAATCTTTGCTGGCTCTTACGGCTGGCGCTCCAACGGTGTGCTGCACAAGGCGGCCACGCTGCTCCAGCGGTATATGAGCCTTGCCGGCGGCTATACCGGCCACCTGGGGGATTACTCTACCGGCGCGGCGCAGGCGATCATGCCCTATGTCGTTGGCGGCAACGAGGTCTATCAGCAGCAGACCAGCTGGCCGCTGGTGCTGGAGCACAGCGAAGTGGTGGTGCTCTGGAGCGCGAACCCGCTTAACACCCTGAAAATTGCCTGGAACGCCTCGGATGAGCAGGGCATCGCCTTTTTTGATCGGCTGCGGCGCAGCGGCAAGCGGCTGATCTGCATCGATCCTATGCGATCGGAAACGGTCGACTTCTTTGGTGACAGCATGGAGTGGATCGCCCCGCATATGGGGACTGACGTGGCGCTGATGCTCGGCATCGCTCATACCCTGCTGGAGAACGGCTGGCAGGACAGCAACTTCCTGGCGCACTGCACCGAAGGCTATGAGGTGTTTGCTGCCTACCTGAGCGGCGAGAGCGACGGCGTAGCGAAAAGCGCCGAGTGGGCAGCAGCGATTTGCGGCATTGAGGCGGATAAAATTCGCGAGCTGGCCAGGCTGTTCCATGAAAACACCACCATGCTGATGTCGGGCTGGGGGATGCAGCGTCAGCAGTATGGCGAGCAGAAGCACTGGATGCTGGTGACTCTGGCAGCGATGCTGGGGCAGATCGGTACGCCGGGCGGCGGCTTTGGTCTCTCCTACCACTTTGCTAACGGCGGCAACCCGACGCGCCGGGCGGCGGTGCTGGCCTCGATGCAGGGCAGCGTGCAGGGCGGCGTGGATGCGGTCGATAAGATCCCGGTGGCGCGCATCGTCGAGGCGCTGGAAAACCCTGGCGGTGCGTACCAGCACAACGGCATGGACAGGCACTTCCCGGATATTCGCTTCATCTGGTGGGCCGGTGGCGCGAACTTTACCCATCATCAGGATACTAACCGGCTGATCCGTGCCTGGCAGAAGCCGGAGCTGGTGGTGATCTCCGAGTGTTACTGGACCGCCGCCGCGAAACACGCGGATATCGTTCTGCCTGCGACCACCTCCTTTGAGCGCAACGATCTCACCATGACCGGTGACTACAGCAACCAGCATCTGGTGCCGATGAAGCAGGTCGTGGCCCCGCAGGACGAAGCCCGGGACGATCTGGCAATCTTCGCTGACCTGAGCGAGCGTTGGGAAGAGGGAGGCCGGGAGCGCTTTACCGAGGGCAAAACCGATCTGCAGTGGCTGGAAACCTTCTATGAGATCGCGGGCCAGCGCGGCGCCAGCCAGGGCGTGACCCTGCCGCCGTTTGCTGAGTTCTGGGAAGCCAACCAGCTGATTGAGATGCCGGAGAGCGAGCAAAACGCGCGCTTCATCCGTTTTGCCGACTTCCGCCGCGATCCGCAGGCGAATCCGCTGAAAACCGACAGTGGCAAGATCGAGATCTACTCAAAACGCATTGCCGGCTACGGCTACGCGGATTGTCCGCCGCACCCAATGTGGCTTGCGCCGGTGGAGTGGCACGGTAACGCGGAGGCAGGACAGTTGCAGGTGCTGTCGGCGCATCCGGCGCACCGACTGCACAGCCAGCTGAGCTACAGCGAACTGCGCGAGCGGTATGCGGTGGCCGGGCGTGAACCCATCACTCTGCACCCGCAGGATGCCCAGGCGCGCGGGATTGCTGCCGGTGACGTGGTGCGCGTCTGGAACGGACGCGGGCAGGTGCTGGCGGGCGCGGTAGTCACCGAGGGCATCCGCCCTGGGGTGATCTGTATCCATGAAGGTGGCTGGCCGGATCTCGACCCGGCGGCGGGCGGCATCTGTAAAAATGGCGCGGTTAATGTGCTGACGCGGGATCTTCCCACCTCGCGGTTGGGCAACGGCTGCGCGGGCAATACCGCTCTGGCATGGGTCGAGAAGTATACCGGTCCGGCGCTGACGCTTACGGCGTTTGATCCGCCTGCCAGCTCATGATCCACGTCGGGTGCTGCGTTTCATCCTGCCATGCGCAATCCTCAATCCGGAATCCGCAGGCATGGTAGAAGTGCACCGCCCGGGTGTTCTTCTGGTACACCTCCAGGCTGAGCTGGGGGTGGCGCTGCATGACATGTTCCAGCAGCCCCCGGCCTATGCCCTTGCCGATAGCGGCGGGGCGTACAAAGAGCGCGCCGACAAAGCGCGCATCCATCACGCTGACAAACCCCTGTAGCCCCGTATCGTCCTCCCATACCCAGGTCGTGGCGTTGGCAAGATAGATATCCCGCACCATAGGGATGCTCTCCTGCCAGTAGCTCTCCCGGATAAAGGGGTGAGCAAAGGCGGTGCTCTCCAGCCACAGCCGCAGCAGCGGGGCGCTATCTTTACGATGCCATTCGTGGATCATCCTCGCCTCCTGGATGGCAGAAACAGCCGGTAATATGATCGTTGACCAGCCCGCAGGCCTGCATAAACGAGTAGCAGATGGTGGTCCCGACAAACTTAAAGCCGCGTTTTTTCAGCGCCTTTGACAGGGCATCCGACTCCGGGGTAGAGGTGGGGATTTCGCTGAGGGTAGCCGCCTGGGTCACGCGCGGCGGATGCCCGGCAAAGGACCAGACAAACTCACTGAAGGACTCGCCGCTCTCCGCCATCGCCAGATAAGCGCGGGCGTTGCCGATAATGGCCTGAATTTTCCCCCGATGGCGAATAATGCCTGCATCCTGCATCAGACGCTCGACGTCCTCCTCCTGCATCGCCGCCACTCGCTGCGGATCGAACTGGTGGAAACAGCGGCGGTAGTTTTCCCGCTTTTTCAGCACCGTGATCCATGACAGCCCGGCCTGCTGGCCCTCAAGGCAGATCATCTCAAACAGCTTCTGGTCGTCGGTCTGCGCAACGCCCCACTCCCTGTCGTGATAGTCAATGTACAACGGGTCCTGACTGACCCAGCCACAACGTTGCATATTCTTCTCCCTTTGTTGCTATGAATCACAAAAGAAATCACTGCCGCTGGCTTGACGTGCCTGGTAAAGAGACAATATTTAATACAGGGTTTTAAGCCCACCAAGAACGATAACAATAATGCCGAATTCGGCTCTCTTCTGGAGTCGCATTGATGAACGCTAAAAAATTCAGTGGCCGCCGCCTGGCGTTAGTGTCTGTTTGCGTTTTTTTCTGCCACACGGCGAATGCCTGGCAGCAGGAATATATCGTGACCGACCCGCAAAGTAATACGACCGATCGCTATACATGGGATAGCGATCACCAACCACGCTATGACGATATTCTGGAGGAGCGCATCCGGTCAGGACAAAACCTGCCCGGTGCAACCTTTAACCTGCCCGATGATAACCCACTCGACGCGACAAGTACGATGAGCATGGGGTGGAATTTTCCACTGGCCCACAGCATGACCACCGGCCCGGTGGCCGTCTGGCATTACGACAGCTCAACCTCAACGATGTTTAATGAGTTTGGCGACAGTCCAGCTAACCTGCAATTTAGCGATCCGCTGTGGCATGCCAGCGTCAGCTCCGTAGGCTGGCGGGTAGACAGCCACTTTGGCGATCTTCGCTCGTGGGCGCAGGTTAGCTACAACCAGCAGTTTGGCGAGAACCAGTGGAAGAGCCAGTCGGGCCTCAATCGCCTCTCTGCGTCCAGCCAGTATGGCAACTGGATGGACGTCACCTTTGGCGCGGATATGCTGCTTAATCCGCACCTTGCAGCCTATGCCGCTATGTCGCAGTCGGAGAACGACGTGACCGGGCAGAACTATCTCTACAGCATGGGGGTAAGCGCGCGCTTTTAGCGCCTGTTTTAAACAAATGGGTAACATTTGAACTACATAGCTGACGCCCCTGACACTGATAGTATGCACTAACTTATATGCCAAAATAGGCAGCGGCTAAAAAGCCGCTGTCATTCATTCCCTCTGCAAGGCATTTCATTCCCTCCTCGCTGCATTTCATGCCTTTTTTTACCCGGCATGAAATGCGCTTCGCTATCGTTGACGGCAGAGAACTTCTTAATTTCCTTATGCAGGAAGAGTGCCATGAACACATCAACCGCAAATCGCACCCGCTGGCTAACCCTTGTCGGCACCATTATCACCCAGTTTGCTTTAGGATCGGTCTACACATGGAGCCTGTTTAACAGCGCGCTGGCAGAAAAGCTCAATGAGCCAATAAGCCAGGTCGCCTTCTCCTTTGGTCTGCTCAGCCTGGGCCTGGCGATCTCCTCGTCGGTGGCCGGGAAGCTGCAGGAGCGTTTTGGCGTTAAGCGCGTCACGATGGCCTCCGGCATCCTGCTTGGCATTGGCTTAATGCTCACCGCGCACGCCAACAGTCTGATGATGCTCTGGTTGAGCGCTGGCGTACTGGTCGGCCTGGCCGATGGGGCAGGCTACCTGCTGACCCTCTCTAACTGCGTCAAGTTCTTCCCGGAGCGTAAGGGGCTGATCTCGGCCTTCTCTATTGGCTCCTACGGTCTTGGCAGCCTCGGCTTCAAGTTCATCGACAGCCAGCTGCTGGCGACCGTAGGCCTGGAGAGCACCTTTATGATCTGGGGTGCGATTGTGATGGGCATGATCCTGTTCGGCGCGATGCTGATGAAAGATGCCCCACAGCAGAAAGTGACGATGACCAACGGCGTGATCGAAAACGACTTCACCCTCGCGCAGTCGATGCGTAAACCGCAGTACTGGATGCTGGCGATGATGTTCCTGACCGCCTGTATGAGCGGGCTGTACGTGATTGGCGTAGCGAAAGATATCGCCCAGGGCATGGTGCATCTGGACATGGCTACTGCAGCCAACGCGGTCACGGTAATTGCTATCGCTAACCTGACGGGCCGTCTGGTGCTGGGTATCCTCTCTGACAAGATTGCCCGTATCCGGGTGATTACCCTCGGTCAAGTGGTGTCGCTGGTAGGGATGGCCGCGCTGCTGTTTGCGCCGCTCAACGCCGTGACCTTCTTCGCCGCCATTGCCTGCGTTGCCTTTAACTTTGGCGGTACTATCACCGTATTCCCGTCGCTGGTGAGCGAGTTCTTCGGCCTGAACAACCTGGCGAAAAACTACGGTGTGATCTACTTAGGCTTCGGTATCGGCAGCATCTGCGGCTCGATTATCGCCTCGCTGTTCGGTGGGTTCTACGTTACCTTCTGCGTCATTTTTGCCCTGCTGATCCTCTCTCTGGCGCTCTCCACCACCATTCGCCAGCCACAGAGTAAGGTTTACAAACAGGTGCACGCCTGAGGGCTTTTCGTGCGGTCAACTTACCAGGACGGGTGACAGCGACTATCTTTATTGATTAGCGCTTCCAACAAAAAGGAGTCACCCGATGTCTTTAGAAAAAGTGGTTTACCGCGCGAAAGCAAAAGCAACCGGCGGCCGTGATGGCCGCGCCGTCTCGTCTGACGGCGTGCTGGATATTAAACTCGGCGTACCCAAAGAGATGGGCGGGGCAGGTGGCGAAGCGACCAACCCGGAGCAGCTGTTTGCCGCAGGCTACTCGGCCTGTTTCCTCGGCGCGCTGAAGCACGTCGCCTCGCAAGAGCAGAAGAAAATTCCGCAGGATGCTTATATAGAAGGGCAGGTAGGTATCGGGCCGATCCCCACCGGTTTTGGCATTGAGGCCCAGCTGGATATTCACCTGCCGGGCATGGATCGTCAGGAAGCGGAAGAGCTGGTGCAGAAGGCGCATGTCGTTTGCCCGTACTCTAATGCCACCCGCGATAACATCGACGTTACCCTGAACGTCATCACCTCTTAATCTTTTTTCTGCCTCTTTCGATCCGGTCATATTTTTGTAAATATCCGGCCGGATCACATTCCTCATGACACTTTTTTGAAGCCTTGTGGTCTACTATGCCGCGCTTTAAGAAGTTACCTGGTTTGACTTCCGTCGCACTCTATTAACCTGCCTGCTGGTGAAAGACACAGTATGTAGGTGCTTTTATTGATTCCCTTTTTACAGGGCAGCTTGCATGAGATATATCAAAATCATGACGCAGCAGAGGCTTAGCTTCTTGCTGGCGTTATACATCGGCCTGTTTATGAACTGCGCCGTCTTCTTCCGCCGCTTTGACAGCTATGCACAAGATTTTACCTTTTCCAAAGCCTGCGCCGTAGCCATCGAGCTGTTCGGCACGGTATTGATCACCTTCTTTTTACTGCGTGTGCTTTCGCTGCTGGGCCGCCGCGCCTGGCGCGTGCTGGCCACCCTGCTGGTGCTGTTCTCCGCCGGGGCCAGCTACTACATGACCTTCCTGAACGTGGTGATTGGCTACGGCATCGTTGCCTCGGTAATGACCACGGATATCGACCTCTCGAAAGAGGTGGTGGGCCTGCACTTTGTGATCTGGCTGGTGGCGGTCAGCGCGCTGCCGCTGCTGTTTATCTGGAGCAACCGCTGCCGCTACACCCTGCTGCGCCAGCTGCGCACGCCGGGGCAGCGCCTGCGCAGCGTGACGCTGGTGGTGCTGGCCGGGCTGATGGTCTGGGGGCCGATCCGCCTGATGGACATGCAGCAGAAGAAGGTCGAGCGCAGCACCGGGGTGGATATGCCGAGCTACGGCGGCGTGGTGGCGAACTCCTATCTACCGTCTAACTGGCTGTCGGCGCTGGGGCTGTACGCCTGGGCGCAGGTGGATGAGTCCTCGGACAACAAGTCGCTAATGAACCCGGCGACCAAGTTCACCTACGTACCGCCTAAAGACCTGGAGGATACCACCGTGATCTTTATCATCGGTGAGACGACCCGCTGGGATCATATGGGCATCTTTGGCTATGAGCGTAATACCACGCCTAAGCTTGCTCAGGAGAAGAACCTGGCGGCGTTCCGCGGCTACTCCTGCGATACGGCCACCAAGCTCTCGCTGCGCTGTATGTTTGTCCGGCAGGGCGGGGCGGATGAGAATCCGCAGCGTACCCTGAAGGAGCAGAATATCTTTGCGGTACTTAAGCAGCTCGGTTTTGCCTCGGATCTCTATGCGATGCAGAGCGAGATGTGGTTCTACAGCAACACCATGGCGGACAACATCAGCTACCGGGAGCAGATTGGCGCTGAGCCGCGCAACCGGGGCAAGCACGTGGATGACATGCTGCTGCTGGATGAGACTAACATTGCGTTGCAGAACAACCCTACCGGTAAGCATCTGATTGTGCTGCATACCAAAGGGTCACACTACAACTACGTGCAGCGCTATCCGCGTAGCTATGCGCAGTGGACTCCGGAGTGCGTGGGCATCGATAAGGAGTGCAGCAAGCAGGAGCTGATCAACGCCTATGACAACTCGGTCACCTACGTCGACAGCTTTATTAGCAAGGTGATCGACCAGGTGCGGGATAAGAAGGCGATCGTCTTCTACGCTGCCGACCACGGTGAGTCGATTAACGAGCATGAGCACCTGCACGGTACGCCGCGCAACATGGCCCCGCCGGAGCAGTTCCGCGTGCCGATGATGGTGTGGATGTCCGATAAGTATCTGGCGAACCCGGAGAAAGCGAAGATGTTTGCCCATCTCAAGCAGCAGGCGGCGATGAAGGTGCCGCGCCGCCACGTTGAGCTGTATGACACTATTATGGGCTGTCTGGGTTACACCTCGCCGGACGGTGGGATCAACCAGAACAACAACTGGTGTCGTGTGCCGGATAAGGCTGCGAAAGCCAACTGAGCCGGTGAGTTTCTCACCGAACGAATGGCTTTTTTACAATAAGGGATTGACGCCTGGGGTTGCCAGCAGTAAGATGCGCCCCGCATTCGGTGATTGGCGCAGCCTGGTAGCGCACTTCGTTCGGGACGAAGGGGTCGGAGGTTCGAATCCTCTATCACCGACCAAATTTGAAAAGCCTGCTCTTAGAGCAGGCTTTTTTGCATCTGGGCCTGAGAGGATGAGAACCTCCGGGGGCAGGGAGGTTCGACTCGAGCGCAGCGAGAGAGCGTTGCTTTAGCAACGACCCGCAGGGCGAGTCACACAGTGACGAGTCATCCTCTATCACCGACCAAATTTGAAAAGCCTGCTCTTAGAGCAGGCTTTTTTGCATCTGTGCCTGACGCGACTCTCTGCCCGCGGCGGCACCGAACCGCCGGGTGGCGGCTGCGCCTTACCCGGCCTACAGGGGCAAAACCGCGCACTATGTAGGCCCGGCAAGCTTGCGCCGCCGGGCGTTGTGCCAGGCTGAACTCCCTGCTCTGGGCTGCACCGAACCGCCGGGTGGCGGCTGCG
>JBCNNW010000093.1:0-16327 GCA_039594205.1 Pseudescherichia sp. | reverse complement strand
ACGACAAAATTGCCGGGAGCAATTTTGGACAGTGCGGAGCACTGGCCCCGAAGGGGTGAGCATCAGGATGATGCGAACAATTTTCAGCTGATACCAGAATTAAGTGTGCAATATAAAGTATTGCGCACAGAGCACAAAGAATTTGCCTGGCGGCACTAGCGCGGTGGTCCCACCTGACCCCATGCCGAACTCAGAAGTGAAACGCCGTAGCGCCGATGGTAGTGTGGGGTCTCCCCATGCGAGAGTAGGGAACTGCCAGGCATCAAACAGAAGAACAAGCCCTGTACGAAAGTGCAGGGCTTGTTCTTTTGTCTGTTGTCTGCGGCGCAAGCCGGGCCTTTTTGCGTTGTACTGCTGAACGCCCGGTGGCGCTGCGCTTACCGGGCCTACAAATGACGTATGTTCCACCTTACTAACTCTGACGCTTTAACCACTGCACGATAAAATCGGCAATATTCGGCACGTCATTCAAATCTAACACCGGAACGGCAGCGTCAATCACGACATCACTGGCGATCGCAATAACGCGATCGTCAATCTCCAGCTCCTCTATCTGATGCCCGGCATCTGCGCGAAACAGCAGGATCTTCGCCACTGGCTCATGTTTAAACCCCTCTACCAAAACCAGATCTAATTTAGCGTGATCCATTCTGCTGGCGAGAAATTCCAAGTCTAACGGCGCCTCATCCGGTGTTTCGGTCATCAAAGCCCACCGCTGCTGGCTGGCGACGAGGGTTTGGGCTGCACCCGCCTTACGTAACTCATAGCTATCCTTGCCGGGCTTATCGACATCCATATTATGATGCGTATGCTTAATCAGGCCGGGACGAATACCCCGTTCACAGAGAGCAGGGATCAGCTGCTTAAGCAGCGTGGTTTTCCCTGTACCGCTCCATGCAGCTATAGCGAGGATCGGCTTCATTTTTCCTCCTGCCTGGCGGTGAGGTCGCCCGGCGTATTGATATTAATAAACGCAGATCGACAATCGCTGAAGTCTACCGCATGGCCTCCCGCCTGGCGCATAAACACCATTACCCGCCGCTCGCCGGATGCCAGATAAGCCGTAAGCTGCGGGATCACCTGCCGATGTACCAGCGCAACGGTAGGGTGATCGCGTTCACCATCCGTCACCCACACTACCGGCGCATCCTCACGTTCAGAAGCCAGCCGTGCTGCAAGATCGACCGGTATGCCCGGCGTATCGCACGGACAAAACAGAAACCAGTCGGCCGCCGTCTGCTGCATCACGGCCAGCATACCGGCCAGCGGACCGGGAAAGTTGTCCAGCGTATCCTCAATAACGACCAGGCCGCTGGCCCGATAGCGATCCAGATTGCGGTTAGCGCTCAAAACAACACGGTCTACCTGGTTAGCCAGACGGCTTGCGACATGCTGCCAGAGCGGAATGCCGTTAAGCAGCA
This sequence comes from Pseudescherichia sp., assembly GCA_039594205.1. Classification (GTDB taxonomy): domain Bacteria; phylum Pseudomonadota; class Gammaproteobacteria; order Enterobacterales; family Enterobacteriaceae; genus Pseudescherichia. The sequence goes on along the minus strand of JBCNNW010000093.1, from coordinate 14,906 downwards.
ATAATCCTTTGTCTTCCCCACCCATACGTGACGCTCTGCCACCGGCCAGTACGACGCCCGTAATGTCTAGTCCACTATTCACCAATATCGCCTCTTTTATTGTGGGTTTGACCCTGCTAACGTGTCGCTATCACGAGTAAGGAGCACTGCCCATGAAATGTAAACGTCTGAACGAAGTAATTGAACTCCTCCAGCCCGCCTGGCAAAAGGAACCCGAGCTTAACCTGATGCAATTTTTGCAGAAACTGGCACAGGAGTCAGGCTATGACGGCGAGCTGGCCGATCTTTCTGACGATATCCTGATCTATCACCTCAAAATGCGCGACTCGGCAAAGGATGCGGTTATTCCCGGGATCCAGAAAGATTATGAAGAGGATTTCAAAACGGCTCTGCTGCGCGCCCGGGGCGTAATTAAAGAGTAAAAGGTTGTAAGCGGTGCAACGGAAAACGCTACGAAATGATATCCTGAATTATTCGTAGTAATTTCCGGATGATGGGATGAACGACAACGCTTTTACTTTCGAGACGCTACACCCGGATACCATCATGGATGCGCTGTTTGAACAGGGGATTCGGGTGGATTCCGGTCTTACCCCGCTCAACAGTTACGAAAACCGCGTCTATCAGTTTCAGGATGAAGATCGCCGCCGCTACGTAGTGAAGTTTTACCGTCCACAGCGCTGGTCGGCAGAACAAATCAGTGAAGAGCACCAGTTCGCCCAGGAGTTGCTAAATGATGAGGTCCCGGTTGCTGCGCCGCTTGAGTTTAACGGCCAGACGCTGCTGACCCACCAGGGGTACTACTATGCCGTATTTCCCAGCCTTGGCGGTCGGCAGTTTGAAGCGGATAATCTGGATCAGATGGAGTGGGTGGCGCGCTACCTGGGCCGCCTGCATCAAACCGGGCGTAAAAAAACGTTTATCCACCGTCCCTCTATCGACATCAATGAGTATCTGATCGAGCCTCGTAACGTCTTTGAACAGTCGACGCTGATCCCCTCTGGCCTGAAAGTCGCCTTCCTTAACGCCACGGATTCCCTTATCAAAGCGGTAATAGCGCACTGGCATACGCGTTTCGATCTGCTGCGTCTGCACGGCGACTGCCATGCCGGGAACATTCTCTGGCGAGACGGACCGCTGTTTGTCGATCTCGACGATGCCCGCAACGGCCCTGCGGTTCAGGATCTGTGGATGCTGCTGAACGGCGATAAGGCGGAGCGGCGAATGCAGCTTGAGACGATTATCGAGGCCTATGAAGAGTTTAGCGAATTTAAAACGGATGAGATTGCGCTCATCGAACCTTTACGGGCCATGCGTATGGTTTATTATCTGGCATGGCTGATCCGTCGCTGGGACGATCCCGCATTCCCCAAAAATTTCCCGTGGTTGACCGGGGAAGACTATTGGCACAGGCAAACTCTGACCTTTATTGAGCAGGTTAAGGTTCTGCAAGAACCGCCTCTGCAATTAACGCCGATGTATTAATTTGACACTTTCAGGAGAGTATTAACCATGAAGAAAATTTGGCTGGCGCTGGCAGGTCTGATTCTGGCATTTAGCGCGTCTGCGGCTCAGTTCACCGAGGGTAAACAGTACATCGCCCTTGATAAGCCAGCGGTGGGAGAGCCGCAGGTGCTGGAGTTCTTCTCCTTCTACTGCCCGCACTGCTACGATTTTGAACGCGTATGGCACGTTTCAGACACGGTGAAACAGCAGCTGCCGGAAGGCACCAAAATGACCAAATACCACGTGGAGTTCCTTGGCCCATTGGGTAAAGATCTGACTCAGGCATGGGCTGTGGCAATGGCGCTGGGTGTAGAAGATAAGATCACCGCCCCGATGTTTGAAGCGGTACAGAAGACCCAGTCCGTTACTACCGTCGCCGATATCCGTAAGGTGTTTGTTGATGCTGGTATTAAAGGCGAAGACTATGATGCGGCATGGAACAGCTTTGTAGTGAAATCACTGGTTGCTCAGCAGGAGAAAGCGGCCGCCGATCTGCAGCTACAGGGCGTACCGGCCATGTTTGTTAATGGTAAGTACCAGATTAACCCGCAGGGAATGGATGCCAGCAGCATGGACGTTTTCGTCCAGCAGTATGCCGCGACGGTAAAATATCTGGTTGGCCAGAAGTAATCATAAAGCCGGTCGATGACCGGCTTTTTAATAGGTTCTGTATCAAGGGTAAAGCTTATATCCACATGGAGTAAATTGCCGCTTAGCAGACATAAGGATCCCGATCCTTTTTCTATCTCTATAATTTTAATAGATAAATAAAAAGTCCCGCCAGTATTACATGGTCTATTATTTCTTCAGCAAAAAAGCATGCACAAAGTTATCCACAGGATAATAATGCGAACGATCGCGACGATCCGGAAATCTTTTCCACGAATTACCGTGAAAAACTCAAGTTTTTGTCCGGTATGTGGCATCCTTTAATCATAAATTATTAAACAGGCACGGATATCATGGTTCAGATCCCCGAAAACCCGCTAATCCTCGTTGATGGCTCTTCCTATCTCTATCGCGCTTACCACGCGTTCCCACCGCTGACTAATAGCGCGGGAGAGCCAACCGGTGCAATGTATGGGGTACTGAACATGCTCAGAAGCCTGATCCTGCAGTACCAGCCTACGCATGCCGCAGTGGTATTTGATGCTAAAGGGAAGACCTTCCGGGACGAGCTGTTTGAGCACTATAAATCGCACCGCCCGCCGATGCCTGACGATCTACGCTCGCAGATTGAGCCGCTGCACGCGATGGTAAAAGCGATGGGGCTGCCGCTGATGGCGATTTCCGGCGTTGAAGCGGATGACGTCATCGGTACGCTGGCGCTGGAGGCCGAAAAACTGGGGCGTCCGGTGCTGATCAGTACCGGTGATAAAGATATGGCCCAGCTGGTTACGCCGAACGTGACGCTGATTAACACCATGACCAACACCATTCTCGGCCCGGAAGAGGTGATTAATAAATATGGCGTGCCGCCCGAGCTGATCATCGATTTTCTGGCGTTGATGGGTGACTCCTCAGATAACATTCCTGGCGTGCCGGGGGTCGGTGAAAAAACCGCCCAGGCGCTGTTGCAGGGGCTGGGCGGTCTGGAAACGCTGTTTAACGAGTCCGATAAGATCGCTTCTCTCAGCTTCCGCGGGGCAAAAACCATGGCGGCGAAGCTGGAGCAGAATAAAGAGGTGGCTCGCCTCTCCTATCAGCTGGCGACCATTAAAACCGACGTTGAGCTGGATCTCTCCTGCGAACAGCTGACGGTACAGCAGCCAGCCGCAGATGAGCTGCTGAGCCTGTTTAAACGCTATGAATTCAAACGCTGGACGACGGATGTCGAAGCGGGAACCTGGCTGCAGGGTAAAGGGGCAAAACCGGCTGCGAAGCCGCAGGCGGCGCCTGTCGTTGAGGTTGAAGACGATGAGCCTGCAACACCTCTCTCCGCAGAGCATTACGTTACCGTTCTGGATGAGCCGACGCTGAACGAGTGGATTGACCGGCTGAAAAAAGCGCCGGTATTTGCCTTTGATACCGAAACTGACAGTCTGGATAACGTTAGCGCCCAGCTGGTGGGCCTGTCGTTTGCGACCGAGCCGGGCCTGGCGGCTTACGTACCGGTGGCACATGATTATCTGGATGCACCAGAGCAGCTCTCCCGCGATCGCGTTCTGGAGCTGTTGAAGCCGGTTCTGGAAGATGAAAAAGCGCTGAAGGTAGGGCAGAACCTGAAGTTCGATCGCGGTATTCTGCAAAACTATGGCATCGAGTTGCGTGGCATTGCCTTCGACACCATGCTTGAGTCCTATATTCTCGACAGCGTCGCCGGGCGTCACGATATGGACAGCCTCTCCGATCGCTGGCTGAAGCACCAGACCGTGACCTTTGAGCAGATTGCCGGCAAGGGTAAAAACCAGCTGACCTTTAACCAGATCGCGCTGGAAGAGGCCGGTCACTATGCGGCGGAAGACGCTGACGTCACGCTGCAGCTGCATCTCAAGATGTGGCCAAAGCTGGAGAAGCATGCTGGGCCGCTGAATATCTTCCAGAATATTGAAATGCCGCTGGTGCCGGTGCTCTCCCGCATCGAGCGTAACGGGGTGAAGATCGATCCGGCAGTGCTGCACAAGCACTCGGGCGAAATCACGCTGCGTCTGGCTGAATTAGAGAAAAAGGCCCATGAGATCGCCGGTGAGGCGTTTAACCTCTCCTCAACCAAACAGCTGCAGGTCATTCTGTTTGAAAAGCAGGGCATTAAGCCGCTGAAGAAGACGCCGGGTGGCGCACCTTCAACCTCAGAAGAGGTACTGGAGGAGCTGGCGCTGGACTATCCGCTGCCGAAGGTCATTCTGGAGCATCGCGGCCTGTCGAAGCTGAAATCGACCTATACCGATAAGCTGCCGCTGATGATCAACCCTAAAACCGGGCGCGTGCACACCTCCTATCACCAGGCGGTCACCGCAACGGGACGACTCTCATCGACCGATCCGAACCTGCAGAACATCCCCGTGCGTAACGAGGAGGGGCGGCGCATTCGACAGGCGTTTATTGCTCCTGAGGATTACGTCATTGTCTCTGCGGACTACTCGCAGATTGAGCTGCGCATCATGGCGCACCTGTCGCGCGACAAGGGGCTGCTCTCTGCCTTTGCCGAGGGCCAGGATATCCACCGCGCTACGGCGGCAGAGGTCTTTGGTAAGCCGCTGGAGAGCGTATCCAACGACCAGCGCCGCAGCGCAAAAGCGATCAACTTTGGTCTGATCTACGGTATGAGCGCCTTCGGTCTCTCGCGTCAGTTGAACATCCCGCGTAAAGAGTCGCAGCGTTATATGGATCTCTACTTTGAGCGCTATCCGGGCGTGCGTGAGTATATGGAACGCACCCGGGCGCAGGCGAAAGAGCAGGGCTACGTTGAAACGTTAGAGGGGCGTCGCCTCTATCTGCCGGATATCAAATCCAGCAACGCCGCGCGCCGGGCTGGCGCTGAGCGTGCTGCGATTAACGCCCCGATGCAGGGCACGGCGGCAGATATCATCAAACGGGCCATGATCGCCGTGGATGGCTGGCTCCAGGCGGAGCAGCCGCGCGTGCGTATGATTATGCAGGTTCACGATGAACTGGTGTTTGAAGTGCACAAAGACGACGTAGAGCAGGTTTCCCGGAAGATCCATGAGCTGATGGAGAACAGCACCCAGCTGGATGTCCCACTGCTGGTGGAAGTTGGCAGTGGTGAAAACTGGGATCTGGCGCACTAGCCTTCGGTGGAATCGCGCAGTTTTATGTAAGTAAGCAACATAAGATAGAGCTTTTTGTGATGATCATTAGAATTCCCTATGTAAGGAATGAAAAAAAATTACAAAAAGCGTTTGTAACTGTCTAAAAAAAGAGTAGAGTTAAAGGCGTAGGGTACAGAGGTAAGATGTTCTATCTTTCAGACCTTTTACTTCACGTAATCGGATTTGGCTGAATATTTTAGCCGCCCCAGTCAGTAATGACTGGGGCGTTTTTTATTGGATCACGCGTCGGCGTCTGCTTCCGTCACCGGCGTCAAGTCGCTAAACCAGCTATCCAGCTTCGCCTTCAGCTTGTCCACGCCCAGCTTCTTCAGGGATGAGAACGCCTCAACCTGAACGTCACCGTTAAACGCCAGTACCGCCTCACGCACCATATTAAGCTGCGCCTTCCGTGCACCGCTCGCCAGCTTATCGGCCTTGGTCAGCAGCACCAGCACCTGAATTTCGCTCTCAACCGCCCACTGAATCATCTGCTGGTCGAGATCTTTCAGCGGATGGCGGATATCCATCAGGATCACCACGCCCTGCAGGCACTGACGCTTCTCCAGATACTCGCCCAGCGCGCGCTGCCATTTGATCTTCATCTCTTCCGGAACTTCGGCGTAGCCATAGCCGGGCAGGTCAACAAGACGCTTGCCGTCTGCCACTTCAAACAGGTTGATAAGCTGGGTACGGCCTGGCGTCTTAGAGGTACGCGCCAGGCTCTTCTGATGCGTCAGGGTGTTCAGGGCGCTCGACTTACCTGCATTGGAACGGCCAGCAAAGGCCACTTCTATTCCGGTATCGGCAGGCAAGTGGCGAATATCAGGCGCGCTGGTAACAAAGTGCGTCTGTTGATAATTCAAGTTAGTCAAAGCGGTCGTCTCCATAAGTAAAGCTTTGGGGGATTATACCTGAACACAGGAAAAAGGCGGCTTTTCTCGCTACGTCCCTCTTTGACAGCTCTCGCGGCTATAAATCTTGTAAGATATTGGCTACTCGACGCCTGCGATATTTCAGAGTAATTGCAGGTTTCATAAAGGTGCAATCTCTTTTAGATCAAACAGTTGGCTGATTAGAATTTTCTGAATTTAGCCATTTATGCCTTTTTACGTCTTGTCACTTTTTTTGAACAAGGTAAAGTATTGCGCAAAGGCGAGGAGCGCCGGGGAATGTGACTTAAGGAAAAGGGGTCAGGAGCGCCAGGAGGCGAAGACGCTGGATAGCCAGGATGGCAAACGTCAGGAGACGTAATACACAGGGAAATGGACCGCAACAGGGAACGTTCATGCTAAGGGATAAACAGGGTCGGTTGTAAGCAAACACGGAATAGTTAACCCGCTGAGGGTGGGTGGTCAAGAAAAAAGGCGACAGTTTACTCTGTCGCCTTTTTTCTTTGCTTGCTTTCTGCTAGATTCCGCCGCAATTCTATACTGAATAAAACGGCTTAAAGACCAACTATGATGAATAAACCCGCATCGGCTCCGCGTGGCAAAGGCCCCGCAAAATCGCGCCGTAAAACACGCGAAGAAATTAACCAGGAAGCACGCGATCGCAAGCGTGAGAAAAAACATCGCGGTAATGCGGCAGGCAGCCGTGCGACCGGCAGCGATGGCGCATCCGGCTCCCGTGGTCAGAAGCAGCAGAAAGATCCCCGTATCGGCAGTAAAACCCCCGTACCGTTGGGCGTAACCGCTACGCCGGTCACCCGTCAGCACAAACCCAAGAGCGAGAAACCTATGCTTTCACCGCAGGCTGAACTGGATTTGCTGGAAACTGATGAGCGCCTGGATGCGCTGCTGGAACGTCTGGAGGATGGCGACACCCTGAGCGCTGAAGATCAGGCGTGGGTAGACGCTAAGCTGGACCGTATTGACGCGCTGATGCAGCAGCTCGGCCTCTCCTACGACGATGATGAGGACGAGGAAGAGGAAGAGGAGAAAGAGGATATGATGCGCCTGCTGAAAGGTGGCAACTAATCCCTGGAAGAGCGGCTTTACAGCATGGGCTTGCCCGTCCTGCTTATAACCCTTCCGGTTATGTGTTATCTGGCGTGGTTATTCGTTAAACTACGACGGTTGTCGCAGCGACAAAAGTGGCTGCGCAGCCGGCTTGCTCTCCACCATGGAGGCAGGTCAGGCCGTCGTCGTCGCCAGCGACGCTATCCGAAGGAGTGAGCATGTCTTCGCAGTTAATCGACTGGGATCTGGCCCTGATCCAGAAATATAACTATTCTGGGCCGCGCTATACCTCATACCCGACCGCCCTTGAGTTCGCCGATACCTTTGGCGAAGCGGATTTCCAGCAGGCCGTGACCCGCTATCCTGAGCGTGCGCTGTCGCTCTACGTGCATATCCCTTTTTGTCATCGCCTCTGCTACTTCTGCGGCTGCAATAAGATCGTCACCCGCCAGCAGCATAAGGCGGACCAGTATCTCGACGCGCTGGAGCAGGAGATTATTCACCGCGCGCCGCTGTTTGCCGGTCGTCAGGTCAGCCAGCTCCACTGGGGCGGCGGGACGCCAACCTATCTCAACAAAGCGCAAATTAGCCGCCTGATGGGGCTGCTGCGCCACCATTTTAATTTTAACGCCGACGCTGAGATCTCCATCGAAGTCGATCCGCGTGAAATTGAGCTGAACGTGCTTGACCACCTGCGTGCCGAGGGCTTTAACCGCCTGAGCATGGGGGTACAGGACTTCAACAAAGAGGTGCAGCGGCTGGTCAACCGCGAGCAGGATGAGGAGTTTATCTTTGCGCTGTTACGTCATGCGCGAGAGATCGGCTTCACCTCGACCAATATCGATCTCATCTACGGCTTGCCGAAGCAGACGCCGGAAAGCTTTGCCTTCACCCTGAAACGCGTTGGGGAGCTTAACCCGGATCGGCTGAGCGTATTCAACTATGCGCACCTGCCAACGCTTTTTGCCGCGCAGCGGAAGATTAAAGATGCCGATCTGCCTTCGGCGCAGCAGAAGCTGGATATTCTGCAGCAGACCATTACCTCGCTCACCGAGGAGGGCTATCAGTTTATCGGGATGGATCACTTTGCGCGCCCGGATGACGAGCTGGCCGTGGCCCAGCGCGAAGGGGTGCTGCACCGCAACTTCCAGGGTTACACCACCCAGGGCGATAGCGACCTGTTAGGCATGGGCGTATCGGCTATCAGCATGATTGGCGACTGCTACGCGCAGAACCAAAAAGAGCTGAAGCTCTACTATCAGCAGGTGGATGAGACCGGTAACGCGCTGTGGCGGGGCATTGCCCTGACAAGAGATGACTGCATCCGCCGGGATGTGATTAAGTCGCTGATCTGCAACTTCCGGCTGGATTTTAGCGAAGTAGAAAAACAGTGGGATCTCAATTTCGCCGACTACTTTGCGGAAGATTTAAACCTGCTTGCCCCGTTGGCAAAAGATGGGCTGGTGGCGGTGGATGCGCACGGCATTCAGGTGACGGCGAAAGGTCGGCTGCTGATCCGCAATATCTGCATGTGCTTTGACGCCTATCTGCGGCAGAAGGCGCGACTGCAGCAGTTTTCCCGCGTGATTTAACCGCTCGTGACCTACAGGCCCGGTAAGCATCACGCTACCGGGCGTTTTCCCGCTACTCCATCCCTAACTCTTTCAGCTTGCGCGTCAGGGTATTGCGTCCCCAGCCGAGCAGCCTTGCCGCTTCCTGCTTATGTCCCTGAGTATGACGCAGGGCGGTAGTCAGCAGGGTACGCTCCATCTCCGGCTGCGCCTCGGAGAGCAGATTTTGATGACCGGAACGCAGGGCGCGATCCGCCCACTGCGCCAGCAGCGTGGCCCAGTTATCCGGCAGCGTCTGGGTCGGACTGTCGGGCACCGTTGCCTCAAACAGCTCGCTGGGGAGATCCTGAATCAGCACCTCCTGACCCGCGGCCATCACCGTCAGCCAGCGGCAGGTGTTCTCCAGCTGGCGAACGTTGCCCGGCCAGGCCACGCGGGTCAGCGCCGCCTCGGTCTCCGGATGCAGCTGCTTGGCCTCTACCCCCAGCTCGCGGGCGGCCACCTGTAAGAAGTGACGCGCCAGGCGGGGGATATCTTCCCGCCGCTCGCGTAGCGGCGGGAGATGTACGCGGATCACGTTCAGGCGATGGAAAAGATCCTCACGGAACTTGCCCTCCTGCACCCGCAGCTCAAGGTTCTGATGGGTGGCGGCAATAATGCGCACGTCCACCTTCACCGGCGCATAGCCGCCGACGCGGTAAAACTGTCCGTCTGCCAGCACGCGCAGCAGGCGCGTCTGTACGTCCAGCGGCATATCGCCAATCTCGTCCAGGAACAGTGTCCCGCCGTCGGCCTGCTCAAAACGCCCCTGGCGAACGGTATTCGCACCGGTAAACGCCCCTTTCTCATGGCCAAACAGCTCGGACTCAATAAGATCTTTCGGGATGGCGGCCATGTTGAGGGCGATAAAGGGCGCTTTGACCCGCGGGCTATGGCGATGCAGCGCGTGGGCCACCAGCTCTTTACCGGTTCCGGACTCACCGTTGATCAGCACGCTAATCGACGAGCGGGAGAGGCGGCCAATGATGCGAAACACATCCTGCATGGCGGGCGCTTCGCCGATGATGTCCGCGGTCGGGCCAAAATCCTGCACGTTACGCGGCTGCTGCTGCTCCTGATAGTGGCTGATGGCTCGCTCAACCAGCGCCACCGCCTCGTCGATATCGAACGGTTTAGGCAGGTAATCAAACGCTCCCTGCTGGTAGGCGCTGACGGCCGCATCGAGATCGGAGTGGGCGGTCATAATGATGACCGGCAGCATGGGGTGCCGCTGCTTGATCTGCTTCAGCAGCGCCAGCCCATCCATGCCCGGCATGCGGATATCCGACAGCAGTACATCCGGGGTTTTCGTGGTTAGCGCGTCGAGCACTTCATTACCACTTTCAAACGTTGTACAACTCAAGCCAGCCCCGGTAAGAGCGCGTTCAAGCACCCAGCGGATGGAGCTATCATCATCAACAATCCATGCTATCCCTCGTTGCATCATCGCCACCTTCATTTTTTAATTGGCAGGTAAACCGAAAACTCGGTATGACCCGGCCAACTGGTAAATTCAATTTTGCCGGAGTGTTGATCAATTAAACTGCGGGCAATCGACAGCCCAAGCCCGGTGCCACCTTCGCGTCCGCTGACCATTGGGTAAAAGAGCGTATCCTGCAGGTGCGACGGGATGCCCGGCCCGTTATCTTCGATATCAATTCGTGCCGCCAGGCGATAGCGCGTGCCGTGCAACGTGAGCTGGAAGGCCGTGCGGGTGCGCAGCGTAATTGTGCCGCCCGCTGGTCCCAGCGCCTGCAGAGCATTGCGGACGATATTTAGCAGCACCTGCTCAACCTGGTCGGGATCGTGCGGTAGCTCCGGCAGGCTGGGATCATAATCACGCACCAGCGTGACGTTCTCCGGCAGCTCCATTGAGACCAGCTTCACCACGCGCTCAGCGACTTTGTGAATGCTCTCGGTAACGTGCATGCCGGGATGCTGCGGCCCCAGCAGGCGATCCACCAGGTTACGCAGCCGGTCCGCCTGCTCAATAATGACTTTGGTGTACTCAGTGAGTGCCGGATCGGGCAGCGCTTTGCTCAACAGCTGCGCCGCGCCGCGCAGGCCGCCCAACGGGTTTTTAATCTCATGGGCGAGGCCACGTACCAGATCGCGTGCGGCGACCTGCTGGGCCTGCTGAAGCTGCTCCTGGCTCAGGCGGCGCTGATTATCCATCGGTGCCATCTCCAGCAGGATCAGCCCCTCGGGCAGCCTCTGCGCCGTGACGGAGAGAATATGCGAGCGGGCATCGATCACCAGAGTGACTTCGTTATCGGTAAAGCCTTGTCCAGCCTGCAGGCTCTCCTGCATCAGGGCGACGTTCAGGGAGAAGTAGCTCAGCAGCTCTGGCAGAGGTGTACCAAACAGCTTGCGTGAGCTTTGTGCCAGCAGCTGTTGAGCGGCAGGGTTCGCGTAGTGAATCGCCAGCTCGTCATCAACCAGCAGGATGCTGTTGATTAAAGCGTTAAGGATCTGCCCAGCATCGGGCAGCGTGCCAGTTGCCATTAAGCAGTCTCCTGAAATGAGTTGCACTGTTTTAGTGCATTATAGCTTTTTATGGATAAAAAGCGCGTATTATCAGGCCGTTGGCGGAGAAAAAAGCCCATCAGGGATGGGCTAAAGTTTCCACGGCAACTAAAATTCTCTGCACTTTCACGCAGAGCATTACTAAATTAAACGCTGTAGTAGAGTTCAAACTCAACCGGGTGTGGCGTCATACGAACGCGGTCATTCTCTTCGATACGCAGGGCGATATAGGCATCGATCGCGTCGTTAGTGAACACGCCGCCTGCGGTCAGGAACTCGCGGTCTGCATCAAGCGCCTGCAGGGCCTCTTCCAGGGAGCCAGCAACCTGCGGTACTTCTTTCGCCTCTTCCGGCGGCAGGTCGTACAGGTTTTTGTCCATTGCTTCGCCCGGGTGGATCTTGTTCTTGATACCGTCAAGACCCGCCATCAGCAGGGCAGCGAAGCACAGGTACGGGTTAGCCGCCGGGTCCGGGAAGCGCACTTCGATACGACGCGCTTTCGGCGAGGTCACTACCGGAATACGGATAGAGGCAGAGCGGTTACGGGCAGAGTAGGCCAGCATAACCGGTGCTTCGTAACCCGGGACCAGACGCTTGTAGGAGTTGGTGGTCGGGTTCGCCAGGGCGTTGATCGCTTTTGCGTGTTTGATTACGCCGCCAATGTAGTACAGGGCTTCTTCAGACAGGCCAGCATATTTGTCGCCAGAGAACAGGTTGGTACCGTTCTTAGACAGAGACATGTGGCAATGCATACCGGAGCCGTTATCGCCGAACATCGGTTTTGGCATAAAGGTCGCGGTTTTGCCGAAGCGGTGCGCAACGTTGTGCACGACATATTTGTAGATCTGAATTTCGTCCGCTTTTTTGGTCATGGTGTTGAAGCGGGTTGCCACTTCGTTCTGACCTGCGGTTGCCACTTCGTGGTGGTGCGCTTCAACGACCAGGCCCATCTCTTCCATTACCAGACACATGGTAGAGCGGATGTCCTGAGAGGAGTCGACCGGCGGAACCGGGAAGTAACCGCCTTTCACCGCCGGACGGTGACCTTTGTTACCACCTTCATATTTGGTGGAGGTGTTCCATGCGCCTTCGATATCGTCGATAGCCACGTGGGAACCAGAGATGTTGGCACCAAAGCGAACGTCGTCGAACAGGAAGAACTCTGGCTCTGGCCCAAACAGAACGGTGTCCGCGATGCCGGTGGAGCGCAGGTACTCTTCAGCGCGTTTCGCGATGGAGCGCGGGTCGCGATCGTAGCCCTGCAGCGTGCCTGGCTCAAGGATATCGCAACGGATGATCAGGGTAGACTCTTCGAAGAACGGGTCAATAACTGCGGTAGAGGCGTCCGGCATCAGCACCATGTCGGATTCGTTGATGCCTTTCCAGCCACCAATCGAAGAACCATCAAACATTTTGCCTTCTTCAAAGAAGTCAGCGTTGACCTGATGAGCTGGGATAGTGACATGCTGCTCTTTACCTTTGGTATCAGTGAAGCGCAGATCGATAAACTTCACTTCATGTTCGTTCAGCATCGTCAAAACGTGTTCAGCGGACATACTTAACTCTCCCGGAATTTTTGGTCGTCGTGGTAACGAGGTTCTACACTTTATAATTGGCGCAATCGCCTTGCAGAAGATAAAGCGAAATCTGTGCCAACTTTTAAAACACCCCCAAAAGGCGCTATCATGCACGTCATAGTGCAAAAGGGCTGCACCATAATAAATATCTTGCATCAATATAGTGCATCTGCGCGGTCGCAGTGCACTCTATTGGTGCAATTTACATTAAGGCGGCTCTCTACCGCTCCGTGAAACCGATCACAAAGCCCTACTTTCTATATTGTTTGTAAAGGTTCTTTGTGATCCTGTTCTGTACTGCGATTAATACGTGTACAATAACGCGCTATTTCTAATGCCTGAGGCAAAGTTGTGATCGAAAATTTGCGTAACATCGCCATCATTGCGCACGTTGACCATGGTAAAACGACCCTGGTTGACAAGCTGCTGCAGCAGTCCGGTACCTTCAGCGAGCGTGCTGAGACTACCGAACGCGTGATGGACTCCAACGATTTGGAGAAAGAGCGTGGGATTACCATCCTCGCGAAAAACACCGCTATTAAATGGAATGACTACCGTATCAACATCGTTGATACCCCGGGTCACGCCGACTTCGGTGGTGAAGTTGAACGTGTCATGTCCATGGTAGACTCCGTACTGCTGGTGGTCGATGCTATGGACGGCCCAATGCCGCAGACCCGCTTTGTAACCAAAAAAGCGTTTGCGCATGGCCTGAAGCCAATTGTCGTTATCAACAAGGTTGACCGTCCGGGCGCGCGTCCTGACTGGGTTGTCGATCAGGTCTTCGATCTGTTTGTTAACCTCGACGCCACCGACGAGCAGCTGGACTTCCCGATCATCTATGCATCTGCACTGATGGGTATCGCGGGTAACGACCACACTGATATGGCGGAAGATATGACCCCGCTGTATCAGGCGATCGTCGACCACGTCCCGGCACCGAACGTTGATCTTGACGGTCCGTTCCAGATGCAGATCTCTCAGCTGGACTACAACAACTACGTTGGCGTTATCGGTATCGGTCGTATCAAGCGCGGTAAGGTTAAGCCGAACCAGCAGATCACCCTGATCGACAGCGAAGGTAAAACACGCAACGGTAAAGTGGGTAAAGTACTGACCCACCTCGGTCTGGAGCGTATTGAATCTACCGAAGCTGAAGCGGGCGATATCATCGCGATCACCGGTCTGGGCGAGCTGAACATCTCCGACACCCTTTGCGATCCGCAAAACGTCGAAGCGCTGCCGGCACTCTCCGTAGATGAGCCGACCGTAACCATGTTCTTCAACGTCAACACCTCACCGTTCTGTGGTAAAGAAGGTAAGTTTGTGACCTCGCGTCAGATCCTTGACCGTCTGAACAAAGAGCTGGTGCACAACGTGGCGCTGCGCGTAGAAGAGACTGAAGATGCGGACGCATTCCGCGTGTCCGGTCGTGGTGAGCTGCACCTGTCAGTTCTGATCGAAAACATGCGTCGTGAAGGCTTCGAACTGGCGGTGTCCCGTCCGAAAGTTATCAACCGCATGATCGACGGCCGTCTGCAGGAGCCGTTCGAGAACGTGACCCTGGATATCGAAGAGCAGCATCAGGGCTCGGTTATGCAGGCAATGGGCGAGCGTAAGGGCGATGTCAAAGACATGATCCCTGACGGCAAAGGCCGTATTCGTCTGGACTACCTGATCCCGGCACGTGGCCTGATCGGCTTCCGTACCGAGTTCATGACCATGACCTCTGGTACTGGCCTGCTGTACTCCACCTTCAGCCACTACGACGACGTGCGCCCGGGCGAAATCGGCCAGCGTAACAACGGCGTGCTGATCTCCAACGGCCAGGGCAAAGCAGTTGCGTTCGCGCTGTTCAGCCTGCAGGATCGCGGTAAGCTGTTCCTGGGTCACGGTGCTGAAGTTTATGAAGGCCAGATCATCGGTATTCACAGCCGTTCTAACGACCTGACCGTGAAC
>JBCNNW010000092.1:0-17697 GCA_039594205.1 Pseudescherichia sp. | reverse complement strand
ACCTGAACAACACCGTGAGCAACCTGACCTCTGCCCGCAGCCGTATTCAGGACTCCGACTACGCGACCGAAGTGTCCAACATGTCCCGCGCGCAGATCCTGCAGCAGGCTGGCTCTTCCGTACTGGCTCAGGCCAACCAGGTTCCGCAGACCATGCTGTCCCTGCTGCGTTAATTTCCCAACGCAGAAAGACAAACCCGGCGCTGCCGGGTTTTTTTTTGTCTGCACGTTACCCTCTGGCTAACGCCGGGAATAGAGGGGTTTTCTAAAACTAATACGGCAATCGAATTGCGGCGTTTTAGTTAAAGTGATTTTTATTTAATAAATGTGGGTCGCTCCCCCATTACTGCAAGAAAACAGGGTAGGTTGAACATGTCGATGGCTCCTCCAGCGCTCGTCAGTATCATTATTCCAACGTATAAAACGGTATGGTTTGAACAGGCGCTCGCCAGCGCCATGGCTCAGGACTATCCACACTGTGAGATTATCGTTAGCGATGACTCACCCTATGGCGAACCCGGAGAGATTGTTAAAGCCTGCCAGCAAAAAAGCCGCCATCCGATAATTTACTCCCGCAATCAGCCTGCCCTGGGCGACGTCGGCAACCACGAGAAGTGTTTCCGCGAGAGTAAAGGGAAATACATCAAACTCTTTTCCGATGATGACCTGCTGACTTCAGACTGTGTCTCGCGACTGGTTAGCGCGATTGAAGCAAGCGATGAGGTTCGTATTGCAACCTCCCGACGTATTCGTATCAACGCGGAAAACAAGCCACAGACCGATATTCTCGCCACCGCATGCCCGGTTAATGAAGATAGCATCATCCACGGCGATGACTTCTTTGCCTTTCAGCAGCAGCATACGATGAACTTTATCGGCGAGCCTTGTACGGTCCTGATGTACCGGGATGATATCCTGGAGCTGATGGATTCGCCGGAGGCGGTGTTTAGCCTTGATGACGAGCAGATGATCTATCTTGAAGATCTGACCCTGTTCACTAAGGTGCTGCGAAAAGGTCACCTTGCCTATATAACAAAACCGCTCAGCAGCTTCCGCGTCTCCCGCAGCCAGAAAAGTGAATTGGCCAGAGCGGAGAAGGATCGTTCAAAGCGTAGCCAGGATCGTTATCAGCAGTTTGTTGCTACGCTGGCAGAGGAGCGAAACGTTAAGGGCGACAATGTTCGTGTTGCGCCGCTGCATTCGCCGCAGGATTTTGCCTATCAGGACATTTATGCTGCCATGGAGAACGACCTCAAGCAGCGTTACTTTGCCCACTGGCTGGGGGCGCGGACGCTGCTGCCAGTACAGGAAAACCTCATTGATGGCTACCTGGCGCAGAATGGTTTGAGCACTACGCTGCTGGTGGTGATCAACGCAACTGATGCGTCGGACACGGCGTTAGTCGCCACCCTGAATTCACTACCCCGGCAGACCCGCGCCGGCCTGGCGATCGAGACTATTGTGATTGGTGAAGCGGCCCCGGCAGGCGTCAGCTATCTCACTGCCGATCGCGACGGTAAAATGGCCGCGTTCAACACTGTCATCACCGAGACGCATAGCGACTGGTTAATTTTTGTGAATGCCGGTACGGAGTTTCACCCCTCTGGCCTGACTGCGCTAACGACCACGTTGACCCAGGCGGGGGAGCTGCTTGCCGTCTATTGCGATGAGAGTTTCACACTTAATGGCAGAAAGACAGGCGCGAAATTCCGTCCCGACTTCAATCTCGATCTGCTGCTCAGCTCCCCGGCTAATATGGCGCGTCGCTGGCTGTGGCGGCGTGAGGTGCTGCAGGCCGCCGGTGGGTTTGATCTCCAGTTGCCCGGCGCTTACGAGCTGGATCTGACCCTGAAAATTATCGAAACCCAGGGTTTTAACGCCCTGGGGCACCTGGGTGAACCTCTCCTGCATCTGCCCGCGACGGAAGAGAATCACGCTGATGAATTAGCGGTAGTTCAACGCCATCTGAACAATCGTGGCTATATCCATGCCGAGGTCGAGCCGGCTACCTATGGCAACCTGCGGCTGCGCTATCACCATGCCGGGATACCGCTGGTGTCGCTGGTGGTCATTGGTGATGACGATACTGCCGCACTCATGTCCTGCGTCTTAACAATTATCGAAAAAACGGCGTGGATGAACTATGAGCTTATTATGGTTGTTAACGAGCGGCAAAGCGATGAGACTCAACGCTGGCTTGATTCCGTGGTGGCGGTAGATCCGGCGCGGATCCGCGTGGTCAGGGCGAGCGGTGAGTGGCGTTTCGCGGCCAGGGCTAATCTTGGGGCGAGCGCAGCCCAGGGAGAGTACCTCTGCCTGCTGCACTCGGGCATAGCCATTGTTGAAAACGAGTGGCTGACTAACCTGCTTAACCACGGGGCGCGGCCGGAGGTCGGCATTGTTGGCGGCAAGCAAGTTTATGCCGATGGAACAGTCCGCCACGCGGGCTATGTGCTGGGCGTCAACGGCGTAGCGGGTGAGGCCTTCTTCGGCATGAACGATGTCACCAAGGGACACATGAGCCGCCTGCATGCCGATCAAAACTACTCTGCGGTCTCCGGTGATTTTATGCTGGTGCGCCGGGAGGTGTTTATCAACGTCAACGGCATGGATGAGTCACTTCACCACTATAGCGATGTCGATTTCTGCCTGCGCGTTCGCCAGCAGGGATATCTGACGGTCTGGACGCCGTATGCTCGCGTATTACGCAGCGTAACGGCCAGTAAACCGCAGGACGAAAAAGCGCGTGAGAGGCTCGACCAACAGGTTGAGCAGGATGACGATGAGCTTTACCGTCGTTGGATGCCGCTGATCGCCAACGATCCTGCCTATAACGTCAACCTCTCCCTGACTGGCGAGCAGTTTAACGTTTGTCCTGACAGCCTGCTGAGCTGGCGGCCATTGGACTGGAGACCGCTGCCGGTTGTGCTGCCCCATATGGCCGACTTCGCTGGCTGCGGTTACTACCGGATCATTAAACCCTTTGAGGCCATGCGCGACGCAGGCATCGTTGATGGCAAGCTCTCTGAGACGTTCCTCAGCGTACCCTATATGGAGCGCTATAAGCCTGACAGCATTATTATGCAGCGCCAGCTCGATTCGGAGTTCCATGAGTGGGCGAGAATTATAGGTAAACGTTCGGACGTATTTAAGGTCTTTGAGCTTGACGACTATTTACCCAACATCCCGATTAAAAACCAGCATCGGGTCGAGTTTGGTAATGATGTGATGAAGATGCTGCGTAAAAGCCTGGGCTATATGGACAGGTTTGTTGTCTCGACGGAGCCACTGGCGGAGGCCTTTGCCAATATTCATCCTGATATTGTGGTGAGTAAAAACCGTCTCTCTTACGACTGGTGGGATAACCTGACCAGCCTACGCGGGCAGGGCGATAAGCCGCGCGTGGGCTGGGCCGGGGGGTCCAGCCATACCGGGGATCTGGAGATGATCTTTGACGTGGTTAAGGCATTTGCAGATGAGGTCGACTGGATCTTCTTTGGTATGTGCCCGCCGAAGCTGCGGCCCTACGTCAAAGAGTTCCACTTTGGTGTGGATATCGAGCTGTACCCGAAAAAACTGGCCTCGCTCAACCTTGATCTGGCCCTTGCTCCGGTAGAGGACAACCTTTTCAACGCCTGTAAGAGTAACCTGCGTCTGCTGGAGTATGGCGCATGCGCCATTCCGGTGATCTGCAGCGACGTACCCTGCTACCGTGGTTCGCTGCCGGCGACCAGGGTGAGGAACCGCTTTAAAGATTGGCAGGATGCGATTCGCATGCATCTGGCCGATCCGCAGGCGAGCGCACAGATGGGGAGGGCACTGTATCAGGCCATTCGTTCTGATTACATGCTGGATGCTAACGCCGCCGAAGCGTGGGCGAAAGCCTGGCTGCCGGGCTAAGCGCAGAAGCCAGGGGTAGAACGATTTGTAGGCCCGGTATGCGTAGCGCTACCGGGCAATAATATAACGGTTATCGCTCAGCGGAATGCGTTGATGGCGTCGATAACGTAGTCCAGCTCGACGTCCGTTAACACAGGAGAGAGAGGAAGGGAGAGCACCTGCCGGTGTAGTTTTTCGGTCACGGGCAGCGTCAGGCTGTTCAGCTCGGCATAGGCCGCTTGCTTATGCGGCGGCACCGGATAATGAATCAGCGTCTGAATCCCTCTTTCCGCCAGCCACGCCTGTAGCGCCGCACGATTTTCACATTGAATAACAAACAGATGCCAGACGTGGGCCAGCGGATGCGTCACCGCGGGCAGGACGATCTGCGGGTTTTTGATCCCGGCCAGATAGCGTGCCGCAGCACGCTGCCTCGCCAGGGTGTCTTCATCCAGATAGCGCAGCTTGACCCGCAGCATAGCGGCCTGCATCTCATCAAGGCGGCTATTCACTCCGGCATAGATGTGCTGGTACTTCTCCTGCGATCCATAGTTACGCAGTGCCCTGAGCATCTGGGCAAGGTCTGGATCGTGGGTGACGACCGCACCGGCATCTCCCAGCGCGCCAAGATTCTTGCCGGGATAAAAACTAAAAGCCGCCGCATGTCCCCAGCTACCCGCTTTAATAGCCTGCTGCTGGGCGCCGTGGGCCTGAGCCGCATCTTCGAGCACCAGCAGGTTATGCGCTTGCGCCAGCGACATGATATCGCCCATCGGCGCGAGCTGGCCATAGAGATGGACAGGGATCACGGCGCGGGTTCGGGCCGTTATATGTTTCTCAATGCCGCCACGCGTCAGGTTAAAGGTTTGCGGGTCTGGCTCGACAAGCACTGGGGTGAGGTTATTGCCGGTAATCGCCAGCACCGTAGCAATAAAGGTATTTGCAGGAACGATCACCTCATCGCCATCAGCGAGTTTACCGGCGGTTTTCCATGCGCGTAATACCAGGCTCAGTGCCTCAAGGCCATTGCCAACGCCGATACAAAACTCTGCGCCGCAATAGCGTGCAAATTCGTTCTCAAATCCCGCGAGCTGTTCGCCACCTATGTAGTAGCCAGAGTCGATAACCGCTGCGCAGGCATTGCGTAACGCATCTTCGCAACGCGCATTTATTTTTTTTAAATTAAGAAAGTCGACTTTCATAAGCAATATTAAGCCTGAATTAACTCTCGGGGGGATAGGGTCGCGTTTTTAGCGATCTCAAGAAAATCGTTATAGTTTCGTACGTAATCCGTTTCGTCATAGAGTTGATCAGCTAATACCATCAGCACGCAATCTTCCGAAAACTCATACATTTCACGCCAGATAAACGAATCAATCAGCAAACCCTGAGCAGGGTTATCCAGCAGTAGCTCAATCTGCTCGCGACCATTATCCAGCAAAAAGCGACAGGAGCCGCGCACGGCAATCGCCACCTGCCGGAGACGGCGGTGGGCATGGCATCCCCGGCGTACGTTTTGACCGGTTTTAAACATGTAATAGACACGTTTAATTTCAAATGGAATATTATTCTCTTGTTCCAGCGCAACCAGCGAACCGCGATCGTCGCCGTGCGTCTGTAAGCGAATCATCTTAATATCCATACCCTTCCACGCTTCTGATTGATAGTATTGGCACAATAGCAACAGGATACAGGGAGAATGTATTAGGAATGGTGGGATAAACGCATCTTATAGGGCTTTCTAACTTCGATTGCGTCAGGTCAGACTTGTAAAATAAACCGCTTTTTCTAGCCCTATTCATCCGATTAAAACCCCTCCAGAATCGGATAATCATGCCGATAACTCATTTAACGCAGGGCTGTTTATCGTGAATTCACTCTATACCTCTGAAGGTGTAATGGATAAACACTCGCTGTGGCAACGTTATGTACCGCTAGTGCGTCACGAAGCATTGCGCCTGCAGGTGCGCTTGCCGGCGAGTGTGGAACTGGACGATCTGCTACAGGCGGGCGGTATCGGGTTATTGAATGCAGTTGACCGATACGACGCTCTGCAAGGAACGGCATTTACCACTTACGCAGTACAGCGTATTCGTGGCGCGATGCTGGACGAGTTGCGCAGCCGCGATTGGGTGCCACGCAGCGTCCGGCGTAACGCCCGCGAAGTGGCGCAGGCGATGGGGCAGCTGGAGCAGGAGTTAGGCCGTAACGCAACGGAGACCGAGGTTGCGCAGCGGCTTAATATCTCTGTTGAAGAGTATCGTCAGATGTTGCTCGACACTAATAATAGCCAACTCTTCTCCTATGACGAGTGGCGTGAAGAGCATGGCGATAGCATTGAGCTGGTGACTGACGATCACCAGCAGGAGAACCCGTTACATCAGCTGCTGGAGAGCAATCTCCGTCATCGCGTGATGGAGGCGATTGAAGCCTTGCCGGAGCGTGAGCAGCTGGTATTGACGCTCTACTACCAGGAAGAGCTGAATCTCAAAGAGATTGGCGCGGTGCTGGACGTGGGAGAGTCGCGGGTCAGCCAGCTCCATAGCCAGGCGATTAAACGCTTACGTACCAAACTGGGTAAGTTATAGGCAGCAACGACTGCTGCCTGAACGATGTCGCACAACGTATTGACAACCAGGAGTTATCATGACGGTGCTACAAGTAAAAAGACGGCCATTAAGCCGCTACCTTAAAGACTTTAAACACAGCCAAACGCATTGCGCCCATTGCCATAAACTGCTCGACCGCATCACGCTGGTGCGTCGGGGCGAAATCGTTAACAAAATTGCTATCTCGCGCCTCGATACGCTGCTGGATGAAGCGGGCTGGGAGCAGGAGCAGAAAGAGTGGGTTGCCCTGTGCCGCTTCTGCGGCGATTTGCATTGCAAAGAGCAGAGCGACTTTTTTGATATTATTGGCTTTAAACAGTATCTGTTTGAGCAAACCGAAATGAGCCACGGCACGGTACGTGAGTATGTTGTACGCCTGCGCCGCCTTGGCAACCATCTTACCGCCCACCGTATTACCCCCGACCAGCTTGAAGACGGTTTTCTGGATGACGTTCTGGAGCCGTGGCTACCCACCACCAGCACCAATAATTACCGGATTGCTCTGCGCAAGTATGCGCAATTCAAAGCCCAGTCGCACTTATTGGTGAGTCAGAAAATCGCCTCCGACGCAACTTCTGATATATATTAAAAGTGAATAATATGTAGCGTACGGGTGTTTGTACCTTATGGGTCAGCACCTTACACTGCATATCAACCAATTATTAACTTCGGGGTAACTATGAAATTAGCACTTTTGGGTCGTCAGGCGCTGATGGGTGTGATGGCTGTTGCGCTGATGGCAGGCGTGAGCGCGAAATCCTTCGCCGATGAAGGCCTGCTAAAGAAAGTTAAAGATCGCGGCACGCTGCTGGTCGGGCTGGAAGGCACCTATCCGCCGTTCAGCTATCAGGGCGATGACGGCAAGCTTACCGGCTTTGAAGTCGAGTTTGCTGAAGAGCTGGCGAAGCATCTCGGCGTTAAAGCCTCGCTGAAACCGACCAAGTGGGACGGGATGCTGGCCTCGCTGGACTCCAAACGCATCGACGTAGTGATCAACCAGGTCACGATCTCTGACGAGCGTAAGAAAAAATATGACTTCTCTACCCCCTACACCGTGTCCGGTATCCAGGCGCTGGTGAAGAAGGGCAATGAGAGCGGGATCAAAACCGCAGCCGATCTGAAAGATAAAAAAGTCGGTGTGGGTCTGGGCACCAACTATGAAGAGTGGCTGCGCAAGAACGTACAGGGCGTGGATATTCGTACCTATGATGATGACCCGACCAAATACCAGGATCTGCGCGTAGGCCGTATCGACGCCATTCTGGTGGATCGTCTGGCAGCGCTGGATCTGGTGAAAAAGACCAAGGATACGCTGGCGGTAGCGGGCGAGCCGTTCTCCCGTCAGGAAGCGGGCGTAGCGCTGCGTAAAGATAACCAGGACCTGCTGAAAGCGGTTGACGATGCCATTGCCGCCATGCAGAAAGACGGTAGCCTGAAGGCGCTGTCAGAAAAATGGTTCGGCGCCGACGTGACGAAGTAAGGTTCACCGGCGGTAAAAAGGCGCTTATTGAAGCGCCTTTTTTATTTCTGCCGCTAAAGGTACATAATTAACAGCAGCATGTTTACTACTGGCCACCGGAGGCCCTATGTCTTTGCAAAACCTGACCCGCTTTCCGCGCCTTGAATTTATTGGTGCGCCGACACCGCTGGAGTACCTGCCGCGCTTCTCTGACTATCTGGGTCGTGAAATCTATATCAAACGCGACGACGTGACGCCGATGGCGCTGGGCGGCAACAAGCTGCGCAAGCTCGAGTTTCTCGCTGCCGACGCGCTGCGGGAGGGCGCTGACACGCTGATCACCGCCGGGGCGATCCAGTCAAATCATGTGCGCCAGACCGCTGCCGTAGCGGCTAAGCTGGGCCTGCACTGCGTGGCGCTGCTGGAAAATCCCATCGGCACGCGGGCAGAAAACTATCTCACTAACGGCAACCGCCTGCTGCTGGATCTTTTCAACGTGCAGATTGAGATGTGCGATGCCCTGACCGATCCGGTTTCGCAGCTAAGCGAGCTGGCAACCCGTATTGAAGCCCAGGGTTTTCGTCCCTACGTCATCCCGGTCGGTGGCTCTAACGCGCTGGGCGCGCTGGGCTACGTGGAGAGCGCGCTGGAGATCGCCCAGCAGTGTGAAGGGGCGGTGGAACTCTCTTCCATTGTCGTCGCCTCCGGGAGCGCCGGTACTCATGCCGGGCTGGCGGTTGGCCTGGAGCAGCTGATGCCGGAGGCGGAGCTGATTGGCGTGACCGTCTCCCGTAAGCGTGATGAGCAGAAACCAAAGGTGGTTGCGCTTCAGCAGGCGATTGCCCGTGAGCTTGAGGTTGAGGCGAGGGCCGATATTACCCTCTGGGATGACTACTTTGCCCCTGGCTACGGCACGCCGAACGAAGAGGGCGTGGAGGCGATCAAGCTGCTGGCCCGCCTTGAAGGGATTCTGTTGGATCCGGTTTACACCGGTAAAGCCATGGCCGGGCTGATCGATGGCATTAACCAGAACCGTTTCAACAATCACGGACCGATCCTGTTTATCCATACCGGCGGCGCGCCTGCGCTCTTTGCCTATCACCCCCACGTTTAAACTTCAGGCTGAAAAACCATAATGCAAGAGAGTATACAACTGGTAATAGAGTCATTGCCGTACCTGCTGCGGGGGGCGGTATTCACATTACAGCTTAGCATCGGCGGGATGTTCTTTGGCCTGCTGCTCGGCTTTGTGCTGGCGCTGATGCGGATGTCGGCCATTGCGCCGGTACGCTGGCTGGCGCGTTTCTATATCTCCATATTTCGCGGCACCCCGCTGATTGCGCAGCTGTTTATGATCTACTACGGCCTGCCGCAGTTTGGCATCGAGCTGGATCCTCTCCCGGCGGCAATGATCGGCCTGTCGCTGAACACCGCGGCCTACACGTCGGAAACCCTGCGCGCCGCCATCTCCTCGATCGATAAGGGTCAGTGGGAGGCCGCAGCGAGCATTGGCATGACGCCGTGGCAAACCCTGCGCCGTGCAATTCTTCCCCAGGCGGCCAGAGTGGCGCTGCCGCCGTTAAGCAATAGCTTCATCAGCCTGGTAAAAGATACCTCGCTGGCGGCGACGATTCAGGTGCCGGAGCTGTTCCGCCAGGCGCAGCTGATCACCTCCCGGACGCTGGAGGTCTTTACCATGTATCTCGCCGCCTCCCTGATCTACTGGGTGATGGCCACGGTACTCTCCGCGTTGCAGAACTATTTTGAAAACCAGCTTAACCGTCAGGAGCGCGATCCGAAATGAGTGCGATTGAAGTCAAAAACCTGGTGAAAAAGTTTCATGGCCAGACGGTGCTGCACGGCATCGACCTCGAGGTCAACGAGGGGGAGGTGGTAGCGATCATCGGTCCCAGCGGCTCCGGTAAAACGACGCTGCTGCGCAGCATTAACCTGCTGGAGCATCCGGAGAGCGGCAGCATCCGCGTTGGCACCATCACTATCGATACGACGCGGTCCTTAAGCCAGCAGAAGGGGCAGATCCGCCAGCTGCGCCAGCACGTGGGCTTTGTTTTCCAGAGCTTTAATCTATTCCCGCATCGTACCGTGCTGGAAAATATCATTGAGGGACCAGTGATTGTGAAGGGTGAAGCGAAAGCCGAGGCTGAGGCTCGCGCCAGGGAGCTGATTGCGAAGGTGGGATTGCGCGGTAAAGAGAGCAGCTACCCGAAACGTCTCTCCGGCGGTCAGCAGCAGCGCGTCGCCATTGCCCGCGCGCTGGCGATGCGCCCGGACGTTATCCTCTTTGACGAGCCAACCTCGGCGCTGGATCCTGAGCTGGTGGGGGAAGTGTTGAGCACGATTCGCCAGCTGGCCCAGGAGAAACGCACCATGGTGATTGTCACTCACGAGATGAGCTTTGCCCGGGACGTAGCCGATCGGGCCATTTTTATGGATCAGGGACAAATTGTGGAGCAGGGTCCAGCTAAGGCGCTGTTTGCCGACCCCCAGCAGCCGCGAACCCGCCAGTTCCTGGAGAAATTCCTCATGCAGTAATGCCCGGCTGCAGCGCTCATCGGCTTGATCACCCTGGTGAGCGCTGCGGCTTAATCACATTTGATACCCTGCTGATAATCCGCCATTTCTCCTGCTAATCTCACCGCCGCTGGCATATAAGTTCAGTTAATTTACCCACGGTGGGATAATTTGGATCTATAAATAAGATTTATGTGATAGTTTTATACATACATAATAAATATATAACGAACGGGGCTTTAGCGGTCAGTATGCAGGATATTGATTTTTTTACATGGCGAAGGGAGCTGCTGCGGCGTTTTAGTGAGATGACGGCGGCAGATGAGGTTTATAAAGAGTTAGAGCTGCAGACGCAGCGGATGGAATTTGACTACTACTCTTTGTGTGTACGTCATCCGGTGCCGTTCACGCGGCCTAAAATTTTTCTGGAAACGTCCTATCCCGATAAGTGGCGGGCGCAATATTACGCGGAAAACTATTTTGCCGTGGATCCCGTGCTGAAGCCGGATAACTTTATTCAGGGCCATCTTCCGTGGAACGACCGCCTGTTTGAAGATGCGCAGGCTATGTGGGATGACGCCCGCGATCATGGCCTACGCAAGGGATATACTCAGTGCCTGATGCTGCCCAACCGCGCTAATGGTTTCTTATCGGTATCCAAAACATCGGTACGGGGCAAAAGTCTGAGCGCTGATGAGATTGAACTCTCTTTGCAGCTGCTGGTGCAGCTCAGTATGGTGACGCTTTCACGTCTGGAAGAGGAGATGGTGATGTCACCCGAGATGAAGTTCAGCAAACGCGAGTGTGAAATTCTTAAGTGGACGGCGGAAGGGAAGACCTCGGCCGAGATCGCAATGATTCTGTCGATCTCAGAGAACACAGTGAATTTTCACCAGAAAAACATGCAGAAGAAGTTTAACGCACCCAATAAAACGCAGATTGCCTGCTATGCGGCGGCAACCGGATTTATTTGAGTACGGCCTGCGTTTCGCGTGTCGAACGTCACACCGGCTGACAGTTTGTCTGCCAGCCGGTAAGCCATCACTGACGGTAGGCTTGTTTAATTTGCTTAACCGTATTCGCAAATACGTCAGCCTGACCTGCGTTTTCCATCTCGGCGATCTGCCGCTCCATTTTCAGGATAACCCGGCCCGCATCCGCCTGGCCCATCGCCTGCAGCATCAGGGTGACCATGGCTTTCAGGCAGGAGACTTCCTGGGAGAGTTGTTGATTATTTTCCGCAGTAGAAAAGTCAGGAGTGCTCATCTATTTTCCTCGATTTGTTACAGCGCCGCTGCGCGCGCGAATGTGAAGGCGGCGGAGTATAGCACAAGCGCCACAAAAAATAGCACTGATTGTTTTTTGCTCGCCATACAACTCCGCACATAAATAGCGTGTTATTACAATTGGCTCTAATTTATAACGTAGGATGTATGTTTAAAAAGAGGTATAAAAGGCGTTAATTATTGTTACAAAGAAAAATGGGTCTTTTACAGCGGCTAAATAATAACGCCAGCGATAACCCTCTGAAAAGTAGTATTTAAAAAGCTTGTTTTAAACGCAAGCGGAGCGGGGCGCTTTCCACGTTTGTACAGCTTTATTTCCAGAGTGGCGAATGAAACCTTACGCCTTGCAATTAATCTTTTAGTTTTTGCCAAAATAACGCTAATATGGAGTGAATTTACTGTCAGTCGCGTTATCCCTTTTTGGAGATTTGCTTTGATCAACGTTCTTCTTGTTGATGACCACGAGCTAGTGCGCGCAGGGATACGACGCATTCTGGAAGATATTAAAGGCATAAAAGTTTCCGGCGAGGTCTGTTGCGGCGAAGATGCCGTAAAATGGTGCCGTGCCCATCCTGTCGATGTGGTGCTGATGGATATGAACATGCCCGGTATTGGTGGTCTGGAAGCCACGCGTAAGATTGCGCGATCCACGGCCGATACCAGAGTGATTATGCTGACCGTTCACACTGAAAATCCGCTGCCTGCCAAAGTGATGCAGGCGGGCGCATCAGGCTACCTGAGTAAGGGAGCCGCCCCGAAAGAGATGGTAAACGCTATTCGCGCCGTATATGCCGGCCAGCGCTATATCGCCTCAGACATTGCCCAGCAGATGGCGCTCAGCCAGATCGAGCCAGAGAGGACCGAATCTCCCTTTGCAAGTTTGTCTGAACGCGAATTGCAGATTATGCTGATGATAACCAAAGGCCAAAAGGTGAATGAGATCTCCGAGCAGTTGAATCTCAGCCCGAAAACGGTAAACAGCTATCGCTACCGTATGTTCAGTAAACTGAACATTCACGGTGACGTAGAGCTGACCCATCTGGCCATTCGTCATGGTCTGTGTAATGCGGAGACGTTAACAAGTCAGTGAGTGATGTTTTTGATTCAAAAGCCTTTCTGAGTACGGTTACCAGTAAACCCGGTGTCTATCGCATGTATGACGCCGGTGGTACTGTCATCTACGTCGGTAAAGCCAAAGACCTCAAGAAGCGCCTGTCCAGCTACTTCCGTAGCAATCTCGCCTCGCGAAAAACCGAAGCGCTGGTAGCCCAAATCCAGCAGATCGATGTGACGGTGACCCATACGGAAACGGAAGCGCTGCTGCTTGAGCACAACTATATCAAGCTGTACCAGCCCCGGTACAACGTGCTGCTGCGCGACGATAAATCCTACCCGTTCATCTTTCTTAGCGGTGATACCCACCCGCGTCTGGCGACGCATCGGGGCGCTAAGCATGCGAAAGGGGAGTACTTCGGGCCGTTCCCCAACGGCTATGCGGTACGCGAGACGCTGGCGCTGCTGCAAAAGATCTTCCCTATCCGCCAGTGCGAAAACAGCGTCTACCGCAACCGCTCCCGTCCCTGTTTACAGTACCAGATTGGCCGCTGTCTTGGCCCCTGCGTCGAGGGGCTGGTAAGCGAGGAGGAGTATGCTCAGCAGGTGAACTACGTGCGCCTCTTCCTGGCAGGCAAGGACGATCAGGTCCTGAATCTGCTGATTGAGCGTATGGAGAAGGCCAGCCGCGATCTCGACTTTGAAGAGGCGGCGCGCATTCGCGATCAGATTCAGGCCGTACGCCGCGTCACGGAGAAACAGTTTGTCTCGAACACCGGGGACGATCTCGACGTCATTGGCGTCTCGTTCGACGCCGGTATGGCCTGCGTTCACGTGCTCTTTATTCGTCAGGGCAAGGTACTGGGGAGCCGGAGCTACTTCCCTAAAGTGCCGGGCGGCACCGAGCTTGGTGAAGTAGTCGAGACGTTTGTCGGTCAGTTCTACCTGCAGGGCAGTCAGATGCGCACCCTGCCAGGGGAGATCCTGCTCGACTTTGATCTGAGCGATAAAACGCTGCTTGCTGATTCACTCTCCGGGCTGGCGGGTCGCCGTGTCAACGTGCAGACTAAACCGCGCGGTGACCGGGCGCGCTACCTGAAGCTGGCTCGTACCAACGCTGCCACGGCGCTTAGCACTAAGCTCTCCCAGCAGTCAACGGTCAGCCAACGTCTGGTAGCGCTCGCTACGCTGCTGAAGCTACCCGCGGTGCGGCGCATGGAGTGTTTTGACATCAGTCACACGATGGGCGAGCAGACCGTGGCCTCCTGCGTAGTGTTTGACGCTAACGGGCCGCTGCGTGCGGAGTACCGTCGGTACAATATTACCGGTATTACCCCAGGCGACGACTATGCGGCCATGAACCAGGTGCTGCGCCGCCGCTACGGCAAGGATATTGAAGAGAGTAAGGTGCCGGACGTGATCTTAATCGACGGTGGGAAGGGGCAGCTGGGGCAGGCGAAGGCGGTCTTTGCCGAGCTGGATGTCCCCTGGGATAAGCGCCATCCGTTACTGCTTGGCGTCGCCAAAGGCACCGACCGTAAGGCGGGGCTGGAGACGCTGTTCTTCGAACCGGAGGGAGAGGGCTTTAACCTGCCGCCCGACTCACCAGCGCTGCATGTGATTCAGCATATCCGTGACGAGTCGCACAACCATGCCATCAGCGGGCACCGTAAAAAACGCGCGAAGGTGAAAAATACCAGTACCCTCGAGACCATTGAAGGGGTCGGGCCGAAGCGCCGCCAGATGCTGCTGAAGTATATGGGTGGATTGCAGGGTTTACTCAACGCCAGCGTTGAGGACATCGCAAAAGTGCCGGGTATTTCGCAGGGGCTGGCAGAAAAGATCTTCTACTCGTTGAAACATTGAGGGCTCTGTAGCAACATAGGGCTAATTTTTACTGACAACAGACAGTTACCTGCCACTATGCGATACAATATCCCGACGTTGCTCACGCTTTTTCGTGTCATCCTGATCCCGTTCTTCGTGGTGGCGTTTTATCTGCCGGTGGTCTGGGCACCCTTCGCCTGTGCGCTGATCTTTCTTGTCGCTGCGGTGACGGACTGGTTTGATGGTTATCTGGCCCGGCGCTGGAACCAGAGCACCCGCTTCGGGGCCTTCCTCGATCCGGTGGCCGACAAGGTCATGGTGGCCATCGCCATGGTGCTGGTGGCCGAGCACTATCACACCTGGTGGGTCACCCTGCCTGCCGCAACCATGATCGCTCGCGAGATCATCATCTCTGCTCTGCGGGAGTGGATGGCGGAGTTGGGCAAGCGCAGCAGCGTCGCGGTATCCTGGATTGGCAAAGTGAAAACCACTGCGCAGATGGCCTCGCTGGTGTGGATGCTATGGCGGCCAAATGCCTGGGTAGAGTGGGCGGGAATCGGCCTGCTGTGGGTCGCTGCGGTGCTGACGCTGTGGTCTATGTTCCAGTATTTAAACGCGGCGCGCGGCGATCTGCTGGAACAGTGATCGTTTCGGCTTAATTTTCAGCAAACGATCCCGGATTTAAAAAATATCGTTGACTCAGTGCGTCAGGTAAGTAGAATGCATCGCATCAGACGGCAGCGCTGCTTGCCAGATGAGAGTAAAATCAAGTGATTAGCATCTTCACCTGATAATGCGGGAATAGCTCAGTTGGTAGAGCACGACCTTGCCAAGGTCGGGGTCGCGAGTTCGAGTCTCGTTTCCCGCTCCAAATTAACGCATCGGCAATCGCGGGTGCAGGTCGCAAGACCAAGATTTAAGGCGCGTTAGCAAAGCGGTTATGTAGCGGATTGCAAATCCGTCTAGTCCGGTTCGACTCCGGAACGCGCCTCCAATTTCCTCCCGAGCCCGGATGGTGAAATCGGTAGACACAAGGGATTTAAAATCCCTCGGCTGTAAGGCTGTGCGGGTTCAAGTCCCGCTCCGGGTACCATGGAAAATAAGCAGAATAATCAAAGCAATAAGCAGTGTCGTCAAACCACCTACGGGTGGTTTTTTTGTGCCTGCAATCTCCCTTTCACCATTGTTTCGCCATTCGACTTCGCCATTGAAAGAGGGCATTTACTGCCCTCCGACCACCGGTACGATAGGAATTTTGCGGTCATATCTGGCTGTTTGCGACGCGTTTTTATGGCCTGAAATTTGCTGCTTCTCCTGCAACGTGCCTTCCAGATCTGAGATCCCTTTCGCCTTCAAATCGTGGAAGGTGAAATTAAAATCGAGCTCAGGGTATTTGATGGCGGCCGCTTTTTTGGCCTTCATCCACTGTGCATTAAAGGCATCACGGGTATAGCGAGATCCGCTTGGCTGGTGGATGACATAGATGCTGCTCATTCCTGGATGTAATGGCAGCTTCTCAGCCAGGGCGAACGCCGCCTCTAACCGAGGTGACCACGCCTTGATCTGAGTAACGGATGTCTTACCCTGTTGGATAAGTACCCCAGCATCCAGCGACTGGCTTTTCTTCACGTCCAGCACGTCTCCCTGCCGGGCGCAGCAAAGGTAGGCTATTTCCATTCCCACCTGTACTGCGGTCGTGGCCACGTCAAAAAGCGCGTTATATTGCGCATCCGTAACGTAGTACGTTCTCGCCTGCTCTTTAAACTGCTTAACACCCCGGCAGGGGTTCATCTTCACTTTTCCCCGCTCATACGCCCACCTGAACACCCGAGACATAAACGCCTTCTCACGGTTGGCCTGTACACGGCTTTTTACACCGCGCCGATCCATGTATTTTCGGACATGCTCAGGCTTGATGTTATCGGGCTTCATCTTCCCAAATACCACGTTCACCTTTGCCGAATATTTCTGATAGTCCTTCCGCGTCTCGGTGGCCAGCTCGTGAAAATCTCCCGAGTTAAAAAACTCATTGCAGAGCGCGAGGAAATTACCTCCCGCCTTGATGTCGTTGATGAATTTTTCGTACTCAGCCCAGACCTGAGCTTTTGTCAGATCTGCATTGCACAGGCGGATCGTGCGCCCTTCGGGAGAACGGAATTCATAGGCGGACTTGCCCCTCCTGACGCGTGGGGGCATCCAGTTATCTTCTGGGTTTTTACGTGCTCTGGGCATCACATATCCTTAAAGTTTGGCTCTTCTTCCTCGGGGTTCGATACCGACTTAAGACCCGCTGGATTGGACACGTGATCCCAAGTTATGCCTGGGCGGCCATCCTTGCGCGGAATAAAGAATATCCCGCTTTCCTTAAGCGCCTTGCACTGTAGGGAAGGGCGACGATATCCAGTAAGTTGATATACGTCCTCTGGCGTCAGAAACCTTTGGTTTTGTTGGCTATGGTCGCTCATGAGTCGATCTCCACTTAGCCCGGCTGCACCCGGGCGTTAATCTAAATTATCTCGCTTTAGGCAGCGCGCATGCTTCTACGGCAGCCTCATGAATGCGTTTGATGGTATCCCAACCAATAAGGATCTCGCCCTCCCATCCTCCTTCCTCGTTACAGCTTTCACACCCTTCACCTGCACACTCCTCACAAACGATGTGATGATTGACGTGAAACTCTCCGGACAGCGCCGCCTTTGCGCCGTTCGCAGCTGTCAGCTTCAAAGGCATGATGCAATAACCATCCGGCACGCCGGGCGGTAGAGGCCGGGTGAAGAGAGGGCCGGGCGCTACATCAAAACGCCGCCAGCGGATATCACACGTGCGCTCTTCGCCTTCTTTACGCCAGGCAACAACATCGGCTACAGGTTCGAGCTGTTCGGAATTACCGAACAACTGACCATTGCTTGACGGTTGCTTGACGTGAGCTTGATTGAGCATGGCGCGGCGTGCCAACAGCCTTTTTGCTTCAATGCTTCCTTCAGCCTCCAGTTCTCCATCAGCCTCTACGCCGCCCTCTAGATATTCAGCCGCATCAGCTATCCACTGCTCCC
>JBCNNW010000091.1:0-18054 GCA_039594205.1 Pseudescherichia sp. | reverse complement strand
ACAACAACACAACATCACAACCGTAAGCCAAAAGCCCATCAGAACACGCATTCCAAAAAAAGCTTTTCGTTCCGGCTCAGGAAGTGCCGCCACTATAGGTATTTGCTGGTAGTTCCTCAACGGACAATTTATAATGGCTCAGATAAAAAAAACTAATAGGTAACTTCTTGTTTCCCGTTTGTTAAAATGATTTAACACCTAAGCCAAAATAACCCATGTCTAAGCGATTACCGCCCTTAAATGCACTACGTGTTTTTGATGCCGCCGCCCGCCATTTAAGTTTTACTCGTGCCGCCGACGAGCTTTTTGTGACGCAGGCTGCAGTAAGCCATCAGATCAAGTCCCTTGAGGATTTTCTTGGACTCAAGCTGTTCCGCCGCCGCAACCGATCGCTGCTGCTGACGGAGGAGGGGCAGAGCTATTTCCAGGATATCAAAGAGATATTTTCCCAGCTCACCGAGGCCACGCGCAAGCTGCAGTCGCGCAGCGCAAAAGGGGCGTTAACCGTCAGTTTATTGCCCAGTTTCGCTATTCAGTGGCTGGTACCAAGACTCTCTAGCTTTAACTCAGCTTATCCGGGAATCGACGTCCGAATCCAGGCCGTAGACCGTGAGGTTGATAAGCTGGCAGACGACGTCGACGTGGCCATTTTTTATGGTCGGGGTAACTGGCCAGGCTTGCGTGTTGAAAAATTATACGCAGAATATCTGCTGCCGGTCTGCTCGCCTCTGCTGCTTACCGGTGACAAACCGTTAAAGACGCCAGCGGATCTGGCCAGGCATACGCTGCTGCATGACGCCTCCCGCCGTGACTGGCAGACCTATACCCGCCAGTTGGGCCTGAATCTTAACGTGCAGCAGGGCCCCATCTTCAGCCACAGCGCGATGGTACTGCAGGCCGCGATTCACGGCCAGGGCGTTGCGCTGGCGAATAACGTCATGGCCCAGTCCGAGATTGAAGCCGGGCGTCTGGCCTGTCCGTTTAACGACGTGCTGGTCAGCAAAAATGCCTTTTATCTGGTTTGTCATGACAGCCAGGCAGAACTGGGTAAAATAGCCGCCTTTCGCCAGTGGATCCTGGCCAGGGCGGCAGCCGAGCAGGAAAAATTCCGTTTTCGCTATGAGCAATAACTTATTTAGGCGCGCGGTTAGCGCATGACTTTAGGGTAGAACTATGACCAGCCGATTTATGCTGATTTTCGCCGCTATCAGCGGTTTTATTTTTGTGGCCCT
This sequence comes from Pseudescherichia sp., assembly GCA_039594205.1. GTDB lineage: Bacteria > Pseudomonadota > Gammaproteobacteria > Enterobacterales > Enterobacteriaceae > Pseudescherichia. The sequence continues at coordinate 16,822 of JBCNNW010000091.1, read as the reverse complement.
TGGTGCCTTTGGCGCGCACATACTGAGTAAATCATTAGGTGCTGCCGAGATGGGCTGGATCCAGACCGGTCTTGAGTATCAGGCGTTTCATACTCTGGCCGTGCTGGGCCTGGCGGTCGCGATGCAGCGCCGGATCAGCATCTGGTTCTACTGGAGCAGCGTCTTCCTGGCGCTGGGTACGGTACTGTTCAGCGGGAGCCTTTACTGCCTTGCGCTGTCGCATCTGCGCCTGTGGGCGTTTGTCACCCCGGTTGGCGGCGTCAGCTTCCTTACCGGTTGGATTTTAATGTTAATTGGCGCAATCCGTCTGAAACGTAAAGGCCCTGGTCATGAATAAGCTTGTATTGTTGTGTCGCCCTGGATTTGAAAAAGAGTGCGCCGCAGAGATTACCGATAAGGCCGGGCGGCTGAACGTGTTTGGTTTTGCCCGCGTTAAAGAGAACGCTGGCTATGTCATTTTTGAGTGCTACCAGACGGAAGAGGCCGACAAGCTGGCTCGCGATCTGCCATTTAGCTCGCTGATTTTTGTCCGCCAGATGTTCGTGGTCGGTGAACTGCTGCAGGACCTGCCGCCGGAAGATCGCATTACGCCGATCGTCGGCATGCTGCAGGGCGTGGTCGAAAAGGGCGGCGAGCTGCGCGTTGAGGTGGCCGACACCAACGAAAGCAAAGAGCTGATGAAGTTCTGCCGCAAGTTCACCGTGCCGCTGCGCGCTGCGCTGCGTGAGGCGAAGATCCTCACCAGCTACGAAACTGCCAAACGCCCGGTGGTGCACGTCTTCTTTATCGCACCTGGCTGCTGCTATACCGGCTACTCCTACTCAACCAACAACTCGCCGTTCTACATGGGCATTCCGCGCCTGAAGTTCCCGGCCGATGCGCCGAGCCGCTCGACGCTGAAGCTGGAAGAGGCGTTTCACGTTTTCATCCCGGCAGACGAGTGGGACGAGCGCCTGGCGAACGGCATGCATGCAGTTGATTTGGGCGCCTGCCCCGGCGGCTGGACCTATCAACTGGTGAAGCGCAACATGTGGGTCGCGTCGGTGGATAACGGCCCGATGGCGCAGAGCCTGATGGATACCGGGCAGGTGACCTGGCTGCGGGAAGATGGCTTCAAGTATCGCCCGACGCGCAGCAACATTACCTGGCTGGTGTGCGATATGGTGGAGAAGCCTGCCAAGGTAGCAGCGCTGATGGCCCAGTGGCTGGTGAACGGCTGGTGCCGGGAGGCCATCTTTAACCTCAAGCTGCCAATGAAGAAGCGCTATGAGGAGGTCTCAAACAATCTGGCGTATATCCAGCAACAGCTGGAGGAGAACGGTATTAATGCTCAGATCCAGGCGCGTCAGCTCTATCACGACCGCGAAGAGGTAACGGTGCACGTCCGCCGCTGGTGGGCTGCCGTGGGTGGCCGTCGCGACGAGCGTTAATATAAATCTTATCGCCCGGTAGCGCTGCGCTTACCGGGCCTGGGACCTCAATCGTAACTGCTGTAAGTTGCCGTCCAGGTGCAGATCCGTCTGCAGCGTTGCCACTTCGCGGCAGCTAAACGCCATCTCCCGGTGCGCCTCCAGCTTACCGCGCCACTTCTCCGGCACGTCATTGAGATGAGCATAGATCCCTTCCAGCGTTTGAAACTGGCCCAGCAGCTGGGCAGCACTCTTCTGGCCAATCCCTGCCACGCCGGGTATTTTCGAGCTGCTGATGCCCGCCAGCCCCCAGAAGTCTGTAAGCTGCTCCGGCAGTACGCCAAACTCGCCGGCGATAAAGGGGGCATCCAGCCAGCGCTTCTGGAAGTAGTCGCGAATGCGCAGGGTCGGGGAGAGAAGCTGACAGTAGCCTTTGTCGGTTGAGACGATAGTTGCCTGATGCCCGGCATGGGCTACCTTCACCGCCAGCGTGGCGGCGAGATCGTCCGCCTCGTTGCCTTCCGAGATCCAGCTGCGCACGCCGCGCTGTGCAAACGCGGCGCGGAGGGCTGGCATCTCATCGTGCAGAGCATCGGGCATCGGCGGGCGGCCTGCCTTATAGTCCGGCAGCTTTTGATGCCGCCAGCCGCTGCTGCGGGCCTCATCGTCAAAAACCGCCACCGCATGGGTCGGCTGGCTGTGAACAATCAGCTGCCCCAGAGCGTGCGAACAGGCATCCACGCAGGGCGAACCCTGTACGGCATGAATACGGCGAATAAGGTTAAGTGCATCAACGATAAGCAGATGAACGGCCACGTGAGCCTCCCGGCAATGACAGACCGACTAAGGGTATCATTGACGGGAGACGGAGACCATTCATCGCCGGGGGGATCAGTCGCAGGCGACGATTTTCATTGCCAGCCCGCCACGAGAGGTCTCGCGGTATTTGGCGTTCATGTCCTTACCGGTTTCATACATGGTTTCGATCACCTTATCGAGGCAGACGCGCGGCTCGCTGGTGCGACGCAGCGCCATCCGTGCGGCATTCACCGCTTTGACGGAGGCGATGGCGTTACGCTCAATACAGGGGACCTGCACCTGACCGGCAACCGGATCGCAGGTGAGACCGAGGTTGTGTTCCATACCAATCTCTGCCGCAATGCAAACCTGGGCTGGACTGCCGCCCAGCAGCTCGGCTAGCCCGGCGGCCGCCATTGAGCAGGCCACGCCGACTTCGCCCTGGCAGCCCACCTCCGCCCCGGAGATAGAGGCGTTCATCTTATAGAGCGAGCCGATGGCGCTGCACACCAGCAGGTAGCGCGCCAGCGAGTTAGCATTCACTTCGCGGATGAACTTGTCATAGTAGGCCAGCACGGCGGGAACGATACCGCATGCCCCGTTGGTCGGTGCGGTTACTACCCGCCCGCCTGCGGCGTTCTCTTCGTTTACCGCCAGCGCAAACATGTTGATCCAGTCGACGACCGCCATCGGATCGGTGGTGGTCTTATCGCTGCTCACCAGCATCCGGCGCAGCGCTGCCGCCCGACGCGGAACCCGTAGCTTGCCTGGCAGTGCGCCTTCGGTGTTTGTGCCACGCTCAATGCCGCCGCGCATAACTTCCCAGACGCTGGCGAAGTGCTGCTCCAGCGCCGCTTTGCTGTGCAGGGCAAGCTCGTTCTCCATCATTAGCCCGGAGAGCGACAGGCCGGTCTGCTGGCAGTGACGCTGCAGATCGGCAGCATTTTTATAGGGGTAAGGTACGGCAACCGACGAGTCGCTGGCCTGGCCGAAGTGCGCCTCATCGACGATAAACCCGCCCCCGATAGAGTAGTAGGTCTGGCTATAGAGCAGCCTGTCACCTGCCAGGGCGCTGATGCGCATCCCGTTTTCATGCAGGGAGAGGTTGTCGGCATGGAAGTTCATGCTCTGTTCGAGGGGGAACGCCACCTCGTGCTGGCCGTTTGCCAGCGGCAGGCGGCCCCGGGCGTTCACATCGGCAATAAATGCCGGGATAGCATCAATATCAACGCTGTCCGGCAGGTTGCCTGCGAGGCCCATAATAATGGCAATATCGGTATGGTGGCCTTTGCCAGTGAGCGACAGCGAGCCATACACGTCGACCACAACGCGGGTGGTATCGGCAAGAAGCCCCCGGGTAATGAGGTCATCGGTAAACTGTTTTCCGGCTTTCATTGGCCCGACGGTGTGCGAGCTGGAGGGACCAATACCAATTTTAAAGATATCGAATACGCTGATCATAATGCATTGTCCATGGCGTAGAGCTGAGTTCGCCGCCCGGCTGGGCGGCGAGGGGGGGATAACTTAAGCAGCGAAGAGGTGATACAGCGAGTAGAAGATCGCAGAGATAGCGATCAGGCCCATCACCACAACAAATGCGTTGCTGATGTGGCCGCTGTATTTACGCATGGCCGGGACTTTCTGGATCGCGTACATCGGCATCAGGAACAGGATCATGGCGATAACCGGGCCGCCCAGGGTCTCGATCAGGCCGAGAATGCTCGGGTTCAGCGTTGCCACCAGCCAGGTGGTCAGCAGCATGAAGATCGCCGTGATGCGGTTCAGCTTGCTCAGCTCAATGGTTTTGCCTTTGCCGCGCAGGGATTTGATGACCATGCCGTTAAAGCCTTCGCGTGCGCCCAGGTAGTGGCCGAGGAAGGATTTGGTAATCGCGACCATCGCAATAATCGGTGCCATCCACTCAATGACCGGCGCATGGAAGTGGTTCGCCAGGTAGGAGAGGATAGAGATGTTCTGCTCTTTCGCCGCCACCAGATCGGCCGGGGCCAGGCTCAGTACGCAGCTGAAGACAAAGAACATTACCGTCAGCACCATCATGATGTGGGCATAGGAGAGAATGCGGGCGCATTTTTTCTCTGCGTCATCGCCGTACTCTTCGCGCTTGGCGACGGCAAAGGAGGAGATGATCGGCGAGTGGTTGAAGGAGAAGACCATCACCGGGATCGCCAGCCACAGAGTCATCCACAGGCCTTGTCCGGTGCTAGCGGCAACATCAAAGGAGAGGGTCTCCAGCGCCGCGCCGTTCCACTGTGGGATCAGGTAGAGTGCCAGCAGCATCAGGGCGATGACAAACGGGAATACCAGGATGCTCATCGCTTTCACGATCATCTTCTCGCCGAAGCGAACGATGGTCATCATGCCGACGATCAGGATCAGTGACAGCACAACGCGCGGCGGCGAAACCATGCCCAGCTGGTGAGTCAGGAAGCTGTCGACGGTGTTGGTGATCGCTACGCTGTAGACCAGCAGGATCGGGTAGATGGCGAAGAAGTAGAGCAGAGTGATAACTTTACCGGCCCCCACGCCAAAGTGCTCTTCCACCACTTCGGTGATGTCTTCGCCAGGGTTTTTCCCTGATAGCACGAAACGAGTCAGGCCGCGATGGGCAAAAAAGGTCATCGGGAAAGCGATAATCGCCATGATGATCAGCGGGATCAAGCCGCCGACGCCGGCGTTAATAGGCAGGAACAAAACCCCTGCGCCAATTGCCGTGCCGTACAGGCCCAGCATCCACATGGTATCGCTCTTACGCCATGAGCTTCGCGTTTCCTGCGAAACAATGGTGCTGGTTTGCGTGGTTTCCATCTCTATCTCCATTTACTTTAAAAGCTAAATATCAGTCGCTTAGTCAAATCCAATGAAAAAGCGCCTGATGGTAATATGAAATTGGGTTAAGTAACGTCCTGGAATTATTTTTCTCCGTTACATTTTGCGGCGGAAAGATACATTTTAGTTATGACCCTGACAGTGATCGCGATCTCAATTGCCATAATCCACTTTCTAAGTGGGTGTGTTTAGACCAACACGCTGCTAAAAAAGCGCATGATGAGATTTATGGTGGCGAAGGCTATCATCGCCAGGATTTGCGATCAAAGCAGCAGAAGAGAAATACGATAATCACCCGGTAAAAGTCGCAGATAGCAGCGTTTTATCAGATTTAAGCAAAACTTTTCTGCATAAATAACGGGGTGCGCTTTTGAAGCAATCGATTGCTTTTTAAAAGCGGATTATAACTATTAGTTTGGGATATGTATTCAGCGACAGGCCGGGCAAGACGGAAGCCGCCGCCCGGCATGAGAGAGTGAAGAGAGGGCAATCAGGCACAAATTTCGTAGCAGGGGATATAGGCTGAGCCTGGCAGCTTCATACGGTGCTGCGCCACAAAGCCCTGCAGCAAGTCGTCCATTCGGCGCATCATTGCCCGGTCGCCGTGGATCTTATACGGTCCGGCGGCTTCTATAGCGCGAATGCCCACCTCTTTAACGTTGCCCGCCACAATCCCGGAGAAGGCGCGACGCAGGTCTGCCGCCAGCACTTCGACCGGCCGATCCGGATAGAGCTGAAGATTGGCCATGTTCTCGTGGGTTGGCTCGAAGGGCATCTGCAGATCCGGCGCGATGCGGATAGACCAGTTAAAGCTGTAGGCGTCTCCCGTATTGCGACGGTGCTCTTTCACCAGCGGCATCGCTTTTTTCATCTGACGTGCAACTTCCGGCGCATCGTCAATGATGATGCGGTAGTAGCGGCGAGCCGACTCGCCGAGGGTATGGGTGATAAATTCGTCCAGCACGCGGAAGTAGTCGGCACTCTGTTTCGGCCCAGTGAGGATCAGCGGCAGCACCTGATGCTGGTTGGCCGGGTTCATCAGAATGCCGAGCAGGTAGAGCAGCTCTTCTGCCGTACCCACGCCGCCGGGGAAGATGATAATCCCGTGGGCGATACGCACAAAGGCCTCCAGCCGCTTCTCGATGTCCGGCATGATCACCAGCTCGTTGACCAACGGGTTAGGCGGCTCGGCGGCGATGATGGACGGCTCGGTCATGCCGATAAAGCGTCCCTCTTTATAGCGCTGCTGGGCATGGCCCACGGCCGCACCCTTCATTGGCGCTTCCATCGCCCCTGGCCCACAGCCGGTGCAGATATTCAGCTCACGCAGGCCAAGCTGGGTCCCCACGCGGCGGGCATACAGATATTCAGTTTCGTTGATCGAGTGGCCGCCCCAGCACACCACCATATTGGGGGCCTCACCCACGTGCAGCGCCCGGGCGTTACGCAGGATCGAAAACACCAGGTTGGTGATGTGGGTAGAGCTTTCAAGATTGAGGTGCTGGAAGCGTCCGGCGTTGTGGATCTGTCCGTTAACGAAGAGGATATCGCGCAGCACGGCAAAGAGGTTAGCCTGGAGCGAGCGGATAATACGCCCGTCAACAAACGCCTCTTCCGGCGGGTTGATCAGCTCCAGCTTTACGCCGCGTTCACGGCGTAACACATTGATATCAAAATTCTCGAAGCGGGACAGCAGCTCTTTACTGCTGTCGGTCTGGCTTCCTGAGTTTAGAACGGCAAGTGAACAGTTACGAAACAGTTGGTAAAGGTCGCTGCTGGCCGAGCTTTTGAGCATATCGACTTCCAGCTGCGACAACAGATCCATTGAGCCTAGCGGGCTAATATGTGTAATCAAGTGAACTCCTTATGGGGCGAAGATCGCCGCTCCCTCTGATTACAATAGCCCTGGCTTATGACGTTTAACAACCTCAGGCGCGGAATCCACCGCGCAAATCAGTAAAAAATCGTACTTTTTGTTGCCGCTACTGGCGCACCAGACGCCCTGTGGCAGGCTGGAAGTCAGTGTTGCTACGCCACGGGTTAATATCCAGGCCGCCGCGACGGGTGTAGCGAGCGTAGACGCTCAGCGTTTCTGGCTGGCAGAAGCGCAGCAGATCGTTAAAGATGCGCTCCACGCACTGCTCGTGAAACTCGTTATGATGGCGGAAGGAGACCAGATAGCGCAGGAGCTTCTCGCGATCGATCTGTGGCCCACGATACTGAATCTGCACTGAACCCCAGTCGGGCTGGTGAGTAATTAGGCAGTTTGACTTCAGCAGGTGGCTGACCAGGGTCTCCTCTACCGGGCTGCCACTTGCGGCATTTTGCAGATAATCAGCGTTGAACTGGTAGTCATCGATCGCGATATCCTGATGATCAATGCACTTGCCATTAAAGTGGGCAATCGGCTGGCCCTCAATCTCATCCAGCGGATAGAGCAGCACGCTCACCTTACCCTGCGCACAGGCGCTAAGATCCCGCTCCAGGGTGGTGCGAACCGCTTCCCAGCTGTCAAAACGCGTCTGGTTAAAGCTGTTCAGGTAGAGCTTAAAACTCTTGGACTCCACCAGGTTGACGCTGGCGTAGTCCAGTTCGACATGGCCTACAGCCACCTGCGGCAGACCGTTAGCATTGAGCCATGACAGCTCATACAGCGTCCAGATATCGCCGCCGTGGAAGGGCAGGCTGTCGGCGTGCAGGCCGAGGGGATCGCGATTCAGGCTGCGGGGAACGCCCTGCAGCAGGGTCGCATCATAAATATCCTGGTAGCGGGTAGTTTTACCCAGGGTCAGGCCAGCCAGCGCCTGGTGGTTATCATAAGAAGACATGTTTCATCGCCGTTTTGCAGGTAAACTCTCTGCCTTAAGTTTATCCTGGCTGAGTGAAGAGAGGAACCGGTGGACCAAGAGACATCCCACGCCCTGAAGGCTTTTACCGCGCGCTACTGTGACGCCTGGCATGAAAACCACCATAGCTGGCCGCAGAGCGAAGCGCTCTATGGTGTGCCGTCGCCCTGTGTCATCTCCTCGCTTAATGACCGGGTGGTCTGGCAGCCCCAGCCTTTTGATGCAGAGCCGAATGTAAACGCTGTTGAACGTGCATTGGATATTGTGATACAACCAGCCCTTCACAGCTTCTATTCCACACAGTTTGCTGGCGATATGCTGGCACGATTCGATAATGAGACGCTGACGCTCCTGCAAACCTGGAGCGCGGATGATTTCCTGCGTGTTCAGGAGAATCTCATCGGTCATCTGGTGACGCAAAAGCGACTAAAACTTTCACCAACGCTATTTATCGCCACGCTCGACAGTGAACTTGACGTCATCTCGATCTGTAACTTAACCGGCGAGGTGGTGAAAGAGACGCTGGGAACCCGAAAACGCACCCTGCTTGCCCCTTCGGTCGCTACCTTCCTCAATCAGCTTGAGCCTGTTGTGTAATCTATTCCACTACTGCGTTTGTGAGAGATCTCTTACACGCGTGTAGGATATTGCCATTTTGTTAAAAAATATTTTTAATATGTAAAATCATTAAAGGCTATTTAAATTAACAGGTTATTGAGAAATTAGGGGTTTTTAACGCAAATTAATCGCGACTAAAGTCTTATGGCGTCCTTGTAAGACGCAGCGGAAAGTCCGATTCTATCTGTGTCGACAGGATGTTGCGCACGAAGTGAATATCAGGATGATGTCGCTTCCGACTCAGGACATACCGGGAAGGTATTACAGGGAAGGCTTCAGGACGAAGCAGAGGGGATAACGCCGGAGCGCGTTGAAGGACACCTCCAGGAAGGAGAATGTGAGCCGGGCAGGATATCCGGTGGATCAGGATGATTAGGAAGGCGCTTAATGGAGTAAGCGTGTCGTATCGGGCGATGCGAGCAGGCAGCACAGTTTACGGATGAACAGGTCAGGAGACCGCAGGAAAAGTTTTCATGGATGAGCAGGGAGCACCAAGGTAGCTGGACTGCTGCTAAACGAACCGGGAGCACTGTTTAATTACAGTGCTCCCTTTTTTATTTCCCCTTCCGCAATGCTATTCTGCGCGCCAGTTCGATCGTCATTCGAGGTTTCTATGTCTCTTCATATCAGCGTACGCGAGCAGCTGCACGCCATTGAGGCGCTGCTGCGTGAGAAAAATGTCTGGCAGGGCGTTGCCCCAGAGAGCAGCGCGTTTGCCAGCACGCAACCCTTCTGCCTGGATACGCTGGCGCCGCTGGAGTGGCTGCAGTGGGTGTTGATCCCGCGTATGCACGCTCTGCTGGATAGCGGTCAGCCGCTGCCGCAGGCCTTTGCCGTATCCCCCTATTATGAGATGGCGCTCGACGCCAGCGACCCGCTGCGTGATGCCATTCTCGTGCATCTGCAACGCCTCGACGTGCTCTTTACCGGTAGCGACGCCTGATGCTGGAGATTATCTATCAGGATGAGTGGCTGGTAGCGGTGAACAAACCTTCCGGCTGGCTGGTGCATCGCAGCTGGCTTGACCGCGATGAAAAAGTGGTGGTGATGCAGACGGTGCGCGACCAGATTGGTCAGCATGTATTTACTGCCCACCGACTGGATCGACCCACCTCCGGTGTGCTGCTGATGGGGCTATCCAGCGAGGCGGGGCGACGGCTCTCCCAGCAGTTTGAGCAGCATCAGATTCTGAAGCGCTACCATGCGATTGTCCGCGGCTGGCTGATGGACGCTGCAACCCTGGACTACCCGCTGGTAGAGGAGCTGGATAAGATCGCCGATAAGTTCGCGCGGGCTGACAAAGAGCCACAGCCGGCGGTGACCCGCTACCGCGGGCTGGCCACCGTTGAGCTGCCGGTTGCCATCAGCAAATTTCCCACCACCCGCTACGGCCTGGTAGAGCTGGATCCGCAAACCGGACGCAAGCACCAGCTGCGCCGTCACCTTGCCCACCTGCGCCACCCGATTATTGGCGACAGCAAGCATGGCGATCTGCGGCAGAACCGCAGCGCGGCGGCGCACTTTGGCCTGAACCGGCTCATGCTGCACGCCAGCGAACTGTCGCTAACCCATCCTTTCACCGGCGAGCCGTTAACCCTGCGTGCCGGGCTGGACGACGTCTGGATGCAGGCGTTAACCCAGTTTGGCTGGCGCGGCCTTCTCCCGATGAATGAAAGGGTTGAGTTTGTGCCGGACAGCGGCCAGGATGAAACCTGGCAGTTAGCAACCAGGGAGTGAAAAATGGCAGAGATTGGTATTTTTGTTGGCACCATGTATGGCAACTCATTGCTGGTGGCCGAAGAGGCGGAGACGCTGCTGACCGGGCAGGGGCATCAGGTTAAGGTCTTTGAGGATGGGACGTTGGCGGACTGGGCCTGGTACCAGGACAAGACCGTGCTGGTGGTCACCTCCACAACGGGGCAGGGCGATCTGCCGGATAACATCGCGCCGCTCTACGCGGCGATCCGTGATTCGCTCGGTTTCCAGCCCAACCTGCGCTACGGCGTGATTGCGCTTGGGGACAGCACCTACTCCCACTTCTGCGGCGGCGGAAAGCGGTTTGCCGAGCTGCTTGCAGACCAGCAGGCGCAGCGCGTCGGTGAGGTTCTGCTCATTGACGCCAGCGAACATCCCGAGCCCGAGACGGAGTCAAATCCGTGGGTTGAGCAGTGGGGAACGCTGCTTAAGTAAACTCCCTTTGGCCCTCTCAATCGCGGAGGGCCATCGTCCTTTTTCCTCTCTTTTATCCCCGACGCTTTTCATTTCCGTGAAGTACCCCCCATCGGTTTGGGCCTATGCCCCAAAGCAGAACTCTAAGCATCCTGAATGTTGTGTGCTTGCACGGTGAGCAGATCCTGGTCGCTTCATATACTTTTCTCGCCAGTTATTAAAACGCAGTCCGCAGCGGAGTAACGAACCGCTGTACAGAGGCTGCAATAAAACACCAGTACGTCATTCTGATACCCCTACAGGTTGTGCTTTTCAGAATGAATGTAGCTCAACGCTATAATTCAGGAGTGCAATAATGAGTTCATTAAGCCACGCAGCGAGCAGCGCCGAAAAGCGCACTAACGCCCGCTACTGGATAGTGGTGATGCTGTTTATCGTCACATCCTTCAACTATGGTGACCGCGCGACGCTGTCCATTGCCGGCTCTGAAATGGCAAAAGATATCGGTCTCGATGCTGTTGGCATGGGGTATGTCTTCTCTGCATTTTCGTGGGCCTATGTTATCGGCCAGATTCCGGGCGGCTGGCTGCTCGACCGCTTCGGTTCAAAACGCGTCTACTTCTGGTCCATCTTCATCTGGTCGCTGTTTACCCTGCTGCAGGGCTTCGTGGATATCTTCAGCGGCTTCGGCATCATCGTTGCGCTCTTTACCCTGCGCTTCCTGGTGGGCTTAGCGGAAGCACCCTCCTTCCCCGGCAACAGTCGTATCGTGGCGGCCTGGTTCCCGGCGCAGGAGAGGGGCACGGCGGTGGCGATCTTTAACTCCGCCCAGTACTTTGCCACCGTAATTTTCGCGCCGATCATGGGCTGGTTGACCCATGAGGTGGGCTGGTCGCACGTCTTCTTCTTTATGGGCGGTCTGGGGATTATCATCAGCTTTGTCTGGCTGAAGGTGATCCATGAGCCGAATCAGCATCCTGGCGTGAACAAGAAGGAGCTGGAGTACATTGCCGAAGGCGGCGGGCTGATCAACATGGATCAACCCGGTACAAAAGTAAAAGTGCCGTTCAGCGTTAAGTGGGCGCAGATTAAACAGCTGCTCAACTCCCGCATGATGATCGGGGTTTACATCGGGCAGTACTGCATCAACGCCCTGACCTACTTCTTTATCACCTGGTTCCCGGTCTACCTGGTGCAGGCGCGCGGCATGTCGATTTTGAAAGCGGGTTTTGTCGCCTCTATCCCGGCTATCTGCGGCTTTGCCGGTGGCGTGCTGGGCGGCATTATCTCCGACTGGCTGATGCGTCGTACCGGCTCGCTAAATATCGCCCGTAAAACGCCCATCGTACTCGGTATGCTGCTGTCGATGGTAATGGTGTTCTGTAACTACGTAGAAGCAGAGTGGATGATCATCGGCTTTATGGCGATGGCGTTCTTCGGCAAAGGCATCGGCGCGCTGGGCTGGGCCGTGATGGCCGACACCGCACCGAAAGAGATTAGCGGTCTCTCCGGCGGTCTGTTCAATATGTTCGGTAATATCTCCGGGATCGTCACCCCGATCGCCATCGGCTACATCGTGGGCACCACCGGCTCCTTTAACGGCGCGCTGATCTATGTTGGTGTCCATGCCCTGGTCGCGGTCCTCAGCTATCTGGTGCTGGTGGGCGATATCAAACGTGTCGAACTGAAACCTGTGACAGGACGCTAACGATGACTACGCAATCCAGTCCCGTGATTACCGATATGAAAGTGATCCCCGTTGCTGGCTACGACAGCATGTTGATGAATATCGGCGGAGCACATAACGCTTACTTCACGCGCAATATCGTGGTGCTGACCGACAATGCCGGGAACACTGGCGTTGGGGAAGCCCCCGGCGGCGAAGTGATCCTTAAAACCCTGAACGACGCGATCCCGATGGTTATCGGCCAGCAGGTGGCTCGCTTAAACCAGGTGGTACAGCGGGTGCACAAGGGCAATCAGGCCGCTGACTTTGATACCTTCGGTAAAGGTGCCTGGACCTTTGAGCTGCGGGTAAATGCGGTAGCGGCCCTGGAGGCCGCCCTGCTGGACCTGCTGGGTAAAACCCTCGGGGTACCGGTCTGCGAGCTGCTGGGGCCAGGCAAACAGCGCGACGCCGTGACGGTGCTCGGCTACCTGTTCTACGTCGGTGACCGGCAAAAGACTGATTTGCCGTATCTCGTCAAAACTGAGGGCAACCACGACTGGTATCATCTTCGTCATCAGGAGGCGATGAACAGCGAGGCGGTGGTACGCCTGGCGGAGGCGTCACAGGATCGCTACGGCTTCAAAGATTTCAAACTGAAAGGCGGCGTGCTGCCGGGCGAGCAGGAGATCGACACCGCCCGCGCGCTGAAAAAGCGCTTCCCCGACGCCCGGATTACCGTCGATCCCAACGGTGCGTGGCTGCTGGATGAGGCCATTGAGCTATGCAAAGGGCTGAACGATGTCCTGACCTACGCGGAAGATCCGTGCGGTGCAGAGCAGGGCTTCTCGGGCCGGGAGGTGATGGCGGAGTTCCGTCGGGCAACGGGCCTGCCGGTGGCCACCAATATGATCGCCACCAACTGGCGTGAGATGGGCCACGCGGTAATGCTCAACGCAGTGGATATTCCGCTGGCGGATCCGCACTTCTGGACCCTCTCTGGTGCGGTACGCGTGGCGCAGCTGTGTGACGACTGGGGCCTGACCTGGGGCTGCCACTCCAATAATCACTTTGACATTTCGCTGGCGATGTTTACCCACGTTGGCGCTGCCGCGCCGGGTAATCCTACCGCCATCGACACCCACTGGATTTGGCAGGAGGGCGACGCGCGCCTGACCAAACAGCCGCTGGAGATTAAGCACGGCCAGATTGCCGTGCCGGACGCGCCAGGTCTTGGCGTGGAGCTGGACTGGGACCAGGTGCAGAAAGCCCATGAGCTATATAAGACGCTCCCGGGCGGGGCGCGTAATGACGCAGGCCCGATGCAGTATCTGATCCCCGGCTGGACGTTCGATCGCAAACGTCCCGTCTTTGGTCGACACTAAATTTGTCAGAAAAAGGATTCAACGATGAGTAATCAATTCTCTACACCGGTTGTAACGTCCATGCAGGTTATCCCGGTTGCGGGCCACGACAGCATGCTGATGAACCTGAGCGGAGCGCACGCGCCGTTCTTCACCCGTAACATCGTTATCATTAAAGACAACTCAGGCCACACCGGCGTAGGTGAGATCCCTGGCGGCGAGAAGATCCGCCAGACGCTGGAAGACGCCGCCGCGCTGGTGGTAGGCAAAACCGTTGGCGAGTACAAAAATATTCTGACCGCGGTACGCAACCAGTTTGCGGATCGCGACTCGGCGGGCCGCGGCCTGCAAACCTTTGACCTGCGCACTACCATCCATGTAGTGACGGGGATCGAAGCTGCGATGCTGGACCTGCTGGGCCAGCATCTCGGCGTTAACGTAGCGACCCTGCTTGGCGACGGTCAGCAGCGCAGCGAAGTCGAGATGCTCGGCTACCTGTTCTACGTTGGTAACGCCAAAGCGACGCCGCTGCCCTACCAGAGCCAGCCGGATGACCAGTGTGACTGGTACCGCGTGCGCCATGAAGAGGCGATGACCCCGGATCGTGTGGTGCGCCTGGCCGAAGCGGCCTATGAAAAATATGGCTTTAACGATTTCAAACTTAAAGGCGGAGTGCTGGCGGGCGAAGAGGAGGCCGAGTCCATCGTGGCGCTGGCGAAACGCTTCCCGCAGGCGCGCGTCACTCTTGACCCGAACGGCGCATGGTCGCTGAACGACGCCATTAAGATCGGTAAGTACCTGAAGGGCGTGCTGGCCTATGCGGAAGATCCGTGTGGCGCTGAGCAGGGCTTCTCCGGCCGTGAGGTAATGGCCGAGTTCCGCCGCGCAACCGGCCTGCCGACCGCTACCAACATGATCGCCACCGACTGGCGGCAGATGGGGCATACGCTCTCCCTGCAGTCCGTGGATATCCCGCTGGCGGACCCGCACTTCTGGACCATGCAAGGCTCGGTACGCGTGGCGCAGATGTGCCACGAGTTTGGCCTGACCTGGGGCTCGCACTCCAATAACCACTTCGACATTTCACTGGCGATGTTCACCCACGTTGCAGCCGCCGCTCCGGGCAAAATTACCGCCATCGACACCCACTGGATCTGGCAGGAGGGCAACCAGCGCCTGACCAAAGCGCCGTTTGAGATCAAAGGCGGCATGGTGCAGGTGCCGAGCACCCCGGGCCTGGGCGTTGAGCTGGACATGGACCAGGTGATGAAGGCGCATGAGCTGTACCAGAAGCACGGTCTTGGCGCGCGTGACGATGCCATGGGTATGCAGTATCTGATCCCTGGCTGGACGTTTGATAACAAACGTCCGTGCATGGTGCGTTAATGCAGAGGCCGGTCCCGGCGGGATCGGTCTGTTCCCTGTTTTTCCGGCTGTAGGGTTTAGGCAATCACTCTGCGTAAGGACGGCTTATGAAAATTGTTATCGCACCGGACTCTTATAAGGAGAGTTTGAGCGCCCTTGATGTCGCGACTGCTATAGAGCAGGGCTTTCGTGAGATCTTCCCCCAGGCGGAGTACATCAAACTGCCGGTGGCGGATGGTGGTGAAGGCACGGTTGAAGCGATGGTCGCCGCCACGCAGGGGCGGATCGTCGAGGTTACCGTTACCGGCCCGCTGGGCACTCAGGTTGAGGGCTTCTATGGCCTCTCCGGCGACGAGCAGAGCGCATTTATTGAGATGGCGGCGGCCAGCGGCCTTGAGCTGGTCTTATCCGAACAGCGTAATCCGCTGCTCACCACCTCGTGGGGAACAGGGGAGCTGATCCGTCATGCGCTGGACGCGGGCGTTAAGCATATCATTATTGGCATCGGCGGTAGCGCCACCAACGACGGCGGCGCGGGCATGGTGCAGGCGCTGGGAGCGAAGCTGCTGGATAGCGAAGGCCACCCTCTCGGGCAGGGCGGCGGCGCGCTGGAGACGCTGGCGCGGATCGACATCAGCGAACTCGACGGACGGCTGAAAGAGTGCCGTATTGAGGTCGCCTGCGACGTGACCAATCCCCTGACCGGCAAAAAGGGCGCAACGGCGATCTTCGGGCCGCAGAAAGGGGCAACGCCGGAGATGATTGTCCGGCTTGATGAGGCGCTTGGGCACTATGCCGAGCTGATCAAGCGCGATCTCGATCTCGACGTGCTGCATCTTGCCGGGGGCGGGGCAGCAGGTGGCATGGGTGCGGCGCTGTTTGCGTTCTGCGGTGCTGAGCTGCGGCAGGGCATTGAAATTGTCACCGACGCCCTGCATCTCGATCGCTATGTCGCTGAAGCGGATCTGGTGATCACCGGCGAGGGACGAATCGACAGCCAGACCGTGCACGGTAAAGTGCCGGTGGGCGTGGCAAAGGTGGCGAAACGCTACAACAAGCCGGTGATCGGCATCGCTGGCAGCCTGACGGCAGACGTTGGCGTGGTGCACGAGCATGGGATCGACGCGGTATTCAGCGTAATTTATGGTATCTGTACCCTGGATGACGCCCTGAAAAACGCGGCGGAAAACGTGCGCATGACGGCACGCAATGTGGCAGCGGTGTTGAAAGCGGGCCAGGGCCTGCGTTAATCGAACCGTAGGCCGGGTAAGCGCGACGCTACCCGGCTTTTTAGCATGTAAATACAGCCAACAGAAATATCCCCCGTAATTCAGCTGCGTTTTTTATTCTCCTCTCTGTATTAAAACGCTCCTGTTTATATATGCCTAATATAAATATCTTCCCAGTGCGAAATATATCTCAATAGTACCTCAACAGACGAAGTGGCCATAACGCTCGTCTATCGCGTTAGTGCTGCCTGTAATAATATGTGTTATTCACAGGGTGAATTATTGATAAAAAATAGCATTTTAAAACAAAACGCAGAAAAACGCAGGGAGTAAAGTACGGGCGCATCTCTTATAAGCTGAATTATTCAGTAGAGCGTCAGTCGCTTATTATTAGCGGTAAGCGTAATAACTCTCTCTTTCTGACATGCCCGCCATTAAACAAGACGGATTTTATTATCAGCGCAGGAGCACAGCCTGAATCATGAGCGACAACCACGCGGCCCGGCAGGGC
>JBCNNW010000090.1:0-18154 GCA_039594205.1 Pseudescherichia sp. | reverse complement strand
ATCGCTGGCGACAACCTTCTCTACCACCTTCAGGCACATCTGATGCAGCTCGGCGGTAACCTCTTCCAGCTTCTCAATCTGCGCAAGGCTGAATTTGTAGTACGCATCTTCACACCAGTACGGCTCGCCGTACATGGTGTGAAAGTTAAAGCCGTACTCGGTCGCTTTTTCGCGCCAGTCCGGGCGCTCGTCAATAGTGACTCGTTCCATGAGGCTTAGCCACCCATTGAGCGTGAAGAGGAGGTGCCGGCGGCGCTACGCTGCATGGTGGACTGTTTAGCAACCGACTCACCAAAGCCGCCGCGGGTGACGGTGGAGGTGGTTGCCGGTTTCGGGGCCAGCGCAGTTTTCGGGACGGTTGCGGTACGGCCCGGCTGGGCTGCGCCGTAGCCTTTACCGGAGGCGTCGGTGTACTGGCCGTAGGCCGGGCTGGCCGGATTACGCGAGCTAAACAGAGGCTGCTGGGCAAAGCCCGCACCGCCGCCCATCAGGCGTCCCATCATGTAGCCTGCCATCAGCGGCATCCAGAAGCTGCCGCTGCTCTGCTGGGCCTGGGCCTGGTTTTCTGGCGCAACGCCTGCCTGAGCAGGTGCCTGTTGGCACTGGCCTTCACCAAACTCAGCGACACAGTCTTCACGCGTCTTATATTTCGGCGCGGTGCGCTCGGCCTCTTTCAGGGCGTTGTTGTACGCGGTGGTACACTCGGCGCTTTTACCCGGATTGGCGGTAGAGCAGTCGTCGGCGTTTTGGTACATCGACACCGTCTCATCGCTCTGTTCGCAGCCCGCCAGCATAAACGCGGCGGTAAGGGCGAAGGCGACAGGAGTAAGGTGGCGAGCGCCCCAGCTTTTGCGGAACGTCGCATGATTAATCGTTTTTGTCCGTTTCATATGTCTCTTTTAATACCCAGAGTTAAAGCGAGGTAGCTACTGCTCAGGATAGAGGATGAGTGGTCGAAATTGAAGCGGAACAGGCCGGAATGCAGGTCTGGAGCAGGGATCTTTACGTTGTCTTACGTTGAAACGGGGGCTGACGCCCCCATCTCGTTTTTACAGCAATTTCAAACCTGCGCGCTTAGCGTGGCAGCGCAGCGTTGAGCAGGCCGTTACCGTTACCATTGCCGTTGCTGTCCGGGGCGCTGTTCTGCACGCGAGCGTCCTGGTCAGGCGTCGACGGAGCGACAGCTTCCGGCGTGGTGGAGACCGGTTTACCCAGGGCACCGTTCAGAGCCATCAGGTCCTGCTCGTTGAGGGTACCGAGAGCAGATTTGATGTTCAGCTGGTTAATCAGGTAGTTATAGCGTGCGCTGGAGAGCTGCTGCTTGGCGTTGTAGAGCGTCGTGGTGGCATCCAGCACGTCAACGATGGTACGGGTACCTACCGAGTAGCCCGCTTCGGTTGCATCCAGCGAGCTTTGTGCCGAGACCACAGACTGTTTGTAAGCGTTAATGCTGCTGATAGAGGCGTTTACGTTGTTATAGGATGAACGGACGGTCTGCACCACGCTGCGGTGGGCGGTCTCCAGCTGCTCGCTTGCACCTACAAAGTTGTACTGCGCCTGTTTCACCTGGGAGTTCACCAGACCACCCTGATAGAGCGGCAGAGAGAAGTTCAGACCGACCTTGTTCTGGCCGATGTTACTGTCATCATAGGCTGCGCCCTGGGCACCGCTGGTGCGGGAGCCGCTGTAGGAGGTATCAGAGATGCCGGAAGATGCAGTTAAATCAAGGGTTGGCAGATGACCATCCTGGGCCAGGCGAATCTGCTCGCGGGCCAGATCCTGGGAGAGACGCGCCTGTAACAGGGAGAGGTTACGGCTTTCGGCCTCTTTTAGCAGGGCGTTAACCGGCTGCGGCTTGTCGGTCTGGAAACGATCGACGTTCAGGGATGCCAGTTCCGGATAGTAGTTGCCGGTTACCTGACGCAGCTGCTCAACGGCGTTGTCCAGGTTGTTACGGGCGGTCACTTCGTCCGCCAGCACGGTGTCGTACTGGGAGCGGGCGTTCTGCACGTCGGTAATGGCAACCAGGCCCACGTTGAAGCGCTGGGTGGTTTGATCCAGCTGGCGGTAGATAGCCTGTTTCTGCGCTTCAGTATAAGAGAGCGCATCAATGGCGCTTAATACGTTAAAATAGGCGGTAGCGGTGTTGAGGATCAGCGTCTGCTGATCGGTCTGGAAGGTGACATCCTGAATACCCGCCGATTTCTCTTGCAGGGTCAGGGCGCGCCATTTCGACATATCAAACAGGGTCTGCGTCAGCTGTAAGGTCGCGCTGGTTGTATTGGTATTGAGACCATTCTGGTCGCGAAAACCGTTGCTGTAGCTGTAGTCTGCGCCCAAACCGAGCTGGGGCAGTAATGGGCTGCGCGCTTCGTTGATTTTCTCAAATGCGGCATCGCGATCCGCGGCAGATCTGCGCAGTTCAGGGTTGCTGAGACGCGCTTGCTGATAAACCTGAAGCAGGTTCTCTGCCTGACTCATCGTACTGAAAGCGGCCAGGCTCAGGCCGATAAGCATGGGGAGCAATTTCTTCATTTGCATTCCTTGTTACGAAGCTTTGTTAGCGCTAATGAAATTAAAAAATAAGGCCGATTCTAGCAGAAAGTGCCGCTGCAAAAGGTTGGCGTTAAGTGCCATCCGGCGTTAATTTGCACCAATCTACCATATAGCATGGGAAACGGCAGTCTTACAGACTGGAAATCCATAATTTCGTCACTATTTGCCAGCAGGATAAAACCATGAAGAAACCCGAGCCATCAGCAGTGACTTTCACTAAAAATGATGTAGAAATTATTGCACGTGAAACACTCTATAACGGTTTTTTTTCACTGAAGCGGTGGCGCTTTCGCCATCGGCTTTTTAACGGTGAGATGAGCGGGGAGGTGACGCGTGAAATTTTTGAGCGCGGCCATGCCGCCGTCTTGCTACCCTATGACCTGGCGCGCGACGAGGTGGTACTGATCGAGCAGATCCGTATTCCGGCGTACGACACCAGTGAAACCCCCTGGCTGCTGGAGCTGGTTGCTGGCATGATCGAAGAGGGCGAGAGCGTAGAAGACGTGGCCCGCCGCGAAGCCGTAGAAGAGGCCGGGCTGCAGGTTGGCCGGGTAAAAGAGTTTATGAGCTATCTGGCCAGCCCTGGCGGCACCAGCGAGCGCTTATCGTTAATGGTTGGCGAAGTGGATGCCACGCAGGCCAAAGGTATACATGGCCTGGTGGACGAAAACGAAGATATTCGTGTTCATGTGGTGAGCCGGGAGCAGGCTTACCAGTGGGTTGAAGAGGGGAAAATAGACAACGCCGCGTCGGTCATTGCCCTGCAATGGCTGCAGCTGCACTACGAAAAGTTGAGAACTGAGTGGAAAAAATGAAGCGTTATACACCTGACTTTCCTGAAATGATGCGCCTGTGCGAAACCAACTTCGCCCAGCTGCGCCGCCTGCTGCCACGCAATGACGCACCCGGCGAAACAGTGAGCTATCAGGTGGCCAATGCGCAATACCGGGTAACGATTACAGAATCAACCCGCTACACTACGCTGGTGGAAATTGTCCAGACAGCACCGGCGATCAGCTACTGGAGCATGCCGTCATTAACGGTACGCCTCTATCACGATGCTATGGTCGCCGAAGTGTGTTCAAGCCAGCAGATCTTTCGCTTTAAAGCGCGGTATGATTACCCAAACAAAAAGTTGCACCAACGCGACGAAAAGCATCAAATTAATCAGTTTCTGGCCGACTGGCTTAGGTACTGTTTAGCACATGGAGCAATGGCGATTCCGGTTTGTTAGCATCGTGAAACCTACCTAAGGACACCATTTGGAAAGCCTGTTAAACCTGAATCTGGCGGGTGAGGCCAGTATCAGGATCTTACAAATAACCGATACTCACCTGTTTGCCGAAAAGCATGAAACGCTGTTAGGGGTTAATACCTGGGAGAGCTATCAGGCAGTACTGGAAGCCATCCGGGCCGAGCAGCGTCACTGCGATCTGATCGTTGCCACCGGCGATCTGGCACAGGATCACTCCGCTGCGGCCTATCAGCACTTTGCTGAAGGTATCGCCAGCTTTGACGTACCCTGCGTCTGGCTGCCCGGCAATCATGACTTTCAGCCCGCGATGTACAGCGCGCTGCAGGAGGCCGGTATTTCGGGTGCCAAGCGGGTTTTTGCCGGTGACAGCTGGCAGATACTGCTGCTCGACAGCCAGGTGTTCGGTGTTCCACATGGTGAACTGAGTGAGTTTCAGCTGGAGTGGCTGGAGAAAAAGCTGGCGGAGTCGCCGGAGCGCTACACGCTGCTGCTGCTGCATCACCACCCGCTACCGGCGGGGTGCAGCTGGCTGGATCAGCACAGCCTGCGTAACTCACAGGAGCTGGACAACGTGCTGGTGCGCTATCCCCGGGTCAGGCACCTGCTGTGCGGCCATATTCATCAGGAGCAGGATCTCGACTGGAACGGCCGCCGACTGCTGGCGACGCCCTCGACCTGCGTCCAGTTTAAGCCGCACTGCGCCAACTTTACCCTGGATACCATCGCGCCGGGCTGGCGCTGGCTGGAGCTTAACGCCGACGGCACGCTGCATACCGAAGTCAGCCGTCTGCAGAGCAGCCGTTTCAGTCCGGACACGGCATCGGAAGGCTACTGATGGCGACGCTTCTCTATCTGCACGGGTTTAACAGCTCACCGCGCTCGGCCAAGGCCGTCGCGCTACAGCAGTGGCTGGCGGTGCACCATCCACAGATTGAGATGGTGGTGCCGCAGCTGCCGCCCTATCCGGCGGATGCCGCCGAGCTGCTGGAGTCGCTGGTGCTGGGGCACGGCGGCGAGCCGCTGGGGCTGGTGGGCTCCTCGCTCGGCGGCTATTATGCCACCTGGCTCTCTCAGTGCTTTATGCTGCCGGCGGTGGTGGTGAATCCGGCGGTGCGTCCGTTTGAGCTGCTGGCCGATTATCTGGGCCGCAACGAGAACCCCTACACCGGACAGCAATATGTGCTAGAGTCACGCCATATTTACGATCTCAAAACCATGCAGATCGATCCGCTGGAGGCAGCAGATTTAATCTGGCTGCTGCAGCAAACGGGTGATGAAGTGCTGGATTACCGTCAGGCCGTTGCGTACTACGCCTCGTGCCGTCAGACGGTTGAAGAAGGCGGAAACCATGCCTTTGTGGGCTTTGACGATCACTTTTCACAGATTATCGATTTTCTCGGGCTGCACTGAGCCTCGCAGGGGTCGATGCTGTCACTATCTACGAATACACCATGACGCAATCCTATAACGCTGATGCCATTGAGGTATTAACCGGGCTTGAGCCGGTCCGCCGCCGCCCGGGGATGTATACCGACACTACTCGTCCTAACCATCTTGGTCAGGAAGTTATC
Organism: Pseudescherichia sp.; assembly: GCA_039594205.1. Classification (GTDB taxonomy): domain Bacteria; phylum Pseudomonadota; class Gammaproteobacteria; order Enterobacterales; family Enterobacteriaceae; genus Pseudescherichia. Next base: position 12,772 of record JBCNNW010000090.1, on the reverse strand, counting down.
GATAACAGCGTGGATGAAGCGCTGGCCGGACACGCCAAACGCGTGGAGGTGATCCTGCATGCCGATCAGTCGCTGGAAGTCATCGACGACGGGCGCGGTATGCCGGTGGATATCCATCCGGAAGAGGGCGTTCCGGCCGTTGAGCTGATCCTCTGCCGCCTGCACGCGGGCGGTAAGTTCTCCAACAAAAACTACCAGTTCTCCGGCGGCCTGCACGGGGTGGGGATCTCGGTGGTTAACGCCCTGTCAAAGCGCGTTGAAGTTAACGTCAAGCGCGACGGCAAGATCTATAACATTGCCTTTGCCAACGGCGACAAGGTGAAAGATCTCTCCGTGGTCGGCAGCACGCCGAAGCGCACCACCGGAACCAGCGTTCACTTCTGGCCTGATGAGAGCTTTTTCGACAGCCCGCGCTTCTCGGTATCGCGCCTGACCCACGTGCTGAAGGCCAAAGCGGTGCTCTGCCCCGGCGTAGAGATTGTCTTTAAGGATAAGGTCAACGACAGCGAGCAGCGCTGGTGCTACGCCGACGGTCTCAACGACTACCTTGCCGAAGCGGTTAACGGCCTGCCGACGCTGCCGGAGAAGCCCTTTATTGGTGCCTTTGCCGGTGATACCGAGGCGGTGGACTGGGCGCTGCTGTGGTTGCCGGAGGGCGGGGAGCTGCTCACCGAGAGCTATGTTAACCTGATCCCGACTATGCAGGGCGGGACGCACGTCAACGGCCTGCGGCAGGGGCTGCTGGACGCGATGCGCGAGTTCTGTGAATACCGCAATATCCTGCCGCGCGGCGTGAAGCTGTCGGCTGAGGATATCTGGGACCGCTGCGCCTATGTGCTGTCGGTGAAGATGCAGGATCCGCAGTTTGCCGGGCAGACCAAAGAGCGTCTGTCGTCGCGCCAGTGCGCCGCGTTCGTTTCCGGCGTGGTAAAAGACGCCTTCAGCCTGTGGCTGAACCAGAACGTGCAGGCGGCGGAGATGCTGGCCGAGATGGCTATCTCCAGCGCCCAGCGTCGTCTGCGGGCGGCGAAGAAGGTGGTGCGTAAAAAGCTCACCAGCGGCCCGGCGCTGCCCGGCAAGCTGGCGGACTGTACCGCGCAGGATCTCAACCGCACCGAGCTGTTCCTGGTAGAGGGTGACTCGGCGGGCGGCTCGGCCAAGCAGGCGCGCGACCGTGAGTTCCAGGCGATCATGCCGCTGAAGGGTAAGATCCTCAACACCTGGGAGGTCTCCTCTGATGAAGTGCTGGCCTCGCAAGAGGTGCACGACATTTCGGTGGCCATCGGCATCGATCCAGACAGTGAAGATCTGACGCAGCTGCGCTACGGCAAAATCTGCATCCTCGCCGATGCGGACTCCGACGGTCTGCATATTGCCACGCTGCTCTGCGCCCTGTTTGTGAAGCACTTCCGTACTCTGGTGAAGCATGGTCACGTCTACGTGGCGCTGCCGCCGCTCTACCGTATCGATCTGGGCAAAGAGGTTTACTATGCCCTGACCGAAGAGGAGAAGGCGGGCGTGCTGGAGCAGCTGAAGCGTAAGAAGGGCAAGCCTAACGTTCAGCGCTTTAAAGGGCTGGGGGAGATGAACCCGATGCAGCTGCGTGAGACGACGCTCGATCCCAACACCCGCCGTCTGGTGCAGCTCACCATCAGCGACGAGGACGATCAGCGCACCAACGCCATCATGGATATGCTGCTGGCCAAGAAGCGCTCGGAAGACCGGCGCAACTGGCTACAGGAAAAAGGCGATATGGCCGATATCGAAGCCTGATAAACCAGCCCCGCACTGCGGGGCTTTTTTTTACCCCCTCTGCTACCCCTTTAGGTGACTCACCTTCCCCTTTGAACAGGTATATGATCTGCAACATAAGTTTCTCCAAAAAACCTTAACCAGAGGATGAAACATGCAGCGCATTGTCATACCGACCCACTACGTTCACGTTCGCTCGACGCCCCTGTGGACAACAGAGACCGCCCCGGCCTCAATCTGGCAACGGCATCTGGACGCGGGCACCCGCCAGGGCGTTAACCCACGCCTCTGCGTCATGCAGGGTACTATCCGCTATTACGGGTATGCCGATGAGACCAGCCCGGAGCCAGTAGAGACCCTGACTATTGAAGCCGGGCAGTTTGGCGTCTTTCCGGCAGAGAAGTGGCACCGCATCGAAGCGTTGTCGGACGATACGGTATTTAACGTCGATTTTTGGGTCGATCCTAAAGTGCTCATTGAAGGTTGAGGTAGATATCATGACCACAGAAAACAGAGGCTACTCCTTAGCGGTTACACACGGCAGCAGCAGCGCAACGGCAGAGAAAACTTATCTGAAGCCGATGTCACTCTACGTACCGGCTCTCGCCCATACGGCGGTAGCGGAGCTTATCAACATGCTGGCAGATAAAAGTGAAAGCGAGAACGGTTTTACGTTGACGGTAACGAACAACAATAACGGCGTATCCGCCGATAAAGACTTTTCCCGCCTTGCTGAATTAGAGGATGCCACCACGGCAGCGGACACGGTGAAGGATCTGATTAATATCGTGCGCGGCTATGAATCCGACGAAGAGACCAACGTCTGCGGCTGGTAGAGCGATTGCCCACGCAATAAAAGCCCTGTACCATCGAGTGACAGGGCTTTTTTATTTGCTTTGCATTATGCGCAGCCAGAGGTGAATAGTGATATTTGTAAACAGAGGTGCTTTAAAAATATCATGGAATAGTGATGAGATAGTTCATAATGACATTAAAACTATCATGCAGCATATGAATATCTATAACGGGGTATACTTAACTCAAGATATTAGCCAAGCCCGAAAGGGAATAGTAAAAAATAATAGAAAATATGTCACCAAGTTTAAAAAGGCTCTTCTTGAATTATTCCAGAATAAATGTGCTTATTGTGAGCAGGCTTTGTCTGAAATCTATACTGTTGTAGATAAATTTAGGCCAGATTACGGTGTGGTTGATGTAAGAAATGGTAAGGCTTATCCTCTACACTATTTATGGCTGAAAAATAGCTGGGATAATTTATACCTCTGCTGCGTAGAGTGTAGCTCATATAAGACAAATAAATTCCCTATAGCCGGAAAAATTTGTGAAATTTTTGCTACAGGTAATGAGCTTCATCGTGAACAGCCATTATTACTTGACCCCTGCGATCCTCAGTTGAATATTGAAGAACATTTTAATTTTCTGCCGGATGGCATCGTCGTTCCGCTCAGTGAGCGGGCAGAGGTAACTATCAATGTTTTTAACCTTAATAGGTCAACACTAGTTAGTGCACGAAAGCTTCATGCTGCATTTTTATCGCAGCTCCTTAGCGAGAAAGCAAGCCCTGAAGAAATTGAAAAATTTTTAGACGATCATAATCGGCAATTTTTATCACTCTCAAGGCAACTCATATCTCAGTTTAACGGTGGTAATACAAAAACATCAGATTACCAACGCAAAACCCTCACCCCGACGGATACCGAGATCCGCCTCTACGGCCCTAAAATTAAAAACATTACTCTCAAAGATATTGGGCCAATATCGGGTACGCACACGTTAGAATTAAGCGACGATGATGACGCGTGGCTGATGCTGCTCGGCGATAACGGCGTCGGCAAAAGCACCGTGTTAAAACTCACGGCGCTGCTGCTGGCAGGCGAGCAGCGCGCTACTGAACTGCTGGCATCGCTGAATATCTCTTTCCGGGATTTCCTGCGTCACGGTGCAAAAGAGGGCTATATAAAGCTGCAATTCACCAGCGAGTTCCCCGAGCAGACGTTAACCCTGACGCCTGACGGCGCACTGTTTTCTGAGTCGGCGAAACAGGCCAGCGCGATTATTCTCAATGCCTACGGCGCATCGCGCCTGCATCCTAACGCCCGCCATCCGGCACGCCCGCGACAGGACACCTGCTTTATCGACTCCCTGTTCGATAACTTTGAACCGCTCTCCGACGTTAATGACTCTATTCAGGCGCTTGATGAGCAGCGGCTGGCCTACAGTACGGATAGCCTGTCGCAGCTCTTTGGCAAGCGGCGAAAATTTAGCATCGCCCAGGCCAACGATCGGACCGGCGTGCGCTTCGTTATCGATAGCAAGGAGTTTGCCTTCACCCAGCTCAGCGACGGCTTCAAATCCATGGTTTCTCTCTATATGGATATCGCCAATACGGCGATGAACCTCGGCTTTGAACGCGCACAAGATTTTAACGGCATCGTGATTATCGATGAGCTGGGCACCCATCTTCATCCACGCTGGCGTATGAATATTGTCAAAAGCCTGCGCAGCCTCTTCCCGCAAACGCAGTTTATCTGTAGCACGCACGAGCCGCTCTGCCTGCGGGGATTAAAAGATAATGAGGTGCGGGTGTTACGTCGTTTTCAGGGCAAGATCAAATTTGTCGAGGATCTTCCTCCGGTCAGCGGCCTGACCGCTGAGCAGCTGCTGACCTCGGCGCACTTCGGTCTTAGCTCCACTATCGATCCTGAGGTTGAGGCAGAGTTTGAAGAGTACTACGATCTGCTCTACAGGCAGGCGAAAGGCGAGACGCTATCTGGAGACAGTCTCAGGCGATTAGAAACATTGCGCAGCAGGTTGGTCGCTTCCGGGGCGCGCACGGGGATCTTCTCCGGCTCCCGGCGCGATCAGCTGGTGTACGAGGCGGTCGACAAGCTGATTGCTGCCACCCCGGACCGGAACGCCATCGACTCTCTGAATGAAGCACAAATTGCAGAGCTGGATGCGCTATGGAATCAGGCTGCGGGGCGATAACTATGCGCTACTTTGACCGAAAGAGTGTGGATCGCCCCAGCTGTCTCGACATGGATAAAAAAACCAGTGCGGCACATAAAGAGCTGCAGAAAAATATCCAAAATAAAAAGAAAGTATTTAACGCCTACGGCAATGACGCCGTAAAGGCGGCGCTGGAAAAACTCTTTCACGGCAAATGTGCCTATTGCGAAAGCCACTATTCCGCGACGCAGCCGATAGACGTTGAGCACTACAGGCCAAAAAATGCGGGTACAGGCTATTTCTGGCTGGCGGCGGTGTGGGAAAACCTTTTACCCTCCTGCATCGACTGTAACCGCGAGCGGTATCAACTCATGTTCGATCCGCTCACCGGCGTGCTGGTTAAAAAAGAGAAAAAAGCGGGTAAGCATGACCATTTTCCCTTAAGCGGCCCAAAGGCCGCGGTGGTATTCGATAAAGCATTTATCATCAATAATATCAACCTCGCCGCCACCGTTAACGCTGAAAAATCGCTGTTGCTTAACCCTACTATTGACCAGGTAAATGTACTTTTCACCTATACCGATGAGGCGATTATTGCCCCTTCCAAAACGGCGATGACTTCACAGGTCGATATGGCTCGGGTTGATAAAACCATCGAGCTGCTGGGACTGAATCGCGTTGGGCTGGTGGCGAAGAGAAAAGAGATCCTGCTATCGCTGAATGTGCTTCTCTATACCGTCGATAAGCTCACGCTGCTTCTTAGAGACAGTACCCTCATCGTGGCCAGTCGGGAGCTGGTCAAAGATCTGCTTTACTATCTTTTCAAGGAGATACAGCGCACCTGTGAGCCAAACTTTCCCTACTCACTGATGTGTAAAACGGTTGTTGAAAAGAGATTAGGCAAATTGCCCTCAGTCGCTACGCCGGGCGGCGGCTGCGCCTGATTCGGTCGACGAAACCCTGGCAACCGTAGGCCCGGTAAGCACAGCGCCACCGGGCAATATGATGTCACAGGTGACTCTTCCGGTACTGGAGCGGCGTCTCGCCGATGCCTCGTTTAAAGGAGCTAATGAACCAGGTCACGTCGGAAAAGCCCACCCGCGCGGCGATATCACGCACGCTCTCGTCGCTGTGCAGCAGGCACTCACAGGCCTTACGCAGCCGCAGCGTATTCAGATAGTCGTGGATCTTCTCGCCCGTTTCAGCATGAAACTTTCGCGACACGTAGCTGCGCGATTTACCCAGCTCCTGCGCGAGGGCGTCGAGGCTGAATTTATGCTGATAGTGCTCATCGAGCCAGATCATCGCCTGGCTGGCAATGCTGCGGCTGTCGCCGGGGGCGCCGTCGCGATCGGCAGGCAGCATAGCAAACAGGCTGATGAGCAGGCTGGCGACGCTTTCGCTGTTCATCGGCTGCGGGTAGCAGCTGAACAGATGGTCGATATGGCTATGGCAGGGCGCGACGTCTGCCACCCACGCCGGGCCGCCGCGCCGGGAGAGTTTGTATAATCGCTGCTGGGCCTGAGGGAAATCACGCAGCGCCTTTAGCACCGCATGGTGATCGAGATGGATAATAGTGCGTCGGTAGATCGCCTCTGCCTGCTCATCCACCATCACCTTATGCAGGGTAAAGGGCGGAAAGAAGAAGAGTCGCCCTGGTCGCATGGTGTAGTGGCGATTATCGACGATCGCCACCCCGAAACCCTCCTCAACGTAGAGGATCTCCAGACACTGGTGCCAGTGATGATAGCGCACGGTATTGGCAAACAGGCGGCTGAACGACACCACGGCGTCGTTTAAGGTAATCAGCTCCAGATAATCAGATTTTGGCTCATCGCGCATAGTGCAATAAAACTCAACTTTTACCCCTCTGCATGCCTTTATAAACCACCTTTTTAAATTTTCTCAACTGCGAGTTTATTCATCTTTCCCGGCTGTGACGTGGGTAACATTTCTCCGCGCCAGCGATTCACTATTCTTGAGCCACTTTGATAAGGGGCTGATGCAGAAATGGAAATATCAAATGTATTGTCGTCCCGGCAGGACGTCGTTGAGCTGGTTACGGAGATGCTGGGTGCGCTGGATAAGCAGTTTCCTGAGGGGCATTCACGCTTTGCGCTAGGCAGCACCTGCGCCCACTACAGCGTTGAGATCGCCAATATGGAAGGGCTATCGCGGGCGCTTTGGGGGCTGTTTCCGCTACTGGCTGGCGGAGAGGAGACGCCGCTCAGCGCGAAATACATCGCCGCCATCAGGCAGGGGACCGATCCGCACAGCCCAGGCTACTGGGGTAAGACCGGGCCTTACGATCAGCGGCTGGTAGAGATGGCCGCCTACGGCCTGGGCCTGGCGCTGATGCAGGATCGCCTGCTGGCCTGCTTTACACCGCGCGAGCAGGCAAACCTTCACGCATGGCTAAACCAAATTACCGATGCTGAAATGCCCGACAGCAACTGGAACTACTTTGCCATCATGGTCCAGCTTGGCTTTAAACGCGCCGGGCTGCCCTGGGATCGTGACGCGGTAGAGCGGCGCTTTACGATGATGGAGGCTTACTATCTTGGCGACGGCTGGTACTCCGACGGACCTGGGCGGCCCAGGGATTACTACATCTCGATGGCGTTTCACTTCTACGGCCTGATCTACGCCACGCTCAACGCCGAGGACGATCCGCATCGCGCAGCGACTCTACGGGAGAGGGCGCAGCGGTTCGCCCAGGACTTTATCTACATGTCGGCAGCGGGAGGAGAGTCGGTGCCCTTTGGCCGCAGCCTGACCTACCGCTTTGCGATGGTGGCCTTCTGGAGCGCGGTGGCCTTTGCCGAACTGGAGGTGTTTACGCCGGGCATCGTGAAGGGGATTGTTCTCCGTCACCTGCGCTGGTGGCTGGCGCAGCCCATCTTTGACCGGGACGGTATTCTGACTCTCGGCTTTGCCTACCCGAACCTCGCGATGTGCGAAGACTACAACTCTCCCGGCTCACCCTACTGGGCGCTAAAGGTGTTCCTGATCCTCGCTCTGCCCGAAGCGCATCCGTTTTGGCAGGCGGAGGAGCAGCCTTTACCGACGCTGGCGGCGCGGCGGGCGCTTCCCCATGCCGGGCAGATCCTGATGCACAGCGAAGCCTCGCGACACGTCTGCATGCTCACCTCCGGCCAGCTTGAGCTGAACAACTACGTCAATACCGAGGCGAAATACACCAAATTTGCCTACTCCAGCCGCTTCGGTTTCACCATCGAGCGCGGACGCTACGGGATCAAGCACGCCGCCTGCGACAGCATGCTGATGCTGGCGGAGGGGGATGAGTACTACCGGGGCCGCCGCGGCTGCGACGAGACCGTGGTCAGCGATGCGTACATCTTCTCGCGCTGGTCGCCGTGGCACGACGTGCAGGTGGCTACCTGGCTGATCCCCTGCGGCGACGGCCATCTGCGCCTGCACCGCATCGATACCGCGCGTCATCTGAACAGCGTTGAGGGTGGATTCGCGGTGATGAAAGCCCCGCACCAGACCCAGGCGTCCGGCTGCGTGGTTCACGCCGTGAACGGCAGCAGCGCTATCTACGATCTCTCGTTCGGCCTTGCGCGTCACGGCGACTGCGTCATTACGCCACCCAACAGCAGCGTGATGTTTGCCGAATGTGCGGCGATCCCGGTCTTGACCGCCACTCTGGCACCGGGGCGTCACTGGCTCTGCTGCGCGGCTATCGCGGGCGATCCGGCATACAGTGATATGACCTCTCTCCCTGAGGTGCTTCTGGATAACGAAGCGCTAACGGTGCGCCATGTCGGCCACCCAACGGCGTTAGTCATTACGTTATAAAAAAACTCTGACCCCTACATGCTTTCGTCGAGGATAGTATGGATAAAATAATTAAAACCAACCGGACTGAATATTACAAAATCAGCGCCTTTATCTTTCTCTACTTCTTTACCTGGTCGGCCAGCATTGGGCTGCTGGCCATCTGGCTCGGGCAAAAAGCGAATTTAAGCGGGACGGTGATCGGCACGGTGTTTGCCGTCAACGGCATCTTCTCGGTGATCCTGAAACCGATCTACGGCTACATCCTGGATAAGATCGGCATGAGCAAATATCTGCTCTATTTCGTGGTTGCCGTGTCGGCCCTGATGGCACCGTTCTTTATCTACGTCTACCAGCCGCTGCTGCTCTCTAATACGCTGCTGGGGATCGTCGTCGGCGCTATCTATTTAAGCTTTGCCTGGTATGCGGGCGTGGCCGCCTGTGAGTCCTATACCGACCGCTACAGCCGCCTGAACGGCATGGAGTTCGGCCAGATCCGCATGTGGGGATCGCTGGGCTGGGCGGTGGCTTCCTCTTTCTCCGGCCTGCTGTTTAACCTCTCTCCGGCCTATAACTTCATCATGGGCAGCGTGGCCTCCCTCGTGATGCTGGTGGTGCTGTTTAGCCTGAAGGTTGATACGCGAACCGAGCGTGCGGGTGAGGTGCTGGCGAAGGAGAAGATCGTTCCCGCCGACGTCTACGCGCTGCTGAAAAATCGTAAGTTCTGGGCCTTCTGCCTCTATGTGGCGGGCGTGGCGTGGATGATGTTTATCGCCGAGCAGCAGTTCTCCCGCTACTTCGTTACCTTCTTTGAGGATGTGCACCAGGGCAACGCCGTGTTTGGCTACCTGGGCACCGTGCAGTCGGGGATGGAGTTTGTGATGTACATGATCATCCCGATGTTTGTGAACTACGTCGGGGCCAAGCGCGGGCTGCTGATCGTTGGGCTGGTGGTGGGCGCGCGGCTGATCATCTCCGGGCTGTGTGATTCCCATCTCTTAATCTCCGTGCTCAAGCCGCTCTACGGTCTGGAGATCTGCCTCCTGCTGGTGTCGGTCTTTAAATACATCGCTGAGCATTTCGATAAGCGCGTGAACGCCACCATGTACCTGCTGGGTTACCAGGCGATGCTCTACGTCGGCAACGTGGTGGTCTCCTCCCCGGCAGGGATCCTCTACGACAAAATCGGCTTTGAGCAGACCTATATCATCATGGGCGCGATAGCCCTGACCTTTACCCTTATCTCTGCCTTTACCCTGTCGGCCTGTCAGAGCAAGCGGCGCGGTGCGCCTGCGGTCAACGTCGCCGGGTAGATTATTTATTCATTAAGAAGAAGGACCGGAATATGTTAAATCGTATCGTTGAGGAGCCTCTGGGCGAGGTGCCCGCACCGGTGGATGAGCGTGCCTTTCAGGATGAGCTGATCGGCGCCCGTCGTCAGACCCTCGAACTGATAGGCCGTCATTTAACGGAGTTCGGTGAAAAGTTTCCAGCCGAAACCTGCGTCAAAGGCTACTACCCGCTCACCGATAACGTGGAGTGGACCACCAGCTTCTGGACCGGCCAGCTGTGGCTGGCGTGGGAGCTGAGCGGCGACGCGTCGTATCGCGCGCTGGCGGAGAAGCACGTGCGCTCCTTTGGGCTGCGCATTGCCGGACGGCAGGATACCAACACCCACGATCTCGGCTTTCTCTATACGCTCTCCTGCGTGGCGGCCTGGCGCTTGACCGGCAACCGTGACGCGCGCGGCTTTGCGCTTCAGGCCGCCGAGGCGCTGCTGGAACGGTTCCATCAAAAGGCGCAAATCATCCAGGCGTGGGGCGATCTTAGCGATCCGCAGCAGGCCGGAAGGATGATCATCGACTGCAACATGAACCTGCCGCTGCTCTACTGGGCCAGCGAGCAGACCGGCGATCCGCGCTTTGCCGAGGCGGCGCAGGCCCATGTTCAGCAGGCAGCGGCATATTTGATCCGCGACGATGCGTCGACCTTTCACACCTACTACATGGACGTGCAGACCGGTGCGCCGCGCTACGGCAATACCCAGCAGGGCTATGCCGATGATTCGTGCTGGTCGCGGGGGCAGGCGTGGGGGATCTACGGCTTTCTGCTGAGCTACCTCTACACCGGTGATAAAACGATGGTTGCCCTGTCAAAAAGGCTGGCGAACTACTTCCTCAATCGCCTGCCGGAGGATGGCGTCTGCCACTGGGATCTGGCCTTAGTGGGCAGCGATGCGCTGCGGGACTCCTCGTCCGCCGCCATTGCCGTCTGCGGCCTGCTGGAGCTGGTGAAGCAGCTGCCGGTAAGCGATCCCGATCGCATCCGCTATCAGCAGTGGGCGATGCACATCATGTCGTCGCTAAATAAGCACTATCTGATGGGGATTAACGAACCTGGCAACGGGCTGCTGAAGCACTCGGTGTACCATCTTGCGAGCAATAAGGGCGTGGATGAGTGTGCCAGCTGGGGAGATTACTTCTACGTCGAGGCGTTGATGCGGTTTAGCCAGAGCTGGAAGCTCTACTGGTAACGGGTACGGGGGGTAAACGCCCGGTGGCGCTGTGCTTACCGGGCCTACGTCGTATAACATGCGGGGGTCTGGCCCCCGCCTGATTAAACCCCTTGCTCCAGAATGCGGATATGGGTCTCTAACACGTCGCTTTTAACCGCCTCGCCCCACGCTTTCATGTGCGGGGTTTGCAGGTGCGCTTCAAGATGAGCCACGGTCTCCCACTGCTCCACCATCACGATAGAGTCCGGATTGGTGGCCTGAAAGCTCACGTTAGCGGCGGTGTCTACCATCGGCGCATAGCCGTGGCAACCCGCTTCCTCTAATACGGTAGGGATAATTTTCGCAAACTCGTCCAGCACGGCCTGGCGATGATGCTGGCCCGGACGGGTGCGAATCTCTGCAATCACTGTCAACATGGTCAACTCCTTCTTTGTACCGTCTGACAGTTAAGCAAAAATTTCCGCAAGATGCTTGCGATATTCTGCGGTATAGCGAGGCACGTCCGGCATTTTAATCACATCATTAGCGATAAAAGTCGGCAGCGCGTCCATCCCAAGGAACTGATTTGCCTTGTGGAACGGCAGGTAAACGCCGTCAACGCCGACGCCATGGAAGAACTGCTCTTTATCAGTGAAAGCCTGTAGCGGTGCGTTCCAGGTCAGCGACAGCATGTAGGTTTTACCCTGAATCAGGCCGCCAGAGCCATATTTTTTCGCATCGTCGGAGCGGGTACGACCATCGCTGGCGTACAGGGAGCCATGACCTTCGGTAAAGACGTCATCAATGTATTTTTTTACCGTCCACGGTGCACCCATCCACCAGCCCGGCATCTGCCAGATCACGGTGTCGGCCCACAGGAAGTTCTGCACTTCCTCTTTCACATCGTAGTCGCCGTCGGTGCGGACCATTTTCACATCGTGACCGCTGTCGCGCAGGAAGCTGGCAGCGACATCGGTCATGGTGTCGTTCAGCTGGCCGTTAGAGTGGCCGAATTTTTTAGCGCCGTTGATAATTAAGATGTTGCTCATTATTTGTCCCGTCAGAAAACGAATTTGCTGACTATTCTAATGGTCACCACCATAGGAAAAAATGAGCAAAATGTGCAAAGACTTTTGCACTTACAGCAATAATCCTCCATGAGAGGGTAAAAAAAGTTAAATTTTTCAGTGCACCATACATTTCGCTCTACGCTGTTAAGGGACACTGAAACAGATGAAAGGGAGATACATGATGAAAAAATTAGCTGCTATTACCGCCATCGCCATGATGGCCTCCGCCCCCGTTTTTGCCGCCGAGGGGGGCTTCAATGGGCCATCCGCTACGCCAACCCAGACGCAAAACCAGACCCAGCAGGGCGGCTTCGTGGATAAAAACGCCACCCCAACCACCGCGGCGAAGGCCAAAGATCTGAAAGATGATAGCTGGGTAACGCTGCGGGGCAACATTACCGAGCGCCTCTCTGACGATCGCTATCTCTTCCGCGATGCCAGCGGTACGGTCAATGTGGAAATCGATCAAAAACGCTGGAACGGCCAGAACGTGACTCCGCAGGATCAGGTTGAAATTCAGGGTAAAGTTGACAAAGACTTGAACGAGTTTGAGATTGAAGTGAAGCAAATCACCAAGCTCGCTAAGTAAATCGCCGAAGGGCCGGTTATCCGGCCTTTTTCTTGTGACTCAGGAGGGCAGATAAGGTAAAATCTGCGGCAATATTGCCCCTGAATAATTGGGTGC
>JBCNNW010000009.1:0-62818 GCA_039594205.1 Pseudescherichia sp. | reverse complement strand
CAGCCGTGGGAGCCAAAGGCGCTGGCGCGTTTGTTGCGGAAGCGCAGGCCGGTCATCTCCTCTACCAGACCGGCAATTTTCGGCATCATCACGTTGTTCATGGTAGAGGTCCCCACCAGCACGCCTTTGGAGCGGAAGACATTGGTTAATACCTCGTTCTTATCGCTGCGCGCCACGTTGAAGATTTTTACCGCTACGTTGGGGTCGACTTCGTTGATCCCCTGGGCAATGGCGTCTGCCATCATGCGGGTGTTATTGGACATGGTGTCGTAGAAGAGAGTGATGCGATCTTCCTGATAGTCCGCCGCCCACTTCAGATACAGCTCAACGATTTGGGTCGGATTTTCGCGCCAGACCACGCCGTGAGAGGTCGCAATCATATCCACCGGCAGGTTGAAGCCGAGGATCTCGGTGATTTTTGGCGTCACCAGGCGGCTGAACGGGGTCAGGATATTGGCGTAGTAGCGCTGGCACTGTTCAAACAGCTCGCTCTGATCGACTTCATCATTAAACAGGCGTTCATCGCAGTAGTGCTGGCCGAAGGCGTCGTTGCTGAACAGCACCGCGTCACCGGTCATGTAAGTCATCATGCTGTCCGGCCAGTGCAGCATCGGCGTCTCAACGAAGATCAGCTGTTTGCCGTTGCCGATATCCAGGCTATCGCCGGTCTTCACGGTGTGGAAGTTCCACTCCGGATGGTGATGGTGACCATTAATGGAGTCGATGGCGTTGGTGGTGCAGTAGATCGGCGTGTTCGGAATGTGGGACATCAGCTCGGTCAGCGCACCCGCGTGGTCCTCTTCGGCATGGTTAATAATGATGTAATCGATAGCGTTAAGGTCGATCTCGCTGCGCAGGTTCTGCACGAACTCGCGGCTGAATTTATGATCGACGGTGTCGATCAGCACATTTTTACCTTCGCGAATGAGATAGCTGTTATAGCTGCTGCCGCGCAGCGTTTTATATTCGGTCCCATGGAAATCGCGAACTTCCCAGTCACGTTGACCAACCCAATGAATGTTATTTTTAACCAGAATAGACATAGCAACCTCAATTTCACTTCAGCATGTTTGACTCAGATGCTTTGCCTATATCAAGTTGCGTGCCAGTTTTTTAATATATTGAAATTAAACGCTTTACAGGCAATATCACTCCAGGTGGGTAGTCAATTTGACTATCATCACTGTTGTCAATATGACACTATGCATTGTCAAAGTGACAGCGAGGTAACGATGAGTTTTTCAGTTGAGGTATTAGCGGGGATCGCCATTGAGTTACAAAGCGGCATCGGCCATCAGGATCGCTTTCAGCGGCTGATCGCCACCCTGCGTCAGGTCTTAGGCTGCGACGCCTCGGCGCTGCTGCGCTACAGCGCGCGGGAGTTTATTCCGTTAGCCATCGACGGCCTCGCGCCAGACGTGTTGGGGCGGCGCTTTACCCTTGCGGGACATCCCCGGCTGGAGGCCATCGCCAGGGCCGGGGACGTGGTGCGTTTCCCGGCCGATAGCGATCTGCCCGATCCCTATGACGGACTCATTCCGGGACAGGAGGAGTTGAAAGTGCACGCCTGCATCGGCCTGCCGCTGTTTGCCGGGCAGCACCTGATTGGTGCCCTGACCCTCGACGGCATGTCGCCGGATCGCTTCGATAACTTCAGCGATGAGGAGCTACGGCTGATTGCCGCTCTGGCGGCGGGGGCGCTCAATAACGCCCTGCTGATTGAGCAGCTGGAGAGCCAGAATATGCTCCCGGGCGCGCCTGCGATCTTCGAGCCGGTGACCACCACCCGGATGATCGGCCTGTCGCCGGGCATGACGCAGCTGAAAAAAGAGATCGATATTGTTGCCGCCTCGGATTTGAACGTGCTGATTAGCGGCGAGACCGGCACCGGCAAAGAGCTGGTGGCGAAAGCCATTCATGAAGGCTCTCCGCGTGCAGACCAGCCGCTGGTCTATCTTAACTGCGCGGCGCTGCCGGAGAGCGTGGCAGAGAGCGAGCTATTTGGACACGTCAAAGGGGCGTTTACCGGAGCGATCAGTAACCGCAGCGGCAAGTTTGAGATGGCCGATAACGGCACGCTGTTCCTTGATGAGATTGGCGAGCTGTCGCTGGCATTACAGGCTAAGCTGCTGCGCGTGTTGCAGTATGGCGATATCCAGCGCGTCGGGGACGATCGCAGCCTGCGGGTAGACGTCCGGGTGCTGGCGGCGACCAACCGCGATCTGCGGGAAGAGGTGCTGGCCGGACGCTTCCGCGCCGATCTCTTCCACCGCCTGAGCGTCTTTCCGCTGGCGGTGCCGCCGCTGCGCGAGCGCGGTGAGGATGTGGTGCTGCTGGCAGGGTACTTCTGCGAGCAGTGCCGACAGCGCTTTGGCCTTGCGCAGGTGCTATTAAGCAGCGGAGCGCGTTCGCAGCTGCTACAGTATGGCTGGCCGGGCAACGTGCGCGAGCTGGAGCACGCCATCCACCGTGCTGTAGTGCTGGCGCGTGCCGCACGGGCAGGGGAGGACGTCACGCTGGAGGCGCAGCACTTTGCCTTTGCCGACGCGCCTCTGCCGCAGATACCGAACGCTCCAACCTCCGCACCGGGCAGAAACCTGCGCGAGGCGACGGAAGATTTTCAACGCCACACTATCCGCCAGGCGCTGGCGCAGCATAACCAGAGCTGGGCCGCCTGTGCCAGGGCGCTGGAGATGGACGTTGCCAACCTGCATCGGCTGGCGAAGCGGCTGGGCTTGAAAGGCGATCTCTAACGCCGGGCGGCACTCCGTTTGCCCGGCCTACGGTGGCTGCGGTGTGGTCTGCAGGCCAGGTAAGCGGCGCGCCACCGGGCGTTACCGTGCTGATGCGACAATGCCGGGCGGCACTGCGCTTGCCCGGCCTACGGTGGCTGCGGTGTGGTCTGTAGGCCCGGTAAGCGGCGCGCCACCGGGCGTTACCGTGCTGATGCGACAACGCCGGGCGGCACTGCGTTTGCCCGGCCTACGGTTCTGGCGAAGCGGCTGGGCTTGAAAGGCCAGCCAGATGATTTACCATGATTCTCTCAGGTCGATTTTGTATTAGGGACAACCCATGTTTAAGCGTCGTTATATCACTCTTCTTCCCGCGCTTGTTTTGCTCTCTGCCTGCAGCAGCAAACCCAAAACGCCTGAAGCGCCTCCGGCTACCACCGGTACGCCGTCCGGCGGCTTCCTGCTTCAGCCCCAGCATGATGTCATCATGTCAGGCGGTGACTTTGCCAATAACCCGGCGGCAGAGCAGTTCATAAATAAAATGGTCAGCAAGCATGGTTTCGATCCCCAGCAGCTGCGTGAAATTTTATCCCAGGCGAAGCGTCTTGATTACGTCCTGCGCCTGATGGATCGCCAGGCGCCTACTGGCCCAGCCCCGGTTGGCCCGAACGGCGCATGGCTGCGCTACAAGAAGCAGTTTATTACCCCGGACAACGTGCAGAACGGTGTCGCATTCTGGAACCAGTATGAAGACGCCCTCAACCGCGCCTGGCAGGTCTACGGCGTGCCGCCGGAGATTATCGTGGGCATTATCGGGGTTGAGACCCGCTGGGGCCGCGTGATGGGTAAAACGCGTATTCTCGACGCGCTGGCGACCCTGTCATTTAACTACCCGCGCCGCGCCGAGTACTTCTCCAGCGAGCTGGAGACCTTCCTGCTGATGGCCCGCGACGAGCAGGACGATCCGCTGGAGCTGAAAGGCTCCTTTGCCGGGGCGATGGGCTACGGCCAGTTTATGCCCTCATCCTATAAAAAGCTGGCGGTCGACTTTAACGGCGACGGTCACATTAACCTGTGGGATCCGGTTGATGCGATTGGCAGCGTAGCGAACTACTTTAAAGCCAATGGCTGGGTGAAGGGCGATCCGGTTGCTATTCCGGCTAACGGTCAGGCACCGGGGCTGGCAAACGGCTTTAAAACCAAATACAGCGTCTCGCAGCTGGCGGCCGCTGGCCTGACGCCGCAGCAGCCGGTGGGCAACCATCAGCAGGTGAGCCTGCTGCGCCTCGACGTCGGCACCGGGTACGAATACTGGTACGGCCTGCCGAACTTCTACACCATCACCCGCTACAACGCGAGTACCCACTACGCGATGGCGGTCTGGCAGCTGGGCCAGGCGGTGTCGCTGGCGCGCGTACAGTAGCGCTTACTCAGGATCCAGGGCCAGCGCATGCTGGCCTTTTTTCTGAATCACCCTCGTAAAATGCTGCCTTCGCCCCCATATTAAGAGAGAAAGTGCTATCTTATCTCTCTCATTTCAGCCGTTTACGGAGCGGTTATGACTGACACTGAATTGATGCAGCTCAGCGAGCGTATTGGCCAGGCGCTAAAGGCGCGCGGCGCGACCGTGACCACGGCTGAGTCCTGTACCGGCGGCTGGGTAGCTAAAGCGATCACCGATATCGCCGGCAGCTCCGCCTGGTTTGAACGGGGGTTTGTCACCTATTCTAATGAAGCCAAGGCGCAGATGATCGGCGTTAAACCCGAGACCCTTGACCAGCATGGGGCGGTCAGCGAGCCAGTGGTGGTGGAGATGGCGATCGGTGCGATTAAGGCCGCCCGCGCGACCTATGCGGTATCGATCAGCGGCATCGCTGGCCCGGACGGCGGCAGCGAAAACAAGCCGGTGGGCACGGTCTGGTTTGGCTTTGCCAGCGCGGCGGGAGAGGGCATCACGCGGCGGGAGTGCTTCGCCGGTGACCGTGAAAGCGTGCGCCGTCAGGCCACCGCCTATGCCCTGCAAACCCTGTGGCAACATTTTCTACAAAGAGCTTGATACTGTATGCGTATACAGTATAATGAGCGCAACAAAACAGTAATCCCCGGCGAGCATCACCTGCTTTACCCGGCATGACAGGAGTAATAATGGCTATCGACGAAAACAAACAGAAAGCGTTGGCGGCAGCACTGGGCCAGATCGAAAAGCAATTCGGTAAAGGCTCCATCATGCGCCTGGGTGAAGACCGTACTATGGACGTAGAAACGATCTCCACGGGTTCGCTTTCACTGGACATCGCCCTCGGTGCGGGCGGCCTGCCAATGGGCCGTATCGTAGAGATCTACGGGCCGGAGTCCTCAGGTAAAACCACCCTGACGCTGCAGGTTATTGCTGCTGCGCAGCGTGCGGGTAAAACCTGTGCCTTTATCGATGCAGAGCACGCGCTTGACCCTGTGTATGCGCGCAAGCTGGGCGTTGATATCGACAACCTGCTCTGCTCCCAGCCGGATACCGGTGAGCAGGCGCTTGAGATCTGTGACGCGCTGGCGCGCTCCGGTGCGGTTGACGTGCTGGTGGTTGACTCCGTTGCGGCACTGACCCCGAAAGCCGAGATCGAAGGCGAGATCGGTGACTCTCACATGGGCCTCGCGGCACGTATGATGAGCCAGGCGATGCGTAAGCTGGCGGGTAACCTGAAGCAGTCCAACACTCTGCTGATCTTCATCAACCAGATCCGTATGAAGATTGGTGTGATGTTCGGTAACCCGGAAACCACCACCGGCGGTAACGCGCTGAAATTCTACGCCTCCGTGCGTCTCGACATCCGCCGTATCGGCGCGGTGAAAGAGGGCGATAACGTGGTCGGTAGCGAAACCCGCGTGAAAGTGGTGAAAAACAAGATCGCTGCACCGTTTAAACAGGCTGAGTTCCAGATCCTCTACGGCGAAGGTATCAACTTCTACGGCGAGCTGGTTGACCTGGGCGTGAAAGAGAAGCTGATCGAAAAAGCGGGCGCATGGTATAGCTACAACGGTGAGAAGATCGGTCAGGGTAAAGCGAATGCGACCACCTGGCTGAAAGAGAACCCGGCTACCGCGAAAGAGATCGAAACGAAGATCCGTGAGATTCTGCTCACGAACCCGGACACCAAACCGGACTTTACGGTTGACGACAACGACGTCAATGCGAAAGAGACCAACGAAGATTTTTAATAATCTGACGTAATGATTAAGGGCTGCTGATGCAGCCCTTTTTGCTATTTATCTATCCAGCAGGTGTGCCATGACAGATACCTCGCCCCGCCGCTCCGCCTATGCCCGCTTGCTCGATCGCGCCATGCGCATTCTCGGCATGCGCGACCACAGCGAACAGGAGTTCCGCCGCAAGCTGACCGCCCCGGTGATGACCAAAACCGGACCCGAGCCGGTAGATGCCACCGAAGACGATATCAATAACGTGGTGAACTGGTGTTATGAAAACCGCTACCTTGACGATGCCCGTTTTGCCCGCCAGTTTATCGCCAGCCGCAGCCGTAAAGGCTATGGTCCGGCGCGTATCCGCCAGGAGCTGACCCAGAAGGGAATTGACCGGGAAACGGGAGAAGAGGCGATGCGCGAAAGCGACATAGACTGGATTGAGATTGCCCGCGAGCAGGCGCAGCGCAAATATGGCGATCCGCTGCCAGCGGTCTTTGCTGAGAAGGTGAAAGTACAGCGTTTTTTACTCTATCGGGGATTCCTGATGGAGGATATTAAAGAACTTTGGTGAAATTTTACGGCCTGGCTGCATACGGGATTTTACTTCGCAGTCAAGAAAACTTATCTTATTCCCACTTTTTCCAGTAGCTGGTCGTCGCCTGTAACAGGGAGAAACGCCAGCTGCGACATTTCGTTAGCTTGATTTCAGGATAATTATGAGCAAGAGCACCGCTGAGATCCGTCAGGCGTTTCTCGATTTTTTCCATAGTAAAGGTCATCAGGTTGTTGCAAGCAGCTCCCTGGTACCCAACAACGATCCAACTCTGCTGTTTACCAACGCCGGGATGAACCAGTTCAAGGATGTTTTCCTTGGTCTCGACAAGCGTAATTATTCCCGCGCAACCACCGCGCAGCGCTGCGTGCGTGCGGGCGGTAAACACAACGATCTGGAAAACGTCGGTTACACCGCGCGCCATCACACCTTCTTTGAAATGCTGGGTAACTTCAGCTTTGGCGACTATTTCAAACACGATGCTATCCAGTACGCATGGGAACTGCTGACCGGTGAAAACTGGTTCAACCTGCCGAAAGATCGCCTGTGGGTAACCGTCTACGAAACCGACGACGAAGCTTACGAAATCTGGGAAAAAGAGGTTGGCATCCCACGCGAACGTATCATCCGTATTGGTGATAACAAAGGCGGCGCTTACGCTTCTGATAACTTCTGGCAGATGGGTGACACCGGTCCATGCGGCCCGTGCACCGAAATTTTCTTCGACCACGGCGCGCATATTGCCGGTGGTCCTCCGGGCAGCCCGGACGAAGACGGCGATCGCTACATTGAGATCTGGAACATCGTCTTTATGCAGTTCAACCGCCAGGCCGATGGCACCATGGAGCCGCTGCCGAAGCCGTCCGTGGACACCGGTATGGGTCTGGAGCGCATTGCCGCAGTGCTGCAGCACGTTAACTCGAACTATGAGATCGATCTGTTCCGCGACCTGATTGCCGCCGTGGCGAAAGTGACCGGCGCAACCGATCTGAATAACAAATCCCTGCGCGTCATTGCCGATCATATCCGCTCTTGTGCGTTCCTGCTCGCCGATGGCGTGCTGCCGTCGAACGAAAGCCGTGGCTACGTGCTGCGTCGTATCATTCGTCGCGCGGTCCGTCATGGCAACATGCTCGGCGCGAAAGAGACCTTCTTCTATAAGCTGGTTGCCCCGCTGATCGACGTGATGGGTGCGGCAGGCGAAGAGCTGAAGAGCCAGCAGGCGCAGGTTGAGCAGACGCTGAAAACCGAAGAAGAGCAGTTTGCCCGCACGCTGGAGCGTGGACTGGCGCTGCTGGACGAAGAGCTGGCGAAACTGACCGGCGATACGCTGGATGGTGAAACCGTCTTCCGTCTGTACGACACCTACGGCTTCCCAATGGATCTTACCGCCGACGTCTGTCGCGAGCGCGATATTAAAGTCGACGAAGAGGGCTTTAAGGTCGCGATGGAAGCGCAGCGCAACCGCGCCCGTGAATCCAGCGGCTTTGGCGCAGACTACAACGCGATGATCCGCGTTGAGGGCGCATCCGAATTTAAAGGCTACGACAGCCTGGAGCTGACCAGCAAGGTCACCGCGCTGTTTGTTGAAGGCCAGTCCGTAGAGACGATTAGCGCAGGGCAGGAGGCGGTAGTTATTCTTGACGCGACGCCGTTCTACGCTGAATCCGGCGGCCAGGTTGGCGACAAGGGCGAACTGAAAGGCAACGGCTTTACCTTTACCGTGACCGATACCCAGAAGTATGGCCAGGCAATTGGTCACCAGGGCAAGCTGGCATCCGGCTCGCTGAAAGTAGGCGACGGCGTTAAGGCCGAGGTGGATGAAGCCCGCCGCGAGCGTATCCGTCTGAACCACTCTGCAACGCACCTGATGCACGCCGCGCTGCGCGAAGTGCTGGGTACCCACGTGGCGCAGAAAGGCTCGCTGGTGAACGACAAGGTGCTGCGCTTTGACTTCTCCCATTTTGAGGCGATGAAGCCAGCCGAGATCCGCGCGGTAGAAGATCTGGTTAACGCCCAGATTCGTCGTAACCTGCCGATCGAAACCCAGATCATGGATCTGGAGGATGCCCGGGCCAAAGGCGCGATGGCGCTGTTTGGCGAGAAGTACGACGAGCGCGTACGCGTCCTGAGTATGGGCGACTTCTCTACCGAGCTGTGCGGCGGTACTCATGCCTCCCGCACCGGTGATATCGGTCTGTTCCGCATCGTGTCTGAATCCGGCACGGCGGCAGGCGTTCGCCGTATCGAAGCCGTTACCGGTGAGAATGCGCTTGCCAGCCTCCATGCGCAGAGCGAGCAGCTGCAGGATATTGCCCAGCTGCTGAAGGGTGACAGCCAGAATCTGGGCGACAAAGTGCGCACCGTTCTGGACAAAACCCGTCAGCTGGAGAAAGAGCTACAGCAGCTGAAGGCGCAGCAGGCGGCGCAGGAGAGCGCAAACCTCTCTGATAAGGCTGAAGAGATTAACGGCGTGAAGCTGCTGGTGAGCGAGCTGGCGGGCGTCGAGCCGAAGATGCTGCGTACTATGGTTGACGATCTGAAGAACCAGCTGGGTTCCGCGGTAATCGTTCTTGCCACGGTAGCAGAGGGTAAGGTTTCTCTGATTGCGGGGGTCTCGAAAGAGGTGACCGACCGCGTGAAGGCAGGGGAGCTGATTGGTATGGTTGCCCAGCAGGTAGGTGGTAAAGGCGGTGGTCGTCCGGATATGGCGCAGGCCGGCGGTACCGACGCAGCCGCGCTCCCTGCGGCGTTAGCCAGCGTAAAAGGCTGGGTAAGCACAAAACTGTAATAACAAACAAAGCGTATGCAGACGCCATAGCCCTGAGCTATGGCGTACTTGCCACTACGCTATTGATAACGATAAAGTCAGGTTGAAGTTGTGTATATCGGCTAAACTTACGTTTAACAGAATGTGATGCCGTGACTGCTTACACTTTACGTGTTTGTCATCGCTTACTTTTTGGCGTTATATGATGGATAATGCCGGGATACAAGAGACCCGACTCTTTTAATCTTTCAAGGAGCAAAGAATGCTGATTCTGACTCGTCGAGTTGGTGAAACCCTCATGATTGGGGACGAGGTCACCGTGACAGTTTTAGGGGTTAAGGGCAACCAGGTGAGAATTGGTGTGAACGCCCCTAAAGAAGTATCTGTTCATCGTGAAGAGATCTACCAGCGTATCCAGGCTGAAAAATCACAACAGTCCAGCTACTGATATCATCGCGTCTCGCCGTCTGGCGAGACGCGGCTCTTTCCAGCCCGTTTTTTCACGCTCTCCTCTTATTCTCCCTCTTTTGCATGACGTTTTCATTTCTCTGCTCGTTTTCTTTATGCTGCGTTACGTCAAGGATTCTGCTGATAAAACACTCTTTTTGATCCTTTTCAGCGCAAATTGTTTGCGAAGTGTGCAAACGAATCAGGGCTGGGAAAAATTGTTTGACTTATAAGTCCCAGAAAGTAATATGTGCGCCAACGCAGCGACGAAGAGCAGAAACAAGTTCTTCGAAGCACTCGCAAGAGGCGTGTTGGTGAGGTGGCCGAGAGGCTGAAGGCGCTCCCCTGCTAAGGGAGTATGCGGTCAAAAGCTGCATCCGGGGTTCGAATCCCCGCCTCACCGCCATTTGCATCCGTAGCTCAGCTGGATAGAGTACTCGGCTACGAACCGAGCGGTCGGAGGTTCGAATCCTCCCGGATGCACCATCTTCTCTGAGATGACAGCTACACTGTTGTTTCACGGTCTGCGAGATCATCGCCAGCACCAGGGAGGATAACGTTGCGTAAGCAACGGCCCGAAGGGCAAGGCGACAGCCGAGTAATCCTCTCGGAGTGTTGCAAACAAAGAAGAAGTACCCTGATGCATCCGTAGCTCAGCTGGATAGAGTACTCGGCTACGAACCGAGCGGTCGGAGGTTCGAATCCTCCCGGATGCACCATATTGTGCAGTGTTGCGGCAATTTGAGCGACATTGAAAAAGAAGCAAAGCACCACCCTGATGCATCCGTAGCTCAGCTGGATAGAGTACTCGGCTACGAACCGAGCGGTCGGAGGTTCGAATCCTCCCGGATGCACCATCTTCTCCGAGATAACAGCCAGGCTGCTGTTTCAAGGTCTGCGAAATTATCGCTAGCACCAGGGAGGATAACGTTGCGTGAGCAACGGCCTGTAGGGCGAGGCGCAGCCGAGTAATCCTCCCGGATGCACCATCTTCTCCGAGATAACAGTCAGGCTGCTGTTTCAAGGTCTGCGAAATTATCGCTAGCACCAGGGAGGATAACGTTGCGTGAGCAACGGCCCGTAGGGCGAGGCGCAGCCAGTAATCCTCCCGGATGCACCATCTTCTCTAAGTAAAAGTCATTCCCAAATTTCTCCCTTCTAAGTACATCATTTTTATCTTCAAATTTAACTTCCTGTTTCACCTCTAACTCTCTATCGCCATCAGCGACAAAATGCCCTGGTTACGTTAAAGTAATGTTCTGTTATCCGCAGTGTGAGAACGCGATGTACGAACGTTATGACGGTCTGATTTTCGATATGGATGGCACCATCCTTGATACCGAGCCTACTCATCGTAAAGCCTGGCACGATGTGCTGGCGCACTATGGCATGCGCTTTGACGAGCAGGCTATCGTTGCGCTTAACGGCTCGCCGACCTGGCGTATTGCGCAGGCGGTCATTGAGTGGAACCATGGCGATCTCGATCCTTACGCCCTGGCGCGTGAAAAAACCGAGGCGGTACGAGCGATGCTGCTGGACACCGTAGAGCCGCTGCCGCTGATTGAGGTGGTCAAAGCGTGGCACGGTCGTCGTCCCATGGCGGTAGGTACCGGCAGCGAGCGCGCCATTGCCGAGGCGCTGCTCACTCACCTCAATCTGCGCCACTATTTTACCGCGGTGGTTGCCGCCGACGATGTCGAGCACCACAAGCCTGCCCCCGATACCTTCCTGCTCTGTGCCGAGCTAATGGGCGTCGATCCGACCAAATGCGTGGTGTTTGAAGACGCTGACTTTGGTCTTGAGGCGGCGCGGCGGGCAGGAATGGATGCCGTGGACGTGCGTACGCTGTGAGCGACGCGCTGTCACTTCTTTCCCTTTTTACCAGCAGCTTTCTCAGCGCCACGCTTCTGCCGGGCAGCTCAGAAGTGCTGCTGGTGGCCATGTTAATCTCTGGCGTGAGTCAGCCCTGGCTACTTTTGTTAATAGCAACAATAGGTAATAGCCTTGGAGGGGTGACTAACGTTATCCTTGGACGTTTCTTTCCGCTGCGTGAAACGTCACGCTGGCAGGAAAAAGCCCAACACTATTTGAAACGTTATGGCGCAGCCACGCTATTATTGAGCTGGATGCCTGTTATCGGTGATCTGCTGTGCCTGCTTGCGGGATGGATGCGCATTGCGTGGGGGCCGGTTATCTTTTTTTTATGCCTTGGCAAGGGGCTACGCTACGCCGTCCTGACGGCTGCAACCCTGCAGGGTATAACGTGGTGGCACTAATTGGTTGGTCATACGCTTTTATCGTCAACCATTACAATTATGCTTATTAGAAATGATTTCGACAGGCGGGAGGTCAACTTGATCCCGGACGTATCACAGGCGCTGTCCTGGCTGGAAAAAAATCCTCATGTCCTGAAAGGGATTATGCGAGGGCTGGAGCGCGAAACGCTGCGCGTTAACGCTGACGGCACGCTTGCAACAACCGGACATCCGGAACAGCTTGGTGCAGCGCTGACACATAAATGGATCACCACTGATTTCGCTGAAGCGTTGCTGGAATTTATTACCCCGGTTGATGGCGATATCGATCACATGCTGACGGTACTGCGCGACGTGCATCGTTATGCCGTGCGAAACCTGGGCGATGAACGGCTGTGGCCGCTGAGTATGCCCTGCTACATTGAGAATGGGCAGGGTATTGAGCTGGCGCAGTACGGTACATCCAATATTGGTCGTCTCAAGACGCTCTACCGTGAGGGGTTAAAAAACCGCTACGGTGCGCTGATGCAGACCATCTCGGGGGTGCACTACAACTTTTCCCTGCCGATGGCC
Organism: Pseudescherichia sp.; assembly: GCA_039594205.1. Classification (GTDB taxonomy): domain Bacteria; phylum Pseudomonadota; class Gammaproteobacteria; order Enterobacterales; family Enterobacteriaceae; genus Pseudescherichia. The sequence continues at coordinate 50,293 of JBCNNW010000009.1, read as the reverse complement.
TTCTGGCAGGCAAAGTGTGGCAGTACGGATAAAGAAGCGGTCTCTGACGGCTATTTCCGACTGATCCGCAACTACTACCGCTTCGGTTGGGTGATCCCTTACCTGTTCGGTGCCTCTCCGGCTATCTGCTCCTCGTTCCTGCAGGGCAAACCCACCACGCTGCCGTTTGAGAAGACGGAAGAGGGGATGTACTACCTGCCGTATGCCACCTCGCTGCGTCTGAGCGACCTCGGCTATACCAATAAATCGCAAAGCAATCTCGGTATTACGTTTAACGATTTAGAGGGTTATGTGGCAGCATTGAAACGGGCGATTAAAACCCCGTCTGCCGACTACGAGAAGATGGGGCTGACGAAGGATGGTAAGCATCTGCAGATCAACACCAATATTCTGCAGATCGAAAATGAGCTGTATGCTCCGGTGCGCCCGAAACGGGTGACCCGCAGCGGCGAAGCGCCGTCGGATGCGCTCCTGCGCGGCGGTATTGAGTACATTGAGGTTCGATCCCTGGATATCAATCCCTTCTCGGCGGTGGGCGTAGACGAGCAGCAGGTTCGCTTCCTCGATCTGTTTATGGTCTGGTGCGTACTGGCCGATGCGCCAGAGATGAGCAGTGACGAGTTGCTCTGTACGCGAACCAACTGGAATCGGGTGATTCTGGAAGGGCGTAAGCCGGGTCTGACCCTGGGCATCGGCTGTGAAACGGCCCAGTTCCCGCTGAAAGAGGTCGGTAAAGATCTGTTCCGCGATCTGAAGCGCGTCGCGCTGACTCTCGACGGTATTGAGGGCGGTAACGCCTATGCCGAGGTGTGTGAGCAGCTGGTGGCGAGCTTTGATAACCCCGAGCTGACCTTCTCGGCGCGTATTCTACACTCAATGCTCGAAAGCGGTATCGGTGGCACCGGTAAGGCGCTGGCGGCACAGTATCGTGATATGCTGCGGGAAGAGCCACTGGAGGTTCTGCTGGACGAGGACTTCACAACAGAGCGCGATGCATCATGGGCGCGTCAGCGGGAGATTGAGGCGGCGGATAGCGAGTCGTTTGAAGCGCTGCTGGCAAAACACGCCTGACAGAAAAGAAAAAGGCCACATTGCTGTGGCCAAAATTTCATCTCTGAAAACAGGGATGATGATAACAAATGCGCGTCTTTCATATATTCAGACTCGCATGCGTTCAAAGAGTTCACTTAATTTTAAAAAAATCACTCCGGAGGTGAAAAATGCCGTTGTTGGATAGCTTCACTGTCGATCACACTCGTATGGAAGCGCCTGCTGTTCGCGTTGCGAAAACCATGAATACGCCGCACGGCGATACCATCACCGTCTTCGATCTGCGTTTCTGCATCCCGAACAAAGAAGTGATGCCGGAGAAGGGCATCCATACCCTGGAGCACCTCTTTGCGGGCTTTATGCGCGACCACCTGAACGGCAATGGCGTTGAGATCATCGATATCTCGCCGATGGGCTGCCGTACCGGCTTCTACATGAGCCTGATTGGCACGCCTGACGAGCAGCGCGTTGCCGATGCGTGGAAAGCGGCGATGGCTGACGTGCTGAAGGTGAAAGAGCAGAACCAGATCCCTGAGCTGAACGTCTATCAGTGCGGGACGTACCAGATGCACTCTCTGGACGAGGCGCAGGAGATCGCGCGCCATATTCTGGATCGCGACGTGCGCGTCAATAGCAATGATGAGCTGGCGCTGCCGAAAGAGAAGCTGCAAGAGCTGCACATCTAGTCCTGGTAAATGCCCGGTGGCGCTTGCGCTTACCGGGCCTACAAACGGCACCGCGCCCTATGCAGGCCCGGCAGACGCAGCGCCGCCAGGCGTTTCAGCCTCTGTAGATGACGATGACGACCACTACGACCTTCTCTTTTACCCATCGCCCGCTGATCCCTTTTGCTCATGATTATGCGCATGGCGATAGCGAGCCGTGGCATCAGCACGACTGCGCGCAGCTGCTGCATAGCCTGAGCGGTGTGGTCAGGGTTGATACCGCGGCAGGCTGCTGGGTGGTACCGCCGGGGCGGGGCGTCTGGCTCCCTGCTGCGACGCTGCACGCGTTACGTATTACCGGCAACGTCGCTGCCCGCACGCTATTTATCGATCCGCTGGCACGCGCCGATCTGCCTGCGACCTGCCAGATCGTGCAAATCTCCCCCCTGCTGCGCGAGCTGATTGTCTCGTCTTTCGACCTGGCCGAGCGTTACACGCCGGGTAGCCGCGATGAGCGGATCTATGAGCTGATCCTCGATGAGATCCGCGTGATGCAGGCGCTGCCTTTCCATCTTCCTGAACCGCACAGCAATCTCCTGCGCACGCTCTGTAAGCAGATCGGCGAAGAGCCTGCCCGGGAGTGGACCACAGCCCTGGCGGCTAGCGTGACGAACATGAGCGAGCGCACGCTTAACCGCCACTTTCAGCAGCAGACGGGGTTAAGCTTCGGAGAGTGGGTTCGCCGGGCGCGCCTGATGGCGGCTCTGCTGCGCCTGGCGCAGGGAGAGTCGGTACTGCGTGTGGCGCTGGATACCGGCTACGGCAGCCATAGCGCCTTTACCGCTATGTTTCGCCGGGTGATGGGGGTCTCACCCAGCGACTACTTTCGTTAGCCCAGAGTGTTTAAGAGCGCCTGCAACGACGCCCGCGCCACGTCGTTATCAATGCCTACGCCCCAGCGGCTGCTGCCATCCTGAAACAGACAGTGAATATAGGCGACCGAGCGGCTGTCGCTGCGCTCGCCGAGGGTGTGCTCATGATAATCTTTTATTACAAAAGGCTGCGCGACCCACGAAGATAACCCGCTGGCTGCGGCAGAGAGTAGCCCGTTGCCGTACCCTTCGAGCCGTCGCGTTTCACCGTCGTGCGAGACGGCGGCCGTCAACCGTAACAGCCCATCCTGCTGGCTTTCACTGCTGTAGCTGAGCAAATGAAAGCGCGGCGCTGGCACCAGCCCATAGCGGCTGCGGAAAAGCTGCCAGAGCGCGTTTTGCGTCATCTCTTTGCCACCTTCGTCGGCTTCCCGCTGCACGTGCTGGCTGAAGTCCTGCTGCAGGGCGCGGGGCAGCGTCAGGCCATGATTCTGTTCAATAAGCCATGCGCTACCACTCTTGCCCGACTGGCTATTAACGCGGATCACGGCCTCATAGGTGCAGCCGATATCCTGCGGATCGACAGGCAGATAGGGCATCTCCCAGCGTTCGCCGGGCCTGCGCGCGTCGAACCCTTTCTTAATCGCATCCTGGTGTGAACCGGAGAAGGCGGTGTAGGCCAGCCGTCCGGCCCAGGGGTGACGCGGGTGCACCGGCAGCTGATTACAGCTCTCCACCACCTCCACTACCCGCGTCATATCGCTGAAATCCAGCCCCGGCGCGATGCCCTGGCTGTAGAGATTCATCGCCAGCGTCACCAGACAGACGTTGCCGGTACGCTCGCCGTTGCCAAACAGACAGCCCTCAACGCGAGCTGCTCCGGCCATCACTGCCAGCTCGGCGCTTGCCACCCCCGTACCGCGATCGTTATGCGGATGGACGCTAATGCAGACCGCCTCACGCTGGCTAAAATGGCGGCAGAACCACTCAATTTGATCGGCATAAACGTTGGGCGTGTTCACCTCAACGGTGGCGGGCAGGTTGACGATCATGGGCCGTTCGGCACTGGGCTGCCAGACAGCCGCGACCGCTTCGCAAATCTCCAGCGCGAACTCAGGCTCCGTAAAGCAGAAGGTCTCCGGTGAGTACTCATACTGCCAGCGCGTTTGCGGATTCTCTTCGCACAGTTTGCGGATCTGGCGCGTGCTGCGGGTGGCCAGTTCAATCACCTGCGCCTTCTCCATACCGAACACCAGACGGCGAAACAGCGGCGCAGTGGCATTGTAGAGATGCACCGTCGCGCGGCTGGCTCCGCGCAGCGCATCGAAAGTGCGCGCGATGAGATCTTCACGCGCCTGGGTTAACACCTGAATTGTCACATCGTTGGGAATACGCTCGTCTTCGATCAGCTGGCGCACAAAATTGAAATCGGTCTGCGAAGCGGAGGGGAAGGCAACTTCAATCTCCTTAAAGCCGCAGTCGAGCAGCAGGTTCCAGAGCTGCATTTTACGCGCCACGTCCATTGGCTCGGCCAGGGCCTGGTTACCGTCACGCAGATCGGTAGAGAGCCAGCGCGGCGCGTGGCTAATCTGCTTTTCCGGCCACCTGCGATCGGACAGGGAGAGAGGAGGATAGGGTTGGTATTTCTGGGCGGGATTTTTCAGCATGGTGTGCTCCTGTTGTCTTTTCACTATCGTGAAGCGATTTCAGGAGCACGGCTTTATCAGGACGGACAATCCCTGTCGCAGTCCGGTCAATTTACTCAGCGATCAGTGCGCGCCGCCGCCGCCGCTGCCTGCACCAAACGGCGGTTTTGCAAACCACACCAGACCCAGCATGATCACAAATATCCCGGCGGATATCCAAAATATCTCGTTGGCCGAGATAATCAGACCCTGGTTGGTGATCTGCTGGGCTATCCAGCCCGAGGCCTGCTGCTGCGACATTCCCATCCCCTCCAGCTGGTCATACATAAGCTGTGCGTTAGGGTTGTAGGGGTTTACCGACTCCGTGAGCTGGGCGTGATGGAGTGATTCCCGGTTGGTCCACAGCGTAGTAGTGATGGACGTACCGATAGAGCCTGCCAGCGTACGCGAAAAGTTCGACAGGCTGGAGGCAGCCGCAAGACGCTCAGGCGGCAATCCAGAGAGAATAATGGTCGTCAGCGGCATAAAGAAGCAGGCGACAGCAAAGCCCTGGATAAACTGCGGCAGCGCCGAGGCGGCAAAGTCCATGCCCGGCTCGAAGGTATAGGCGCGCCAGTAGAAGCAGACCGCATACATAATAAAGCTGAAGGTAACCAGCCGACGCATGTCTAGCTTGTGGGCAAAGCGGCCGATAATCGGCGACAGGATCACCGGAATGATCCCCACGGGTGCAGAGGCCAGCCCCGCCCAGGTGGCCGTGTAGCCGTAGACCTCCTGCAGCAGCTGCGGCAGCAGCACAATCGCGCCAAAGTAGAGCATGTAGGCCATGCTGATACAGAGACAGCCGATGGTGAAGTTGCGCGACTTAAATAGCGAGAGATCGACGATGGGGTGGTCGTCGGTCAGCTCCCAGACTATCAGGAAGCTTAGCGCCACCACCGCCACAATCGTCAGAATGATGATCTCCCTGGAGTTGAACCAGTCCAGCTCTTTACCCTGGTCGAGCATGACCTGCAGGCAGCCCACGCCGATCACCAGCAGCGCCAGGCCAACGGCATCAATGCGCCGCTGCTCGGTGCGGGTTTCCCGTCCGCGCAGGCTCTGCATCGCCATCGCTACGACCACGATCCCGATGGGGACGTTGATAAAGAAGATCCAGCCCCAGTGGTAGTTATCGCTGATATAACCGCCCAGAATCGGGCCGCAGATCGGGGCGACAATCACCGTCATTGACCACAGCGACAGGGCAATAGAGCGCTTCGCCGGGGGATAGTTGCTGAGTAGCAGGCTTTGCGACAGCGGGATCAGCGGTCCGGCAACGATCCCCTGCAGGACGCGGAAGAAGATCAGCATGTTGAGGCTGGTCGACATTCCGCACGCCCAGGAGGCGATGGCAAAGGCGATGGTCGACCACAGGAACAGCTTTACCTCACCGACGCGCTTCGCCAGCCAGCCGGTGATAGGAATCGAGATGGCGTTTGCCACCCCAAAGGAGGTGATTACCCATGTCCCCTGGCTCAGGGATGAGCCAAGGTTACCGGCAATGGTCGGGATCGCCACGTTAGCGATAGTGGAGTCCAGCACCTGCATAAAGGTCGCCAGCGACAGCGCAATGGTCATAATGACCAGCTGCGCCCCCTCCAGCGGTTTTCTCGGTTGCGTAGCGCTCATCAGGATTAGCCCGCGTTGGCCTGCACGATATCGTTAATCAGGGTATTGACCGGTTCGAGACCGATCTCCCGCGCGTTACTCTCATAGGCAGGCGTGGATCGCGCCTGGCTGGCCAGCACCTTACCGTCGCTGTTGCTGGTATCTACCGTGACCAGCGTCGACAGGCCAATACGCAGCGGATGCTGGGAGAGCTGGTTGGCATCCAGTTCAATACGCACCGGCAGACGCTGAACCACTTTGATCCAGTTCCCGGTGGCGTTTTGCGCCGGAAGCAGCGAGAAGGCGCTGCCGGTACCCATATCGAGACCCACCACCTTACCGGTATAGGTCACGTCGTCGCCGTAGATATCGCTGACCACGGTCGCGCTCTGGCCAATGCGCATATGCGCCAGCTGAGTCTCTTTAAAGTTGGCATCCACCCACAGGCCAGAGGCCGGCACTACCGCCATCAACGGAGTCGTGGGGCTGATCTGCGCGCCAGGCTGTACTGCACGACGCGAGACGTAGCCGGTCATCGGACTAACGATTTTGGTACGCTGCAGGGCGAGCCAGGCGTTGCGTAGTTCGGCTGCGGCCTGCTTCACCGCGGGCTGATCTTCCAGGCGGGTACCAAGGATCATCGCCTGGTTGGCGTTATACTGCTGAACCGCCACGTCGAGCTGGGCCTGGGCGCTGGTTACGGCGTCGCGGGCGTGCTGCAGCTCTTCACGGCCAATCAGGTTGGCGCTACCCAGTGGTACGCGACGGTTAAGATCGCTCTGTGCCTGGGCGAGGGCGGTCTTCTTCACCTCTATATTGGCCTGATACTGCTTGCTGTTGATCATCATCTGGCGGGTCTGGCGCACGCTGGAAGCCAGCTCGGTCTGCGCCTTCTCGAACGCCTGCTGAGCGTCGGTAGGATCCAGCGTGACCAGCACGTCACCCTGTTTCACAAAGTCGGTGTTGTCGGCCCAGACTTTCGTCACGCTGCCGGACACCTGCGCCATGATTTGAACCTGGTTCCCCGCCACGTAAGCGTCGTCGGTCTCTTCATGATGACGCAGAACTAAAAACCAGTAGATCCCATATGCCACGGCAATAACGATAAAGAGCAAAGCCAAAATAAGCAGGATGCGCGTACGCTTACCTTTCTTGTTGTTGGCCGGTTGCTGCGGGGCTTGACTCTCCGCATTTGCGCTCATGTTTATTCTCCACGATCTTATTATTTCACATCGGCTGAGCCGACCTGTTCACCAAAAGGCCAGCACGCTGTGCTGGCCTGGCAATTTCTTATTTAATCAGGATTGTCGTGCGGATTGTCGCGTTAGCGCAGCGCCTCAAGGATGACGTCTTGTTCATCCATCTCATCGAGGCGAGTAAGCAGCTTACGGGTAATCTGCTCAAGCTGCTCCTTCTCTTCTACGTTAAGCGAAGACCAGAGCTGATGCAGGCAGTTATGCTGAGGGGGCAGTACCTGCCGTAAAAATTCATGACCTTTATCGGTCAGCTGCAGATGCAGGCAGCGGCGATCGTTATCGCTCTCACGACGCTCGATCCAGCCGCGTTTTTCCAGTTCATCGGCGATGCGGGTCGCGTTAGTACGGGACGAACCCAGCGCACAGCTCAGCTCCGAGGGTTGAATGCTGTGGTTTTCCTGAGACTCCAGCGTAATTAACGCCATAAATAACGTCTCGTTAATCCCTTGAGCTTTCAGCATCTTATTGCGGTTATCCAGCAGCTTTCCCTGCATGTGCATGCACAGACGGGTAAGGAGGATCTCCTGAAACGGAAAATCCTCATAGCGACTGGCGCGAAATTTTAGCATTTGTTCAATGGGCGTAAACGAACTATCCATTTTGGGCATGACCTCATTAGTTACAGCCGATATAGTAACGATAGTGACAAATAAAGTAAATGTATTAATTGTGGATATACATTCAGGAAGTGAAACCGTCACCATGCGGGGGATACCTTACCACCCCCGCCATTATCGATGCTAACTAAAGGTCAATGAACGCCTACTCCGTAGCCGATTGGCGATGATAACCGCGCCACCAGACCAGCAGATTGAGCAGCGCCACTACGCTGCCTGCAAGGCAGACGCCGCGCCAGCCGCCGTGCTGCCAGGCGCTGGCGGAGATCAGCGACCCGGCCGCGCCGCCGATAAAGTAGCTGGTCATGTAGCCTGCAGTGAGGCGGTTACGCGCCTCCGGCTTAACGCGGTAGATCACCGTCTGGTTGGTGATGTGTACACCCTGCACCGTCAGATCCAGCACGACGATGCCGACGATCAGCGCCAGCGCCGAGGCGTGGCCAAACCAGATTGCGATCCACGACAGCAGCAGCAGCAGCAGGCCCCAGGTGGTGGTCAGATGCGATTTACCGCGATCCGCCAGGCTACCCGCTGGACGGGCACCGAGCGCCCCCGCCGCGCCTGCCAGACCAAACAGGCCAATGACGCCCTCAGAGTAGTTAAAGGGCGGGGCGGCGAGCAGGAAGGCCATAGAGGTCCAGAGGATGCTGAAGTTGGCAAAGGTAAAGCAGCCCAGCATGGCGCGGGTACGCAGCAGCCTGTCTTGGGTAAAGAGGCTAAACACCGAGCCAAGCAGCTGGAAGTAGTTGAGGTGGTTATCCTGCTTCACCTTCGGCAGGCCGCGCCAGAGGGCAAAGGCCATCGCCACCATCAGGACGCTCGCCACCCAGTAGACCGTGCGCCAGCCGCCAAGGTTTGCCAGCAGCCCGGCCACGGTGCGCGCCAGCAGGATCCCCAGCAGCAGGCCGCTCATGATCGTCCCGACCACCTTACCGCGCTTCGCCGGGGTAGCGAGGGTGGCGGCCAGCGGCACAAGAATTTGCGCCACTACCGAAAAGAGACCGGTGAGGGCAGTACCAAAAATCATCATGCCCAGCGACTGGCTGGAGGCGGTAATGAGCATGCCGCCCGCCGCGAGCAGGGTCATCACCACGATCATCGTCCGGCGCTCAAACATATCTCCCAGCGGCACCAGCAGCAGCAGGCCCGCAGCATAGCCGAGCTGGGCAGCGGTAACGATAAATCCGGCCTGGCTGGAGGAGAGTGAAAAGGCGCGCGCGATGGTATCGAGCAGGGGCTGAGCATAGTAGTTGCTGGCCACGGCAAGGCCGGTGGCGACGGACATAAGCACAATCAGCGCGGGGCTGAGCGGATGAGTAGATTTGGTCATGGGCGGAAGATTGTCAGATAAATGTTTATTTATCATAACGAATTAGCCGGAGCGTGGGGAAGGATCGTGTGTCGGTTCGTGCTGTTGAAAAAAGACTCCCCCACCGGCTGGTGAGGGAGAGAGAACTTACTGCTGGGCGGCCAGCGCCTCTTTGATCCAGCCGTCAAACTGCTGCTGGTGGGCTTTGATCCAGCCGTCAACGTGGCCCTGAATATCCGCCTCTGAGGCTTTACCCGCGTGCATCATGGCGTTCTGGGCGTTGATGTCCGCCAGCGGTAGCTTCATCACGGAGAAGAGCTTCGCCGCCGCCGGGTTTTTCTCGGCCCAGGCTTTGTTGGCAACGATATGCATGGTATTTACCGGGAAGCCATAGTTCATGCCGTTCGGCAGCTTGGTGTCGATATCCTTCTGCTCGCCCGGCAGGGAGGAGAACGGTACCTGTAACCAGACGACGTCGCGGCCCGGTTTCATTACGTCACTCACCCAGTACGGTGTCCAGGTGTAGTAGATAATCGGCTTGCCCTCTTTGAAGCGGGCAATGGTATCCGCCATCATCGCCGAGTAGTTACCGTGGCTAACCTCAACGGTTTTTTCCAGATCGAAGGCTTTGTTCTGGTGGTTAATCACCGCTTCGCAGCCCCAGCCCGGCGAGCAGCCCATCATGTCGGCCTTGCCGTCACCGTTGGTATCGAACAGTTTGGCGATCTTTGGATCTTTCAGCTGTTCAATATTGGTGATGTGGTATTTCTCGGCGGTTTTCTTATCAATCAGGTAGCCCTGCGCCGCGCCGGAAACAAAGGTGCCTTCGCGGTAGAACTTCTTATCACCACCGGCGGCGGCGTACATGTCGTCATGCAGCGGCTGCCAGTTTACGGCGGTAAAGGTGGCATCGCCGGAGGCGATGGAGGTGTAGCCAACGTTATAGTCTACTTCGCTGGTCTTATTGACGGTATAGCCGAGTTTTTCAAGGGCGCGGCTGACCAGCAGCGTCTGGAATGACTCTTCAGAGATGGTGCTCTGCACCGGCTGGACGGTCATACCTTTGCCCGGCAGGTCAGCGGCGAAAGTGCTGGTTGAGACAAGGGTGGCAAACGCTGTGGCAAAAAGTACGCTATGTCGCATCGTTGTTCCTTAATTATGGGAAGGGAGGGGTAGGCCCGGCAAGCGAAGCGCCGCCGGGCAAAAAGTCAGTTATTTAATGAAAGGACGCGTCACTAACCCGATGGGGCCAGAGGTATACCAGCGGCGGTTGCCACGGCTGCGGGAGTCGCGACCCACGGCCTGAGTCAGACGGTCAAGAATAATCGCCAGGATCACGATCCCGACGCCGCCCACGGTGGCAAGGCCCATATCGAGGCGACCGATACCGCGCAGCACCATCTGACCAAGGCCACCCACGGCGATCATCGAGGCGATCACCACCATCGAGAGGGCAAGCATCAGCGTCTGGTTCACACCGGCCATGATGGTCGGCATCGCCAGTGGCAGCTGCACTTTAAACAGCATCTGGCGCGGGCTGGCGCCGAACGAGCGTGAGGCTTCGATCAGATCCTCCGGCACCTGGTTAATCCCCAGGATGGTCAGACGCACGATCGGCGGCAGGGCGAAGATAATGGTCACTACCACGCCCGGCACGTTGCCGATACCGAACAGCATGACGATCGGCACCAGATAGACAAACGCCGGCGTCGTCTGCATTGCATCCAGCAGCGGACGAATAATTTTCGCCGCCCGCGGACTGCGTGCCAGCCAGATCCCCATCGGCAGGCCGATGACCACGCAGAAGAGCAGGGCGGTTAGCACCAGCGCCAGGGTGATCATCGCCTGCGACCAGGCACCGATCGCGCCGATCAGGATCAACGACACCAGGGTGGCGATGCCCATCCCTGCGCTGCCGAACTGCCAGGCGATCAGCGCGAAGACCACGATGGCGACCGGAGCAGGCATACCCAGCAGCAGCTGCTGGAAGCCGTTAAGGATATAGTCCACCGGTACGCGGATACCCTGGAACACCGGACGGAAGTGGGTCACGACCCAGTCGATGCCGGTAGTCACCCAGCTGTCCAGCGGGATCAGCGTCTTGTGGAACGGATCCATAATATTGAAATGTTCCGGCGCAGGCGGAGCGCTGGTCAGCCAGTCTGCACTGCCGCCGTCCGTCGGCGCAGGGGCAGATGTGCCCCAGGCGTCAGCGGACTGTGTTGTCGCAGATTGTGTTGACGCAGATTGCGCGGCATCTGCCGCCTCGGTGGTTCCCCACGGATTAGATTGATCAGCCATTGTTTGCCCCCTCGCGATCTAAAGCCTGCAGCAGCATCCGTTTTGAGATGATGCCAACGTACTGTTGCTCTTCACCCACTACCGGCACGGCACAGGGTGCCTGGCCTACGTGGGAGAGCAGTTCGCTAAGCGGCGTCTCGGCGTCGACCGGAGCCGGAGAGTCAATGAGCGCCGCGTCGATACCCTGCTGCTGGCTCAGCGCCGCCTTCAGGGAGTCGATGGAGACCGTGCCGACAAACTTGTTGCCGCGCTCGATGACGTAGCCATACTCGCGGTCCTCGTCCTCCAGCAGCTTCAGCGCCGAGCGCGGGCCGAAGCCGGGGGCTTTACGCAGCAGGCCAACCGGGCTACGGCGGGCAATATCTTTGGCGCTAAACACCTGGCTGATGTCCACACCGCGGAAGAAGGTGCGCACGTAGTCGTTGGCCGGGTTGTTCAGGATCTCATCCGGCGTGCCGACCTGCACCACTTCGCCGCCCTGCATAATGGCGATGCGGTCGCCGATGCGCATGGCTTCGTCGAGGTCATGGGAGATAAAGACAATGGTGCGCTGCTGTTTAGACTGGAGCTTCACCAGCTCATCCTGCATCTCGGTACGGATCAGCGGATCGAGGGCGGAGAACGCTTCGTCCATCAGCAGAATATCGGGGTTGATCGCAAGGGCGCGGGCAAGGCCAACGCGCTGGCGCATGCCGCCGGAGAGTTCATCCGGGTAAGCGTGGGCGTAGTTCTCCAGCCCCACCTGACGCAGCGCATCCAGCGCTTTGGTCTGGCGCTCGCCAGCAGGCACTCCCGCTAATTCCATACCAAACGCCGTATTGTCCAGTACGGTCATGTGTGGCATTAGCGCGAATGACTGGAAGACCATCGCAATCTTTTTCCTGCGCACCTCACGGAGTTCGGCGTCTGATATTTTGGCGATATCTACGCCGTCAATCAGCACCTGGCCGCGGGTGGGTTCAATCAGGCGATTGAGAAGGCGAACCATGGTCGATTTCCCCGAACCGGAGAGCCCCATGATAACGAAGATCTCGCCTTCTTCAATGGCCAGACTGGCGTTGATAACGCCAAGGGATAGCCCTGTTTTTTCCAGAATCTGTGCTTTCGAAAGTCCCTTGTCGATATATTTGAACGCCCGCTGCGGGTTGTCGCCAAATATCTTATAGAGATTTTTTACTTCGAGTTTAATTGCCATGCAATAAAAAGGTTCCCGTATTTATTTATATCAATAACAATCCTGATGGAAATAATGAACGGCTATACCCTAGCACAGTCAGATTCTGAGACAACCCTCAATTGCACTCTGGCATGGAAATTGCCGAACCGCGAACGGCGCGACTTCCAGTGATATAAGGGCCTGGCGGCGATATGTGCGGGGCGGAATTTTTTTGCTCTGACGACAGAAATTCCTCCGAATTTACGCAATTCAGAGGAATAATTAGCAGGGGTTAACCATACGTTAGAAAGAAATAAATTTGTAATATGAATGTCGATTTTGGGAAATATCCTGGCGGGCCAGTCGGTAATATGGCCCGGCAAAAGCGTAATTAAAAGTCCCAGTCTGCGTCTTCAGTTTCCACCGCTTTGCCCATCACATATGAGGAGCCGGAGCCGGAGAAGAAGTCATGGTTTTCATCAGCGTTGGGCGACAGTGCAGCCAGGATGGCCGGGTTCACGTCGGCCATCTCCGGCGGGAAAAGCGCCTCGTAGCCGAGGTTCATCAGCGCCTTGTTGGCGTTGTAGCAGAGAAAGGCTTTCACCTCCTCTTCCCAGCCAGTTCCCGCATAGAGCGCTTCGGTATAAGCCAGCTCATTGTCATAGAGATCCATTAGCAGATCGAGGGCGAAATTTTTTAGCGCCTCTCGCTCGCCAGCATCCACTTTCTCCAGCCCGCGTTGATATTTGTAGCCAATGTAGTAGCCGTGTACCGCCTCATCGCGAATGATTAGCCGGATAAGATCGGCGGTGTTGGTCAGCTTGCCCCGGCTGGACCAGTACATCGGCAGCCAGAAGCCAGAGTAGAAGAGAAACGACTCCAGAAAGACGCTGGCGATCTTCTTCTTCAGCGGCGCATCGGCGGCGTAGTGCGCCAGAATAATCTGCGCCTTGCGCTGGAGTGGAGCGTTCTCCTCGCTCCACGCGTAGGCGGCATCCACGTCGCTGGTTTGACAGAGGGTAGAGAATATCGAGCTGTAGGAGCGAGCGTGCACCGCCTCCATAAAGCTGATATTGGACATCACCGCCTCTTCATGCGGCGTAATAGCGTCTGCCATCAGCGCCGGTGCGCCGACGCCGTTCTGAATAGTGTCCAGCAGCGTTAGTCCGGTGAAGACGCGGATCGTCAGCTGCTGCTCGGCGTGGCTTAGCGTTTGCCAGGCGGGAATGTCGTTTGACAGCGGCACCTTCTCCGGTAGCCAGAAGTTGCTGGTCAACCGGTTCCAGACCTCCAGATCCTTATCATCCTGAATAATGTTCCAGTTAACGGCGCTAACGCGTGATAAACGGCTCATCATTTTCTCCTTATAGCGCGCATGACACGCAGCCTTCAATTTCGGTGCCTTCCAGCGCCAGCTGGCGCAGGCGAATGTAGTACAGCGTTTTGATGCCCCGCTTCCAGGCGTAGATCTGCGCCCGGTTAATGTCGCGGGTAGTGGCGGTATCCGGGAAGAAGAGAGTCAGCGACAGGCCCTGATCCACATGGCGCGTGGCCGCCGCATAGGTATCGATGATCTTCTCAGGGCCAATCTCATAGGCATCCTGATAGAGATGCAGGTTATCGTTGGTCATAAACGGGGCAGGGTAGTAGACGCGCCCGGTTTTGCCCTCTTTGCGGATCTCAATCTTCGATACGATGGGATGGATGCTGGAGGTGGCATGGTTGATGTAGGAGATGGAGCCGGTAGGCGGCACGGCCTGCAAATTCTGGTTGTAGATGCCGTAGCGCATCACGTCGTCGCGTAGCTGACGCCACATCGCCTGCGTAGGCAACACGATGCCAGCCCGGTCAAACAGCGCCCGCACGGTCTCTGTTTTCGGCTGCCAGCTCTCCTCAATATACTGCGTAAAGTACTCGCCGCTGGCGTAGCGCGACTGTGCAAATCCGGCAAAGCGCTGCCCACGCTCGCGGGCCAGCATCATGGAGGTGTTCAGCGCATGCCAGGTCACGGTGTAGAAGTAGAGGTTGGTAAAGTCGATCCCCTCTTCGCTGCCGTAGGCGATGCCCTCCCGGGCCAGGTAGCCGTGCAGATTCATCTGCCCGAGGCCAATGGCGTGCGACGCGGCATTGCCTGCTTCAATCGATGGCACAGAGCGAATGTGGCTCATGTCCGACACCGCCGTCAGCCCGCGGATGGCGGTCTCTACGCTGCGGCCAAAGTCGGGCGAGTCCATGGTGTGGGCGATGTTCAGCGAGCCAAGGTTGCAGGAGATGTCGTGGCCGATGCGGGCATAGTCGAGGTTGTCGTCATACTCAGAGGCGCTGTTGACCTGTAAAATCTCCGAGCAGAGGTTGCTCATGTTGATCCGCCCGGCAATCGGGTTTGCGCGGTTGACCGTATCCTCGAACATAATATACGGGTAGCCGGATTCGAACTGGATCTCCGCCAGCCGCTGGAAGAAATCACGCGCGTTGATGGTGGTCTTGCGAATGCGATCGTCAGCCACCAGCGCATCATAATGTTCGCTGATGGCGATATCGCCAAAGGGCTTGCCGTAGATGCGCTCCACGTCGTACGGCGAGAAGAGCGCCATCGGGGCGTTCTCCTTGGCCAGTCGGAAGGTGACGTCCGGGATCACCACCCCCAGCGACAGGGTTTTGATGCGGATCTTCTCATCGGCGTTTTCCCGCTTGGTATCAAGGAAGCGCAGGATGTCCGGATGGTGGGCATGCAGATAGACGGCGCCTGCCCCCTGACGCGCCCCCAGCTGGTTAGCATAGGAGAAGGCATCCTCCAGCATCTTCATCACCGGGATCACGCCAGAGGACTGGTTTTCAATCCGCTTGATCGGCGCACCCGCCTCGCGCAGGTTCGACAGCAGGAAGGCGACCCCTCCGCCGCGCTTAGAGAGCTGGAGCGCCGAGTTCACCGCCCGGCCAATCGACTCCATATTGTCTTCAATGCGCAGCAGGAAACAGGAGACCAGCTCCCCACGCTGCTGCTTACCCGCATTTAAAAAGGTGGGGGTTGCAGGCTGGAAGCGGCCAGAGAGCATCTCTTCGCTAAGCTGGCGAGCCAGCGCCTCATCGCCCTGGGCCAGGGTCAGGGCAACCATCACCACCCGATCCTCAAAGTGCTCCAGGTAGCGTTTGCCGTCGAAGGTTTTTAGCGTATAGCTGGTGTAGAACTTCCACGCGCCGAGAAAAGTCTGGAAACGAAAACCGCTGCGGTGGGCGGTGGCAAAGAGATCGACCACGAATTGCTGGCCGTAGCGTGCCAGCACGCTGCCGTCGTAGTAGCCCTCGCTCACCAGATAGTCCAGCCGCGCCTGCTGGCTGGCAAAGGTCACAGTGTTCGGCAGCACATGCGCAGTATGGAACGCCCCCACCGCCTGACGATCTCTCTCAAACTGAATGTGACCCGATGAATCATACAGATTCAGCATGGCATTCAGCGCATGGTAGTCCGGCGCGGCCTGCATCACGCGCTCTGCGGTTGTCGTTGCCAAAATTCGCTCACTCCTTTTCGCACGTTATCGAGATCCTGCTGCGTGCCCATCAGTTCAAAACGGTAGAGGTAAGGGACGCTGCATTTTTGGGAAATCACATCCCCGGCGCGGCCATAGGCGTCACCGAAGTTACGGTTGCCGGCGGCAATAACACCGCGGATCAGCGCCCGGTTTTGCGGATCGTTCAGAAAGCGGATCGCCTGGCGCGGCACCGCGCCCGCCGTACCGCCGCCGCCGTAGCTGGGAACGATCAGAATGTAGGGAACGTCCACCTGAATACGCTCGCGCTCGTTAAGCGGAATGCGCACCGCCGGCAGCCCGAGGCGCTCAATAAAGCGCTGCGTATTCCCTGAGCTGCTGGAGAAGTAGACGAGGGTATTCATGCGCTGGCGACGCGGGAGGCGGGCAGCAGACGGTTAATCATATCTGGACGGAAGCCGGACCAGCTGGTTTCACCTGCGATCACCACCGGCAGCTGGCGGAAACCCTGCTCGCGCAGCGTCTCAGCGGCTTCCGGGGCGAGGTCGATATTCACCATCTCAAACTCAACGCCGCGGCTCTCCATAGCCCTTTTGGTGGCGTGGCACTGAACACAGTCGTTTCGAGTGTAAATAGTAATGCGCATGATTCGTATTCCCATCTATAATGGCAGGTCGGCGCGAAAAGTCGTACCGGGATGTGTTCTTCTTGCTTACAGGAATACTAGATGTAGTTATAAAAATAATCAACCGCGCTATATATAGGTTTTAGGGCCGACTTTAGCCCCGTCAGCGATTGCGACGGGGACAGGGGGTTTTTAGTCTAAATTACAGGCGCATGGCAACGGCGAGGCGGTTAAATGCATTCATCAAACTGATGGCACAGGTCAGATCGCTCACCTGCTCGGCAGTAAAATGGGCCAGCAGAGGCTGATATACACTCTCCTCCGCGTGGCTATCGGCAATATGGGTGACCGATTCTGCCCACGCCAGCGCCGACTGCTCTTTATCGTTGAAGTGATGGCTAATCCGCCACCCTGCCAGCGCATCCAGTTTAGCCTGCTCAACGCCCGCTTTACGCAGCGCCCGGCTGTGTTTGTCCAGGCAAAACGCGCAGCCGTTGATCTGCGAAATACGCAGGTAGATAAGCTCAATGAAGGTGTTATCAAGCGAGCACCGCTCCAGCGCCTGACTGGCCTGAATCAGGCCGTTGTAGATGGCTGGACTAAGTTCATAGAAAGGCTGGCGTAGTAGCTGGGTCATGACTTTTCTCCTCGTTAAGATGGCAGAAATGTAGCACTATGATGGTCTGCTCTGGAGAGCCATATTTTGATTAAAAAGGCAGACCATAATGGATGCACGCTATCAGCAAATTGCCCGGCAGCTTAAGGCCGCTATCACTTCAGGCGAGTTGAAAGCCGGAAGCCGACTGCCGTCCAGTCGGACATGGGCGCAGGAGAACGGCATCTCACGCACGACGGTTGAGCAGGCTTACGGAGAGCTGGTGGCGCAGGGATGGCTGGAGCGACGCGGGCAGGCCGGTACTTTTGTGAGCCAGACCACACCGTTGGCGGTGGCGGCGACGCCCGTTACACCGTCCGGTGAAGAACATGCGCCAAAACCCTTTCAGATGGGGTTACCCGCCCTGGATCTCTTTCCGCGTGGGCTATGGGCACGGTTGACCAGCAGACGCCTGCGCACCCAGTCGCGCTTCGATCTCACGCTCGGGGATCCGGCCGGAGAGGCCATTTTGCGTCAGGCCATTGCGGACTACCTTCGCTTCTCCCGCAGCATTGAGTGCCAGCCGGAGCAGATATTTATTACCTCAGGCTATGCCCAGTCGATGAGCCTGATCCTGCAAACGCTGGCTTGCCCGGGGGATGGCATGTGGATGGAGGATCCCGGGTTTCCATTAATCTGTCCGGCCATCGATCGTGAAGAGGTACAGCGTCTGCCTGTGCCGGTGGATCGGAACGGGATGGATATTGATGCTGCGATAGCACGCTGGCCACGGGCGCGTTTTGCCCTGCTTACCCCAGCCCATCAAAGCCCATTGGGCGTTGCGCTGTCGCTGCCCCGGCGCAGGCAGGTGCTGGCGTGGGCGGCGGAGAACGCTGCATGGATCATCGAAGATGATTACGATAGCGAGTTTCGCTATCACGGCCGGCCGCTGCCGCCGCTCAAGAGCCTCGATGCGCCGCAGCGGGTGATCTATACCGGTACCTTTAGCAAGTCTCTTTTTCCGGCCATACGCACGGCGTGGATTGTAGTGCCGGCCGCCGAAGTATCGGCGTTCCGCCAGCGGATAAACTGCAGCCAGTGCAGCGTCCCGACCCTGTGGCAGTATGCGTTGGCTGATTTTATCCAGCAGGGGCATTTCTGGCGTCATTTGAAAAAGATGCGCCAGCACTATGCCCAGCGCCGGGCGTGGCTGGAGACGGCGCTTATGCACTATGGGTTTAATGTGGTGCCTCAATACGGCGGTATTCAGCTGGTGGTAGACATTGACGGAGACGATAGAAGCATTGTGGCGCGGGCGCAGCAAAAGGGGTTGGCGGTACAGGCGTTGAGCGACTGGCATAGTGCACAGCCTGAACGTAGCGGCATCCTGATGAGCTTTACCAATATTACATCCGCAGAGATGGCGATGGAGTGGGTAAGGCAACTATACGAGAGATAACAGGCGGGAAAAAATTAACCCCGTGAGGGTTAGCTCACGGGGTTAAGGGTGTTTATCGACGAAGGCTTAGCAGCGCGCCAAGGAAGATCCCGGCGGCAGCGGCAGCACCTACGCTGCACCATGGCCTGTCTTTAACAAAACTGTCCGCACAGCCTGCAACATCGGTCGCTGCCTGCGTGACGCGGTTGCGGCCATGCAGTTTTGCCCGAGTCTGTTTCAGCAGTGCCTGCGCTTTACGACGAGCACCGTCTGCATCATCTTTTGCATCGCTTCCCCAGGACTTCAATACCGCCTCCAGAGAGTCCGCTAGCTGGCTGACATCATTATTAATATCGTCTACGCCTGCATCTACGTCGTTACGGTTTGGTCTTCTAAGCATATGATCCTCCCTTGATTTCGATGTAATAGTCAGTGTAGCGCATAATTTTAACCTCTGACGCGAATCACGCCTTGACGCGTCGTTTATGGACTTTTCCGAAAGCGTTGCTAATGCTCAATACTGTAAGGTGGCGCTGCTGTAGACGATGACGAGGATAAAATATGTACTTACGACCCGATGAGGTGGCACGCGTTCTTGAGAAGGCGGGATTTACCATGGACGTCGCGACGCCAAAAGCCTATGGCTATCGTCGCGGAGATAACTATGTGTATGTAAATCGCGAAGCACGGATGGGGCGCACGGCGTTGGTTATTCATCCCACCCTGAAAGAGCGCAGCCAGACGCTGGCTGAACCCGCTTCCGATATCAAAACCAGCGATCACTACCAGCACTTTCCGCTCTACTTAGGCGGCGATGCGCAGGAGCACTACGGCATTCCGCACGGGTTTAGTTCGCGTATGGCGCTGGAGCGCTATCTGACCGGACTTTTCGGCGAGTCGGCCTGACTCGCCGCGGCATCAGGCTTTGGCCTGATGATAGCTGCTGACCCGGAACAGGCGACGGCAGTAATCGAGGAAGTAGCCATAGGCTGCGCCCATCACCATTGAAACCACGATATTTGAACTGACGGCAGCAGCGATCTGATGCCAGTCAGCGCCCACCACTAGCAGGATCGTCACGTAGACCGGCGACTGAAAAGTCAC
The DNA here is from genome assembly GCA_039594205.1 of Pseudescherichia sp. Lineage (GTDB taxonomy): Bacteria > Pseudomonadota > Gammaproteobacteria > Enterobacterales > Enterobacteriaceae > Pseudescherichia. The sequence continues at coordinate 30,521 of JBCNNW010000009.1, read as the reverse complement.
ATATGCCAGCACGTCCGCCATGTTTTTAACTCCACCAGCAGGGGAGAGGCGTCGGGCCAGGCGCATAAATGCATCGCGATAGAGTCCATAGGGCCATGCGATGATGATATTAACCGGGATTGCCACCAGCCGCGAAGAGAGGGACTGCTCGAACGTCATTCCCGAGAGAAATATTTCAATCAGCATGTTCACGACTGAACAGTAAACGACCATCGCAAACGTGTCTGCCATGGCGTGACGCAGGCGAGACTGCGGAGAGAACATGCTGATGCTCCTGTGCAAAAACAGTAAAAGGGGAAGGTTGCCAGCGTTTTACGGTGCGGCTTTGATTGCGCATAGAGTATATCTCTGCCTGTCAACGCACAACTAGCGTAAAGTTTTTATTTATCACGCTTTTGTCGATAACATTCTCTACGGCTGCCTGTTTTTTATCCGCTGCGTTATTTTTGTTGGAAGGGGCGTGCAAGGAGTTATTTATCAAGGAGTTGAACGGGAAGGGTTACGGTGAGCCTCTGCCCACCGTAAAAGGAAAACTTTAGCAGACGCCGAAGTTACCCTCTTCTTTATACAGAGTGACATCAGCAGCCTTAATCGTTACCTTTTCACCCTGCTCGTTACTGGCAGGGACGGCAACAATCTGGTCGTCATTAACTTCTACTACCTTGAGCTTCTGGCCGCCGATGCGGGGCTGAACATAATCACCAACTGAAAACATAACATCTCTCCTGTCATTTGATGCATTAACCCTAACCCAGACTTTCTGCCTGAGAAAATGGGTACGATCGATTATAGCTATCGTTCAATAGCTTAAGAGAGATTAAGCCTGAGTTTAAGGCTAAGTAAAAGAGGGTAAAAGCGGGAGCTAAGAGTGGCAGAGTGGCGCAGAGTAGCTACCCTTAAAGAGAAAATGTCTTTTTTTACAGCCACCTGGATAAATTTTACACGGGAGTAATTATGGGTTTCTGGCGAATTGTACTGACAATTATTCTACCTCCACTGGGCGTTTTGCTTGGTAAAGGGTTTGGTATGGCGTTCATCCTGAACATCATTCTGACACTTTTGGGTTACATCCCCGGTCTGATTCACGCCTTTTGGGTCCAGTCCCGTTCATAGCGTGGCTTACGGGCAGGCTGCCTGCCCGTAGCAATAGTTTGGCTAGCGTTTTTTAACCGCTTCGAGGATCCAGGGTTTCAGCAGCTGCGCTACCGCGGCGAAAACCGGAACCACCACGGAGTTGCCAAACTGGCGGTAGGCCTGGGTATCGGAAACCGGAATACGGAACGGTGCCTGCCCAGGCTTTTCAAAGCCCATCAGACGAGCGCACTCCCCTGGCGTCAGGCGCCGTGGGCGGCGCAGCTGATTTTCAACATTGGCAAAGTCCGTTTCCCCGAGGGCGCGATCCCAGCCCCTGTCGATTAAAATCTCTGAACCATCTTTGTAGTAGCGAGCCGATAGCGTACGTGCAACGCTCTCGGCACGGTTTGGATCGACCAGGCCGAAGCCGAAGCCATTACCCTTTGCCTGGTGTTTTTTGGCGTAGTACCAGAGATAGTGCCAGAGCTTTTCTGACAGAATGTACTTGCTGTCCACATCCGGCTGAAGAAGCTCGCCAAAGGTGGGGCGACGTTCAGGATAGAAACGGGCCACGTCGCGCAGGGTAAAACCGTGATGGATGCCAAGGTCGCGTCTGAAACCGACCAGCACGATACGCTCCCGGTGCTGGGGCAGAAAATGTCGCCCGTCGATAACTTTAGGATCGTCTTTACCTACTGCGGCAGCATCCGCCACCTCATAGCCCAGCTCATCCAGCGTCGCCATAATGACGGCGAAGGTTTTACCTTTATCGTGGCTCTTCAGGTTCTTTACGTTTTCCAGCACGAAGATGGCTGGCTTTTTTGCCTTGATAATTCGCGCTACGTCGAAAAAGAGCGTGCCCTGCGCTTCACACTCAAAGCCATGCGCCCGGCCAAGCGCATTCTTTTTACTGACGCCTGCCAGGCTAAACGGCTGGCAGGGAAAACCCGCCAGCAGCACGTCGTGATCGGGAATCGCGGCATCAATATGCGCATAGGCCTCGGTTTCAGACACCTCTTTATTCGCGCTGAGCGTGACTTCGCGGATATCCTGGTTAAACCGGTGGTATGCGTCATCATTAAACCAGTTAGCTTTGTAGGTACGGACCGCGTTTTTATTCCACTCGCTGGTAAACACGCACTGCCCGCCGATAGCCTCAAAGCCGTGACGGATCCCGCCGATGCCAGCAAAAAGATCGATAAAGCGAAAAGCATACTCAGGATGGTGTGCCGGAGGAGCGGGCAACATCTTTTGCAGCAGCTCTGCTTCCAGCGCTGTCAGAGTTTTTGGCGTACTCTTACCGTTCACCCAGCGGTTGAGGGTCTCCCGGCTCCATTCGCTTTTACCCAGCTTACGCAGCTGCTCGGCCACGTACTTTTGACCATAGATGGCCAGCACCTGATCAAGCAGCTTTCTGTCCTGCGCCTTCTGCTGCTCCTCTTCCGTACGTGCGCGCTCCAGCAAATCCTGCGCTATTACATCAAATTCCGCCATGGGCTCTCCTAGGGTTTAATGCGTGAAAATATATCACTCATTTAACCCAGCGGAACTAAGATTTCTTGCTAAACAGCGCCGGTGATTCAACAAGAACGCCGTCGACATGCAGGGTCTTTGCCGTCTGGTAGAGTGTTTTATCGCTACCACCAAGCAAGATCACCTTAGCAAACCGATTTTTTTTCAGGCACCGTATGGCTTCGTTAACCTGTGCCTGCTGCCAACGCGCGCCTTCAGACTGTATCTCCTGCGGGTATTTCAGGCTATACCACTTCTCAATGACTGAAGGGGAGACAATACAGCGATGATTTTCAGTAACGTCTGCAAGCACTGCCTGGGTCTCATTCTGGCTTTCGAAACGGTCAATAGTCGCGGGCAGCGCATTTAAATAGCGCTCATCGGCAGCATATACGCGTACCCGGTTAAGGCTGTTGCTGGTTTCCAGGGTATCCTGCAGCAGTACGGAGAAGAGCTGAGGAGGGGCGTTACGTCCCTTAATATTGAGGAAGAAAAACGTACCAGGCCACCGCTGTAGTACCGCCGCCAGGGTAGGAATAGAGAGCTTTTTACCTCGCCAGGGGTACGCTGGCTTGCCGTACCAGTACCCGGCGTCGGCCTGATGAAGTTCAGCGGCGGTATAGGCAGAGACGGGTCCTTGCAGATTGGTTAAGGTTTTGAGATCGGCAGGGCGATAGAGAACAATTTCATTGTCTTTAGTAAGCTGCAGGCTGAGCCATACGGCATCAGCTCCGCTATCAACAGCTTTCTGAATAGCTAAAAGCGTATTCTCTGGCGCATCTACCATGCTACCTCGACGTGCAATAATAAGCGGCTCTGACGCCAGGACCGTTAACGGTATAAGCAGGTGAGCCAAAAAAAGGATTTTTGTTAAAAGGCGCATTTTTTTCTCTATTAATACAACAGACCTGGCTAAAGTATCCTTTTTTTGACTGTGCTTTTTGCTTAAAGATGGCATAGCATCTGTGTTGCTATTAAGAATATTAATGGCGTGAATGATTAGTGGTGTAATCTATAGCGCAAATTGATAGTTTGGGATGTTCAAAACCTGTCAGGTAAGTTTCTCCTTATGCTAATGAGCCTGCCTCGCTCCATCTCGATAAAACCTCCTGCCTTAAGCTCGGCAAGAATCTTTAAAATAATACTGCGCGATAGCCGGGAAAAGGTCTGGATATATTTCACTACGGTATAGCGGCTTTTGATGGAGCAGGTAGTTTCACTCTCCATATAGATGAGATAGCTTCTGATAATATCGTAAGCTGACTGCAGCCCGGACGCAGCAGTACGCACAGCCAGGGCATTGATTATGGTTAGCATAATATTCATGACGTCTGGCCAGAGCCGATTCTCCTCGACGGTTTTGATAAATTTATCAATGCTTACCGAATATACCATGCATGGCGCGATAGCTTCATAGTGGGCAATCGCTCCCGCTGGCGCAAGCTGTCCGAGGCCCAGAATCGACGGGCCGGTGGCGATAGCCAGGTTTTGCTTTTTGTCTCCCTCACCCAACGCACAAATCATGGCTCCGCTGAGCAAAAAAACGATCTTTTTTGGCTGGGTGCCATTTCGTGGGGCGATTGGCAATGCCTGGCCAGTTTCAATAAGAGAGGGTTGGTTAACAGGAAAGTGAGATAAAATATTTTCGATAGAAGCCAGCGGTTTTTCTAATACTTTCTGATCCATTGTTGTCTACCGTGCTATAAGAAAAATATGAAGGGGGGGATAATACAAGCTGGTGGGATGGAATGAAATGACCAGGCGCGGCCCTAAATCATAAGCACGGCATTAATAATATTTTTATAATGGCTTAATACTCTGGTGCAGGCTCTGCTGCCAATATTGAAGCTGCGTCAACGATAATGAAGCGAGTTGCCCCAAAGGCACGCGTTTTTCCAGAACGATTTCCCGGGCGCGCTGCAGCGGCTCAGCACTAAACTGCCGCACGTTTTGCCGTACTCTCTCCTGCAGCAGATTCAACTCGCCAGCGTCAAGAGTCGCCAACGTATGCTGCATAGAGAGTAAAAATTCATCGGTAAACTGTCGCAGCTGTTCAACGGTAAACGCTGGGGACTGGAGTGCAAACAGCAGGCCCTCCGCCTCACCGCTGCGGTAGAGCGCACACTGCACTACGTAGCCAATGTTGCGCTCCACGCGTAGCTGCTGGAAGTAACGCGGCGCGTAAAGCTGAGCCAGCACGCGTAGCGCCCAGCGCCCCTCAACGTCGTTATATACAAGAGGGTAGAATTGCAGCAGCGCATGTTCGGTGCCGCTCTCGGCCAACATGACAGGATGCTGCTGACGCGGGGACGGCACGGGCTTTTCGGCGGTGATGGAACAGGGAAAATCGCTGAGCAGATGCGTCAGCCGCTGCTGCAACGCTTCATCGCCGCCAACCAGCGTGGCATGCCAGTGGGGAGTGGACTCTGGCGCAGTGTTTAACGCCGCGGGTAGCTGAGCTAACAGGCGGCGGATGGCGATATCGTGTTGCTCTGCCAGCCGGGCGCGCTGCTGGTTTCTTGCTGCTTCATCGCGCATTACCGGGGTCAGCCCCGCCAACGCGCGGTTTACCAGACTCAGGCCGTGGCAGATCAGCGCCTCGCTGCCCGTCAGCTGCAGCAGCCACACACCCTGATGCCGCTCCACGCTGACATGCCCCTCCCGGTGGGCCAGTTCAGCGGCGACGGCCCGCAGCGCCACCTGCATGCATCCGGCATGCTCATCGGTAAGCGCTGCGGGCCATGCGGGATAGAGCAACAGCACCGGCTGCGCGTCGCCGGGAAGAAGATGCCGAAGCGGTGCCCGTTCCGCAGGCAGTAGCGGCGTTGGCGGTGCCGCCGAAGAGGAGAAAAAGTGGAATGCTTCGGCAGGGGCGGCGGCGGTAGCATTGGTAAAAGGGCCGAGCATCAGCGGCACTCCCTGACGCTCATGTTTTTCGCCGCCGCCTTCAGGCCGCACGGCCAGACGACGGCGGGGGGCGGCAATCAGCGCAGCGATATGCTGACGCCAGCCGTCACGCTGTTCTACCCGGGGCAGACCAAATGCGTTGGCCCGCAGCTGATCGAGCGGTGTCCTCTGTTGAACGTCGCGGTTCGCCAGCTGGCGATAGTGTTCAAGCTGGACCGGAGAAAGGTCACGCAGAGATCCCAGCCACGCAAGCAGGGCGCTTTCAATAACCGCGGCTTCGTAAGCTGACCCGCTATTGACGGTAAAAACAAAGCTCAGCAGCGCGCTGCTGTCACTACAGCGTAAGTAATCGAGTCGAACGGCGTCGCAGCATGCCTGGGCACGCAACAGGGCCAGCAGCCCGCCGGGGGCTTCATCCAGCAGCAGGCGTTCCAGTCGCCGCAGCCAGCCGCGCGACAGGAAGGGCTGAAGGGCAAATACCAGCCGCAGCTGAGGCGCACCAGCAAGAGAGAGGGTGTAATTCTCTCCGGCGACCAGCGGCGGCAGCGCCGCCTGTGGGGCAGCGTCGCCACCGATAAAACGGTTGCCGTAGCGTTTCGCCAGCGTATACAGCGTTGCCAGCGACTGGGGACCGTGCAGCCAGAGCGTCATGGTCGGAGCACGGAAGTAGCGACGGTGAAACTGCCGCAGGGCATGTTGCAGGGCAGGAATATTATCGCCAAAGGCTGCACGGCTGCCGATATGAAAGCGGTGCAGGGCATCTATGCCGCTGAACATCTCCCGCTGTGCCGCCTCGCAGCAGGTTTCCGCATCGGCACGCAGCAGATGGTACTCTGCGTCGATCAGCTCGATCTCTTGCTTCACCGCCCCGGCGGCGAGCCGTGGCGCTGCGATCATATCGCTCAGTCGGGCCAGCCCATCCGCCAGGTGCTCGCCGCCCGCTTCAAAGAAGAGAGCCGTTTGCGTGGCCAGCGTTGTGGCATTGACCCTGCCACCGACCGACTGCGCCCAGGCAATCAGGTTATCCTCTGGGGCGAAGTCAGCGCTGCCACGAAACAGCATATGCTCCAGCAGATGTGCCAGACCAGGCCAGTCAGCCGGCTCCTGAAAAGATCCCGCCTCAACCTGCACCAGGGCGGCGGCACAGGTCGCCGCGGGGTCGCTGAGGGCGTTAATGCGTAGGCCGTTATCGAGCAGCCAGCAGGCGTTGGCAATCTCCACGTTTAGCCTTTAAAAATCAGCCGGGAGTTGGCCTGATTGCGGAAACGCAGCTGATCGATGCCGAGCTGGGTGCGGTTAGCCGCTTCTCGCGCCGCCAGAATGGTACCGTGATGAGGCGACTTAGCGCACACCGGGTCGGCATTATCGGCGTCGCCGGTGAGCATAAAGGCCTGACAGCGGCAGCCGCCGAAATCTTTCTCTTTCTCCGGGCAGGATCGGCACGGCTCCGGCATCCACGCATTGCCGCGATAACGGTTAAAGCCGAATGAGTGATACCAGATATGCTCGAGATCGTGTTCCAGCACCGACGGAAACTTCACCGGTAGCTGACGGGCGCTATGGCAGGGGAGGGCCATGCCCTCCGGGGTCACGCTCATGAAAATGGCTCCCCAGCCGCCCATACAGCCTTTTGGCCGCTCCTCATAGTAGTCTGGCGTGACAAACAGCAGATTAGCCAGCTTGCCGTCAACGGCCATGCGTTCGCGGTAGTGCTGGACCACGCTCTCTGCTTTAGCGATCTGTTCGCGGGTGGGAAGCAAGCCTTCACGATTCAGGTGCGCCCAGCCGTAGAACTGGCAGGTTGCCAGCTCGACATCATCGGCATCTAACTGGATCGCCAGTTCGATGATACGGTCGATCTGGTCGATATTATGGCGATGCAGCACGAAGTTGAGCACCATCGGATAGCCGAGCGCCTTAACCGCTTTGGCCATTGTCAGCTTCTGCTGAAATGCTTTGGCAGAGCCAGCCAGAGCCGCGTTTAACGTCTCGTCGCTGGCTTGAAAGCTAATTTGAATATGGTCCAGTCCGGCGTCGGCGAAGGTCTGCAGCTTCTTCTCGGTCAGGCCGATACCGGAGGTGATCAGGTTGGTGTAAAAACCGAGATCGTGCGCGGCGGCGATCAGCTCGGGCAGATCTTTACGCACCAGCGGCTCGCCGCCGGAGAAGCCCAACTGCACGCTGCCCATCGCTCGCGCCTGGCGAAATACCTCGATCCACTGCCCGGTACTCAGCTCTTTTTCCTGGGCGGCGAAATCGAGTGGGTTGGAGCAGTAGGGGCACTGCAGCGGGCAGCGGTAGGTCAGCTCCGCCAGCAGCCAGAGCGGCGGGTTCACCGTGGGGGCGTGATCAGTCATGGAAGATCACCCATTTTTGTTCATAGGCGCGCTGGAAAAACTCCATGACGTCGTCTGCCAGCCCGCCGGCATCCGGGAAACGCGCGTTTAACTGCGCGATAATGCCCCCAAGCGTCGTGTGGCCATCGACCAGCTGTAAAATGGCGGCCGCGCTGTCGTTGAGTTTGGCCATGCCCTCCGGGTAGAGGATCACATGGCTGTTTTGAACCTGCTCCCATTGCAGGCGGTAGCCGCGACGGAAGACGGGAGTTTGTTCAGGGGTTAATGTCATTATACCAGCCTCTGGTTGTGCCATACCCGCTCGGCGGTCACGCTGTGGTAAGGGGGACGGTTCAGGGTGTAGGCCATGCTCATGGCATCCAGCATGCTCCACAAAATATCGAGCTTGAACTGGAGGATCTCCAGCATCCGCTGCTGCTTCTCAACGGTATCGCAGTACTCTAGCGCCAGCGCCAGACCATGCTCAACGTCGCGATTGGCCTGGCCGAGGCGGCTGCGGAAGTAGTCATAACCCGCTGCGTCAATCCACGGGTAGTGCTGCGGCCAGCTGTCGAGGCGCGACTGATGGATCTGCGGCGCGAAGAGTTCGGTCAAGGAGCTACAGGCAGCTTCCTGCCAGCAGGCGCGGCGTGCGAAGTTAACATAGGCATCCACCGCGAAGCGTACGCCAGGAAGCACTCGCTCTTCAGAGAGCAGACTCTCGCGCTGCAGGCCGACGGCCTCACCGAGGCGCAGCCACGCTTCAATCCCCCCCTCGCTGCCGCCGTAGCCATCGTGATCCAGAATACGCTGCACCCACTTACGGCGGGTTTCCGGCTGCGGACAGTTGGCCATGATGGCGGCATCCTTGATAGGTATGCTGGTCTGGTAGTAGAAGCGGTTGGCGACCCAGCCCTGGATCTGCTCGCGGGTGGCTTCACCGTTATGCATGGCGATGTGGTACGGATGGTGAATATGGTAGTAAGCACCCTTCGCGCGCAGCGCCGCTTCAAATGCCTCAGAAGAGAGAAGCTGTGGTTGTGTCATGGTCATTTCCTACAAATCGATGTTCATGCCATCCCAGCTCACTTCGATGCCAGCGGCGTTCAGGCTCCGCCGCTCCGCAGAGTCCTCGTTGAGGATCGGGTTGGTATTATTAATATGAATGAGGATCTTACGCCTGGCGGGCAGGGTGCTGAGGAGCGCCGCCAGCCCGTTCTCTTCCGCCAGCGCCAGATGCCCCATGTCTTTACCGGTATTGCGGCCTACGCCGGTGTTAGCCAGCTCATTATCACGCCATAGCGTGCCGTCGATCAGCAGACAATCTGCCCGGCGCAGCCAGGGCATGAGCGCCTCGTCAGGTTCACCCAGGCCCGGGGCATATAGCAGCCCAACCCCGCGTGCGGTATCTTCGATAAATAGCGCTACATTATGGCCCGGCAACGGACGATCCCGGTATGGCGAGTAGGGCGGGGCGTTACTCAGCAGCGGAATGGCGGTGAAGCGCACATGGGGGCATACCGCCGTTTGAAACGGCTCGCCGGGCGTTACCGGATGGTGGATTAGCCCACCGTTCCAGTGGGAGAGCATAGGAAACACGGGAAACCCGGTGCTGAGATCGGTATGCACTTCCGGGGTGCACCATACATGATGAGGACAGCCCTCACGTAAATTGAGTAATCCCGCACTGTGATCGATCTGGCTATCCGTCAGAATGATGGCGCCGATACCGGTACCGCGCAGTACGTCAGGGTTATTCAATTCGGGTGAGGCCAGCAGCTGATGGCAAATATCCGGTGAGACATTGCACAAGACCCAGTTTTTACCGTCGTCGCTGACGGCGATGGATGACTGGGTGCGGCGCGTGGCGTTGATGCTATGGTCGCGAACGCCGCGGCAGTTTTCGCAGTTGCAGTTCCACTGGGGAAAACCGCCGCCCGCTGCCGAGCCGAGAACTTTTATCTGCATGTTAAAACCAGAAGAAAGAGAAAGAGATGCCCGCACGAAAGGCGGGCAGACGGGCAATTAACGGTTGGAAATGTACAGCGTCACTTCCAGGCCCAGGCGCAGATCAACAAACTCAGGTTTAATCCAGGTAGTCATAGCGGTGCTCCTTTACATGCATCGTATAGTGTCAGGCCTGATGATAGACACGCGTATCAGGCCGGTGAATGTTAACGAAATGTGATTTGGTTCACAACTTTTAAAAGGTAACAGGTTATTTGCCCCAGGTGGCGGAGAGCACGTTCAGCCAGTTACGCCAGGCCAGTTTCTCCAGAAGTCGATCGTTGAACCCTGCCTTCGACAGAGCCTGCATCAGGCGGGGCAGACCTTCGACATCTTCCAACTGGTGCGGGACGTTAACCCCGTCAAAGTCAGAACCAAATCCCACACGATCCTCACCAAGTTTAGCGATCAAATACGTAACATGTTTAACAATTTCCGTTATTTCAGTCGTCGCACTGTCGCGTTTTCCATCTGCCCGCAGGAAAGCGGTACCAAAATTAACGCCGACCAGCCCGCCGCTGCGGGCGATCGCCTCCAGCTGGGCATCGGTCAGGTTGCGCGGCTGCGGGCAAAGCGCGTGGGCATTGGAGTGGGTGGCAACCAGCGGGGCCTGACTTAGCTCAGCGGTTTGCCAGAAGGCTTTTTCATTCATATGTGACACATCGATCAGGAGGCGCTGTCGGTTGCAGGTGCGGATTAACGTTTCACCCGCAGGCGTCAGGCCGGGGCCGGTATCGGGCGAGCCGGGGAACGGCCCGCTAACGCCTTCGCCAAAAGCATTCGGCAGGTTCCAGAAGGGTCCAATGCTACGCACTCCCAGCTGATAAAAGGCCTCCAGCTGCGATAGCCCGGCATCCAGCATGCTGGCACCTTCGATATGCAGTACCGCAGCGATCTGCCGATTAAGGCGGCACTGCTCAATCTCCTCGACCGTACAGCAGAGGCGCAGCTGCCCCTGAGAGGCCTGCTCGAGCTGGTGCATAATTGCGATCTGCCGCTCGGCGATGGCTAACGGATCGAAGGCTGCAAGCGCTTCGGCGTGCGTCTGCTTACGCATCTGCGCGATATAGCTAACGGGCGGTATAAACACCGCAAAGAGTCCGCCGCAGAAGCCGCCGCGCTGCATACGCGGGAAGTCGAGATGACCCGATGAGATCCCGGAGTAGAAAGCCGTGACCGGATCGTTGTCGTGATGCAGCCACAGGTTCAGCAGCAGATCGTTGTGGCCATCAAACACTGGCCAGAGAGGAGCGAAGGGCATGGGCATTTTACTGACTGTTTTCATTGATGATTACAATAACTGCATTGATTATTTTTTGATGGTTTTAATTTTACACGTTACACCAAAGCTTATCCCAATCACTTCGCTTATGGCCTTATCAGGAGCACTTATCCAGCTCAGCGGAGAGTCTGCTAAGTTCGTCACTAATGTATTTGCATAGCTGCTTTAGCAGTAAGCGGGCTGGAACAATGCGTTCGAGAATTGTTGGCTTTTTGACTACATATTCTGTCACAAGCCGTTTAATGTCCTCCTCTTACCAACCGTTCATCACTGGCGTTGGGTTGTGAAGAAGATTTGCCTGTAGGGCAGGGGCAACTTCCTCATCCAGAATCCTGAGGATCTCTTTTTGGCTTAACCTGAGCTCCTTTAACCTTTGCGCCATCCATCGGTAGCCATAACCCTGGAGTTCGTGACCGGCAAAAAGCTCGGATAATGCGTGCCAGTCAGGAATGCGGTTCGCCAGTACAGTTCTGGTAAAGTTTCATATCCGTTTTGACAGCGGCATCAGCGCGCTTTTCCAGGGGAGGGAGTGGCCGAAATTGTCATGTATTTTTTCAGCCCAGCCTCTCGTTTTACTCCCCTGGGATCTGACCCAAAAGGAAGCCTAAAGTGAGGTGAATCGGCGGTTTTAATTGTCCAGAGAGAATCATCAATAAATCTGAAATTGATGCTATTCGCTGTAAAAGATAAGTCCTCAAAACCACCCGTGGAGTACTCATTGCCCAGACGGATAATCTCTTTTACACCGTCTTGAAGATCGATGAGGGCAACAGTCAGAAATTCCTCGAAAATTACGTCATCCGTAAGAAAAAGGATGTAACGTTGTTCGCTAACCTTAACCGCTGCTTCCAAAATCTGACCCGGTACAATTATCCCCGTGTTAACACCGTTCAGTACAATACCAGACTGAGCCTGGGATAAATCGGTAGCTTCGCGAACTTTCATAAGAGATATTGAATTAACCTGATGCATAATTAATCCCACAAACGACCCATTTCCCACGCGGCGAGAGCACCGCCGACGAATCCACCAATAAGTACGCACACAGGTGCGCCAGGCCCACATATTAATCCAGCCATTGCGCTACTCGCGGCAGCTCCGGCAATACCTGCACCAGTAATAGCTATCTGCCTGCCCGTTTCAGAAACCTTATCGTCGGCGGTATAAATTTCGTAAATGGAAATTGCAATCGAAAGAACAACAAGCCCCCTTCCAATACGCGAGAGTTGAATCATTTTCATATTAACCTGCGGATTAGACTTGCCAGCAGATTCAACAATGCTTGCAGGGCATTAATGGCTTGTTCAAACTTATCGCGACCACGGGTATCTAAAGCGCTGAGTAAGGTCGTATCCATGCTTTTGTCATTCCTGTAACTGTGCTTAACAAAGCGTTGTAAAAATATCTAGCACATTATCAGTAAAAAGTCTTTCTCATATCTTTAAAATTATTAATTTTTAATGGGTTATATGGTTATTGAACATTGTAGGGTAAACAATTTATCCTTCGCAATGTTTGTTCCAGGCCTGATTGAAGCAGCTGCTTTCGGACAACGACAGGGACAGAAAGTCCATCAGGCTTACGCTGTGCAGGCTTTCTATAGGTGACTATGTCATTATTAGCATCACGCTTAAGACTTTTTAAGGGTATTTATCCACCTCAGCAAAGAGCCTGTTTACCTCGTTAAGGATGTATTTCCGCCGCTGTTTCAGCAGCAAACTTGCAGGAATGAAGCGCTCAATCATAGTTGGCTTCTTATTTACGTACTCAGTAACGAGCTGTTCAACATCCTCTTTTGACCAACCTTCCATTATCGGCGTGGGATTGTAAAGGAGGTTAGCCTGTAGCGCAGGTGCAACTTCTTGATCCAGGATAGCGAAGATCTCTTCCCGATTTAGCCCGGAATGCTTGAGTACCTGCGCTATCCATCTGTAGTCATAGTCCTGGAGGTCGCGCCCGGTAAAAAGCTCGGATAACGCGTGCCATACTGGGATGCGGATAGCTAACTCTGCCTCGTTAAAGCGCATCAGTTTCTCCTCTGTACTTTTTGCTCACGATTTATCTTATTGTCGATGAACGCAAGCTGCTAATATAAGTTATAGCCTTTTTAAGTAAAATGCCTTCGCATGGCACGAATGATTTTATTAATTGTAGCTATAACTATCAGAGCAACAATCCCGTTGACGATCAGCAGCGTTATCAGTAAAGCTAAATCATGATCGCTACCCGTGCATTGAATGGATGATGCTCGGCAGGCTCGGTCAACAAAATTAATAACACTATCGGACACAGTTAATAAGACTCTGCTTTTTATTAAGCAGGCAGTGAGGGTAATAAAAAGAAGAGGATAAATAATTTTATTACCTAACATAACATGGCCCCTCAACCGAACCTTTCACCGTTACTGACCCATATGATAGCAGGTTAGTATTATTTATCTTAAACCTCTGTACTCGAAGTAAAGAGTTTCGAAAAGCTTTTAAGCTTTATAAATGGTAACACACCTTTGGTGTGTGTTTTTAAAAAAATTTTTAGGAGTAAAATCCGAAATAATCATACTTCGAATCTATGATTCAAAAAAAAGTAATAATTACTAGTTATCATTTTTTGACTATTACAGGATGCGCTGGTTTGTATGTGGCCTATTTATCATGCTATTGCAGCATCCATTCTCAGGCTGCTAAGAAGGGGCTTGCATTCTTACATTCCAGATAGTGTAAAGTATTTTTCACAGAATGATAATTAAGAATTTTGCTATTTGTGTGAGGGACAAGATGCAGGCCGTGGCCGGGATTTGCCATATTGGGTGCAGATTTAATGGTATACCTAACCGTATACTAATGCTTGCTTATGAAGTCGCTCAAAAGTCACCATATCTATTGATGCTTTCAAGGAAATATACCAGGAAATCCTTGGCGTAATCGGGTGAAATCTCTTTCCAGCGCTCAGCAAATTCTGCTTGTATCTCTTCATCAGACAGCTGGAGAAAGCCAGCAATCTCGTTGCGCAAATTGCTTCGTTCTTCGGGTGATGCTTCGTCAACAACCACGTCAATAGCACCTTCCATCGTGTCCGCACCGGTTATGACGTCGAAGTCCTGATTAAGTGTTCCCAAAATACATAGATCCAAATTTGGTGCAAGGGGGGCGCGGCTCATAGACATCTCACTTATCTGGGAAAGAAGTAATTATATAGTAGTGTTTATTGTTATAAGTCTGATAATTAAGCGCAATCCTAATTTTAGTGGCTTTATAAACAGTATCGGTGTCCTTCTGAACAACATAGCCAACGGGTCTGCCCATATCAAATGTACAGTAAATGACTTGACCTGCTCCCCTTTGATTAATACACCGCGATGTTAGTAATGTCTTCATAAGCCACATGAGGACATCCCCATGAAGAAGCGATTTTCCGACGAACAGATCATCAGTATTATCCGCGAGGCAGAAGCCGGGGTTTCGGCCCGGGAACTCTGCCGCAAGCATGCCATTTCAGACGCCACCTTCTACACCTGGCGTAAGAAGTTCGGCGGCATGGATGTCCCCGAAGTGAAGCGGCTCAAGTCACTTGAAGAGGAGAATGCTCGTCTCAAGAAGCTGCTCGCTGAAGCCATGCTGGATAAGGAGGCGCTTCAGGTGGCTTTGGGCCGAAAGTTCTGACGACAGACCAGAAGCGGGAAGCCGTGGAAGTCATGTGTGAGACAACGGGTCTGTCGCAACGCCGTGCCTGCAGGCTGGTCGGTCTGTCACTTACACCCTGCCGTTATTTGGCTCAGCGTCCGGCTGCTGACGCGCAACTTTCTCTACGCATCACAGAGCTGGCACTTGTACGCCGCCAGTTTGGTTACCGGCGCATCTGGCAGTTATTGCGCCGGGAGGGCCTTCAAGTCAACCACAAGCGGGTTTACCGCATCAATCACCTTAACGGTCTGGGTGTAAAACGCAGGCGCCGCCGTAAGGGTCTGGCGACTGAACGGCTTCCGCTTCTTCGCCCGGATGCGCCGAACCTGACATGGTCGATGGATTTTGTTATGGATGCACTTGCCAGCAGCCGCCGGATTAAGTGCCTGACCTGTGTGGATGATTTCACCAAGGAGTCTCTGACGATCACCGCCGATTTCGGAATTTCAGGTGTTCAGGTCGCGCGTATTCTGGACAGCATTGAGCTGTTTTGTGGATATCCTGAGACGATAAGAACCGATCAGGGTCCAGAATTTACCTACCGCACGCTGGATCAATGGGCTTTTAGGCATGGTGTTGAGTTGCGCTTAATCCAGCCGGGCAAGCCAACTCAGAACGGGTTTATTGAGAGTTTCAATGGTCGCTTTCGGGATGAATGTCTGAATGAGCACTGGTTCAGCGATGTTCTTCATGCCCGGAAAATTATTAATGACTGGCGGCAGGACTATAACGAGTCCAGGCCTCATCCATCGCTGAATTACCAGACGCCATCTGAATTTGCAGCAGGCTGGCGAAACGGGAAGCATGAAGAAAAATCAACCGGCATTACTAACTGAAGGTTGTATCTAATACTGGGGGCCTATCAATGGGCCTAAAAGGTTCGGATTTAATCAGTTCTCTTCGGACTTCGCGGGACAAATTACAGGCACAAAAAAGCCCGCAGGGCTTGCGCCGTGCGGGCTTTCAGGACTTCATCGGATGACTCTGGTAATCATCGATGGAGAATTTTGGTGGGCTGGCGGAGTCTGAATTGGTTGTGTAACTTCTTGTTTAAAAATAAGTAATGTTCAATTCAATTTTCAATTTGGTCCCATTGTTGGTCCTAAAAGAAAATGTCAGGTTTTTTTGCAGGGAGGGGAGGTTACAGCAGGAGCCTCTTCGTCTGTGAGATTAGCATTTTGCTTTCCTTTAGTCTGCTCTGTATTTAAGCGTTTTTAGCAAGCCGGTAGAGCGCCTTGCCCGCAGAATATCCACTACGGAAAGATACGGGGTCTGCTCTTGCCATGAAAATCCCTTCCGGTCGATACGAACCAGTTCGTACTTATCCACCAGAAAGTTGACTGCATCGGCCAAGGTGATCCTTGCATCTATATGTTCCTTAATAACAGTTTCATCACTGAACGGCGTGTCGCTCAGTGTCAGGCCATAGTGCTGTTCCAGCAGACGTGTCAGTAACATTTGCCAGACAGCCACGGGCGACAGACAGGGCTTCGCTGCCTGCGAAATTTTAGCAGGTAGAGTTTTCATGCTTGCTCTCGTGAAATTAGTTAGCTTTGAGTGGGATAAACTGCGATGTATACGTAGCCGCAACTGCCAAGGGTGTCGGCTTCGCAGATAAAACCGTTGTGGTAAAGGGTGACGCAGTGGGCATGGCGAGGATTCATTTCACCAGTGGTCAGCATCGATTCCATCTGACTGATAAAATGCGGAAATGCCGCATCCAGCTTAAGACATTCGGCGTCACTAAACTTACCGGTGATACTGGCCCGGTCATCCAGATAGTGCAGCTGGTTGCCCTCCTGCACCAGACGTGCTCCCAGGCGCGGCGTGAAATCCCGCTGCAGGCCCCATGTAGTGTTGCTCATTTATAACCTCTTTATTGTCAGTTCAGGGTGATACTCATCAGACAGGTATAAGGTCCGCTGCGGTCCTGGCGGCGTTCGGCGTATACCGCCAGCACACCGGGAATGTCAGGAACCACCTTACCGGTGTAATGACAGACACTGCCGAGCCACTGGTATCTGCCGGTGCAGTATCGAAAAATGCGGGAGGCCGGATGCTGACGGTAAATAGTCATCGCCCGGCGCTTACTGATAACTTTCATGTAATGCCTCAAAGCAGGCCGTGTTCAGCGAACGACAATATCTGCGTGCCACCGACGATGAGATGGTCAGGCACACGGATATCAACGAGCTGAAGCGCCTGCACCAGACGCTGCGTGATGATCTTATCTGCCTGGCTGGGGGTGGTGTCGCCGGAGGGATGGTTATGCGCCAGTATCACTGCTGCCGCATTGAAGTACAGGGCTCGTTTGACCACTTCACGGGGATGCACCTCGGTACTGCTAATAGAACCGGCAAACAGTGTTTCGTGAGCAATCAACTGGTTCTGCTGGTTCAGGTACAGCACCATGAACTCTTCACGTTCCAGCCCCGCCATTTTTAGCTTTAGCCAGTCACGGGCAGCTTGGGTGGAGGTGAATGCCACGCCTTTTTCTCGCAGGTGTCGGTCAAGTAGCGTTAACGCACGCTTTACCGTGCGTTGTGCGGTCAGTGGAAGTGCCGGAGCAGGTGGGATAATTGACTGTTTCATCATGAGTATCCTTAATCAATAATGCGCAAAATGGCGCTGGATTCAGGGTGCTGCAGAGCGTAATCCCGCAGGCGGTAATAGTGCTCAGTCATGGCATCGCATTCGGTGCGACAGGCATGATGGCTGTATTCAATCAGGCAGACAGCGATACCTGCGGCTTCCGCGCTCATTTCCGCACCATTGCCGTTCATGCCGTTGAACAGATGCCATTTATCGTCACTGTCAGCATCAGGGGCCATAAATGCTCCGCCATTGCTGAGCATGTAAAAGGACCAGATACCACCGCTGTACTCATCACAGAAGCGGTCCATCCAGGTGAAAATACGAGGTTCCAGCGTTATCCATTGGGGGATGGACCCAAAGTGCTGCGGCCAGAAGCTAATACGCATTTCATCAGGTATGACAGCGGCATAAAGTAAGTTGTCTTCGGTGGACTCCATCCAATTGAGATTAAGTTGATTATTTAGTTCTAACGTCTTGACGTTATACATAGTGCTTTTCCTTTTGGTGCATCGAAGGCCGAAGTTGCTCATAGATCTGAGGATCGTCAGATTTTTGCTAAACAGACTTCAGAGTGAAAAACAAAAGTCCCGCCATCCGATAAAGGAGACGGGGATTCACGCAGATAATCTCTTTCTGAAATTATTTGGAATATAAGCAGAAAATCTGTAGCAGCTTCCACCTTGGATGGACGCGCATGGTTGATCAGCAGCTATGTTTCAGAAGCTGAAATTGAGAATATGCCACATGAAAATTGTTCATTAAGGGAGGTATGTTCATAGTTTGACTATTATTTTTTGAAGGTTTTGAGATATTATTGTTTCAATAATGAAATGTAGGCCACTGCGATGAATGAAAAATTAGCTTGTTTAGTTTTTGATTTTCAAGAAAAGATCCTAGTTGCGCTAAAAATTATGCATCGTTCTGGTATACCAATGCCATTGAGTTGTAATCATTGGATTGAATTAGACATACCAATTTCTGGTGAGCTAGATGGTGGTGTTAAATACTATAAACATGGTGCTGGTTGTTTGGTAAAGCTTAGCTCTGGGGATGTTAATTTTGATTTTGGTGCGCAGGGGGAGGTTGGCGGGTTTAATTTATGGTGGCTTATCCTGTTTGCAGGAGAGAATCTGAGTACCTATGGGTTCAATAGTAAGGATGAAGTTGCTGACTGTTTGAGTGAGGCCCTAGAGAAAGGAGAATTGGTTTGTCCTGATGGTGACCTTTACTATATTGCTAATACTCCTTTTTTCTACGCTGTAGACATAGATAGCAGACACCCTGAAGATACACTCCCCAATCGCAATCAGGACCGTGTGCTGGTTCTTCTTACTCATTATTTCCAGTCTGCTGATCTTATGTTTAGGAATTACGAAAAGCTCAGACAAAAATCGCATATAAATGGTCAGCTGAATGAACGAGATGAAATAGATATAAGGATTTATCTTTCTACTTGGTTAGGTTTTCTAGGTGTGGTTTGCGAGGGGGTTCGCAAGCTAAATCTGAGGATCTTGCTTAATAATGAGCGTCCTGATGATTTTAAAGAGTTAATACCGATTTCAGATAGCATAGGCAAGTTAATGAAAGAACATGCAGATTCTCTCAGGACATTTAGAAATAATGTTTTCCATCTCAGGGAAAATACGAATTTTGTATATGATTTCTTTGATGTGAATTTTGAACGCATTTCATGGTCACGTGAATTACACATGGCGCTTTCTTATTTTTTTACACAGTATAGAGTGCATTGTGAAGTGCATTACGTCATTAACGGACGTAAAGGTGAGAGCGATTTAATAAAGAAAAAGGCAGTGCGGCATAAAAGTTGATTTCGTTGTGGCGACCCGTTGGACTCACAGCTTATAACGGTGAACTTGATTTTTGTTTGCTTCGCATTGTGAGTTCAATCTGTTGAAGCCATGTTGCTAATGTAAGTAAATCTGGTCTGGACATTTCAGGATTCTGATAAAATAAAACCCCGGCAGCCTGGTGGCTGTCGGGGTTAGTTTGCGGGAGAAGATGCGGCTTTCAGTCGTTACCGCAGTCTCCGGGAGTGGGCAGGACTTTCTCAGCGTTCTTCAGGTCAGCAGTGAAAGTCCCCGCTTTGCGATCATTGACGTAGACACTGAACTGTCTGGCCTTGCGGATATCCATGATGAAACTAAACCAGGCATTATCCCCGTTACGCCAACCAAGGGTTGAGGGAATGGCATATTGCTTATGGTCCATCACCACTGTGATGTCAGTACTGTCGTCATGCGAGCTCACTGTTTTATCCCCGGCGAGGGTAAGAAAAACCGAGTGCTGGTAAATACCGTTCTGGTCCGGATTTTCCGTACAGTTGATGGTAAACATCTTTCCGCTGGCATCAGTCACGCTGTATTCCGCATTGCCTTGACCGTACCCCTGTTGCCAGAGTCCCGAGACCGCAGAGGCATTAAAGCTCGCGAGCAGTATACCGGCCAGTACAAACCGGCTTAGTGAACGTATTTTCATTTCTGTCTCCTTTATCGTTGTTTTTATTCCTGGTTCTCAGGGTTTGAGGGTATCAACAGTCGTCCCATCAGTTTGCCGTCATGGGAATATTCGAAGTATTTTTCCTTCGTGAAAGGGTCCGTAACCTCGTGGTATTCGAGTTTGATGTTGTCGGCAATACACAGCGCATTCATCAGCGGCTGGACGGTTTTTTCCTCCATATCCACGAGGTAGTAGTAACTGCCTCCCTCGCAGCCATCGGGCGACTGGCGGGTACGTAAGACCTGCAGGGTGAGACCGGATGAGAAGCCAACCTGGGACCATTCTTCGCTGACATCATCCTGACGGCTGACAACATCGCTGAAGTGCGGAGGTGTGAGGTCCTTGAATTTGCTGATGGCCTTCAGGTCATCACTCCTGTCATCGCAGGCGCTCAGAAACAGAGTGGCGGCAACCAGCCCCAGCAGAGGTAGTGTTTTACGTTTCATTATTTTTTTCCTGAAATCAGACGAACCACTTTGGCAAAGACATAAATCCCCACAAAAATACCCACAGGCACACCGACGAACGGCGTCAGTGCAACACTGGCAGCACCGGCTGCACCGCCGCCCGTCAGCAGAGCGGCAACGGTGGCAAGCGTCAGGGCGATGAGGCTGTCGGACACCCCGGTTTTGTTCAGAATGATGACGATGACAACAATGGCGATAATGGCAATAACGGGCATCGGGTTCCTCCCTGTTGCCGGGTTGATAACAACGCCTGCGCTATTCCGGTGGGCTGTCAGCCGGAACAAACGTAAGCAGTGACTGCTGGATAAAGCGAAAATGGGGTAAGGCCTGAATGAAAACCGGGTCTTCAGTCAGACGGCACAGGCTGTCATTGCGGCGAAAAGTCTCCTGCAAAGGATGAATCAGATGTATTTCATCAAGTGTGAATACGGCGATATGCCCGTCGTGTTCAGCCACCAGATACCAGGTCTGCTGGTGGATGAGTAACCGGCAGGGAGCCAGGCACTCACAGCGTCTCCCCTCCGCAATCAGCGTCACCCGCCTGCGCCCGGTAATGGCCTGAATCAGTCTCCAGAAAGACAATGCTCCTGAAGGCGAAGGAACCGGATTGGCTGGTGCTATCACGCAGGGAGACTCATCGCACATCAGCAGAGCGTTCACCAGACGGCGGTCAAGGCCGGGAAAAAGTCCGGCCAGCCCGCTGCGGTGAGCAAAGATAAGCACGTCGGGCACCATCTGCATTTCACTGCCAGCAGTACGTAAGCGGCAATATCCGGACTGATACTCCAGGTCCAGATACATCAGCCGCTCGCGAAAATCACGCCGCAGCGTGCGAACTGACACACCAAACTCAGCGGCCAGCTTACGCACACTCAGCGTTTCCCCCGCCACCAGACGGCTGATTATCAGTGACAGTCTGACAGCCAGCCGGTCATGGCGGCGTTCTGGCTGTGTCATGAGACGTTCTCCGTGGAAGTTAACTAACTGAAAATGATGTGATTACTTTAAATAAGGGGGCGGACAGGGTATGGACACCACAGAAACTATTTTTTATTTCTGCAAAAGCCAGATGTAGCGGGGGTTACAGGCGATCCCTCGGTGTGTGAGGACCGCCAGCACGTTGCAATGCGGACAGGTGGTGTCCGATATTAACAACGTGGCAACATTAAACGGTCACCGCAGTTGCGTGAACATCGCTTCCGCCATCACCCACAGTGCCCTGTTAAGTTTCACGTCCCCGTCAATACTGCGAACGGCACGGGTATGTGACCGCCCCCCTTTAGCATTACGCCCACTGAGACCGCCCTTAATCAGGTTCTCCTGAATACGCTGGTACGTGGTCCACAGGTCGTTACTCTCATCCTGCCAGCGGCGCGGAGAGAGTATTTGCGACTCAGTCACCGGATGGTGGTCTTCACCAAAACGGTATGTGAGAGCGGCTTTTGCCAGTGCCTGCTGTGCCGGGGGCGGCAACAGCAGGCACTGCATGGCATCCCGTTTCTCCTCCACCCGGTCAAAAATCCCCAGTACCTCATACGCGCCTTCAATCACCTGACTCACCACGTCCCCCTTGTGCGGCACCCGCACCTCGCCAAACGACTCACCACAGACAAGGCCGTTCTGACAAACCGCACGAAATAGTCCCGGCAGCATCTGGTACGAACTGCTGCCATCGTGAGAGTTGAGCAGGATAATTTCCGGCACCTGCTTACCGGTTATCTGTCCCTCACGCCGCAGACGCAGCATATGCTTGGTGTGTTCGCGACGATCCGGATCACGTACACGGGTCTGACAGGCAAAGAATGGCTGGAAGCCTTCTCGCTGCAGGCTGTCCAGCAAGGAGATGGTGGGTATATAGGTGTAGCGTTCACTACGGGACTCGTGTTTGTCCTCGCTGAACACGCTGGGCACGACGCGAAACAGCTCTTCACGGGTTAACGGACGGTCACGACGGATAAGATTTGCAGCGCTAAAGCGCGAGGCCAAACGGGTCATAAGCAGACTCCTCATAATGGGAAAACAAATAAAAGAAAACCCCGTCGCATTGGCGACAAGGTTAGGGAAATAACAGGGATGGGTTAATTGCTTAAAAGAAGAAATCCCACACAGCACGGGCAACGGACACCACGGTGTTACGGACGGCCTGTATTACGGCACGTATCGGAGCCGGTACGAGTGGGAAGGCACTTACTGTGTCCAGTACTGCGCCGACCGTTTCACCAAAATCGTCACGCGCTTTCTCCTGGACTGCTGCTGTGCGAAAGGGATGCTGCAATTGTGACACCACCGGGCTGGTGGCTTCGCGTGGGAGACACTTAATCATTCGCTCGGCCATCTCCCGCAGCCCCCACTGCAGACGGATCGATACGGCACACACCGGATGCACGGGCTGGAATAGTTCATGCAGCAGGCAGATTTTGCGGCTAATGTTTTGCTTTTGTTCTATGGATAGGGTGTTTCCACCGCTTGTGGGTTCAGCTTTGTCTGACTGGCTGATAACAAATAGCACCTTATGCCGGTATGCCTCACCAATCACCTGCCTATAAAAATGCTCATCCACCGCCAGTGCCCGATCATCAGCCTTAATCAGCCACAGTACCAAATCAAGCCGGGGAAGTTGTTCACGGTACAACCCTGCATACTCAGTATCGCGGGCACTACTTTCACCCACACCGGGCAGGTCCACGATGGTCATAAACCGCTCACCGACTTGCAGGCGAAATCGCAAAGGTTCACGGGTGCAGGCCGCGACATCGCTGACAGGCGATATTTCGCCGACAAACAAGTCATTACAAAGACTTCTTTTTCCTGAGCCGGTTTTACCCATAATTCCAATTACTGGTTCGTAATTGGAGAGAAGACGAATTTGCTGCATGGCCTGTTCTGAGATCCATGTAGGTAAGCCATTAAGTGAGTCTTGCAGAGTCTGCAAGCTTTCTTGAATTTTCATGAAATCTCCTGCGAAAAAGAAAAAAACGGCGAACCTGTATGTGTTCGGCGCAGTAATGCTATATACAATTTAATTATATCTATCTGAAATTAAATGGGATTTCATGTTGGTTCATGTAACGTTTATCTGAAACGCACATAGAGCTTTTTATGGGGTTTGGGTACTAAAAGAGTTAAGGAGTTGATGGGGAAGTAATTTTCTTAAAGGTGAAATGAGCAGAATTTTAAGTATTAAAAAATAAAAGTCCTGCCTTTGTGTTTAAATAATTGATTTTTAATGTTTTTTAGTTGGAGAGATAGGTTGAGAAATCTTCATACGATGTGCATAATATCTCTCTAGGATGCACATGTAATGTTGAGTTAACCCGTTGAAAAAAAATGCAAAAAAAATGATCGAAGAATATATTAATGGCACTCAAAAGCATCCATTGTTTGTGCAGGGCGATGCTCTATCTGTCCTTAAATCAATGCCCGATGAGTCAGTAAATTGTGTGATAACCTCACCACCATACTGGCTACAAAGAGAATATGAAAATGGTGGGCTTGGTCAAGAGAAGAAAAAAGAAGATTATATAAATAATCTTTTACAGATATTTAGTCAAGTGAAGAGAATACTTACAAGCGATGGTTCTTTCTGGCTTAATATTAATGATACTTACTATAAAAAGAGTTTGGCTGGTATTCCATGGCGTATAGCTATAGCGATGATGGATGAGCAAAATTGGGTTTTGAGAAATGATGTGATATGGAATAAATTAAAAGGTGGAATGGACAGTTCTCGGGATAGGCTTAATAATTTGCACGAGAATATTTTTCACTTCGTTAAGGGCGGTAAATATTATTATAACATTGATGCTATACGAACTACGTCACGAAAATCATATATAAAGAATGGTGCGGTAGTTTCAGCCACAGGCGTTACAGGTGTTAACTATAGAAGAAGAATCGAACTATCAACAGCGTTGAGTGATGAGGAAAAAAAAATTGCTTTCGGCGCTTTGGATAGTGTGTTATTGGAAATTGCCAATAATAAAATATCAGATTTTAGAATGGTGATAAGAGGGCAGCACCGAACTACTCACTCTGATAGAGTAAAAATATCAGGTCGAGCCAGAGAGTTGCAGGAGAAGGGGTTCTATTTCTTAAAATATCATCCGAAGGGAAGTAAGCCGAGTGATGTATGGGAAATACCGCCAGAAGATGCACATAAAAGGGGAGCTCATTTTGCGCCTTATCCAGAAGAAATTTGCATGATTCCAATACTTGCAACCTGCCCTGAGGGTGGAATAGTGTTAGATCCATTTGTTGGCACAGGAACAACTACTACTGTCGCTAATAGATTAGGTTTTAGATCAATAGGTATAGACCTTTCCGAACACTACTTGAAAATCGCTGAAAAACGTATTGAGATAAAAAAATTATAGGAGTTTAGAATGTCTGATAATGATTACGATGTTAATAGCTACACTTTTAGTTTGATCACACAAGGACGGCATAAATTCTATTCCTTAACACTGTATTCTGATATATTAGCTGATACTTGTTTTG
The DNA here is from genome assembly GCA_039594205.1 of Pseudescherichia sp. Taxonomy (GTDB): domain Bacteria; phylum Pseudomonadota; class Gammaproteobacteria; order Enterobacterales; family Enterobacteriaceae; genus Pseudescherichia. Next base: position 5,647 of record JBCNNW010000009.1, on the reverse strand, counting down.
TTACAACGAGATATGATGACCCTTTAGAAGGTTTCCAACGACGCTTAGATGAAAAACGTGCTCAAGAAATTGCAGACTACATTGATAGCGGATTTGGAACAATACCTAATGCAGTCGTATTATCGGCACAGCCTGAAGCTGAACTTACAGTTAAAAAAGGGGGGCGAGCTCTTACGATAAAAATGCACCCTAAGGCTTTTTTAGTGTTAGATGGTCAGCATCGGGTTTGGGGATATAAATTAGCAAAAAGTAAACTGCGCATCCCTGTTGTGATATATACAGGCTTGACTAAGGCTGAAGAAACAAGGCTTTTTATTGATATAAATACGAAACAGAGACCAGTTCCAAGTGAGTTGCTTCTCGATATTAAGCAACTTGCTGAATTGGAAGGGGACGTTGAAAGTCTTCTGCGTGATTTATTTAATCAATTTCAAAAAGATAAGTTTAGCGTATTAACTGGATTATTAAGTCCTAATGAAAAAGTTAAAGGTAAAATTAGTAGAACAACATTTAACACTAGTTTCTCAAATATAATTGGTGTTCTTGGCAATAAGAACACGGATGAGTTATATGAAATATTTAACTCTTATCTCGGAGCTATTGTAGATGTATTTGAAAAAGCAGGGTTTAAGAGTGAAATAACAACGCCAAATATTTTTAAAGGAATAATCGCATTCTTCCCAGAAGTTGCTTCTAGAGTTAAATATAAATTTAATTCTGAATACAGTAATGAAAATTTTGCTGAAATTATACAGCCAGTTCCTTTATCTTTAAATAAAGCTCTGATTTTAAAGTCTAAAAGATCCTATAAGACGTTGACTGAAGCCTTAAATAACTCATTGACAAAAAGTTTCCAGCTATGAGGGAATAAAATTTATGTCAATAGCATCAGATGTTTTAAGGCCTTATTTTGTCGAAGGATTAACCGATGTGAGTGGTGTTACTGACACCACTTTCAAGCAATGGATAGAATCCGAACCTCAAGTTCTAGATAGTTATAATGTTACAAGTAAACAGTTTAATTTTTATATCAGTAATAAGGAAACATTTTTAAGAGCCTTAGCTTTTGATATTTCTAGGATGACAATTGCGACATTTGAGTCAATTTATGATATTTCTGCCGAGTATGAAATTCCTCGCTCAACTGCTTGGCCGCTGATACGTTCTTATTACTCTGCGTTTTTTGCAGCACATACGTTATTGAGAATTTTAGGTTATGGAGTTATACAACTAGAGAGAAATCAATCAGAAAAGCTTACTGCAGCTTTGAAATATCATGCTAATCCTCCTGGTGTTAATATAAGTGATGGGTTGCATTTGGTTATTTATCATAAGGATTTATCCTCCTTTTCAATTCAAAAACTAAACAATGGTTCTCATGAGGATACATGGTCTGTACTAGCAGAATTGCTGTCTAAAATTTCCGCTGAATTTTTGCTTGATAAAAACCCAGTAAGTCAACAAAAGAAGCAGTTCTTATTTAGCCAATTGGACGATTTAGTCAAGGTAATGAAATCATATCCCTGCCATGTTCGTGCAAATTGGTTATCTAGATTACGCAACGAAATAAATTATCAACACAAACATGGAGCTTGGTATCCACACGAAAAATCGAAAAATTTTCGTACAGATGTGTACAACAACTTAAGTTCGTGGAATAAAGAGCCTATCTTGAAAATTACTGATAAAGCTCATTACCTTGATAAATATACTCAAGTATGTACTTTCCTAGTTTCCTTGGTACGGGAGTTGACTTATGACATTGCGAGTAGGAATCCTAATGATGAATCATTTCTAAAAGTAACAGCAATAAAAGCTTTGAAACAATCAGAAAAAGGAAGAGGGTGATCTTTTATACTAATGTCTTAAATTTGATATGTTATCGTCACAGTTGCATGAATTACCTATCATCGGCCTTTGCGTATAATGTAAAGGCCTTTTGAAAGATTAATTTCTACTGCATCCGAAATTTCTGTCACCATCACCGTATAGCTTAGTATCTAATTTGGCTAAGTAATCCAGTCGGTTAAGAAGCTTTTTGTATTCATCCTCAAAGTTAAAGTCATTCACATCTAATATATAGCGGCAATTTTTAGGGAAATGGACTAGTCCTGCGTAATCATCCAACTCCAGATCCAATGCGCTATACCATGCCCGTATAATCATCATCCGTAAGTTGCTTTCAGTCTCATAATCGCCTAAATGGTAATAAGCATCCTTATTAAAAAAAAGACCGAGATTAAAGTGGCATTTTCCCTCTTCAGAAAATTCCCTTACCCATACATGCCTCGTTCGATTACGATATATTCTTTTCCCTTCAGTTGCTCTCATTTTTTCATTTGCATCTAATATAGCATTTAGAGAATTGCGAAATCGAGATATCACTCCAGGCTCTAGGTTTGGGAAGCGACATACAGTATCACCTCTGTCAAGGATAGGTGGGTAATGCACATCAACACGCAATGCCATTGTTCTTGAAAATTCACCGATAGCATTTTGAACTACATCTTCAATATTTTTTCTATAGGCGATTACATGCTCACCATGGGAACCATTGTATAATTTCATGATTTATTTCTCGTATGATTTTAGGAGTTGTTTATATTAATAGATCACGTATGTGTTACTCGTTGTAGAAATATGGTTTTCAAGTTGTATCTAACTGTATAGATAAGCTTGAGTGATATCACTGTTATGATTTTTTATATGTTAGTATATATTACCTATCCAACATAAAAACACTTTCAAATTAACTTAAAGCCAAGTGCTACATCATTTAATAATGAAAAAGCAACTCTGCAATTATTTGCCTATTGTACTGGTTGTATATAGAGAGTATTACCGAAATGTGTTACTACTATTCTTTGGTTAATAAGTAAGATGTTAAGTAATTCATCCATCTTAATTTTATTTCTGAATCGATAAGGTCCGTATTGAAGAATCTTCGTTTTACTTATATGTGGTGGGAAAGTACTAGCGCAATAATTTTTTATCCAGGAGTATAGTTCGTCACTTTCATTATTAACAAGAGTAAATCCTGAAGCTTTAGAGAACAATCTTTTGTACTCATCAACATACCAGGCACTTATCTGAATTGCAGCTTCCACAGCTTCAATTGATATATCCTCGTTACGACCTTCGAAATAATGGAGTAATGCAGCAATCCTTGCCATGTTCTCTGCCATTTTTGAAGCATAATCCTTCATGTTGGATAAATAACCAATTTCGCTCATTTCCGATTCAGTTCTGTTATAAAATGAGATCCATAGTTGCTCTGCCTGCGGAGAGAGCCTTAAGATTATTCGCTCACCTTTGCCATTTCTTATAATGCTATCATTAACTATCTCAAGCAGTCGGCTATGGAACACTGGTAAGTGTTCACTGGATATCACCGGACTTGTAATCTGCCGGAATCCTTGTCTTGAATCGGGCTGGCAAATCAAGCAACGGGCAAAAAAACCAATCCCTTTAGCCATCTCACCTTTACGCTCAATATACTTATGAAATATTGTAGGTTGTATCATCATAGATAATGTCATTCTGGCATCATGAATTAAACGTTCAGGAGAATTTTTTCTATCAACGGAAAAATTTGAACCATCCCACATCTTGTTTATGAATGGAAGTTCATTCAATGTATGCCCATTAAATATGGTCCCTGCTTCATCCGACATAATACCCACGGACTTCCATTCTCCACAAAGATAATCTTTAATTGCGGCTGGCGTTGCATCATTAAACATCAGCCTATATCTAACAGGTTCTTTAGGTTTAGTTTCAAATAGAAACCTCAATTGTTCATTCGTTATACTGCAATCTTTATTACGACGAGTATCAGATTTTAGTTTTGACTCCAGTGCTTTTGTTTTGATAATAAAAGCTGCTTTGTCATTCATCCATAATTGTAAATCTTGGTTATGTTTTTCAAACCAAATTTTTTCCTGTTGATACAGCGGTTTCATGAAAATGTTATCAACAGTACTTTTTCTTTCTCCTGATTCAGCAAGCGTCAGCAAAAAAAAGTGAAACGGGGCTACATAGACCATTTAGCCTACAAACGTCAATTCTGTTTTGGCACACTAATGAAATTGCTCCAAGCGCCGATGCTGATATCAACGATAGAGGAGCTTGTGTTTGTCGCTCTACTTCATAAATTGCATTTCTGATTAGCGACGGAAAAACATGGACAGGAAATGGATGGGTGCTCAAGTTTAAATCCTCTAAATTTTTTGGGGGAATATCGCTAACTGCTATTTTTGCTATTTGTAGCAAAAATAGCAGTGTATTATTAGTTTTGAACGCATTTAGTGTGCACATCATGGATCTGTATATTCAGATAAGTTTGCTACGCCGTGTTAACCATTCATCAATCTCTGATTCAACCCATCCAACCGATTTGACTCCGAGCATTCGCTTTTTGGGAAAAGTTGAGTCGTAACGCGGTGATTTGGGGTTCAACCAGTCATAAATTGTGGCTCGTGCCATGCCAGTTTTTTGGATAACCGCAGGTAAGCGGAGTATCCTAACGGTTGATGGATTGTTCATGCATGATTGCCTCTCATTAGTTCATTTTGGTTGTAGAAAGATTAGCGGCAAGTACAAATGCAAAAAATCCGCGTACCAAAAAAACATTTTTTACAACACTTAACTAATTGATATTTGGTGTTTTTATGTTGACAGCGATTGAGTTTTGCGAAGAAATTAGTCAAAAATCGGTTTGGCTTTCTGGGCAGATGGTTGAATGTGATTGGGACATATACGTTGATGTGCTCAGCGAAAGTTATCCCGTGATACGAAAGGAACTAAGCGAGATGCGAGATCAATTCTGGAATTCTGATAAGGTAGGAACCCGTGTGATTTTGTACAGTGATCCATCTCGTAAGGAGTATAAATATTGTACTGTTGACGGAGTGGAGCAATTAAGAGAGGAATATACAGAATTATATGATCCAGCTCAGGAATGCTGGAAACAGTTAAAATTACGTATTTCTAGGGAAACATTTGCTCATCTTATTCAGGATCCTTTTTTAATTAATGATGTGTTTAAAACACATCTATTTTTTGCCTCAATGTCTTATCAATGGGGAAAGTCAGTTATGTCGGAGAATGAATGTGTTGCTATTAAAGCGTTCATTAAGTCAGCTGAATTATTTGATAGATGTATTGGTATGTCATGGTTTCATGTTTCTGTATGTACCCAAAAAAAATTATCACATGTTAGAGCTAAGGCCGGAAAAGAAGGTGGGAACAGTAAATCAGAAGTGTATCGAATAATTCAGGATAAGCTTGTTTATTTGATCAATAGCTCCGTACCTGAAGGTGGGTGGAAAAGTAAAGCAGCTGCGGTGAATGACCTCATTGACCCCTTATGGAAATTTGTCGAAGAGTCAAATTTTGAAATTAATAATCAAAGTAAAAAATACCGGATATCAACAATGAGCCCTGATGCGTTGGCAGATACCATTATAAAAAACTGGTCAAGAAATATTGAGAGTATCAAATTGGCTTTAGATAATACGGTTACTAGAAAAAAGAAAACCAAAGGGTAAAATTCCGTACTACCTATAGGTGAGTTATCAGCACCCATAATGGGTGCTGATAAAGGATTCATCCTACAAGACGTATTCCCCTAACCCCACTATTCACA
>JBCNNW010000089.1:0-18179 GCA_039594205.1 Pseudescherichia sp. | reverse complement strand
GGCGGAACCTGGAACTCAATCAGGCAGACGTCATCGTGGCTGGTGACGATGCGCGCGCCTGTTCCGGAAGCCAGCACGCGTTCGATGCGCGTAGAGCCCTGTTCCGGGTTGTAGCTGCAGCGCAGCTGAAGATCGATATCGCTGCCGGAGACCGGCTGTAACGTGCGGGCGTGCAGCACCGGCGCCGCCAGACGCGCCAGCTCGCTGGCTTCGTCGAGACGCAGCAGCGGCAGCAGGCAGGCATCTTTTACCTTACGCGGGTCGGCGCTGTAGACCCCGGCCACGTCGCTCCAGATGGTCACCCGGGAGACGCCGCCCAGGGCGCCAATCTGCGTTGCCGAGTAGTCCGAGCCGTTACGGCCCAGTAGTACGGTCTCTCCCGCATCGTTGCGGCAGATAAAGCCGGTCACCACCAGCCGTTTGCCAGGGTGCTGCACCATCAGCTGTTGCAGCAGCGGATAAGAAAGCCCTTCGTTAACCTGCGGTTGGGCGGAGCGCTCGGCGCGTAAAAACTCCCTCGCGTCCAGCCAGGCGGCGTTCAACCCCTGCAGATTAAGTACGGCGGACATCAATCGCGCGGACCAGATCTCGCCGTGGCCGACCACCTCGGCATAGACCGCATCGGTAACGCCACTGTCGAGCAGGCCAGCGAGACGCTCCAGATCGTGAATAAATTCGCTGATTAATCCATCGGCTGTCTCAGGGGGAAGTAATCCACTGATAAGCTCGGACTGGTAGCGGCGCAGCGCCTGTTGAACCTGATGCGCAGAGAGCCTGTCGGTCTGGCTGAGCTTCAGCCAGCTGATCAACTGGTTGGTGGTGCTGCCGGCGGCCGAGACCACCATCATATCGCCAGGCTGCGAATACTCCGCCATGATACCGGCGACACGCAGGTAACACTTCACATCCGCCAGACTACTCCCACCAAATTTATGCAGTTGACGACCCTTCGTCCCTGCCTGCGCAATCACACTCATGTTTACCCCTTGGCTGCGATCCGGAATGCATTTTCCAGATCGGCAATTAAATCTTCACCATCTTCAATACCGGTCGAGATGCGTAGCAGCGTCTCGGAGATGCCGGCAGCGGCGCGCGCTTCGGCGGCCATGCCCGCGTGCGTCATGGTCGCCGCGTGGGAGATAAGACTCTCCACCCCGCCCAGCGACTCTGCCAGCGTGAACAGCGACAGGCCGCTTAAGAAACGACGCAGGGTCTGCTCATCGCCGTCCAGCTCAAAGCTCAGCATCGCGCCGAAGCCCTTCTGCTGGCGAGCGGCAATCTCGTGTCCCTGGTTCTCAGGCAGCGACGGGTGATAAAGCTTCTTCACCAGCGGCTGCGTCTTCAGGAACTCGACGATCGCCTGGGCATTACGCTGGGCCACTTCCATACGCGGCGACAGCGTACGCAGACCGCGCAGCAGCAGGTAGCTATCAAACGCGCTGCCGGTTACGCCAATATTATTCGCCCACCATGCCAGCTCGGTGACGGTCGCTTCCTCTTTGGCAATCACCACGCCCGCAACCACGTCGGAGTGACCATTGAGGTACTTGGTGCAGGAGTGCAGCACCAGATCCGCCCCCAGCGCCAGCGGGTTTTGCAGCGCCGGGCTGAGGAAGGTGTTATCCACTACGCTCACGGCACCGGCTTCGCGGGCCAGCTGACAGATTTTCGCAATATCCACGACGCGCAACAATGGATTACTTGGACTTTCGATCAGCACCAGCTTCGGTTGTTCAGCCAGCGCCGCCTTCAGAGCCTGCTCATCGTTTTGATCGACAAAGAGAACGCGATAGCAGCCGCGCTTCGCCAGGCTGTCAAACAGACGGTAGCTGCCGCCGTAGCAGTCGTGCGGAGCCACCAGCAGATCGCCAGGCTTCAGATAAACCGTGGTCACCAGGTGGATAGCGGACATGCCGGTATTGGTCAGCACCGCCCCCGCCCCGCCTTCCAGCTCCGCCAGCGCACGCTGGACCACATCACGCGTCGGATTACCGCGTCGGGAGTAGTCATGCGCGCGCGGCTCGTTGAAATCGGTGAAGTTATAGGTGCTGGAGAGATGAATCGGCGGGACAACGCAGCCGTACTGCTCGTCATCATTCAATCCGCTACGCACTGCAATGGTGGCCTGTTTACGCGTCATGTGAAGGCTTCCTGGCTTAATGGATGAAAAATCAGGCCACAGAATAGCATTGTGACAATAGACGTCAATACATCTGGACATCTAAACTTCTTTGCGTATAGATTGAGCAAACCGCGAATAACCGTTAAAATTATCTGCATTAGCGCACATCCCAGGAGCCAATACTCCGTGTCACGGTGGCGTCTCTACGGTAAACTACGCGAGATTACGGCCCTGTCCCTGCGGTAAGTCGGGTTTTGGCCATTTATTAATGAGAAAGAGGATTAAGGTATCTCATGGCTGAATGGAGCGGCGAATATATCAGCCCCTACGCTGAGCACGGTAAGAAGAGTGAGCAAGTAAAAAAAATTACGGTTTCCATTCCTCTGAAGGTGTTAAAGATCCTCACCGATGAACGTACCCGTCGTCAGGTCAATAACCTGCGTCACGCCACAAACAGCGAGCTGCTGTGCGAAGCGTTCCTGCATGCGTTCACCGGCCAGCCTTTGCCCAACGATGAAGACCTGCGCAAAGAGCGCAGCGACGAAATCCCTGAAGAGGCGAAGATTATCATGCGCGAGCTGGGCATCGACCCGGACACATGGGAATACTAATGGAAAAGGGGCTGCGGCCCCTTTTTGCTGGACGTGATACGCCGGGCTTATGTCGGCTGCAACAACACCTTAATTAAGGTAACAATATCCGCCAGCGCCTGCTGCCGGCTGCGCTCATTGGGCTCAAGTGAGACCATATCGGCACAGCCGTTGATGGCTCCACTAAGCAGTCGGGTGGCCTGCGCGACATCCTGGCAATGAAAAACACCCGCCTCGTCTCCCCGTGTAATCACCTGTTCGATTAGACCATTCCAGTCCGTAGTGACGCTCTGCGCCAGCGCCTTGTACGCCTCGTCGCGGGCCGCAATTTGCCAGGCATCGGCATAGATAAGCCAGTCCGGATCGACCTTGTCCGGTAAAACCCATTCGGTAAGCCGTTTCAGAGCCGCTTCCGGTTGCATCGCAGCCAGCTCCCCCTCTAACTCATGCAGATCCTGGCGCATATAGTGCTCCAGCGCGGCCAGGCACAGCGCCTGCCAGTTAGGGAAGTAGTGATAGATATGGCTGCGTGAGATCCCCAGCGCTTCGGTCAGGTCCCGGGTCGACGTTTGCAGCAATCCCTTGGTACGAAAAAGCGCGATAGCCGTAGATAAGATTGCCTCACGCCGCTGTTCAGATGGTTGTCGGGTCATACTCGCCTTGTTGACTTTGAGCGACTGCTCAAGTAAATTCATCGCAAATAGAGCGATCGCTCTATTGCCTATATTATCTGAGAAACACCATGCTGCAAACATCATCCTCAACGGCCTGGGGCACCCTGCGCCAGCTCACCGTTCTCCATGCGAAAAAGCTGATCTGGACCTTTTCCCTGGTGCTCGCCGAGAACATTCTGCTCATTACCTATCCGCTGTTTGCTGGCTTTGCCATCAACGCCATGATGGCGGGCAACCTGCATAAAGCGCTGGTCTATGCCCTGATCGTGCTTGGCATGTGGGCGGTGGGTGCGGCCCGACGCAGCGTCGATACGCGCACCTTCTCACGCATCTATGCCCAGCTCGCCGTGCCGGTCATACTGCACCAGCGCAGCCATCAGCAGGCGCACTCCACCGTGGCGGCGCGCGTCACCCTCTCCCGTGAGTTTGTGGATTTCTTTGAGACCCATATGCCGGTGCTGGTGACCTCGGCAATCTCCATCGTCGGTGCGGCGCTGATGCTGTTCGCTCTGGAGCCGGTTGTCGGCGCGGGCGCGCTGCTGATGGTCGTGTTTTTTGCCGCCCTGCTTCCCCGCTACGTGAAGGTCAATGATGCGCTCTGGTTCCGGCTCAATAACCGGCTCGAAAAAGAGGTGGGATTTGTTGGCGTGGCGAGAGAGCAAACGCTGACGCGCCACTACCTGCTGATGGCCCGGCTGCGCATTCGTCTTTCCGACCGTGAGGCGTGGGGCTACCTTGCCATCGGTATCGGCAGTGCAATGCTGTTTGGCATAGCGATAACCATGTTAACCCTCAGACCCCATCTTGAAGCGGGCCACATCTACTCGGTAATAACTTACCTGTGGATGTTCGTGATGAGCCTGGACGATGCGCCGCAGCTGCTTGAGAAGTACTCAAAGCTTAGCGATATTGGCAAGCGGGTGAATACGGGGCTGGTGTAAACCCGCATTATTCATCTAAGAAACCCATGCAATCATTTCATCCAACCGCTTCAAAATATCGGCGAAATAGCTCTCGTTAATACTAAAATCACCTTTGACCTGAACACTATCAGCATGTGCTTCCGGTCGAAGCTCATATTCGATAATCACACTGTCAGTGCCAGCCATTTTTCTGATTATCATATTCAGCTGACGCCGTTCGCTGCGAAACTCAAAGGGGTTTATTTCACGTCGGGTGATGAGTGCATCATAATGAGCAGAAAACTGCTTACGCAGCGTCTGTAACTCACCTACTGTAAACTCAGTCTGGAATTGTGCGGTGAGGCCCGGAACTGAAAATTCAATAAAAGACTTAATCCAATCCCAACGATGATGCTCGGGGTCAATTTCGTTATCAATAACTCTCTCAAAAGGAGATACTGTAAAAGTAAGCTCTTCATTTTTAATATCGAACATCGATAGACTCCTATCATCATTCAAAAATACATGAAATGGGTAATCGTCCAGTCAGACTCCCTTACCACAACTTCCAGGGTGTATTTTTTATACTCAGTAGCGGCTTTTTTACGATATAGCTTGTACATCTCAATTTCGTATCTGTACAGTCCTTTAATCTTACGAGGATCGGCCATGCGCTTACCGTAGCGAATAGCTTTTTCTTGAATATACAAAGGAACATACCGACCCGGTTCCAACATGTGCCTGGCAGCCGTTTCGGTCATTTTCAAATTACGTGCTGACAAGCCAAGCTTAAATCTGGTTCGTAAAAATAAAACGGTGTTTTGGCTAAGTTTAGCTGTAATAGCGGTTTTTGTGCCAGCCTCAAATAAGGCGCTGCCAGTACGGAAAATGCGGAAGACACCAAAGGCGAGCAGCGCAATATCTGTTGGATCAATTAAGGGGGTTTCAAGCGAGGCCTCTTCAAGCCGAACAAAATGACCGTGAGTGTCATAAACTTGCCAAAGGCCAGGAGATTGGACCACAGTGTATCCAATACAAATGCCGCTTGTCTCATCTAATATTGGTTGAGCATTACGCGGTAAATGATGTGGTCGAAGCTCAAAGAACTCCCCTTGGGGTAATCTTGACTCAAAAGTGTAATACCGTCCTGGTTCATGCCTTTCTGCCGCTCCTAAAATCATTCGCATTCCCTCTTTGTATGTTAGCTCTTTTAGTGCACAGGAAGATAAAACGAGCGCTCTCGGTAACTCCCTGTCCATCTGTCAGCAAACTGCAATCTGACGTACTACTCATTCTGAGTGTAATCCTGTTCACTGAAGAATTTTTTGAGTGAAAGTGCTTATGCTCATGATTAGCCAGCCAGCAAATGGGTGAACACCGAGCAGATTAAATTATGGGTAATAATGATGGGCAACATTCAGGCACAAAAAAACCCGCCGAAGCGGGTTTTTTCTAAGCAGCGGATTCTTACTTGCTGCCTGGGATGCTGAAGCGCTTGTTGAAGCGGTCAACACGGCCACCGGTAGCAACGTCACGCTGCTTGCCAGTGTAGAACGGGTGGCAAGCGCCGCACACGTCCAGGTTCAGATCGTGACCCACGGTTGAATGGGTTTTGATCACGTTACCGCAAGAACAGGTTGCAGTAATCGCAGTGTAATTCGGGTGAATACCTTTTTTCATGGGAGAAACCTCAGTTAAGGCCGCATCGCTCTTCCAGCCCTAACGCCGGACACCATGCGAGATAATTAATTTAAGCTCTGGCGGCAGAATGCAACACCAAAGGCGGCGAATCATACAGAAATTAACCGCCGTATGCAAACAGATCCGCATCTGCCTTCTTACAATGTGTATACTATCCCGCCAGTTTCAAGTGCATGGATAAAAAAATGCCCGTTGCTCACGTTGCCCTACCCGTCCCGCTGCCCCGCACCTTTGACTATCTGCTGCCCGCCGATCTGTCTGCCCGTGCGGGCTGCCGCGTGCGCGTGCCGTTCGGCAAGCAGCAGCGGGTGGGCATCGTGGTCGCAGTCAGCGACGAGAGCGAGCTGCCTCTGGCCGAGCTTAAGAGCGTGGCGGAGGTGCTGGACAGCGAGCCGGTCTTCTCCCCCTCGGTCTGGCGACTGCTGCTGTGGGCAGCGGAGTATTACCACCATCCGCTGGGCGACGTGCTGTTTCACGCCCTGCCCGTGCTGCTGCGCCAGGGGAAACCCGCCAGCGCCGCGCCGCTCTGGTACTGGTTCGCCACGGAACAGGGCCAGGCGGTGGATATCAACAGCCTGAAGCGCTCGCCAAAGCAGCAGCAGGCGCTCTCCGCCCTGCGCCAGGGGAAGATCTGGCGACATCAGGTAGCGGAGCTGGAGTTTAACGATGCGGCGCTCCAGGCGCTGCGCAGCAAAGGCCTGTGCGAGTTGAACAGCGAAGCGCCCGCCCCCCGCGACTGGCGCGAAGGTTACGCCGTCAGCGGCGAGCGCCTGCGGCTCAACACCGAGCAGGCCACGGCGGTGGGAGCGATCCACAGCGAGGCCAATACGTTCTCCGCCTGGCTACTGGCAGGCGTGACCGGCTCCGGGAAGACCGAGGTCTACCTGAGCGTGCTGGAGAATATTCTGGCCCAGGGCAAGCAGGCGCTGGTAATGGTGCCGGAGATTGGCCTGACGCCGCAGACCATCGCCCGCTTCCGGGAGCGGTTTAACGCCCCGGTAGAGGTGCTCCACTCGGGGCTGAACGACAGCGAGCGCCTGAGCAGCTGGCTGAAGGCCAGCAATGGCGAGGCGGCGATTGTGATTGGTACCCGTTCGTCGCTGTTCACCCCGTTTAAAAACCTCGGCGTCATTGTGATCGATGAGGAGCACGACAGCTCCTATAAGCAGCAGGAGGGGTGGCGCTACCACGCTCGCGATCTGGCGGTCTACCGCGCCCACAGCGAGCAGATCCCGATTATCCTAGGCTCGGCCACGCCTGCGCTGGAGACCCTGCACAACGTACGGCAGAAGAAGTATCGCCTGCTGCGCCTTACTCGCCGGGCAGGCAACGCCCGACCGGCCAACCAGCACGTGCTCGATCTCAAAGGTCAGCAGCTGCAGGCGGGTCTCTCCCCGGCCTTAATCAGCCGGATGCGCCAGCATCTGCAGGCCAATAATCAGGTGATCCTGTTTCTCAACCGTCGCGGCTTTGCTCCGGCGCTGCTGTGCCACGACTGCGGCTGGATTGCCGAGTGCCCGCGCTGCGATCACTACTACACCCTACACCAGGCCCAGCACCAGCTGCGCTGCCATCACTGCGACAGCCAGCGCCCGGTGCCGCGCCAGTGCCCCGCCTGCGGCTCCACGCATATGGTTCCGGTGGGGCTGGGCACGGAGCAGCTTGAGCAGGCGCTCACCCCTCTCTTTCCCGGCGTGGCTATTTCGCGTATCGATCGTGACACCACCAGCCGTAAAGGGGCGCTGGAGCAGCATCTGGCAGAGGTGCATCGTGGCGGCGCGCGTATTCTGATCGGCACGCAGATGCTGGCGAAGGGGCATCACTTCCCGGACGTCACCCTGGTGGCGCTGCTGGACGTCGACGGCGCGCTGTTCTCGGCTGACTTCCGCGCCGCCGAGCGTTTTGCCCAACTCTACACCCAGGTCTCCGGCCGTGCCGGACGCGCGGGCAAACAGGGGGAGGTGATTTTACAAACCCACCACCCTGAGCACCCGCTTCTGCAAACCCTGCTCTATAAAGGTTATGACGCCTTTGCCGAGGAGGCGCTGGCAGAGCGGCAGACGCTGCAGCTGCCGCCGTGGACCAGCCACGTCATCATCCGCGCAGAGGATCATAACAACCAGCAGGCCCCGCTCTTTCTGCAGCAGCTGCGCAATCTGCTGCAGGCCAGCCCGCTGGTGGATAGCCATCTCTGGCTGCTCGGCCCGGTGCCTGCCCTTGCCCCGAAGCGCGGCGGTCGCTATCGCTGGCAGCTGCTGCTTCAGCACCCCTCGCGTGTTCGCCTGCAGCATATCGTCAGCGGCGCACTGGCGCTGATTAATACCCTGCCGGAGGCGCGCAAGGTGAAGTGGGTGCTGGACGTGGATCCGATTGAGGGTTAGCGAGGCCAGCGATGCGAGTCGGATCGAAAAATTCAACCTTCATCACAATTTTCCTGAAAATAGTGTAACCGTACTGATAAACGATCTGCTAAAAATGTGGGTAATGTCGCACATAAGGGATGCGCCTGCGCTTATGCCAGGCATGCGAGGAGAAAGAGTTGAAGGTTAAGAAAGAGGTTGCTGCGGCGACCATGAAAGATGTGGCCCAGAGAGCGAAGGTTTCTACGGCAACCGTGTCCAGGGCGTTGATGAACCCGGATAAAGTCTCCCAGGCGACCCGCAATCGCGTTGAGCAGGCGGCGCTGGAGGTGGGCTATTTGCCGCAGGCAATGGGGCGCAACATCAAGCGCAACGAATCGCGCACGCTGCTGGTCATCGTGCCGGACATCTGCGATCCCTTTTTCAGCGAAATCATTCGCGGTATTGAAGTGACCGCCGCCGAGCAGGGCTATCTGGTGCTGATTGGCGACTGCGCCCACCAGAACCAGCAGGAGAAGACGTTCATCGATCTGATCATCACTAAGCAGATTGACGGCATGCTGCTGCTCGGCTCGCGTCTGCCCTTCGACGCCAGCATCGAGGAGCAGCGCAACCTGCCGCCGATGGTGATGGCCAACGAGTTTGCGCCTGAGCTGGAGCTGCCCACGGTGCACATCGATAACCTGACGGCGGCCTTTAACGCCGTTAACTACCTGCTGGAGCAGGGGCATCAGCGGATTGGCTGTATTGCCGGGCCGGAAGAGATGCCGCTGTGCCACTACCGTCTGCAGGGCTACGTCCAGGCGCTGCGCCGGTCTGGCATCACCGTTGACCCGCACTATATCGCCCGGGGCAACTTCACCTACGAGGCGGGGAGCAGCGCCATGGAGCAGCTGCTGGCGCTGCCGAAGCCGCCTACGGCGGTATTCTGCCACAGCGACGTCATGGCCCTTGGCGCACTCTCCTGTGCGAAACGGCAGGGTCTGAAAATTCCGCAGGATCTGTCTATCATTGGTTTCGATAATATTTCGCTCGCCCAGTTCTGCGATCCGCCGCTGACGACGGTCGCCCAGCCGCGCTTTGAGATTGGCCGCGAGGCGATGCTATTGCTTCTGGATCAGCTACATGGCCAGGCAGTGAGCAGCGGATCGCGCCTGCTGGATTGCGAATTAATCGTCCGCGGGTCGACACAGGCGCTTACGTAACAGTGTCGGCTTTCAGATTCCGCGTCTGGTCAAAGTCCCGTCGCTTAAGTAACATGACGGACCAATAAACGAATGAATACAGCGAAACGATAGTGGCACAACGAGATTATGTACGCCGCAGCCAGTCGGCTCCTTCGCGGCGAAAAACGAGCACCTCACGGAAGAAGCAACGTACTACGCCTGTTGTCTCGCCTGCTATGGTGGCGATCGCAGCCGCCGTGCTGGTCGCCTTTCTCGGTGGCCTGTACTTTATTACCCATCATAAAAAAGAGGAGTCCGAGACCCTGCAGAGCCAGAAGGTCACGGGCAACGGCCTACCGCCGAAGCCAGAAGAGCGCTGGCGCTATATTAAAGAGCTGGAGAGCCGCCAGCCGGGCGTACGTGCGCCAACCGAACCGTCAGCGGGCGGGGAAGTGATGAACCCGGATCAGCTGACCAACGAACAGCGTCAGCTATTAGAGCAGATGCAGGCCGATATGCGCCAGCAGCCTACCCAGCTTAACGAAGTGCCGTGGAATGAGCAGACGCCTGCCCAACGCCAGCAGACCCTGCAGCGCCAGCGCCAGGTGCAGCAGCTCCAACAGCAGCAAGCTCAGCAGCAGACCCAGCAGCAATGGGCCGCCGCGCCGAAAACCCAGCCGCGCCTGACGGAGCAGCCGCAGACTCGCCCGGTGCAGAGCGCGCAGGCGCCACGCCAGACCCAGCAGCCGAAGCCTGCCGCAAACAGCCAGCCGTACCAGGATCTGCTGCAAACCCCGGCGCACACCGCCGCTGCCGCGCCAAAAACGCAGCAGGCCGCGCCAGTGACGCGTGAGCCGGAAGCGGCGAAGCCTGCCGCTGAGAAAAAAGATGAGCGCCGCTGGATGGTGCAGTGCGGTTCGTTTAAAGGCGCTGAGCAGGCGGAGACCGTCCGCGCCCAGCTGGCGTTCGAAGGTTTTGACTCGCGGATCACCACTAACAATGGCTGGAATCGCGTGGTGATTGGCCCGGTCAAAGGCAAAGATAACGTTGATGGTACTATCAATCGCCTGAAGATGGCTGGCCACGCAAACTGCATTCGTCTCGCCTCCGGGGGTTGAAACCCCCAAAATCTCCCCCATCTATAATTGCATTCTGCCCCGTACACCGTGCGGGGCGACTCATCTGATTGCAACAAAGGGGTCTGCTCGTGACAACAATTGTAAGTGTTCGCCGTAACGGTCAGGTAGTGATTGCCGGTGATGGCCAGGCCACGCTGGGCAATACCGTAATGAAAGGCAACGTCAAAAAAGTACGCCGTCTGTACAACGACAAAGTTATCGCCGGTTTTGCAGGCGGTACCGCAGACGCCTTCACGCTATTTGAACTGTTTGAACGCAAGCTGGAGATGCACCAGGGCCATCTGGTGAAAGCCGCCGTTGAGCTGGCCAAAGACTGGCGTACCGATCGCATGCTGCGCAGGCTCGAAGCGCTGCTGGCAGTGGCGGATGAAAACGCCTCGCTGATCATCACCGGTAACGGTGACGTTGTGCAGCCAGAAAACGACCTGATTGCTATCGGCTCTGGTGGCCCGTACGCCCAGGCCGCCGCCCGCGCGCTGTTGGAAAACACCGACATGAACGCACGCGACATTGCGGTGAAGGCGTTGGATATTGCAGGTGATATCTGCATCTATACCAACCATAACCACACCATCGAAGAATTAAACTCTAAAGCGTAAGGATCTCCCATGTCTGAAATGACCCCACGCGAAATTGTCAGCGAACTGAACAAACACATTATCGGTCAGGACAATGCCAAGCGCTCTGTTGCCATTGCTCTGCGTAACCGCTGGCGTCGTATGCAGCTCGACGAAGAGCTGCGCCACGAAGTGACGCCAAAAAACATTCTGATGATCGGTCCAACTGGCGTCGGTAAAACTGAAATTGCCCGTCGTCTGGCGAAGCTGGCCAATGCGCCCTTCATCAAAGTAGAAGCGACTAAATTCACCGAAGTGGGCTATGTCGGTAAAGAAGTTGACTCAATTATCCGTGATTTGACCGATGCCGCCGTGAAAATGGTGCGTATGCAGTCGATCGAGAAAAACCGCTACCGTGCGGAAGAGATGGCGGAAGAGCGTATTCTCGACGTGCTGATCCCACCGGCGAAAGATAACTGGGGCCAGGCTGAACAGTCCCAGGAGCCCTCAGCTGCTCGCCAGGCGTTCCGCAAAAAGCTGCGTGAAGGCCAGCTGGATGACAAAGAGGTAGAGATTAACCTCGCCGCTGCGCCGATGGGCGTAGAGATCATGGCACCTCCGGGCATGGAAGAGATGACCAGCCAACTGCAGTCGATGTTCCAGAATCTGGGCGGCCAGAAGCAGAAGCCGCGCAAGCTGAAGATCAAAGACGCCATGAAGCTGCTGATCGAAGAGGAAGCGGCCAAGCTGGTGAACCCGGAAGAGCTGAAGCAGGACGCCATTGATGCCGTTGAGCAGCACGGTATCGTGTTTATCGATGAGATCGATAAAATCTGTAAACGCGGTGAATCCTCTGGACCGGACGTTTCCCGCGAAGGCGTCCAGCGTGACCTGCTGCCTTTAGTGGAGGGCTGCACCGTCTCCACCAAGCACGGCATGGTGAAAACCGACCATATCCTGTTTATCGCCTCCGGCGCGTTCCAGGTGGCGAAGCCGTCGGATCTGATCCCTGAGCTGCAGGGTCGTCTGCCGATCCGCGTTGAGCTGCAGGCGCTGACCACCGAGGACTTTGAGCGCATCCTGACCGAGCCAAACGCCTCCGTTACCGTACAGTACAAGGCGCTGATGGCTACCGAGGGCGTTAACATCGACTTTACCGATGACGGTATCAAACGCATTGCCCAGGCCGCGTGGCAGGTGAACGAGACCACCGAAAACATCGGGGCGCGTCGTCTGCACACCGTTCTGGAGCGTCTGATGGAGGATATCTCCTATGACGCCAGCGATCTGAACGGCGAATCGGTGACAATCGACGCCGCTTATGTGAGCAAACACCTGGATGAGCTTGTAGCAGATGAAGACCTGAGCCGTTTTATCCTATAATCGCGCTCAGCACGTTTTCATTACTGTTGATGGGGCTATATAGCCCCATTTTTATTGGCTGAATCCTATGACTGAACAGACCCTGACGCGTACCCAGGCCTGGCTGGAAAGCCTGCGACCGAAGACTCTTCCCCTTGCGTTTGCCGCGATTGTGGTTGGCACCGCGCTTGCCTGGTGGCAAGGCCACTTTGACCTGCGGGTAGCCGTGCTGGCGCTCACCACCGCCGGACTGCTGCAGATCCTCTCTAATCTGGCTAACGACTATGGCGACGCGGTGAAGGGCAGCGACAAACCGGACCGTATCGGGCCGTTGCGTGGCATGCAGAAAGGCGCTATCAGTCTGGCGCAGATGAAACGCGCCCTGCTGGTTACCGTCGCGCTCAGCTGCCTCTCTGGACTAACCCTGGTGCTGGTTGCATATCAAACGGTAGCGGATTTTATTGGCTTCATGGTGCTGGGCGGGTTGTCGATTGTCGCCGCCATCACCTACACCATTGGTCGTCGTCCGTATGGCTATCTCGGCCTTGGGGACATCTCAGTGCTGCTCTTCTTTGGCTGGCTCAGCGTGATCGGCAGCGGTTACCTGCAGGCGCATACCCTGATCCCGGCGATGTTCTTACCGGGCACCGCCTGCGGCCTGCTGGCAACGGCGGTACTTAACGTCAACAACCTGCGCGATATCGACAGCGATCGCGCCAACGGTAAAAATACGCTGGTGGTCCGCCTGGGGCCTGTAAACGCCCGCCGCTATCATGCCTGTCTGCTGCTGGGGGCGCTGCTCTGCCTGGGGCTGTTTAACCTGCTCTATCTGCATAGCCCATGGGGCTGGCTGTTCATTCTTGCCGCTCCGCTGCTGGTGCGTCAGGCGCGCTTTATCCTGCGTGAGCAGGATCCCGCTGCAATGCCGCCGATGCTGGAACGTACTGTAAAAGGCACACTTCTAACTAACCTGCTGTTTGTGGTTGGAATTGTGCTCAGCAAGACGCTGCTTTAGCTGACAAATATCAATTAACAATTGATGATTTTGCCAACAATGCGTTATGCGCGATATACTGTGAGTTCTCGCAGCAACTAAACGTAAATCCTATGAAATACGATACTTCCGAGCTTTGTGACATCTACCAGGAAGATGTCAACGTCGTGGAACCACTGTTCTCCAACTTTGGTGGGCGGTCGTCGTTTGGCGGGCAGATCATCACGGTGAAATGTTTCGAGGATAACGGGTTGCTTTACGATCTGCTCGAACAGAATGGCCGTGGTCGCGTCCTGCTGATTGACGGCGGCGGTTCCGTTCGTCGCGCACTGATCGATGCCGAGCTGGCACGCCTTGCCGCCCAGAACGAATGGGAAGGCATGGTAGTCTACGGCGCGGTGCGCCAGGTGGACGATCTTGAAGAGTTGGACATCGGTATCCAGGCGATTGCCGCGATCCCGGTGGGGGCCGCAGGTGATGGCATTGGCGAAAGCGATATTCGCGTGAACTTTGGCGGCGTCACCTTCTTCTCCGGCGACCACCTCTATGCCGATAACACCGGCATTATCCTCTCTGAAGATCCGCTCGATATTGAGTAATAAAAAGCCGGGTGGCGCTTCGCTTACCCGGCCTACTTACCGCTCAAAATTGCTGATTACGCGAAAGATTTCGTGTTGTAGCAAGGCGGCAAACGAAGGCATCCCCAGGAGCGTAGTAAACTACGTGACTGGGGTGGCAGAGTGCAGCCAACACCGCTACGGCGCGAAAGATAAAGCGTAATTAGACTTCTTCCATGCGACCTAGCAGCGCTTGCAGGCGATCCTGCCAGCCGTTCTGCTGTTCGCGCAGCTGATGATTTTCACGCTCCAGCTCTTCGCGATGGTGGTGCGCATTCTGCACTTCCTGCGACAGGCCGTTGTTTTTCTCTTTCAGCTCTTCGATTTCCATCTGCAGTAACGTGATGGTGTCAATCGCCTGCTGTACTTTTGCTTCCAGTTTCTCAAACACTTCTAATGACATGGTCATACCTCTCCTGAATTGCAAGGCGACGCTTTAATGTAAACGCGCACAACATAGCCCCGATTGTATGAAGCCCCGCCGCCCCTGTCCAGCGCCAGGGCGCGTAGTTTGCGGTTTGCAACACTTTTCATCCTTCGCCTGGTTTACACCGGTCCGTGCCGTATGATTTGTTAATCGATTCGTTAATGAAATGATTCAACCTCAAACTATCTTCCGGAGCAAATATGTGCTCTATAGCGCGAAAACGCTCATTTTGTTGACACAGCACACACATTTTAATTTCGATATTTCTCGTTTTTGCTCGTTAACGATAAATTAACACTGTGTCTACAGACAGCATGGTTGTCTCTGCTCGCTATGCTAACAATAACCATTACACACACTTCAGGATCCGATTATGAGTCAAACATCGACCTTAAAAGGCCAGTGCATCGCCGAGTTTCTCGGTACCGGGTTGTTGATTTTCTTCGGGGTTGGCTGTGTTGCGGCGCTGAAGGTGGCAGGTGCCTCCTTCGGCCAGTGGGAGATCAGTATTATCTGGGGTCTGGGCGTGGCGATGGCCATCTACCTGACCGCCGGGGTCTCCGGTGCCCACCTCAACCCGGCGGTGACCATCGCGCTGTGGCTGTTCGCCTGCTTCGACGGGCGCAAAGTCGCACCGTTTATCGCCTCGCAGTTTGCAGGCGCATTTTGTGCCGCCGCATTGGTCTACGGCCTCTACTACAACCTGTTTTATGATTTTGAACAGACGCACCACATGGTACGCGGCAGCGTCGAGAGTCTGGATCTTGCCGGGATATTTTCAACCTACCCCAATCCGCACATCAATTTTGTGCAGGCCTTCGCGGTTGAAATGGTGATTACCGCTATCCTGATGGGCGTGATCATGGCGCTCGGCGATGATGGTAACGGTATTCCACGCGGCCCGCTGGCTCCGCTGCTGATTGGTCTGCTGATTGCGGTAATTGGTGCCTCGATGGGACCGCTGACCGGTTTTGCGATGAACCCGGCGCGTGATATCGGGCCAAAAGCCTTCGCCTGGCTTGCAGGCTGGGGCAACGTCGCCTTTACCGGCGGCAAAGATATTCCCTACTTCCTGGTGCCGCTGTTCGGGCCAGTTGCAGGTGCAGCGCTTGGCGCGTTTGGTTATCGTAAACTGATTGGCCGCCATCTGCCCTGCGACACCTGCGAGGAAGAGGTGAAAGAGCCAGCCGCCACTGCCGCACAACACAAAGCGTCGCTGTAATGTGACTACGGGAAAAAATCATGACTGAGAAAAAATATATCGTTGCGCTGGACCAGGGTACAACCAGCTCTCGCGCCGTGGTAATGGATCACGACGCCAATATCATCAGCGTTTCACAGCGCGAATTCGAACAAATTTATCCCAAGCCAGGCTGGGTCGAACACGATCCGATGGAGATCTGGGCCAGCCAAAGCTCAACGCTGGTGGAAGTGTTGGCGAAGGCCGACATCAGCTCCGACCAGATTGCCGCTATCGGCATTACTAACCAGCGTGAAACCGTAGTGATCTGGGATAAAGAGACCGGCAAACCGATTCATAACGCCATCGTCTGGCAGTGCCGCCGTACCGCCGATATCTGCGAGCATCTGAAGCGCGACGGCCTGGAGGATTACATCCGCGCCACCACCGGTCTGGTGATCGACCCCTACTTCTCCGGCACCAAAGTGAAGTGGATCCTCGACCACGTTGACGGCTCCCGTGAACGCGCTAAGCGCGGCGAGCTGCTGTTCGGCACCGTCGACAGCTGGCTGATCTGGAAGATGACCCAAGGGCGCGTTCACGTCACCGATTACACCAACGCCTCCCGTACCATGCTGTTTAACATCCACACCCTGGAGTGGGATGACAAAATGCTGGAGGTGCTGGACATTCCGCGCGCCATGCTGCCCGAGGTACGTAAATCCTCTGAGGTCTATGGCCAGACCAACATCGGCGGCAAGGGCGGCACGCGTATTCCTATCGCCGGGATCGCCGGTGACCAGCAGGCAGCGCTCTTCGGCCAGCTCTGCGTCAAGCAGGGGATGGCGAAGAACACCTACGGCACCGGCTGCTTTATGCTGATGAACACTGGTGAGAAGGCGGTAGCCTCCGAGCACGGCCTGCTAACCACAATCGCCTGCGGCCCGCGTGGCGAGGTAAACTACGCTCTGGAAGGCGCGGTATTTATGGCGGGCGCATCCATTCAGTGGCTGCGCGACGAGATGAAGCTGATCAGCGATTCGTTCGACTCCGAGTACTTTGCCACCAAGGTGAAAGATACCAACGGCGTGTACGTGGTGCCAGCCTTCACCGGTCTCGGTGCGCCCTACTGGGATCCCTATGCCCGCGGTGCAATCTTCGGCCTGACCCGTGGCGTCAACTCGAACCATATCATCCGCGCGACGCTGGAATCCATCGCCTACCAGACCCGCGACGTGCTGGAGGCGATGCAGGCCGACTCCGGCATTCGTCTGCACGCCCTGCGCGTGGACGGTGGCGCGGTAGCCAATAACTTCCTGATGCAGTTCCAGTCGGATATTCTCGGCACCCGCGTTGAGCGTCCGGAAGTACGCGAAGTGACGGCTCTGGGTGCCGCTTACCTGGCTGGCCTGGCGGTTGGTTTCTGGCAGAACCTCGACGAGCTGCAGGAGAAAGCGGTTATCGAGCGCGAGTTCCGTCCGGGTATCGAAACTACCGAGCGTAACTACCGCTACAGCGGCTGGAAAAAAGCGGTGAAACGCGCCATGGCGTGGGAAGAGCACGACGAGTAATCACCCTCCTGCCCCCTCTCCGCCTGGCGAGGGGGCATTATCCCCTCTTCTCTCTGTGTTAAACTTTGCGCAATGCTTACTTACATAAGAGCGTGCAATGAAACGAGAGCTTGCTATTGAATTTTCCCGGGTGACGGAAGCGGCGGCGCTGGCCGGTTACAAATGGCTGGGCCGGGGCGATAAAAACGTTGCCGACGGCGCGGCGGTGAACGCCATGCGCATTGTGCTTAACCAGGTCAACATCGACGGCACCATCGTGATTGGCGAGGGTGAGATTGACGAAGCACCGATGCTCTATATCGGCGAGCGCGTCGGTACCGGCCAGGGCGACGCGGTGGATATCGCCGTTGACCCTATCGAAGGCACCCGCATGACGGCGATGGGCCAGGCCAACGCGCTGGCGGTGCTGGCGGTGGGTGACAAAGGCAGCTTCCTGAATGCGCCGGATATGTATATGGAGAAGCTGATCGTCGGTCCTGGTGCCAGGGGTGCTATCGATCTTGATCTGCCTCTGGAAGAGAACCTGCGTAACGTGGCTACCGCGCTAGGCAAGCCACTCAGCGAGCTGACCGTGACCATTCTGGCTAAACCGCGCCACGATGCGGTCATCGCCCAGATGCAGCAGCTCGGCGTACGTGTATTTGCCATTCCCGACGGCGACGTAGCGGCCTCCATTCTGACCTGTATGCCGGACAGCGAAGTGGACGTGCTCTACGGTATCGGTGGTGCGCCAGAAGGCGTGGTCTCCGCCGCCGCCATCCGTGCGCTGGACGGTGACATGCAGGGCCGTCTGCTGGCACGTCATCATGTCAAGGGC
>JBCNNW010000088.1:0-18146 GCA_039594205.1 Pseudescherichia sp. | reverse complement strand
TCAACCGACAGGGCCTGCGCCTCAACCATAAAGGGGGCGTTGCGCAGCGCCGAGTTGAAGGAGTCATATTTGACGTTAACCAGCCGGCGGACTTTCGGCAGCGGCGTGATATCCAGCCGCGCTTCGGTAATAAACGCCAGCGTCCCCTCCGATCCGGTCAAAATGCGGGTGAGGTCGAAGGTAGTCATCTCATCATCAAAGACGTGACGTAGATCGTAGCCGGTCAGGAAGCGGTTTAGCTTTGGAAATTTATCGATAATGAGCTGGCGATTGTTGTAGCAGCTCTCATATACCGTTTTATAGATCCGCCCCTGCGTAGTCTGCGCATCACCAAGCGTACGCGCCAGCTCCAGCGAGACCGGCTGTGTATCCAGCAGATCGCCGCCAAGCAGCACGGCCCGCACGCCCAGAACGTGATCGGAGGTTTTACCGTAAACCAGCGATCCCTGCCCGGAGGCATCGGTATTGATCATCCCGCCAAGAGTGGCACGGTTGCTGGTAGAAAGCTCCGGAGCGAAGAAGAAGCCGTAGGGTTTCAAAAACTGGTTGAGCTGATCCTTTATCACCCCCGCTTCCACGCGTACCCAGCCCTCTTCGGGATTGATCTCGAGGATACGGTTCATATAACGGGAGAGATCGACAATGATGCCCTGATTTAGCGCCTGGCCGTTAGTACCCGTCCCCCCGCCGCGCGGGGTAAAGACCAGTGACTGGAAGCGGGCCTCACTGGCAAGCCGGGTAATCAAGGAGACATCGGCGGTAGAGCGGGGGAATACCACGGCATCGGGAAGAAGCTGGTAAATACTGTTATCGGTCGCCATGGTTAGCCGATCGGCGTAATCCGTGGCGGTATCACCTGTAAAACCCTGTTGCTCCAGTGCCTGCAAAAAATTGAGCACCAGCTGAACGACGCCGGGTGCTTGAGAAATCTGTGGGATCATTACCGTTGACCCTGCCTGACTGTTAATGTTGTAAGTGTATCGTTTGCGTTGTGCATTTATCGTTGTATCACATTTTTTTATGCTACGCCCCTTTGAATTACGGGCAAAATAGCATGGTTAAAACGCGCTGAAATAAACAGCCGTACTCCTGTATTAAACAGATGATGCGCCGAGGGTTCGGCGAAAACAAAAGGTGGATAGATCTTATGATCAATAGTCGTCAGCCCGGAGATGTGGCTCAGATCCTACTCTCGGTGCTGTTTTTAGCCGTTATGATTGTTGCTTGTTTATGGATAGTGCAACCCTTCATCCTCAGCTTTGCATGGGCTGGTACCATTGTCATTGCCACCTGGCCGCTGTTTTTACGCTTCCAGCGTGTACTGGCAGGCCGTCGCTCGCTGGCGGTGCTGTGTATGACCGTGATCTTAATTCTGGTCTTTGTTATTCCTATTGCCTTGTTAGTGAATAGCCTTGTTGATGGTAGCGGCCCGGTGATCCGAGCCATTACGTCCGGCGATTTGACGCCACCGGATCTGGCCTGGCTCAAGAGTATTCCGCTGGTGGGCCATAATCTCTATCTCGGCTGGCATAATCTGCTGGATATGGGCGGCAGTGCGATTATGGCTAAAGTCCGTCCCTACCTGGGCGCGACCACCACATGGTTCGTCGGTCAGGCGGCGCACATCGGCCGCTTTATGATGCACTGTGCGTTAATGCTGCTGTTCAGCGCCCTGCTGTTCTGGCGCGGTGAGCGGGTTGCCCAGGGTATTCGCCATTTTGCTACCCGCCTGGCGGGTCGCCGTGGCGATACCGCCGTGCTGCTGGCTGCACAGGCGATTCGTGCCGTCGCGCTCGGTGTCGTAGTGACCGCGCTGGTACAGGCGGTACTGGGCGGCGTTGGGCTGGCCGTGACCGGCGTACCCTACCCAACCCTGTTCACCGTGGTCATGATCCTCTCCTGCCTGGTACAGATTGGCCCGCTGCCGGTGCTGATCCCGGCCATTATCTGGCTCTACTGGAGCGGAGATACGACCTGGGGCACGGTGCTGCTGGTCTGGAGCTGTGTAGTCGGGACCCTGGATAACGTTATCCGTCCGGTGCTCATCCGCATGGGGGCCGATTTACCGTTAATTCTGATCCTCTCCGGCGTCATTGGCGGGCTTATCGCCTTTGGCATGATTGGCCTGTTTATCGGCCCGGTTCTGCTCGCCGTTTCATGGCGTCTGTTTGACGCATGGGTAAACGAAGTCCCTCCTCCCGGTGAAGCCAGGGATAATCTGCTGGAAAAGGTTAAAGAGGGCGAAGTGGGCAATAAGTAACCATTGAGGCGGGGAAACCCGCCTTACTATTAAGCCACGCTTATCAATTATTTATATTTCCTTTCTGGTCGGACCGTGCAACCCTCTATATATACGCTATATCCGCAATTTTGCTTGTCGCAAAATCGTTACTTATGGTTAACTATTGAGACGAATCCGATCGACGCAAAATACGGGGATGCCTACTATTAAGGCACGGTTATAAATCAAGGCTTTGATTTATAAACATGGAAATCCCCTGAGTGAAACAACGAATTGCTGTGTGTAGTCTTTGCCCATCTCCCACGATGGGCTTTTTTTTACCCTGAATTCCGGTGCCTGAAATAAGCATAAAAAAAGCCAGACCGAAATCTGGCTTGATGTTTAAATAAACGACAATATTATCGCGGGCGATCGGTTGTTGTTACCTGACGCGGCTGAGTACGACGTCCTACCATACCCATTGCCCCAGCCAGTACCGCTTCAATCAGCAGCATAAAGAAGGTAAACCAGCTGGCTTTAGCCGTGGCGGCTGCCGCTTTCTCACCCGCTTCACGGGCTTTCTGCTCCGCCTGCGCTTTTAGCTCATCAAATTTCGCCCGCGCTTCCTGATAACTTTTTTCCGTCTGGGCGACAATCTGTTCCGCTTCGGCATCCGTTTTACCGGTACGCGCCTTAATAATATTTTTCAGCGCTTCGCGATCCGCAGCCTGGAAGGTGCTCTGATTTCTGTCGATTAAGCCTTTAATAAAATCGGCGATATCAGTATCAGCCGTCTGCGGTGTATTAGCCGTCGCGGCCGCCTGATTCTGAGCATTGTTGGCTTCATTCTGCGCCTGATTTTGCAGCGCTTCAGGCTGCAGCTCCGGTTTACCCGTTTGTCGCAGCGTTGTTTCAAGCTCGTTTTGTAAACTGTCGAGATTAATATTGTTCTCGGCAAGTTTTTCTTTTGCCATATCTTTAACTGACGGCGCAACCGCTGTAACGCCACTGCCCACCGCCTGCAAACCCGCGCCCAAAATATTC
The DNA here is from genome assembly GCA_039594205.1 of Pseudescherichia sp. GTDB lineage: Bacteria > Pseudomonadota > Gammaproteobacteria > Enterobacterales > Enterobacteriaceae > Pseudescherichia. Next base: position 14,881 of record JBCNNW010000088.1, on the reverse strand, counting down.
ATGGCACCGGTGACCGCACTGTTCGCCAGCATAATGACGAACCAGGCGCTAATAAGCGTATTGACACCAAACATCAACAGACCATGCAAAGCACCCTCTCGCTGTGCCAACCTGCCGCTGGCATACGCGCCTGCGGCAATGGCGATCAGCATGCTCAGACCGGTCCAGATGGCCGCGCCCATGCCGATACCGCCCATCGGATCTTGCTCTTCCAGAGGATCGATGGTGCTGGCACCAATTGCGGTGCCAAGAATAGAAAGGATCAGGTAGAGCACCATTGAAATAATGACACCGGCAAACACTGCACTCCATGAAATACGTTTGAGGGGAACGCCTCTACCCGGCGTATATATGTCATCGTAATCGTTTCGGACATGTACATGTTGATCGGCCATCTTTTCTTCTCCCTTATAACCTTACGGCTTATGTCGCAATTTTCGACGGTTAAAAAACAGGGCTGGAATGGGTTCAGCTTTAGCCTCTGTAAGCGTAGTTCGGGATAGATAAATAAACCAAGGAGGCGTCACAACAGCAGAAATTATTTCAACCAAAAAACCATCTTCGACAAATAAAAAAAGCCTCCCGGAACAGGAGGCTTTGAGAAGACAAGGAACGATTACTTGATTTTAGCGAGGCTTAGCCAGGTCTGAACCACGGTATCCGGGTTCAGGGACAGGCTGTCGATGCCCTCTTCCATCAGCCAGGCGGCAAAGTCCTCATGGTCGGATGGCCCCTGACCACAAATGCCGACGTATTTGCCCTCTTTTTTCGCCGCGCGGATCGCCATGGAGAGCAGCGCCTTAACCGCTTCGTTGCGCTCATCAAAGAGTTCAGAGACTACCCCAGAGTCGCGATCCAGCCCCAGCGTCAGCTGCGTCATATCGTTCGAGCCAATAGAGAAGCCGTCAAAGTGTTCAAGGAACTGCTCCGCCAGAAGGGCATTGGAGGGGATCTCACACATCATGATCACCTTCAGCCCGTTCTCGCCGCGCTTCAGACCCTGACGCGCCAGCTCGTCTACTACCGCTTTCGCCTGCTCTACGGTACGGACGAACGGGATCATAATTTCGACGTTGGTCAGTCCCATATCGTTACGTACGTGTTTTACCGCCTCGCACTCCAGGGCAAAGCAGTCGCGGAAGCTGTCAGAGACATAGCGGCCCGCGCCACGGAAGCCGAGCATCGGGTTCTCCTCTTCCGGTTCATAACGCTCGCCGCCCACCAGATTGGCATACTCGTTGGATTTAAAATCAGAGAGGCGCACAATAACGCGCTTCGGCCAGAAGGCCGCGCCGAGGGTGGCAATGCCTTCGCTCAACCGACCGACGTAGAAATCCTTGGGTGAACTGTAACCCTTCATCATCTCGCGAATTTCGTTTTGCAGGCCTGGATCCTGATCGTCGAACTCCAGCAGCGCACGCGGATGCACGCCGATCATACGGTTAATAATAAACTCCAGCCGCGCAAGGCCGACGCCTTCGTTTGGCAGGCAGGCGAAGTCAAAGGCGCGATCCGGGTTGCCGACGTTCATCATAATCTTCAGCGGCAGGTCCGGCATGGTATCGACGCTGGAGCTTTTCACGCTAAAGTCGAGCATCTCGGCATAGACATAGCCGGTATCGCCTTCGGCACAGGAGACGGTAACCTTTTCACCATCGCGAATACGGTCGGTCGCATCACCGCAGCCCACAACGGCGGGTATGCCCAGCTCACGGGCGATGATCGCCGCGTGGCAGGTGCGCCCACCACGGTTGGTGACAATCGCCGCGGCTTTTTTCATGATCGGCTCCCAGTCCGGGTCGGTCATGTCCGTCACCAGCACGTCACCAGGCTGAATGCGGTTCATTTCGCTGATATCGTGGATCACCTTCACCGGGCCTGCGCCGATGCGATGGCCGATAGCGCGGCCTTCTACAACCACCTTGCCCTGTGCGTGAAGCGTATAGCGCTCCATGACCTGACCACGTGAGCGCACGGTCTCCGGACGCGCCTGCACAATATAGAGCTTGCCGGTATGGCCATCTTTGGCCCACTCGATATCCATCGGACGACCATAGTGTTGCTCAATCAGCACAGCCTGCTTCGCCAGCGCCTGGACCTCATCGTCGGTCAGAGAGAATACGTCGCGATCGGCTTCAGGCACATCTTCAATGCGCACCTGCTTGCCATGCTCCTGGCTTGGTGCATAGACCATGCGGATCTTTTTCGATCCCATTGTACGGCGCACAATGGCCGGACGATTGTTCGCCAGAGTCGGTTTATGCACATAGAACTCGTCCGGGTTAACCGCACCCTGCACGACCATTTCACCCAGTCCCCAGGCGGAAGTGATAAACACCACCTGATCGAAGCCGGACTCGGTATCGATGGAGAACATGACCCCGGAGGAGGCTAAATCGGAGCGCACCATGCGTTGCACACCGGCAGAGAGCGCCACGCCGCGATGGTCATAGCCCTGATGGACGCGATAAGAGATGGCGCGATCGTTAAACAGGGAAGCAAAAACATGTTTTACCGCCACCAGCACCGCATCGTAGCCCTGTACGTTGAGGAAGGTCTCCTGCTGGCCAGCAAACGAAGCATCCGGCATATCTTCCGCCGTAGCGGAGGAGCGCACGGCGAATGACGCCTCGGCATCGCCCTCTGAGAGCTGGTCATAGGCCTCATGGATTGCCTTTTCCAGTTCAGGCTGGAAAGGGGTATCGATGATCCACTGGCGGATCTGCGTCCCGGCCTTCGCCAGTTCGCCTACATCATCAATGTCCGTTTTATCCAGCAGTTCGTAGATACGCTGGTTGACGCCGCTTTGATCGAGAAACTGATTAAACGCTTCCGCCGTTGTAGCAAATCCATTCGGGACAGACACGCCGGTTTCAGACAGGTTAGTGATCATTTCACCCAGGGAGGCATTTTTGCCCCCAACGCGGTCAACATCATTCATGCCGAGTTGGTTATACCAGAGCACCAGCGGTGACGAGCCATTGTTGGACATCGGACAATCCTTTTATGATATATGATTGAGTTAGCAACACCTGACGTACCTATTTATCCTGGCATAACTGGCTCGCTTAAAAAAACGGTGAATCGTTCAAGCAAATTTATTTTTCTATTTTTAGGACAGTTTCACGCAATTTTGTAACTTGCTGATTTGTTTGCACTCTGATTGAGATTTTTTGTATACATGAAGAATAAAAATGAAATGCACATTTCACTAAAAATAAAAACGGCATTTCATTTTGTGCAAATGCGTAATGCGCAGTAGTATGGTACCTGGATTATTTGCGGCCTTTACACCATCATGCAAACGGGGGATAAAAAATGGAAAATTCAGCCGATCGCCAGGTGTTTTATATTTCTGATGGTACTGCCATCACGGCAGAAGTCCTTGGGCATGCGGTTATGTCACAGTTTCCGGTTGCCATCCACAGCATCACGCTACCGTTCGTTGAAAACGTCCAGCGTGCAAACGCCGTTAAAGAGCAGATTGACGCCATTTTTCAGCAGACGGGCGTGCGCCCGCTGGTCTTTTACTCCATCGTGATGCCGGAGATCCGTAACATCATCACCCAGAGCCAGGGCTTCTGCCAGGATATTGTCCAGGCACTGGTGGCCCCCCTCCAGCAGGAGCTTAAGGTCGACCCTACCGCCGTTGCCCACCGTACTCACGGACTCAATCCCGGTAACCTGACGCGCTATGACGCCCGTATCGCTGCTATCGACTACACCCTCGCCCACGATGACGGCATCTCCATGCGTAATCTGGAGCAGGCGCAGGTAATTTTGCTCGGTGTCTCCCGCTGCGGCAAAACCCCCACCAGCCTCTACCTTGCGATGCAGTTCGGCATTCGCGCCGCCAACTACCCCTTTATTGCCGACGATATGGATAATCTGGTCCTCCCCGCTGCGCTCAAACCGCTTCAGCATAAACTGTTTGGCCTCACCATTAACGCCGAACGTCTGGCGGCTATTCGTGAAGAGCGCGTTGAGAACAGCCGCTACGCTTCCATGCGCCAGTGTCGGCTGGAGCTGGCAGAAGTCGAAGCGCTCTATCGTAAGAACAATATTCCCTACCTGAACAGCACCAACTATTCGGTAGAAGAGATCGCCACCAAGATCCTCGATATTATGAAGCTGAATCGCAGCATGTACTAATAAGCTAGTACGATGTGACATTTTCCGCTATCATTGCCTGCACTATTGTGATGTGCATCACCCCATACTTGAAAACATCAGGGATTGGTTTATCGTGATGCCCATCACTTCCGGCAGAACTGCCGTTGAAGCCACAAATTTCTGAGATGAGTCATGAATAAAACTGATGAACTCCGCACGGCGCGCATTGAGAGTCTGGTGACCCCGGCCGATCTGGCCGAGCGGTATCCTCTCTCCCGGTCGGTAGCGGAACACGTCAACGCTTCACGTCGACGGATAGAGAAAATTTTAAACGGCGAAGATCGTCGCCTGTTGGTGATCGTCGGTCCCTGCTCAATTCACGATCTTGATGCGGCCATGGAGTATGCTCACCGACTTCAGGGGCTGCGTGAAAAGCACCAGGAGACGCTTGAAATTGTCATGCGGACCTATTTTGAGAAACCGCGCACCGTCGTAGGCTGGAAAGGGTTAATCTCCGATCCGGATCTCAACGGCAGCTATCGGGTCAATTATGGGATGGAGCTGGCGCGTAAGCTACTGCTGCAGGTAAATGAGCTGGGGGTCCCCACCGCAACTGAATTTCTCGATATGGTGACCGGACAGTTTATTGCCGATCTTATCAGCTGGGGTGCTATTGGGGCGCGCACCACTGAGAGCCAGATTCACCGTGAGATGGCGTCCGCGCTCTCCTGTCCGGTAGGTTTCAAAAATGGAACGGATGGCAACACCCGCATTGCGGTTGACGCTATTCGCGCCTCGCGGGCAAGCCACATGTTCCTCTCGCCGGATAAAAACGGGCAGATGACCATCTATCAGACCAGCGGTAACCCCTACGGCCACATCATTATGCGCGGTGGCAAGACGCCTAACTACCATGCAGAGGCGATTAGCGAGGCTTGTGCTACGCTGGACGAGTTTTCGTTGCCTGCGCATCTGGTGGTGGATTTTAGCCACGGTAACTGCCAGAAACAGCATCGCCGGCAGCTTGATGTCTGCGACGACGTTTGCCAGCAGATCCGCAGTGGTTCGACGGCCATTGCCGGGATCATGGCGGAGAGTTTCCTGCAGGAAGGGACGCAGAAAATTGTCGCCGGGCAACCGCTCACCTACGGGCAGTCGATTACCGACCCCTGCCTGCACTGGGAAGATACGACTCTGCTGGTGGAGAAGCTCTCTGCCGCCGTCTCCACCCGCCTCTGACGGACTGCCCGCCACGGCAGCGGCGGGCACCCTCTTCTAGCTTGAACAGCTCACTTCCAGACGCTTGCCCCAGTCTGGCGGTCGACTGACGTAGTCATCATCTCGATCGCTAAAGGGATCGCGTAACGCCTGGTGCAGACGCTCCAGCTCCTGGGTATCCCCCTGTTCAGCATCGCTGATAGCCCGCTGGGCCAGCCAGTTACGCAGCACCAGCGCCGGGTTTACGCTTTTCATCTGTCGCTGACGCTCGGCATCATCAATCTGCTCACCCTGCAACCTCACCCGGTAGTCGCTAAACCAGGCATCAAATGCGCCGCGATCGATAAACTCATCGCGCAGCGGCGAACTGGCGCTGTGCTGCTCGGTATTGCTCAGCATACGGAAGGTACGTGTATAATCGCTGCCCTCGCGAGCCATCAAGGCAAACAGCGTATTCAGCAGATCGTTATCTCCGCGCTGCTCGGTAAACAGACCCAGCTTGCTGCGCAGCAGCTTGCCGTACTCCTCCAGCAGCACCTGCTGATACTCATCCAGAGCAGCGTTCAGCGTGTCGACCTCAATAAAGGGCGATAGCGTCTGGGCAAGGCGTTGCAGATTCCACAGGCCAACCGCTGGCTGATTATCAAAGCGGTAGCGGCCCTGGTAGTCAGAGTGATTACAGATAAAGCCAGGTTGATAATCATCAAGGAAACCAAACGGACCGTAATCGATAGTCAGGCCAAGCACAGACATGTTGTCGGTATTCATCACGCCATGGGCAAAGCCTACCGACTGCCACTGAGCAATCAGTCGCGCAGTACGGGCGACGATATCCCGCAGCCAGAGCACGTATCTATCGCTCTCATCAGCAAGGTGTGGCCAGTGGTGACGAATAGCAAAGTCGGCCAGCTGGCGAACTTTCTCTGGTTCACGGCGGTAGTAGAAGTGCTCAAAGTGGCCAAATCGCAGATGGCTCTCTGCGATACGCATCAGCATGGCCCCCTGCTCGGTAGTTTCCCGCACTACCGGCGTATCGCTGGTGGCAATCGCCAGCGCACGGGTGGTGGGGATCCCCAGGTAGTGCATCGCCTCCGAGGCCAGACTTTCACGAATGGTTGAGCGCAGCACAGCACGTCCGTCTCCCATGCGGGAATAGGGCGTCTGCCCTGCCCCCTTAAGGTGCCAGTCCACCGTTTTGCCATCGGCCAGCTGCTGCTCGCCGAGCAGGATGCCGCGTCCATCGCCCAGCTGTCCTGCCCAGACACCAAATTGATGGCCGCTATAGACCTGAGCCAGCGGTGACATGCCCGGCAGCAGCGTTTCACCGCCCCAGACGCCCGCCCCCTCGTCAGGTGCAAAAAGCGCTTCAGGCACGCCCAGCGTCTGGGCCAGCGCAGCGTTATGCCACAGCACGCGCGCATTGCGCAGCGGCGTAGGGGAAAGCGAGGTATAAAAGCCCGGCAGCTCATCGCGCCAGTGTGTTGTAAACGAAAGGGTCATGGTTCCTCCTCTTCCTGTAGTGTAGAAGGTATCAGGAGGAATAAATACAGGCAGAGTGCGTGGGTATCACTTGACCAGCTGGGTAACCTGCTCTGCGGCTACCGATGGCCACAGGCGTCCCTGTAACGCGCTAAAGGCAAATGGCATGACTCGCTCCAGCGTTTGTTTGCTATCTATACCGGAAATCATCATTGCGCGGCAGTAGGGTTTTACCTGGGTAACAATAGCCTGCATAAATGGCTGAAACGAGGGCGACTTGAGGCGCTGGTAAACGAAATGTTTATCGAGCCTGACGCGTGAAAATAGACCGTCAAATACCGCTCGCGTGGAGGCAGCGCCTGCGCCAAAATTAGCCAGCACCAGAGGATATCGGCTCCCTAATTCAATAAGAGATATATTCTCATCATTAACGTTCAGATAACTCTCATTAATCATAAACTCAATAAACGGATAACGATTAACAGAAGCCGCGAGATCATCATCCACTAACAGCCGCTCCACAATGGTCGGCGTGATATTAATCCATGCGGTAACCTGATGCTGAATAAAAAAGAGCTGACATACGCTTAACATATGTAACTGCTCAATAAATAGCATTTCACTCTGCTGGGGGGTTAAGTGAGGCAAAATCAGCTCTGCAGGCACCTGTTCTTCACGGTTGACGCCTACAAAGTTAACGACGATCTCCAGTCCCTGCAATTTCCCCGCGGCATTTCGTGCCGGGCTGAACAGCAGCTCTGAGCGCCAGGTTTTATCGAGTGATATAATCATTATCCCTATACCTAATCCAGAATTGAATAAGACTATCCTTAGCCAGCATTAGAGATTATCCTGGGAAAACAATAAATGCCAGTAGACAAAACCGGATTAATACAATAGTTGGTAACGATTAGTAGACTCATTAATTAGTCGTAGTGAATAAAAAACGGAGCCATCCGGCTCCGCTTTTTATTCACGTCCGCCATTCAGACGGGTTAAATTCTTCGTGCCTGCCAGAACTTTTTACGCCAGTAGACGTTATCGAGAGAGGACCTCATCACCCCCCGACTGGTGGAGGCATGAATGAACTGGTTATCGGTATCGTAGATCCCAACGTGCAGGCCGCTGTCGCCGGAGCCGGTTTTGAAGAAAACCAGATCCCCCGGTAGCAGTTCATCTTTATCGATCTCCGTTCCCACCTTTGCCTGCTGACGGGTTTCGCGCGGCAGACGAAGATCGAACCGATCGCGGAAGGTCATCAGCACAAATCCGGAGCAGTCAATGCCGCCCCGGCCCATACCACCGTACCGATAGGGCGTGCCCCGCCAGTGGCTAAGCTGGTCGTTAAGGTTAGCGATAACGGTGATCGAGTCTGCCAGCCGTGGATTCGGCGGTGGAGCACGGTGGTGGCTACACCCTGCCAAAAACAGCACGGTAGCCAAAAGAAACCATAGGCGCATTCAGGGCGGGTCCTCTGCTCTATTATTTTTCCAGTAATTTAGCGTGGCGGGAAAGCGCCGCGCAATATGCTCTGCATTTACAGGGTAGAAATAAGTACGCTATGTCCCTCGACATCGAGGCGACGAAAGGGCATTTCGTAAGCCTGCGCCAGCCTGGCCGGCGTCAGAACGCTGTCACGCGGACCGCTGGCAATCAGCTTACCGTTACGCAGCAGCCATGCCTGATGGGCATGGCGCAGAGTATGGTTGAGATCGTGGCTGCTCATCACGACGGTAATACCTGCCCGGTAGATCGCGGTAAGCAGGCGATCGAGCGCCGCCTGCTGAGCAACATCCAGGCTGTTCATCGGTTCATCCAGCAGCAGCAGCTCACCCTCAGGGTTACCGGTGGGGTGGATCTGCAAAATCACCGCCGCCAGTCGGACCCGCTGCCACTCTCCGCCTGAGAGCTGATTCGCCGTGCGCCCGAGCTTATCCTCCAGCCCCAGCGCGCCGGCAACGTCATGCAGCAGCTCGGTACGTTTACGATCGGGCTGATGAAGCGTCAGGTAGTGCCAGACCGGCATAGCAAAAGGCGGGTGTTGCTGCTGAGTAAGGTAAGCACGCCGCCGGGCCAGCGCGGTCGCAGGCCAGTCATCAAGCGGTTTGCCGTTTAACGTAATACACCCCGGTCCGCTTGCCAGACCCGCCATGCGTGCCAGCAGAGTACTTTTCCCGGCCCCGTTAGGCCCCACCAGATGCAGGATCTCACCGGCATTGACCGTGGCCGTAACGGGTCCCAGCCTGCCGGATTCCGCTACATCCTGTAGCGTCATCAGCGCGTTCACTATTTTGCTAACGCCAGTTTAATCGCTTCCATCACGATTGGATCTTCCGGCGTCATGTCTGGTGCAAAGCGCTGAATGACCTGGCCATCGCGACCAATGAGGAATTTTTCAAAGTTCCAGAGAATATCGTCCGGATAGAGTGGCGCACGCCCTTTACTGGCAAGGCGCTCATAAAATCCGCTTTTCTCCGGTGCAACGGCTGTAGGCGCAGCGGCGATCAGCTTCTGATAGAGCGGATGACGGTTCTCACCGTTAACGTCAATTTTGCTAAACATCGGGAAGGTCACGCCATAGGTGGTGCTGCAGAAGGTTTTAATCTCCTCTTCACTGCCCGGCTCCTGGCCTAAAAACTGGTTGCAGGGAAAACCGAGCACCACGAAACCGTCTTTCGCCCAGGCCTTTTGAATGTTCTCCAGCTGCTCATACTGCGCCGTCAAACCGCATTTAGACGCTACGTTGACCACCAGCAGCACCTTGCCCTGGTAATCGGCCAGCGTGGTCTTCTCACCATCAATCGTCGTCACATCAGTGTTCAGAATATCGTGTTGCATAGCTTCCCCTTGGTTTTCAAACGCGCCACCGGTTCAGTTGCCGGCCTTTAATCATAGACAATAAGACGATGTGCATTCATCCGCAATTTTATACTAAAAGTTTCTTCGCGAGAGGGAGTTAAGTGCGGATGCCCTATTCGTTTACCACAGCGCTGCCAATCTCGTAGGCTGGGTAAGGTGAAGCCGCCACCCGGCATAACGGTAAACGCCGGATGGCGCTGCGCTTATCTGGCCTACTCAATCCCTGGGTTACTTGCTGGCTTTTAGCAGCAGCCAGATAAACACCGGAGCACCCAGCGTTGCGGTCACCACGCCAATGGGAAGCTCCGCCGCATTGAGCGCCTGACGAGCAACAACGTCAGCAAACAGCAGCGCGGTCGCCCCTGCCAGCGCGCAGCCAGGCAGAAGCACGCGGTGATCGGTCAGACCACAGAGGCGTAAAATATGGGGAATAACCAGACCGATAAAACCGATCGCGCCGGCCAGTGCGACGCTAACGCCCACCATCCAGCCAGTGGCGACCACCAGTATGTTGCGCCAGAACCACAGCGGCAGGCCCAGCTGGCGGGCAGAGGTCTCCCCCAGCGCCAGCATGTTGAGCGGCTGGGACTGCATACAGACCCAGCCCATCACCGGCAACAGAGCCAGCATCAGCCACCCCTGTTGCCAGTCAACGCCGCCAAATCCCCCCATCATCCAGTACATCAGCTGACGCAGATCGAATGAGGTAGAGAAGTAGATAGCCCATGTCATCAGCGCGCTGCAGATAATGCCCAGAGCTACCCCCGCCAGCAATAAACGGCTGATGGAGAGATGACGGCGGGCGAAGTGCAGCAGGATCAGGGTAATAATCAGCGCCCCGGCGATAGCACACAGGCCAAGCGCCCAGGCGGGCAGCGCCCCCTGCCCCAACATAACGGCGGCAATCAGGCCCACGCCCGCGCCGTTAGAGACGCCGAGCAGCCCCGGCTCCGCCAGCGGGTTTTCAAACAGCGCCTGCATCAGGGTCCCGCACAGCGCCAGCGCCGCCCCTACCAGCACGACCGCAAGGGTACGGGGCAGACGGATTTGCCAGACAAAGAGCTGCCCGCGCGGGCTAAGCCAGTCACCGGGCGCAATCCATTGATCGCCGGCACAGAGGCTAATCACCATAGCCAGCAGCAGCAGCAGTGAAAGTCCGCCAAGCCAGCGGGCGTGGCGACGGGTCTGTAGGTGAGCAAGAGCTAGCATCGGATCCATCCTGCTTAACGTCATGAGCGTTGATTTTAAAATGCAGAGCGGCGAGTGAAAAGAAAAAAGGCCGCACAGGCGGCCTTTTTAGTTAGTTCAGATTACTCTGCTTTGGGCGAAGCGTTTTCGACACGGCTTTTTAGCTTCTGGCCGGGTCTGAAGGTCACCACGCGCCGGGCTGTAATGGGAATATCCTCGCCCGTTTTCGGGTTACGTCCCGGGCGTTGATTCTTATCACGCAAATCAAAGTTACCAAAACCGGAGAGTTTTACCTGCTCACCATTTTCCAGAGCGCGACGGATCTCTTCGAAAAACAGCTCTACCAGCTCTTTGGCATCCCGTTTGCTAAGCCCGAGCTTATCAAACAGATATTCTGACATTTCAGCTTTTGTAAGCGCCATAGGTTCAATCCCTCAATGATGCCTGGAATCGCTCTTTCAATGCCTCTACACATCTGGCAACGGTAGCGGCAATCTCCTCTTCTTCGAGTGTACGGCCGGTATCCTGAAGGATCAGGGTGATAGCGAGGCTCTTATAGCCCTCCGCTACGCCCTTGCCGCGGTACACATCAAACAAGTTTACGCCAACTACCTGATTTACGCCAACTTTCTTACACTCAGCCAAAACATCTGCTGCAGGGACGTTTTCCGCGACCACAACCGCGATATCACGGCGGTTTGCCGGGAAGCGTGAAACCTCCCGCGCCTGTGAAATCACACGGTCTGCGATGGCGTTCCACTCAATCTCAAACACCAGCGTCCGGCCGTTAAGATCCAGTTTACGTTCCAGCTCAGGATGCACAACCCCAATAAAACCAATACGTTCGCCTTTCAGATAAATCGCGGCGGACTGGCCGGGGTGCAGCGCCGGGTTGGCTTCCGCTGTAAACTGCACGTCAGCCAGTTTACCGGTCAGATCGAGAACGGACTCCAGATCGCCTTTTAAATCATAGAAATCGACGCTCTCTTTTGCCAGGTTCCAGTGCTCTTCGTAACGACTTCCGGTAATAACTCCGGCCAGCATCACATCCTGACGGATCCCCAGATTAGCCTGCGTATCAGGCACAAAGCGCAGCCCGGTTTCAAAAATGCGTACGCGGCTCTGCTGACGGTTCTGGTTATAGACCACCGTACCCAGCAGACCGGTCAGCAGCGACAGGCGCATGGCCGACATTTCACTGGAGATAGGGCTTGGCAGGATCAGCGCGTCTTCCCCCGGATGGATCAGCTGCTGCAGTTTCGGATCCACGAAGCTGTAGGTGATCACTTCCTGGTAGCCTTTATCGATAAGCATGGTTTTTACCCGCTTCATCGACAGATCCGCTTCGCGGTGGCTGCCCATAATCAGACCCGCCTGCACCGGCTCATCAGGGATGTTGTTGTAGCCATAGACGCGGGCTACCTCTTCAACCAGATCCTCTTCGATCTCGATATCGAAACGCCAGCTCGGAGCTACCGCCTGCCATTGATCCTGGCCTTCGGTCACATCACAGCCCAGGCGCTTAAGAATATCGCTGACCTGCTCGTCGGCAATGTGATGGCCAATCAGGCGATCCAGCTTGCTGCGGCGCAGGGTGATGGTTGCACGCTTCGGCAGCGCGGCCTCACTGGTGACATCAATAACCGGACCCGCTTCACCACCGCAGATATCCAGCAGCAGGCGCGTCGCACGCTCCATCGCTTTATACTGCAGCGCCGGATCGACACCGCGCTCATAGCGGTGAGAGGCATCGGTGTGCAGACCGTGACGGCGGGCACGCCCGGTGATAGAGAGCGGGCTGAAGAAGGCGCACTCCAGCAGCACGTCCTGCGTTTCGCCATTTACGCCCGAGTGCTCGCCACCAAAGATACCACCCATGGCCAGGGCTTTGTTGTGGTCGGCAATGACCAGCGTATCGGACTGCAGTTTCGCTTCGCTACCGTCGAGCAGAACCAGCGTCTCGTCCTCTTTCGCCATACGGACCACGATCCCGCCCTCAATGCGGCCCAGATCGAAGGCGTGCATCGGCTGACCCAGTTCCAGCAGAACGAAGTTAGTCACGTCAACTACTGCGTCGATAGAGCGGATGCCGCAGCGGCGCAGCTTCTCACGCATCCACAGCGGCGTCGGCGCGGTCACGTCGATACCCTTGACGACGCGGCCCAGATAGCGCGGGCAGGCATCGGCGGCTTCAATGCTGATGGGCAGCGTATCGCTGATGGTTGCGGCAACCGGCGCGATCTCAGGCTCGGTAAGCGGCAGCTTGTTTAGTACGGCCACGTCGCGCGCCACGCCGATAATGCCTAAGCAGTCGGCGCGGTTCGGAGTTACGCTGATCTCAATAGTGTTGTCATTAAGCTTCAGGTAATCGCGAATATCAGTTCCGATCGGCGCATCTGCCGGCAGCTCGATAATTCCGCTGTGATCGTCAGAAATACCCAGCTCAGAGAAGGAGCAGAGCATCCCTTCGGACGGCTCGCCGCGCAGTTTGGCGGCTTTGATTTTGAAATCACCCGGCAGCACCGCGCCGATAGTCGCGACGGCAACCTTTAGCCCCTGACGGCAGTTTGCCGCACCGCAGACGATATCGAGCAGGCGCTCGCCGCCGACGTTCACTTTGGTTACCCGCAGCTTATCCGCGTTCGGGTGCTGACCGCACTCGACCACTTCACCCACTACTACGCCGTTAAAGCTGCCAGCCACGACGTCAACGCCGTCTACTTCAAGGCCAGCCATAGTAATTTGATCGGAGAGCGCTTCGCTATCCACCGCCGGGTTAACCCATTCGCGTAACCACAGTTCACTGAATTTCATTATTTTTTCCTGCCTTTATTTAAACTGTTTGAGGAAACGCAAATCGTTTTCGAAGAACGCGCGTAAGTCGGTTACGCCATAGCGCAGCATGGTCAGACGCTCCATCCCCATGCCGAACGCGAAGCCAGAGTAAACCTCGGGGTCGATGCCCACGTTGCGCAGCACATTTGGATGCACCATACCGCAGCCCAGCACCTCCAGCCATTTGCCGTTTTTACCCATCACGTCTACCTCGGCGGATGGCTCAGTGAACGGGAAGTAGGAGGGACGGAAACGCACCTGCAGATTTTCCTCAAAGAAGTTATTCAGGAAGTCGTGCAGAGTCCCTTTCAGGTTAGTGAAGCTGATATTTTTATCGACGATCAGCCCTTCCATCTGATGGAACATTGGGGTGTGAGTCTGATCGTAGTCGTTACGATAGACGCGGCCCGGGGCAATAATGCGAATTGGCGGCTGCTGGTTCTCCATGGTGCGGATCTGTACCCCGGAGGTCTGGGTACGCAGCAGACGAGTCGCATCGAACCAGAAGGTGTCATGGTCGGCGCGTGCCGGGTGGTGGCCCGGAATGTTCAGGGCATCAAAGTTGTGGTAGTCATCTTCGATCTCCGGACCGGTTGCCACTGTAAAGCCCAGCTCGCCGAAGAAGTTCTCAATGCGATCGATGGTGCGGGTAACCGGATGCAGACCGCCGTTTTCGATGCGACGGCCCGGCAGAGAGATATCGATGGTCTCCGCTGCCAGACGTGCGTTCAGCGCGGCGCTCTCCAGCGTATCTTTACGGGCGTTTAGCGCCTGCTGCACCTGCTCTTTGGCTTCGTTAATCACCGCCCCGGCCGCTGGACGCTCTTCGGGCGGCAGCTCACGCAGGGTTGTCATCTGAAGGGTTAAATGCCCTTTTCTGCCCAGATATTCGACGCGCACATTATCTAATGCGGCAATGTCTGAAGCCTCGTTAATGGCTGCCGTGGCGCTGGCCACCAGCTCTGCGAGATGTGACATGGTTTTCCTCATTCTGTCGGTGCAGACACCGTTATGGTGATCTCATATTTTTTGCATACAGGCATAAAAAAAGCCTCCCTGGGGAGGCTTTCCGGCGCTGTTTTTCGTTTCTTCTTTCACGCGCAAGCCTCCTGGGATCAGGTGCTAAAGTAAAAAAAGAAGCGGAAAATAGCAGCATTCATGCTTGCGTTACCTTGTGTGATAGACAATA
>JBCNNW010000087.1:0-19113 GCA_039594205.1 Pseudescherichia sp. | reverse complement strand
GATAAAGTCGCACGGTACCATCTTGGTGCCCTGATGGATCAGCTGGTAGAAGGCATGCTGGCCGTTGGTGCCCGGCTCGCCCCAGATAATCGGGCCGGTCTGGTAGTCCACGGCGTTGCCGTTACGGTCAACGTACTTACCGTTGGACTCCATGTTGCCCTGCTGGAAGTAGGCTGCGAAGCGGTGCATATACTGGTCGTAAGGCAGGATCGCCTCCGTCTCTGCGCCGAAGAAGTTGTTGTACCAGATACCGATCAGCGCCAGCAGCACCGGCAGGTTTTTCTCCGCCGGGGTGGTGGCGAAGTGCTGATCCATGGCGTGCGCGCCGGAGAGCAGCTCAACGAAGTTGTCGTAGCCTACGGAGAGGATGATCGACAGGCCAATCGCTGACCACAGGGAGTAACGCCCGCCGACCCAGTCCCAGAACTCAAACATGTTAGCGGTATCGATACCAAACTCACCCACCGCTTTGGCGTTGGTGGAGAGCGCAGCAAAGTGTTTCGCCACGTGCTGCTGGTCACCGGCCGTTTTCAGGAACCAGTCGCGCGCGCTGTGGGCGTTGGTCATGGTCTCCTGGGTGGTGAAGGTTTTGGACGCTACCAGGAAGAGAGTCGATTCAGGGTTGACCTTCTTCAGCACTTCGGCGATGTGCGTACCGTCGACGTTAGAGACGAAGTGCATGTTCAGATGGTTTTTGTACGGGCGCAGCGCTTCGGTCACCATAAACGGGCCGAGGTCGGAGCCGCCGATACCGATGTTTACCACGTCGGTGATCGGTTTGCCGGTATAGCCTTTCCACTGGCCGGAGATGATGGCCTCAGAGAAGGTTTTCATCTTCTCCAGCACGGCGTTGACTTCCGGCATCACGTCTTTGCCGTCAACAATAATTGGCGTGTTGCTGCGGTTACGCAGCGCAACGTGCAGCACCGCACGATCTTCGGTGCGGTTGATCTTCTCGCCGGAGAACATGGATTTGATCGCGTCGGCCAGCTCGGTCTCTTTGGCTAAGTCCAGCAGCTTTGCCAGCGTCTCTTCAGTGATGCGGTTTTTGGAGAAGTCCACCAGCATCTGATCGTTGAAGGTCGCGGAGAATTTGCTGAAGCGGTCGCTATCGCTGGCGAACAGCTCGGCGAGGGTGACCTCTTTCATTTCATCGAAGTGTTTCTGTAGTGCCTGCCAGGCAGAAGTCTGCGTTGGGTTGATGTTTTTCATAGCAATACTCTTCTGATTTAGGATCCTAACTGCGGTCGATTGTAGCGCCTGCGGACAAAAATTGTGACGGTTTTTATGCTTTCGCCCGCAAGAGGCGATCATGCGCTAAGTGAGAACGGAACAGGGCAAAGTATAGCGTTTATAAGTTATTTTCCTGGGATAACCCTGAACATGAAAAATCCGCATAACCGCGGCGTTGACAGCGCCCCCCGGAAACCTTTATTTATAAAGGATTACTTATGTTATCAAAGTATGTATTCCCATAGGGAATAGCCAGAAGAGGCGCGTCGTCCAGGTTAATGTGCTTGAGGAGCCAGTCCGCAGAGAGCACAAGAGGGGGAACAACGCCGAGGTGGTATAGCGTCTGGCCGCGCTTGCCATCGGCTACAGGGGCTGAATCCCCTGGGCTGTCACCAGAGACGTTCGCAGTCGTGCGTCTCGCAAGGTGGAGCGCTTCTGGGTGTAATCGTAGTGGTTCATTGCTCTGCGCCTACCCCGTTTTTCGCTCTCTCCTTGTTCCAGGGCTGACTATTTGCACCTGATACGAGGTTGTTATGATCAAAGCAGTTTCCCCGCTTGGTGTCGCTAAGCTTATTGTTGCCAAATTTGGCGGGACCAGCGTCGCCGATTTCGATGCCATGAACCGCAGCGCCGACGTGGTGCTCTCCGATGCCAACGTTCGCCTGGTGGTGCTCTCTGCCTCTGCAGGGGTGACCAACCTGCTGGTGGCGCTCGCCGAAGGGCTGGAGGCCAGCGAGCGCTTCGTCAAGCTCGACGCCATTCGCAAAATTCAGTTCGATATCCTTGAGCGCCTGACGCGCCCTGACGTCATCCGCGAGGAGATCGAACGCCTGCTGGAAAACATTACTACCCTGGCGGAAGCCGCTTCCCTTGCCACATCTACCGCGCTGACCGATGAGCTGGTAAGCCACGGCGAGCTGATGTCGACCCTGCTGTTCGTGGAAGTGCTGCGCGAGCGTAGCGTGCAGGCCCAGTGGTTTGACGTGCGTAAAGTGATGCGTACCAGCGATCGCTTTGGTCGCGCCGAGCCGGACGTTGCCGCCCTGGCGGAGCTGGCGGCCCAGCAGCTCTCCCCGCGTCTCAACGAAGGGTTAGTGGTTACGCAAGGCTTTATCGGCAGCGAGCCAAAGGGCCGCACCACCACTCTGGGCCGCGGCGGCAGCGACTACACCGCCGCCCTGCTCGGCGAAGCGCTGCATGCCTCTCGGGTGGATATCTGGACCGACGTGCCCGGCATCTATACCACCGATCCGCGCGTCGTGCCGGCGGCCAAGCGCATCGACGAGATCGCCTTTGAAGAGGCCGCTGAGATGGCGACCTTCGGCGCAAAAGTGCTGCATCCGGCAACGCTGCTGCCTGCGGTGCGCAGCGATATTCCGGTGTTTGTTGGCTCCAGCAAGGATCCTAAAGCGGGCGGCACGCTGGTCTGCAATGAGACAGAGAATCCGCCGCTGTTCCGCGCCCTGGCGTTGCGCCGTAAGCAGACCCTGGTGACCCTGCACAGCCTGAACATGCTGCACTCCCGCGGCTTCCTGGCCGAGGTGTTCGGTATGCTGGCGCGCCACAATATCTCCGTCGATCTGATCACCACGTCGGAAGTGAGCGTGGCCCTGACGCTGGACACTACCGGCTCCACCTCCACGGGCGACACGCTGCTTACCCAGGGGCTGCTGACCGAGCTGTCGTCGCTGTGCCGCGTGGAAGTGGAAGAGAACCTTGCCCTGGTGGCGCTGATTGGCAACGATCTGTCGAAAGCCTGCGGCGTGGGCAAAGAGGTGTTTGGCGTGCTCGATCCGTTTAACATCCGCATGATCTGCTACGGCGCATCCAGCCACAACCTCTGCTTCCTGGTGCCTGGCGCAGAGGCCGAGCAGGTTGTGCAGACGCTGCATCATAATTTGTTTGAATAAAATTCCAGCACACGATAAAAAATACCTATAGCCGGGCTCGAACCCGGCTTTTTTATAACTAAATAACACAACGACACGACAATACTGCAAGGAATTCATTATGTTAACCGCCATCACCCGGCTGTTCCCCCTGTGGGCGCTGCTGCTCTCCGTTCTCGCTTACTACACTCCAACGACGTTCACCGGCATCGGCCCGTGGGTGACCACGCTGCTGATGCTGATTATGTTCGGCATGGGTGTGCATCTGAAGCTTGAGGACTTCAAGCGCGTGCTGTCGCGTCCGGCGCCCGTTGCGGCGGGCATTTTTCTTCACTATCTGCTGATGCCCCTCGCCGCCTGGCTGCTGGCCATGCTCTTTAAGATGCCGCCAGATCTCTCTGCCGGGATGGTGCTGGTAGGCAGCGTTGCCAGCGGCACGGCCTCCAACGTCATGATCTTCTTAGCTAAGGGGGATGTGGCGCTGTCGGTCACCATCTCATCGGTCTCTACGCTGGTCGGCGTGGTGGCGACGCCGCTGCTGACGCGCCTCTACGTGGATGCGCATATTCAGGTAGATGTGATGGGGATGCTGCTCAGCATTTTGCAAATCGTAGTGATCCCGATTGGGCTGGGGCTGATTGTCCATCACCTCTTCCCGCGCCTGGTAAAGGCGGTGGAGCCGTATCTGCCGGCCTTTTCGATGCTCTGCATTCTGGCAATTATTAGCGCGGTAGTGGCTGGCTCTGCGTCGCACATCGCCTCCGTGGGCTTCGTGGTGATCGTCGCGGTGATCCTGCACAACACCATCGGTCTGCTGGGGGGCTACTGGGGCGGAAAGCTGTTTGGCTTTGATGAATCCACCTGCCGGACGCTGGCGATTGAGGTGGGGATGCAGAACTCGGGCCTGGCCGCCGCGCTGGGTAAGATCTACTTCTCACCGCTGGCCGCCCTGCCCGGTGCGCTCTTCTCGGTCTGGCACAACCTCTCCGGCTCGCTGCTGGCAGGCTACTGGTCAGGCAAACCGATCGATGAGCAACCGAAAAAAGATGCGGTAAAACAGGGTTAATTTACTCGGCTTGCTTTACACTGAAGCCTCCCCATCAGGAGGCTTCAGCAATGGCTACACCACGTTTGACCCAGAAAGAGATGACGGAAGCCGAGCAGCGCGAACTCAAAACGCTTCTCGACCGCGCGCGCATTGCGCATGGCCGCACCCTGACCAACGCCGAAACCAATCAGGTTAAGAAAGAGTACATCGACAAGCTGATGGCGCAGCGCGAGGTCGAAGCCAAAAAAGCCCGCAAGTTAAAAAAAGAGCAGGCGTATAAACCCGATTCAGAGTCGACCTTCTCCTGGTCAGCCAATACCTCAACCCGTGGAAGGCGCTAATTAGCGCCCTTTCTTTTTACGCCCCGGCTGCACGAACCGTTTTCCGGCCGGTTTGCTGCGCTCTTTTTCAGCTGATTTCGGGGCGTTCACCACAGGTCGTTTAACTCCCTGGGTTTTCGGTTTCGCCTTCGCTTTCGGCTTCGCCTCTGACGATGAGTTTTCGATGAGCTTGAACAGCTCTACCAGCTCGTCGTCGGTCAAGTCACGCCACTCGCCCACCGGGATACCGGTCAGGCTGACGTTCATAATGCGCGTACGCTCCAGCCTGGTCACTTCAAAGCCAAAGTGCTCGCACATTCGGCGGATCTGGCGGTTTAGGCCCTGAACCAGCGTAATACGGAAGGCAAAGGGTGCCTCTTTTTTAACTTTACACTTTTTGGTGACGGTACCCAGGATCGGCACACCTGCGCCCATGCCACGGATAAACTCGTCGGTGATCGGCTTATTCACCGTAACCACATACTCTTTCTCGTGATCGTTGCCGGCCCGTAGAATTTTGTTTACCAGATCGCCGTGGTTGGTGAGGAAGATCAGCCCCTGCGAATCTTTATCCAGGCGGCCAATGGGAAAAATACGGCTGCTGTGGTTAACGAAATCGACAATGTTGTCTCTCTCGCTATCTTCCGTGGTGCTGACAATTCCCACCGGCTTGTTCAGCGCGATAAACACCAGATCGTCCTCTTCCCGAGGCTCGATAAGCTGGCCGTTGACCTTGACCACGTCGCCCGCGACAACCTGATCCCCTATCCCGGCGCGTTTGCCGTTGATAAAGACGTTGCCCTGCTCAATGTAACGGTCGGCTTCGCGACGCGAGCAGATCCCGCTCTCGCTGATGTATTTGTTTAGTCGGGTGGATTGTGGTGTCAGCATAGTTTCTCCTGTAAAGGCGAAATATACCCTGGGTGCTGTTTTGTGTGCCAGAGGGAAATAGGTACGCTTCTCAGGCCGGACAGGCGTAGCGCCATCCGGCGTCTTAATTAATACTCCCCGCGCTCCTCATCCTCATCCGGCTGCTCCAGCACGCTGTAGGCCACCGCACAGAAGAGCGAGTTGAGGCGTTTCATATCCCCCAGCAGGCCTAAATGCAGCGAGCTGGTTTCGATACTCTGCACGTTCTGCTGATGCAGGCGATCCACGTGGGCATGGGCGTAACGGCGGTTGAGAATACGGAAGCGGTGCTTGCGGCGGCGCAGGCGGCGGGCACTCGCCACGTCGCTGGAGAAGAACACCGACATCGCCAGCTGCAGATTACTGCGCAGCTGTTCCAGCAGGCTATCCAGCTCGTTGAGGCCCTCGACGGAGAAGGCCCGCCGCGCGGCCAGTGACTTATCGGCAATCTCGCTGCCCATCCGCTCAATGATGTCTGATGCCTGCTCAAGGTTGAGCGACATCTCAATAATCTCCGCCCAGCGGCGCGACTCCTCTTCGGCCAGCTCATCCTTTGGCATCCGCGCCAGGTAGAGCTTAATGGCGGTATAGAGCACGTTGATGTCATCGGCTATTTTGCGTAGCGCTTTCTCTTCCCGCGGCTCGCCGTGCATGATCTTCTTCAGGCCGTCGAGCATCTGCTCCATGGCATCACCCATGCGCAGCGACTCGCGGGCAGCATTCGCCAGCGCCAGCGTGGGCGTATCCAGCGCCGAAGTATCAAGATGCTTCGGCTTCAGGCGCATATCCAGCTCAGGCTCGTCGCGGATCAGCCGCTCGCACAGGCGGGCCATCGGTCCGGCAAACGGCACCATCACCACGCAGCGGATCAGGTTGTAGAAGACGTGGAAATAGATGACTAACTCTGCATCCGGCAGCGGTAGCCTGTCCAGAACCACTGCCAGCGGATGTACAAAAGGAAGGATCAGCAGGCTACCCACCAGCTTAAACAGCAGGCTACCCATCGCAACGCGGCGTGCAGCGGCGCTGCTGGCGCTGTTGTTGAGCACCGCCAGCAGACCCGAGCCGAGGTTTGCACCAATCACCAGGCACAGCGCCACCGGAAACGAGATGATCCCCGCCGCGGTCAGCGTCGCGGTCAGCAGCACCGCCGCAAGGCTTGAGTAGCTGATAATGGCAAAGACCGCGCCAATCAGCGCGTCCAGCATAATATCGCCGGTTAGCGAGGCGAAAATAACCTTCACGCCGCTGGCCTGGGTAATCGGCGTCACGGCCTGCACGATAAGCTCCAGCGCCAGCAGGATCAGCCCAAGGCCGATGCTGACCCGACCAAGCTGCCCTACGCGGGACTGCTTGCGTCCAAGAAAGAAAATGACGCCAATAAAAATCAGCAGCGGTGAAAGCCAGGAGAGATCGAAGGTGAGCACTCGCGCCATCAGCGCAGTACCGACGTCCGCCCCCAGCACAATCACCAGCGCCGGGGTCAGGGCTACCAGATCCTGCGCCACAAAGGAGGTGACCAGCATCGTGGTGGCGTTACTGCTCTGTACCAGGGCGGTGACGCCAATGCCCGCGCAGAAGGCTAGCGGTTTTTTCTCAACGCTGCGGCCCAGCACGGTACGCAAACGCGCACCAAAAACGCGCATCACGCCCGTACGTACGATATGTGTGCCCCAGACCAGCAGTGCAACGGCGGACAGCAGGTGTAGCAAAGTCAACACGGATGTGAATCCTCCTTATCGTTATCCACGGTTCCTTCGATCGCATCTATTCCGGCACTGTCTCAGCCAGAAAGAGTATTAATCTTTCCAGTATAAGTCTTCAAATGTAAGAAGGAGTCAGTAACTCAGGATATTGGGTCATCATTTAGTAAGCTGATATATAAAATTCAAACAACTTTTCCTGGCACAGATCTCTGGCAAAACGTTCCATGCCTGATACCTGAAGCAGGTTTGCTCGTTCATGACTAATTCCACGAACAAGGGTCACTATCTGATCGATGCTGTTGTTGAGGTAGGTCAGGGCCGACGATACATTATTAACGCTGGCGTGTTTCCAGATAGGTTCATAATGTGCCATACGATTCCGAAGATCTTTAATGCTTTTTAGCTGGTACAAAATAGCTGAAGCTTTTCTTTCGGCTGGCTTTAGATTTGGGAAAACAACAGGCTCAAGATGAGGCCAAAGCCGGGCGGGAGAATTTATATCATTGTAATTTCGTTCAAAAATCCCCACCCAAAAACCAAACGTTAACTCAGCAATTACTGCATCTGCCGCCTGGCGCTTTCCGCAGTTTTCTAGCTTATCTTTTGCAGTCGCCACCATATTTTCATGGTGAGATGTCCAGATTTTCTTCTCTTTACGCTGTCCTGTTGATACACCATTTCGATAAAAACGCTCTCGTTTATCGGGATGCTTTTTTATGTAAGAGATAAACATGACATCGCCTGCATGTTTTGTGACGCGATCAAACCAGTCAGGTGTTTCAAAATGCATGCTGGCAGCGTTATGGATCGCATTCCTGAGCGTAACTTCCAGACACTGCATTAGCGGATAGAGTGCTGCACTCATCTTTTTATTCCAAAGATAGGCCCCCAGATTTGCCGCCATTGAGTCGTCAGAAGTGAGTGCCCTGTAAGACTTCATCCTCGGTTCAGAGATAAACTGCGCCAGCTCTCTAAGCGCCCGCGCTTGCAATTTATGACTGGCATGGATAGAGTTGTTAGTAACGAACACGTATATGCTTCCCTGTTGAGAATCACTCGGCATAACATACACGTAAAGAACGGTCAGGTGTCTGAATCAAGTAGGATGTTTGACCACAAAAAAAGCGCGAAAGCGCTTTTTTTGTATCTAAATTTTAGTACTAGTCCGCGTCGTAGCCGAGATTCGGTGCGAGCCAGCGCTCAACCTCACTCACGCTCATGCCTTTGCGCTGGGCGTAATCTTCAACCTGGTCGCGCTGGATCTGCGCTACGGCAAAGTACTTGCTGTCGGGGTGGCTGAAGTACCAGCCAGAGACCGACGCGCCCGGCCACATGGCAAAGGATTCGGTCAGCTTCATGCCGGTATGTTTCTCAACGTCCAGCAGCTGCCAGATGGTGCCCTTCTCGGTGTGCTCCGGGCAGGCGGGATAGCCTGGCGCAGGACGTATCCCCTGATAGTTTTCGCGGATTAGATCTTCGTTGCTAAGGTTTTCGTTCGGCGCATAGCCCCAGTAAACCTTACGCACCCGTTCGTGCAGGTACTCCGCAAAGGCCTCTGCCAGTCGATCGGCAATCGCCTTCACCATGATCTTGTTGTAGTCGTCATGCTGAGCGTCATAGGCCTCGGCCAGCGCATCCTCCTCCAGCCCGCCGGTGACGGCAAACGCGCCGATGTAGTCCTCTTTGCCGCTCAGCTTCGGCGCAACGAAATCGGCCAGGCAGTAGTTAGCAAAGCCTACCTTTTCGGTCTGCTGGCGCAGATGGCGTGCCACCGTCAGTACCTGAGTACGTGATGCATCGCGGTAGATTTCAACGTCATCGCCGACGCGGTTCGCCGGGAACAGCCCCACCACGCCGCGCGGGTTAAGACGTTTTTCTGCGCTGAGCTGGTCAAGCATCTCGTTAGCGTCTTGAAACAGGCGCTTCGCCTCAACGCCGACGATCTCATCTTCCAGAATGCGTGGATACTTACCCGCCAGCGACCAGGTCATAAAGAACGGCGTCCAGTCGATGTAGTTGCGCAGCGTCTCAATGCTGGCGGTCACCTCCTGGACGCCCAGGCGATGGGCCACCGGCGGGGTGTAGCTCTCCCAGTCGAAGGCGAGATCGTTCTCCCGCGCCGCCTGCAGCGTGACCGGCGGCGTACGCGGCTTTTTGCGTCCGTGCTGGATACGCACGGTCTCATACTCTTTGCGGGTGCGGGCCACGAACTCGTCCCGCTGGGTTGCCGACAGCAGCGACGACACCACGCCCACGGTGCGCGAGGCGTTCTGCACGTACACCGTGGGACCGCTGTAGTTCTGCTCGATTTTTACTGCCGTATGGGCTTTCGAGGTGGTCGCCCCGCCAATCAGCAGCGGAATGGTAAAGCCCTGACGCTCCATCTCTTTCGCCACGTTGACCATCTCATCCAGCGAGGGGGTGATCAGCCCGGAGAGGCCAATCAGGTCAGCATTTACTTCCCGGGCGGTTTTCAGGATTTTATCCGTCGGCACCATCACGCCCAGATCGACAATCTCGTAGTTATTGCACTGCAATACTACGCCAACGATGTTTTTGCCGATGTCATGCACGTCACCCTTCACGGTGGCGATCACCATTTTACCGTTAGTCTGGCCTTTCTCTTTGCTGGCTTCGATAAAGGGTTCGAGCCAGGCCACCGCCTGCTTCATCACGCGGGCGGATTTCACCACCTGCGGCAGGAACATTTTCCCCTCGCCAAAGAGATCGCCCACCACGTTCATGCCATCCATCAGCGGCCCTTCAATCACCTGAATAGGCCGTTCGGCCTGCTGGCGAGCCTCTTCGGTATCTTGCTCAATGAACTCGGTGATCCCTTTAACCAGCGAGTACTCCAGCCGTTTTTCAACGTCCCAGCTGCGCCACTCCGCCTGTTGGGCATTCGCGCCATCGTCGCTCTTGCTGCCTTTATATTTCTCAGCCAGATCCAGCAGCCGCTCGGTGCTGTCATCCCGACGGTTAAGGATCACATCCTCGACCGCGTCGCGCAGCTCGGCGGGCAGATCGTCATAGATAGCCAGCTGCCCGGCGTTGACGATCCCCATATCCATGCCGTTGCGGATGGCGTAGTAGAGAAAGACGGCATGGATCGCCTCACGGACCGGGTCGTTGCCACGGAAGGAGAACGAGACGTTGGAGACGCCGCCGGAGATCAGGGCGTGCGGCAGCTCGCGTTTGATATCTTCACACGCGCCGATAAAGTCCTGAGCGTAGTTGTTGTGCTCATCAATACCCGTTGCCACGGCAAAGATGTTGGGGTCGAAGATGATATCTTCCGGCGGGAAACCGACGTCCTGGGTAAGAATGGTGTAGGCCCGGCGGCAGATCTCAATCTTCCGCGCCCGCGTGTCGGCCTGGCCGACCTCATCAAAGGCCA
The DNA here is from genome assembly GCA_039594205.1 of Pseudescherichia sp. Taxonomy (GTDB): domain Bacteria; phylum Pseudomonadota; class Gammaproteobacteria; order Enterobacterales; family Enterobacteriaceae; genus Pseudescherichia. Next base: position 8,611 of record JBCNNW010000087.1, on the reverse strand, counting down.
TCACTACCATTGCGGCCCCGTAGCGGCGCACCAGCTTCGCATGGTGAACAAAGGCCTCCACACCCTCCTTCATCGAAATAGAGTTAACGATGCCTTTGCCCTGGATGCACTTCAGCCCCTTCTCGATGACATCCCACTTGGAGGAGTCGATCATGATCGGCACCCGGGCGATGTCCGGCTCGCCGGCAATCAGGTTGAGGAACTTGACCATCGCCGCCTCGGCGTCAAGCATCCCCTCATCCATGTTGATGTCGATAATCTGCGCGCCGTTCTCTACCTGCTGGCGCGCCACGTCCAGCGCCTCGCTGTACTTCTCTTCTTTAATCAGGCGCTTAAATTTTGCCGAGCCGGTAACGTTGGTACGCTCGCCGACGTTAACAAACAGGCTATCGTCGCCGATGTTCAGCGGCTCCAGCCCCGCCAGGCGGCAGGCAACCGGTAGGTCAGGCAGCTGACGCGGCGGCAGCCCTTCCACCGCGCGGCTCATGGCGGCAATATGCTCTGGGGTTGTGCCGCAGCAGCCGCCCACGATGTTCAGGAAGCCCGCTTCGGCCCACTCGCGGATCTGCGCGGCCATCGGCCCGGCGTCAAGATCGTACTCGCCAAAGGCGTTGGGCAGCCCGGCGTTCGGGTGGGCGGTGACGTAGCATTCGGCGATGCGCGACAGCTCCTGCACGTACTGGCGCAGCTCATCCGGCCCCAGGGCGCAGTTCAGCCCGAAGGTCAGCGCGTCGGCGTGCCGGAGTGAGTTATAGAATGCTTCGGTAGTCTGCCCGGAGAGCGTGCGTCCGGAAGCGTCGGTAATGGTGCCGGAGATCATGATCGGCAGCTCAATGCCCAGCGCCTCGAACTCCGCCTTCACGGCAAAAATGGCCGCTTTCGCATTGAGCGTATCGAAGATGGTTTCGATCAGGATCAGGTCGCTGCCGCCCTCCACCAGCGCCCGGGTCGACTCCCGGTACGCCGTTACCAGCTGGTCGAAGGTGACGTTGCGGTAGGCGGGATCGTTTACGTCCGGCGAGATCGAGGCGGTGCGGTTGGTTGGACCCAGCACCCCCGCCACGTAGCGCGGCTTCTCCGGCGTGCGGGCGGTCCACTCGTCGGCGCAGGCGCGAGCCAGCTTCGCGGCGGCAAGGTTGATCTCTGCCGACAGGGACTCCATCTGGTAGTCCGCCATCGCAATGGTTGTCGAGTTAAAGGTGTTGGTCTCGACGATATCCGCGCCCGCCGCAAAATAGGCGTCGTGGATGGCAGAGATGACCTCCGGCTTGCTGAGCACCAGCAGATCGTTGTTACCTTTGAGATCGCAGGGCCAGTCGGCGAAGCGCTCGCCGCGAAAATCCTGCTCACTCAGACGATAGCCCTGGATCATGGTGCCCATGCCCCCATCCAGAACCAGAATACGCTCTTTTAACTGCTGATGCAGTTGATCAACTTTGCTGCTCACACGTGCTCCCGACAACGCTCAACCAGGCCACAAAGGCCAGCAGGACATACTGGCATAAAGCCAGCAGGTGGAAAAGAGAGCAACACGAAACATGAGTGATGTTCACCTGAACTCATCCGATCAGTCTGGCCGCTGGTTGCATTATAATCAGATAAAACGAAAATGATTTCCACGATACAGAAAAGGAGTCGGCCATGGTGGCTTCCGTACCCGCGAAACGCGGCAAAAAACCTCGCACCGCTGCAGCCGCAGCCACCCCGCCCGCAACCGGCCAGGTACAGTCCCTGACCCGTGGCCTGAAGCTGCTGGAGTGGATCGCTGAATCTCAAGGCAGCGTGGCGCTGACCGAGCTGGCGCAGCAGGCTGGCCTGCCCAACTCGACCACCCACCGCCTGCTGACGACCATGCAGCAGCTGGGCTTTGTCCGCCAGGTCGGGGAGCTGGGCCACTGGGCGACAGGCGCGCATGCGTTTGTCATCGGTGCCAGCTTCTTACAGAGCCGTAACTTGCTGGCCATTGTGCACCCGATTCTGCGCAAGCTGATGGAGGACTCCGGCGAAACGGTCAACCTGGCGGTGCTCGACCAGAGCGATCATCAGGCCATTATTATTGACCAGGTGCAGTGTACCCAGCTGATGCGCATGTCTGCCCCCATTGGCGGCAAGCTGCCGATGCACGCCTCCGGCGCAGGAAAAGCCTTCCTGGCGCAGCTGGATGAGGATCAGGTTACCAGCCTGCTGCATCGACAGGGGCTGCATACCTATACCCATGCTACGCTGGTCTCGCCCCTGCACCTGAAAGAAGATCTGGCCCTGACCCGCAAGCGCGGTTATTCGTTTGATGATGAGGAGCATGCGCTGGGCCTGCGCTGCGTGGCGGCCTGTATCTATGACGAGCATCGTCAGCCTTTTGCGGCCATCTCTATCTCTGGACCGATCTCACGTATTACCGACGATCGTGTGACCGAGCTGGGTGCGCTGGTCATCAAAGCGGCGAAAGAGGTGACGCTGGCGTATGGCGGGAGCCGTTAAACCGTACGCTGAAACGCTGCCGTCGGCGGTAGGCGTAGACATCCTCCACGTGGCCCTCTTTGATACGCGTTTGCAGTGCCCGCCAGTAGCTGGCGCGGAACAGATCGGCATGCATCTCCTCAAAGAGTGGCCCGACGCGCGGATCGGCGCAGAGCCAGTGGCGAAACTCTTCCGGGAAGACATCCCCTGGCGATACGCTGTACCACGGCTCGGCGCTTAGCTCATCCTCCGGGTAGCGCGGGGCGGGAACATCGCGGAAGTTGACCTCGGTCATGTAGCAGATCTCATCGTAGTCATAGAACACTACCCGCCCGTGGCGCGTCACGCCAAAGTTTTTAAACAGCATATCGCCAGGGAAAATATTCGCGGCGGCCAGCTGGCGAATGGCGTTGCCGTACTCTTCGATGGCGTCCCGCAGCAGCTGACCGTCAACCTGCTCCAGCCAGATATTGAGCGGCACCATGCGCCGTTCGATATAGAGATGGCTGATGGAAATGCTATCACCCAGGTCGGTAATCTTCTCCGCCGCTTCCTTCATCAACAGAGTCATCAACGCAGGCGCAATCTGCCGCTTCTCCAGCACAAAGTTTTCAAACTCCTGGGTATCGGCCATCCGCCCGACGCGATCGTGCTCTTTTACCAGCTGATAGCAGGCGCGCACGTGGGCGGCGGTCATCTCCTTCTGCGGGGCAAAACGATCTTTGATTACCTTGAAGACCCGGTCAAAGCCCGGCAGGGTAAAGACCAACATCACCATGCCACGAATGCCCGGCGCTTCGATAAACTGCTCGTCGCTGCTGGCAATGTAGTGCAGATACTCCCGGTAGCTCTCGGTTTTAGCATGCTTCTGGCAGCCAATCGCCATATAAAGCTCAGCCGTGGTTTTGCCTGGCAGGATCTCCCGCAGCCACTCTACCGTGGCGGCGGGTAGCGGAGCATAGACCATAAAGTAGGAGCGGGCGAAACCGAACACAATGCTGGCTTCGTCGTGGGTGGTCAGGCAGGCATCGACAAAAAGCTCGCCCTCCTCGCTGCGGTGGATCGGCAGTAAAAAGGGAACCGTGCCGTCGGCCAGGATAAGCTTGCCCACCAGCCAGGCGGCTTTATTGCGGTAGAAAAGCTCATTTGCCACCTGTAAACATGCCTGCGCTAGCGCCGCGTCGCCAATGCTCTCTGTTAGCTGCATGAGGATATAGCCTACGTCGCGAGCGCGATCCTGCCACGGCAGGCGCAGGGGAAGATCGGCAAGCAGCTTGTTCAGCAGCGCCTGCCAGCCGCCGGTCGGGTGAAACTCCCTGGCCAGCGGGCGAGGAATAGTGCGAAAGCGACGCTCGGGCTGGGAGCTGAAAATAAACAGCCTTTCAGGGGTCAAAGCTTGATGATCGAACAGACGACAGTAGACCGAGTTGAAAAAGCTTTCGGCAATTTCGAAGCGCGGATAGTCCGGCAGCAGCTGGGTATAGTGCGCCTTTACCCGCAGCAGATAGTCCACGTCGAGGCGTCGGCCCTCGGTGATGCAGCGCAGCTGCTCGACCACCAGCCCAACGTGGTGATCGTAGAGATGAATTCGGCTCTTCATCGCCTGCTGGACGGCGTGCCAGTCCGCCTGCTCAAAGCGCTGCTGCGCGCCGGCGGTGATCTCCAGAAAGCGTCCGTACTGAGCGTCAAAACCCTGCAGGATAGTTTGGGCGATCAACAGCTCCCGGCCACGCGTCATACGTTCTCCTCATGGATCCGTGCACAGGCCCGGTAAGCGCAGCGCCACCGGGCGTTTGCGTTATCAGAACTGCTGCTCTTCCGTCGATCCGGTCAGCGCGGTCACCGAGGATGCGCCGCCCTGAATAATTGTTGTCACCTTATCGAAATAGCCGGTTCCCACCTCCTGCTGATGGGAGACAAAGGTATAGCCCTCCTTCGCCGCAGCAAACTCCGGCTGCTGAACCTTCTCGACGTAGTGTTTCATCCCCTCTCCCTGCGCATAGGCGCGGGCGAGATCGAACATGTTGAACCACATGCTGTGGATACCCGCGAGGGTGATGAACTGATACTTGTAGCCCATCTCCGCGAGCTGCTGCTGGAAGCTGGCGATGGTGCTGTCGTCGAGGTTCTTCTGCCAGTTGAACGACGGCGAGCAGTTATAGGCCAGCAGCTTGCCGGGGAATTGGGCATGGATGGCGTCGGCAAAGCGCCGGGCCTGCTCCAGATCCGGCGTCGAGGTTTCACACCAGACCAGATCGGCATAGGGGGCGTAGGCCAGGCCGCGGCTGATGGCCTGCTCTATCCCGGCCCGGGTACGGTAGAACCCTTCGCTGGTGCGTTCGCCGGTAATAAATTCACGGTCATACTCATCGCAGTCGGAGGTGATCAGGTCCGCCGCGTCGGCATCGGTACGGGCGATCAGCAGGGTCGGTACGCCCATCACGTCCGCCGCCAGCCTGGCCGCAACCAGCTTCTGGATAGCCTCCTGGGTGGGCACCAGCACCTTGCCACCCATATGGCCGCACTTTTTCACCGAGGCAAGCTGATCCTCAAAGTGTACCGCCGCTGCTCCCGCGGCAATCATCGACTTCATCAGCTCAAAGGCGTTCAACACGCCGCCAAAGCCCGCTTCGGCATCGGCCACAATCGGCAGGAAGTAGTCCACGTAGCGCGGATCGTGGGGATCGATCCCCGCCGACCACTGGATCTGATCCGCCCGGCGAAACGTATTGTTGATCCGATCCACGACTGCCGGAACCGAATTAGCCGGGTAGAGGGACTGATCCGGATACATGCTGGAGGCCAGGTTAGCATCTGCCGCCACCTGCCAGCCGGAGAGGTAAATGGCCTCTATCCCTGCCTTCGCCTGCTGGAGCGCCTGCCCGCCGGTCAGCGCCCCAAGGCTGTTGATATAGCCTTTTTTAGACTCGCCGTGCAGCAGACGCCACATTTTCGCCGCACCAAGCTGCGCCAGGGTGCACTCCGGATTCACCGAGCCGCGCAGTTTTACCACCTCTTCCGCGCTGTAGGGGCGGCTGATGCCCTCCCAGCGTGCGGTTTGCCACTCTTGCTGTAATGCTTCTGTTTGTTGGGTACGTGTTTTCATGGCTGTGCTCCACTGTTTTTATTAGGCTAAGAGGCGGTAACCCGGCAGGGTCAGGAAGTCGATCAGGTCGTCAGAGGTGGTGATCTGCTCCATCAGGCGAGCGGCGTCGGCAAAGCGGCCATGGCTGAACCGGTGTTCGCCCAGCTCCTGCTGGATCACCTGCATCTCCTCGCCGAGCATCTGACGGAACAGCGCTTTGGTCACCGGCGTACCGTTGCTGAGGGTCTTTTGGTGATGGATCCACTGCCAGATAGAGGTCCGGGAGATCTCTGCCGTTGCGGCATCCTCCATCAGACCATAGATTGGCACACAGCCGTTGCCGGAGATCCACGCTTCGATGTACTGCACCGCAACGCGGATATTGGCGCGCATCCCCTCTTCCGTGCGTTCACCGTCGCAGGGCGCGAGCAGCTCTTCAGCGGTAACCGGTGCGTCCTCCTCCCGGGTGACAAACAGCTGGTTTTTGTTATCGCCCAGCGCGGTATCAAAGATGGCCATCACCGTATCGCCCAGACCAGGGTGGGCAATCCAGGTGCCGTCGTGACCGTTTTTTGCTTCCAGCTCTTTATCCGCCCGTACCTTATTCAGCACCCAGTTGTTACGCTCGCTCTCTTTGCTGGGGATAAAGGCCGCCATGCCGCCCATCGCAAACGCGCCGCGCCGGTGGCAGGTCTTAATCAGCAGACGAGAGTAGGCGTTGAGGAAAGGCTTATCCATGGTGACCGCCTGGCGGTCAGGCAGCACACGATCGGGATAGTTTTTTAACGTTTTGATGTAGCTAAAGATGTAGTCCCAGCGTCCACAGTTTAAGCCCACAATGTGATCCTTCAGGGCATGGAGGATCTCGTCCATCTGGAAGACTGCTGGCAACGTTTCAATCAGTAGAGTGGCCTTGATGGTGCCGCGCGGCAGGTTGAAGCGATCTTCGGTGTAGCTAAAGACCTCGCTCCACCAGGCAGCCTCCTGCCAGGCCTGGGTTTTAGGCAGGTAGAAGTAGGGGCCGCTGCCCTTAGCCAGCAGGTTTTGATAGTTGTGGAAGAAGTAGAGGGCAAAATCAAACAGGCTGCCGGGAATAGCCTCATCGCGCCAGGTGACATGCTTTTCCGGCAGATGCAGGCCGCGAACCCGACAGATCAGGACCGCCGGATCGGGCTTGAGCTGATAGATCTTTCCTGCTTCGTTGGTATAGCTGATGGTGCCATTAACCGCATCGCGCAGATTGATCTGCCCGTCGATCACTTTCTGCCAGTTGGGAGCCAGCGAGTCTTCAAAATCCGCCATGAAGACCTTGACGTTAGCGTTCAGCGCATTGATGACCATTTTGCGCTCGACCGGGCCGGTGATCTCCACCCGGCGGTCCAGCAGGTCAGCCGGAATACCGCGAATTTTCCAGTCACCTTCACGTATGGAAGCCGTTTCCGAAATGAAGCCCGGTAGCATGCCGCTATCGATCGCCTGTTGCTGCTGGATACGTGCGGCAAGTAGCTTATTGCGTGCCGGAGTGAAGCGGGTGACCAGATCGGTAAGAAAGGCGATGGCCTCTGGGGTCAGAATATGTTGCTCCTGCTCACCATACGGCTGGGTAAAGGTCAGTTCATCGGTAGTCGTTGCCTGTTGCGTCATAAGCGGGCTCCTCGTCGTTGATCCGAATAGATTTCATCCTGTACAAAAGATCGTGTTCAGTTTTCGTTCAGCTCCGTTAAGCCTACTCAATTAAAAAACAAAATCAAAAACAATTTCCATTTTCATTTTTAAAAGGCTGCAATGCTTTGATAAAACAGAAATTAAAGTTACTTATCGTTATGACGTGATTTTCAGAAATAAAAAAAGCACCCGAAGGTGCTTTTTTGTTGGCTGAAACGCTTAATCCAAAGTGGGATTCATATGCCGCAGATCGAACGGTGTGATCTGGTAGACGTAATAGTTGAGCCAGTTAGTAAACAGCAGGTTACCGTGACTGCGCCAGGTCGCACGCGGCGTATTCTGCGGATCGTCCTTCGGGAAGTAGTTATACGGGACAACCGGATCGAGACCGGCCTCAAGATCGCGGAAATACTCCCCGGCCAGCGTATTGGCGTCATATTCAGGATGGCCGGTTACGAAGGCGATACGTTTATCTTTACTGGCAAACAGGTAAGCATCGCCCTCACTCGATTCAGCAAGAATATCCAGATCGGTATAGTCGCGGATCAGCGCTGCAGGGAAATCGGCATAGCGCGAATGCGGGGCCAAAAACGAGTCGTCAAAGCCACGGGTTAGGAGCGCATGCTGCTGAGTGATGTGGTGTTCATATACACCAGAGAGCTTGTCTTTGCGGGTCTGCTTGGGGATACCATAGAGGATATTGAGTGCGGCCTGCACCGCCCAACAGACAAACAGCGTTGAGGTGACGTGATCTTTAGCCCACTCCAGCACCTGCTTGATCTGCGGCCAGTAGGCGACATCATTGAACTCAACCAGCCCCAGCGGCGCACCGGTCACAATGAGACCATCAAAGTTCTCCTCGTTGATCTCATCGAAGTTGCAGTAGAAGTTGTCCAGATGCTCAGCGGGCGTATTGCGGGACTCACGCGCGTCGATACGCAGCAGGCGAACGTCTACCTGTAGCGGAGAGTTAGAGAGCAATCGCAGGAACTGGTTTTCCGTTTCGATTTTCTTAGGCATCAGGTTGAGGATCAGCACCTTCAGAGGGCGTATCTCCTGACCCGTTGCACGCGATGTCGTCATAACAAAGACGTTTTCATCTCGCAAGAAATTGACGGCTGGCAGCTCGTCCTGCACCCGAATCGGCATAACCTTATTACCTCACAGCATACGTTTAAACGTGTAGACATCCAGATAGCTGACAATAACCAGGAATAGGCAAAATGTCGAGCCTGCATGTGCCAGGTGAGAAAGTTTCAAGTGGAAGAGAAAAGTATTACAGGAAGGGATAGTTTGTAGGCCCGGTAAGCGCAGCGCCACCGGGCGTTCAGCAGCACAACGCAAAAAGGCCCGGCTTGCGCCGCAGACAACAGACAAAAGAAAAAGCCCTGCACTTTCGTACAG
>JBCNNW010000086.1:0-19388 GCA_039594205.1 Pseudescherichia sp. | reverse complement strand
GCACGTGGCGCTGGATAAACTGCTGGGCCATCGCGCCCGGGAAGGCGCTGGCTGGCAGCAGGGGGCGGCGCTGGTCTCCAGCCGGGCGAGCTATGAGATGGTGCAGAAGTCGGCCATGTGCGGCGTTGAAATTTTGTTTGCGGTGTCGGCGGCTACAACGTTAGCGGTCGAAGTTGCCGAACGCTGCAATTTGACGCTGGTGGGTTTTTGCAAGCCGGGCAGGGCGACGATCTATACCCATCCTCAGCGTTTGGCGGGCGTCTGATTTTTGTTCAAAAATTTTGAATTTTCTCAGCAAATCCCTTTACTTTTAGTTGGTGATTAACCGGTCTATTATTTATCACATCAAGGCGACAGGCCTTATACAAACAACTTAATTAAAGGGTAACTATCATGAAAAACATCAAAACTTTTGTTGCAGTCCTCGCTCTTACCGCTTCTTTTGGCTCTTTTGCTGCCCAGTCCATCTCCGCGACTGACACCACGCTCTCCGGTGCGGAAGCAAAAATCGCCGCTCAGGCCGAGCAGGCTGGCGCCTCATCTTACAAAATTACTCAGGCTTACTCAGGTAACTATGTACACATGACCGCTGAGTTGACCAAATAACATCTTCATCGTTGAAAGAGCGCCTACGGGCGCTTTTTTTATGCCACGCCCGCCAGCCGCAGCAGCGCCGTCACCACCGCTGCCGCCACGATCACCACAATTAATGGCATCTTGCGCCAGGCCAGAAATAGGGCAAAGGCGACGCCGATCACCCGCGCCATACCGGCAAAATGATCCCCTTCGTAAAAGGTGGTCGCCAGCGCCACAGAAAACAGCAGCACGGTGGCCGCATCGGAAAGCAATGCCTGCGAACGTTCAGAGAGGGCCAGCCGGCTACCGAGTTTGGCTCCGCCCAGACGCATCAAATAGGTGCCTGCTGATAACAGGACGATGCCGAGAATAAATACCGTCATGTTTTCCACTATTTTTTCCTTGCCGCCAGGCCGAGCAGAGAGAGCAGGACCGGTAAACCTACCGGTGCAAAGGGTACGGCGGCAAGTGATAACGCTGCCCCGCTACAGGCGCGAATAAGCGTGGTGCGATTTTTAAAAGCCGGTACCACTAACGCCAGCAAAATAGCCGGGAAGACCGCATCCAGACCGATGGTCTCTGGAGCGGGCAGCAGTTTACCCACCACCGCACCCAGCAGTGCGCCAAGCGGCCAGATAATCGCCACCCCTAATCCGCACAGCCAGTAGGCGGCTTTACGCTGTTCAGGTGTTTTCTGCGACAGGCCAAACACCACGCTTTCGTCATTCATGATGTGGCAGCCAAGCAGGCTGGCACCGCGCTTGCCGACCAGGTCGCGCACCGTCACGCCAAACGGCACATGGCGGGCATTAACCAGTAAACCAGCGGCGGCGGCGGCCAGCGGATTACCACCGCTGGCAACGATGCCGATGAACATAAATTCAGACGCGCCCGCCAGCACGGTAATAGAGAGCACAAAGGGTACCCAGATCGGGAAGCCGTACGCCATTGCCAGCGAACCGTAGGACATGCCGACAATACCCACCGCCAGGCAGACCAGAACGATCGCCTTTATCGTGTCGCCTTTCAGGCAAGAGAGATGATGTTTCATACTGTTTTAGCCGTATTGGTTTAGCCATATCGAACGAATATCCATTATAATGAACGCATCAAAATCGTTTTACAAGATGAACGATTCGTTCGATTTATAGAGCAAGGGCCGTTATATGACGCAGCCAATTAGCGTGATCGCTAAAAGTTTAGTGCGAGAACGTCTGCGAACCGGACTTTCCCTGGCGGAAATCGCCCGTCGGGCCGGGATCGCCAAATCCACGCTCTCTCAGCTAGAGTCAGGCAACGGCAACCCGAGCCTGGAGACGCTCTGGTCGCTGTGCGTGGCGCTGGACATCCCTTTCGCCCGTCTGCTGGAGCCGCAGCAGCCCGCGACGCAGGTGATCCGCCGGGGAGAGGGCACGAAGGTGGTTGCCGGGCAGGCGAACTATGAGGCAATTTTACTGGCCGCCTGTCCACCGGGTGCGCGGCGTGATATCTATTTACTGCTGACCCAGCCAGGCGCGGATCGCATCTCCCAGCCCCATCCGCCGGGATCGGTGGAGCACATCATTGTGACCCAAGGTCGGGCGCTCGTGGGGCTGGCCGACGCGCCGGAAGAGCTGGGGGAAGGGGATTACATCTGCTATCCCGCCGATCGGCCGCATATCTTTAAAGCGCTTGAGCCGGATACGCATGCGCTTCTGGTTGCGGAACAAAACTAAACAGCAAGACACGGAAAAACATGTCGCTTAAAGCCATTGCCAAAGAACTGGGGCTGTCCGTTACCACCGTTAGCCGCGCGCTCAACGGGTATGATGATGTCTCCAGAGAGACGCGTGCCCGGGTTGAAGCGGAAGCACAGCGCCGTGGCTATCGTCCGAATACCTTTGCCCGCCGTCTGAAGATGGGCAAAATCGACGCCGTTGGGCTGGTTTTCCCGGTGCATCCTGTTCCGCTCAATAACAGCGTATTTATGGAGATGGTCGGCGAAATCAGCCACGAGCTTGCGCGACATGAGATTGATTTGCTGCTCATTGCCGACGACGATCTGGCCGATAAGCACAGCTATATGCGCATGGTGCAGAGTCGCCGCGTGGATGCGCTGATCGTTGCCCATACCCTCGACCACGATCCGCGTCTTGAGGAGCTTCAGAGCATCGGTTTTCCCTTCCTGGCGCTGGGGCGTAGCCAGTTGCCGCAGCCGTATGCATGGTTTGACTTCGACAACTACGCCGGGATGTATCACGCTACGCGCTGGCTGATTGATAAGGGCCATCAGCGTATTGCCCTGCTGGGCGAAAATAATTCTCAGGCTTTTATCACCCAACGCCGCCAGGGCTACCTTGATGCCCTGGCCGAGGCAGGGCTGTCCAGCGAATGGCTGCGCACCATGCCGCCTTCACGGCGTGCAGGCTATACCACGACGCGGGCTCTGCTCTCGCTGGCATCGCCTCCAACGGCAATTCTTACCGACTGCAATACCCACGGCGACGGGGTGGCGATGGCCCTGTCCCAGCTTGGCCGATTAACCGGCGATAATGCCGTTTCGCTGGTGGTTTACGACGGTCTGCCGCAGGACAGCATCGTGGATGTCGATGTGGCGGCGGTGATCCAGGCTACCCGTCAGGGCGTCGGCAAACAGATCGCCGACATGGTGCTGCGATTAATTAACGGCGAGGATATCGCCCAGCTTCAGGTGCTGTGGCAGCCAGGCTTCTCCGCCGGGCAGACGGCGTAAATTTGCCGAAATTCTAAAGCCGATCACAAATCCGAAACGTTTTGGTTTGTATCCGAAACGTTTCGGATCAACACTCAAGACATCCCGACGACAGGAGATGTCTGATGCATGATTCGATTTTACGACTGGAAAGCAAGACGGTAGACGTGGTGTTGAAAACTCACCCGTTTGCTGAAATTCTTTACTGGGGCCCGCACCTTAACCACTTTTCACCGCAGGATGCAGAGAGTTTGTCTCGCCCGGTTGCCAACGGCAGACTGGACATTGACTCGCCGATCACGCTGATGGCCGAGCTGGGTCACGGTCTGTTTGGAACGCCGGGCATTGAAGGCCATCGCGCTGGTCTGGACAGCTCGCCAGTATTCAAAACTACGCACGTGCAGCAGCAGGGGCAATCCCTCACCGTGACCGCGGAAGATGCGCATGCCGGCCTGCGTCTGGTCAGCGAGCTTGCTCTCGACACCAGCGGCGTGCTGGTGGTGCGCCACGGTTTAACCAATCTTCGTGCCCAGGCGTGGCAGGTCGATCGTCTTGCCGTCACGCTGCCCATTGCCGAGCGCGCCGGAGAGGTAATGGCCTTTCACGGACGCTGGATCCGCGAATTCCAGCCACACCGCGTGAAGCTCGAACATGACAGCTTCGTCATTGAAAACCGTCGCGGTCGCACCTCTCATGAACACTTCCCGGCACTGATTAGCGGTACCCAGGCATTCAGTGAAATGCACGGCGACGTGTGGGGCGTGCACCTTGGCTGGAGCGGAAACCACCGTCTGCGGGCCGAGGCCAAAACCGACGGCCGCCGCTATCTGCAGGCCGAAGCGCTCTACCTGCCGGGAGAGATGGCCGTTGCCGAGGGGGAAACCCTCTGGACGCCGCGCCTGTATGCCAGCTACTCCGCAGACGGGCTGAACGGGATGAGCCAGCAGTTCCACCGCTATCTGCGAGACAACGTTATCCGCTTCCCGGAGAACAAGCCGCGCCCGGTGCATCTCAATACCTGGGAAGGGATCTATTTCGACCACGATCCGCACTACATCATGCGGATGGCGGACGAGGCGGCAGCCCTGGGCGTGGAGCGATTTATTATCGACGACGGCTGGTTTAAAGGGCGCAACGACGACCACGCCGCGCTGGGTGACTGGTATCTTGACGAGAAGAAATACCCCAACGGCCTGATGCCGGTGATTAACCACGTTAAAAACCTCGGCATGGAGTTCGGCATCTGGGTGGAGCCGGAGATGATCAACCCGGACTCCGATCTCTACCGGGCGCACCCGGACTGGGTGCTGGCAATGCCGGGATATACGCAGCCCACCGGTCGCCATCAGTTCGTCCTTAACCTGAATATTCCGCAAGCGTTTGAGTACCTGCTGGAACGTATCTCCTGGCTGCTGGGTGAGCACCCGGTGGACTATGTGAAGTGGGACATGAACCGGGAGCTGGTCCAGCCGGGTCACAACGGCAAGGCCGCCGCCGATGCGCAAACGCGCCAGTTCTATCGCCTGCTCGATATCCTTGGTGAACGCTTCCCGCAGGTCGAGTTTGAGTCCTGCTCATCGGGCGGAGGACGTATTGACTATGAGGTGCTGACCCGCAGCCATCGCTTCTGGGCATCCGATAACAACGACGCGCTGGAGCGTAATACCATTCAGCGCGGGATGAGCTACTTCTTCCCGCCGGAGGTGATGGGCGCGCATATCGGTCATCATAAATGCCACGCCACCTTCCGCCAGCACAGCATTGCATTTCGCGGGCTGACGGCGCTGTTTGGCCACATGGGGCTGGAGCTGGATCCGCTCAGCGTCGACGAACAGGAGCGTGAGGGCTATCGGCACTACGCTGCGCTGCACAAGCAGTGGCGGGAGGTGATCCACACGGGTACTCAGTGGCGCGTGGAGATGCCGGATACCACCACCCTGGCGCAGGGCGTGGTGAGCCAGGATCGAAGCCAGGGTTTGTTTATCGTCAGCCAGCTTCAGATGCCGGATTACACCCTGATGATGCCGCTGCGCATGCCGGGGCTGGAGGCGGGAGCGCGATACCGTATCACGCTGCTCGATCATCCTGACATTCGCTTAACCGGCGAGGGCGGACACACCATGCGCAAATTGCCTGCATGGATGGAGGCCCCGCAGACGGTAAGCGGTGAGTGGTTGATGCAGGCGGGCATTGCACTGCCGATTCTGGATCCGGAAAGCGCCATCCTGATTGGTGTCGAACGGGTGTAATGGTGATGGGCCGGGGAGCCGGCCCAGGCTGAGGATAATAATAATGAGCACAACAACCTGTACCCATAAAGACAACCCTAACTTCTGGATCTTCGGGCTGTTTTTCTTTTTCTACTTCTTCATTATGGCCACCTGCTTTCCGTTCCTGCCAATCTGGCTGTCGGATATCATCGGCTTGAATAAAACCCATACGGGGATCGTCTTCTCCTGTATCTCGCTCTCTGCCATCGCTTTCCAGCCCGTACTGGGCGTGATTTCGGACAAGCTGGGGCTAAAAAAACACATGCTGTGGATCATCGCGGTACTGCTGTTTCTGTTCGCACCGTTTTTCCTCTACGTTTTCGCCCCGTTGTTGAAAACCAACATCTGGCTGGGGGCACTGAGCGGCGGCCTGTACATTGGCTTTGTTTTCTCGGCGGGGTCGGGTGCTATCGAAGCCTATATTGAGCGCGTAAGCCGCAACAGCTACTTCGAATATGGCAAGGCGCGCATGTTTGGCTGCCTTGGCTGGGGACTCTGCGCTTCGACAGGTGGGATCCTGTTCGGTATCGACCCATCATACGTATTCTGGATGGGCTCGGCGGCGGCACTGCTGCTGATGCTGCTGTTGATTATCGCCAAACCAAAACCCAATCAGACAGCAGAGGTGATGAACGCGCTCGGAGCCAACCAGCCGCAAATCACGGCGAAAACAGTATTTAACCTGTTCCGCCAGCGCAAAATGTGGCTGTTTATTCTCTACGTGGTGGGCGTTGCCTGCGTCTATGACGTATTCGACCAGCAGTTTGCCACCTTCTTCAAATCCTTCTTTGCGACGCCGCAAGAGGGCACCCGCGCCTTTGGCTTTGCCACTACGGCGGGGGAGATCTGCAACGCTATCATCATGTTCTGCTCGCCGTGGATCATTAACCGTATCGGCGCAAAAAACACGCTGCTGATTGCCGGGCTGATTATGGCGGCGCGTATTATTGGCTCGTCGTTCGCCACCACGGTGGTTGAGGTGATCGCCCTGAAGATGCTGCATGCGCTGGAGGTGCCGTTCCTGCTGGTAGGGGCCTTTAAATACATAACCGGCGTATTTGATACCCGTTTGTCTGCCACTATCTACCTGATCGGCTTCCAGTTTGCTAAGCAGCTAGCGGCGATATTCCTCTCCGCTTTTGCCGGGAATATGTATGACCGGATCGGCTTCCAGGATACCTACCTGATGCTGGGCTGCTTTGTACTGGCAATTACGGTGGTATCGGCGTTTACGCTGAGCGGCAGGCAGCAGAGTGCCAGCATTACCGCAAGCAGAGCACCCCTCTCAGCTCGACGCTGAACGGACTTTTATCCAGAAACGACGAAACCCACCAGAGGTGGGTTTCATACATCGCTTTGCCTGGGGTGTACGCAACCAGAACCTATTAAAGGGGAAGTAGACAGTACAGGCTGTTACTTGTGGATACTATAGGCTGCTTTTATTTCCGTCAATGTCTTTTGCACATATATGGTATGCTTCAGTACATCGCTAACGGAGCAAGCATGAATGCCGCAAGTCGCTAATTATTCACCAATTATATCTTTAATCTCATCGGTACGCCTTGGAAGTTATCGTACGACGTTTCGCCCTGCAGATGAATGTGAACTTTATGGTATCTATATATGGTCTCAACATGCGGCGGCATCTATTTACCCGCTTTTGCAGAACCTGGAGATATCGTTAAGAAATGCTATAGATAAAGAAGCCAGGGCAAGGTTTGGGGAACACTGGTGGAGTAAAATAAAAAGCACCAGAGACAGAGATGCGTGTCATTTTTCTAGGAATATTGAGAAGGCCAAAGCGTGCTTAACACGTGAATGGTGTAAGAAAGAGAAGCGGCGCAGGCGCAGTACTGGCGTGGAACCCCTGCCAATACCGGTTTGGACGCATGATCAAATCATTGCCGCAACTGATTTTAGTACATGGCACTATATATTAAATAATGAATATAGCTCTCCTTCTCCAGGTGAAAATCAACGCTATTTATGGCCCAAGTCATTAAGTAAAGTCTTTAAGAATTACGCAAAAATTAACGCGAATCAGCAAAGGGTCAGAAAAGATTTAACCGATCTTATCTTTGAGTTGCGAGAGTACAGGAATCGGATTTCTCATCATGAGCCTCTATGGGTTAAAGCATCTAATGTAAATGATGCAAGGACGGCAATCGATACTATCAGAGAGAAGATTAATAAAATTGAACGTATTATCGAAGTCCTTGATATCAATCTCCTCAATATAATAAGAAAGGTTGGTTTATTTGACAATGCAAGGCGGGTCTGTTCGCTTGATGAATTAGCTATTTATCGTTATAGAAAACCGTTCTGCTCTATGACTCGCGAACAGCTGCGTGCGATAGAGACGTATTGTTGGCGAGCGAAAGAAAAAAATGAAACCATTATCTGGATAAATAATAATACCGTATATGGGTTACGGACCATACGCTAAAGCCAGGCGACATAGGCTAATGCCACCTGGCAATCTCTCACTCCAGGTAGAACACCTCTTTTAGCTCGGCGCTAACCGGGCTGTTATCGGCATTGACGGGCATGACGTCGCGCATATGTTGCCACCAGCGCTGGCAGACGTCGGTGTTAGCGACCGCGTTCCAGCGCTCCTCAGACTCAATCTCCACAGTGGCAAACAGCAGGTTACGCGCTTTATCGAGATAGATAGCATAGTGATGCGCGCCGTGATCCTTCAGGACCGCCTCCAGCTCGGGCCAGATGGGATTATGGCGGCGCTCGTACTCCTCATGCGCGTTAGCGTTGACCTGCATGACAAAAGCTTTGCGGATCATTGATAGATCTCCATTAATTGCTGTGATTTTATGCCCGGCGGCGCTGCGCTTGCACGGGCCTACAGGATCGTAGGCCGGGTAAACGTAGTGCCACCCGGCAGTTAAATTCGTCTTCGCTGCAGGATCCGGCGGGTAATGATCGGCAGGGAGATGACCACAATCAGCATCGCGCCGATAATAATCGACATCACGATGCCCGGCACGTTAAGCAGGCTCAGGCCAAAGGTCACCAGCCCCATCAGGAAGGCGGCGATAATCACGCCCACCATGCTGCCGGAGCCGCCGAGAATATTGACCCCACCCAGCACCGCCATAGTCACTACCGCCAGCTCCCAGCCGGTAGCGATAGTGGGACGGGTACTGCCGAGGCGCGAGGTGAGCAGCACCGAGGCCAGCCCGGCCATCAGCCCTACCAGGGCAAACAGCAGCAGGTTGTGACGCTTGACGTTGATCCCGGAGTACCACGCCCCGGTTGGGTTATTGCCGATGGCGTAGGTGCGGCGGCCAAAGTTAGTGCGGTGCAGCACAAACGCAAAGATGCCCGCCAGCACGATAAAGAGCGCAAACTCAAACGACAGCGCCCCCCAGACGTAGCCCTGGCCGAACCAGGCGAAGCTCTCGGGGTAGTCGTTCAGCGCCTTATCGCCCAGCAGAATGTAGGTGATGCCGCGATAGAGGCTCATGGTGCCGATGGTGATGACGATGGAGGAGAGGTTAAACCGCGTCACCAGCAGGCCGTTGAACAATCCGCACAGCAGCCCCACCCCTAACCCCACGATGACCAGCAGCGGAGTATCCACCCCCGCCTGGGCGCAAAAACCCATCACGGTAGAGCTGAGAGCAATGGTGGAGGCCACCGACAGGTCAATCTCCCTGGCAATAATCAGCATCGCCATCGGCAGAACGATGATCGCCTTTTCGGTGAAGTTAAAGGTGGCGTCAGAGAGGTTCCAGATATTGAGAAAGTAGGGGGAGGCGAAGGCGTTAATTAAAAACACCAGCAGCGTGACGGCGAGTAAGAAGCCCTCCCAGCACAGGAGCCGTCTCCAAAACGGCTGGCTCTCAGGCAGGCTCTGCACGGTATCAGTGGTTAATATTTTGCTCATGATTTCACCGCCTGTTTCTGTCGGGCCAGCGCCGCATCGCGCAGGATCAGCCGACCTTTGCGTTTATTGCCGCGCTCATTAAGCAGAACCGCTATCACAATCACCGCGCCGGAGATGGCCATCTGCCAGAAGGGCGAGATACCGATCACCGGCAGCGCGTTATTGATCACGCCGAGGAACAGCGCGCCAAACAAGCAGCCGAGTACGCGGCCCGTACCGCCCATGGTGCTAACTCCTCCGATTACGCAGGCGGCCACCACCTGCAGCTCAAAGCCGTTTGCAACATCGACATAGGCCACAGCGAAGCGGGAGATCCACAGGTAGCCGCAGAATCCGGCCAGCGCGCCAGAGAGGCAGAAGCTGACGAACTGCATTTTTCCGGCGTTGATGCCGGTGTAGTAGGCTGCCGTGGCGTTGCCGCCTGCGGTATAGAGCGCCCGCCCGGTGCGGCTGTAGCGCAGGAAGTAGCCTACCAGCAGCAGCGCGGCGACGGCGCACCAGCTCAGCAGCGGCAGCCCCAGCACGCTGGCGCGCGGCAGGGCAAGGAAATCGCCGCTCATCTGATGGGAGTTGATCCAGCCCCCGTCAGAGAGCAGAAAGATAATGCCGCGATAGATGCTCATGGTGCCGAGCGTCACCACAATCGCCGGAATGCCCATCTTCCACACCAGCAGGCCGTTGATCGCGCCCATCACCAGTCCGAGGCCGGTCGCCAGGATCAGCAGCGCCCAGACCGGAATATCGGGATGATGAAAGTTGAGCAGGGCGACGATCATCCCGGTCAGCGCCAGGTTGGCGGCCATCGACAGATCGATGCCTTTGGTCAGCAACACCATCATCTGGCCGAGGGCGAGAATAATCAGGATCGCCGTATCGTTAAACATCTCCGCCAGGTTGCCAGGGGCGATGAACGACGGTACGCGGCTGCCGATGGCCAGTACCATCAGGACGATCACCGCGGCCAGCAGCGCCTCGCGGTTTTTAAGCAGTTGTTGCCACATTATGCAGCCTCCTGTTTTGCACCGCTGGCGGCGCTGACGATGGTCTCTGCGGTGGCTTCGCCCGCCACATAATCAGCGACCATTCGCCCTTCGTGCATCACTACGATCCGGTCGGCCATGCCCATCACCTCCGGTAGCTCCGAGGAGACCATGATTACCGCCAGCCCCTGGCTGACCAACTCGGACATAAACTGGTGTACGGCGGCCTTCGAGCCGATATCAATGCCTTTGGTTGGCTCATCGAGGATGATGACGTCAGGATGGGTAGCGAGCCATTTGCCGATCACCACTTTCTGCTGGTTGCCTCCGGAGAGCGTCTCCACCGGTTGTTGCCAGCTGAATGCTTTGACCTGTAGCCGTCTGGCATACTCGTCGGCGAGCTGCCACTCCCGGCCGTCGTGCAGCACGCCGTTTGGATTGAGCTTGCTGAGCTGCGGCAGGCTGATGTTCTGGGCGATGGGCAGGGCAATAATCGCCCCCTGCTTCTGCCGCTCCTCCGGCACGCAGACGATGCCGGCCCGGATGGCGTCCGCTGGCTGGTGGAACTGCACCGTCTTGCCGTTCAGCACAATCTCGCCGGATGAGGGGCGTGATACGCCGGAGAGTGCCTGCATCAGCTCGGTACGGCCTGCGCCGACCAGCCCGTAAAAGCCAAGGATCTCACCCTTGCGCAGGGTAAAGCTGATGTGGGCAAACTCGGTGGGATGGCAGAGATCCTTCACCTCCAGCACCGTTTCGCCAGGATCGCAGTCGATCCTGGGATAGGTCTGGGTAATGGCCCGGCCTACCATCATCGCCACCATCCGCTCTTCGCTGATCTCGCTCATCGCCCCGGAGCCGACGTACACCCCGTCGCGCAGGATAGTGTAGTGATCCGCCAGCTCAAAGATCTCGTCAAATTTATGGGAGATAAACAGGATCGCTTTGCCCTCCTGCTTCAGGCGCTCAACAATCTGGTAGAACTCCAGAATCTCATGCTGGGAGAGCGCGGCGGTAGGCTCGTCAAGGATAACCACCTGCGCATCGAAGGAGAGGGCACGTGCAATGGCGACCATGTGGCGCTGGGCGATGCTCAGGGTTTTCAGGGTCGCGTGCGGATCGATCTGCACTTCGAGACGAGCGAGAATATCCCGTGCCTTCTGGTGCATGGCGGGCCAGTCGAGCTTTTTCAAAAAGCCCTTATAGAGGTACTGGCCGACAAAAATGTTCTCCGTTACTGACAGCTCATCAAACAGCACCGTCTCCTGGTGGATCGCCGTAATGCCCACCCGATGGGCCGATTCCGGCGTCGGAAGCTGGATGGGGATCGCCTTATAGAGGATTTCTCCCTCTTCAGGCTGATAAATGCCAGTCATCACCTTAACCAGCGTGGATTTACCTGCGCCATTTTCACCAATCAGCGCGGTGACTTTGCCAGGCCAGAGGTCAAGCTGTACGTTCTCAAGGGCGCGCACGCCAGGGAACACCTTGGTGATCCCCTTGAGCTGAAGCAGTGGTGTCATGATAAGTCTCCGTATCGACGGGGGATCGTAGGCCGGATAAGCGCAGTGCCATCCGGCAGAACGGCGGTTGATGCTGGCGCTTATCTCTCCTACAAATCACATCAGAAAATTTTGGAAAACTTATCAATATTGCTGGCATCGTAGACGAACGGCTCGGCCATCGCGCCGCTGCCGTCTGCATCCAGCTGCACCTTGCCGAGTTTGCCCATATTGGCTTCGGATTTAGTCGCCGTGCCTTTGACCAGATCGTCCGCCAGATAGGTCGCGGCGTAGCCCAGATCGATTGGGTTCCAGATCGCAAAACTTTTGGTTGCGCCAGACTTCACCGCGCCTGCCATCTCTGACGGCAGGCCCAGCCCGGTAACGTACACCTTGCCAATCTTGCCCTGATCCTTCACCGCCTGAGCGGCGGCTACGATCCCTACTGAAGAGGGGGAGACAATGACCTTGAGGTCCGGGTAGGTTTTCAACAGGCCGACCGCTTCGCGGTAGCTCTTATCGGAGAGGTCATCGCCGTAGGCCACCGTCACCAGGTTGACGGAGGGGTACTTCGGCAGCACCTTT
This sequence comes from Pseudescherichia sp., assembly GCA_039594205.1. Taxonomy (GTDB): domain Bacteria; phylum Pseudomonadota; class Gammaproteobacteria; order Enterobacterales; family Enterobacteriaceae; genus Pseudescherichia. The sequence continues at coordinate 6,861 of JBCNNW010000086.1, read as the reverse complement.
TTCATCTCTTCAATCCAGATGTTCTGGTTGGTCGAGGTTGGCGTCGCGCTGAGGATCGCTACATCGCCCTTCTCCACGTTCAGCGCCTTCAGCGCCTCGGCGGCAAGCTTAACGTTGGTTTCACCAATCAGGGCATTGTTGGATGGATTGAGATGGATCTGGCGGCCCGCTTTCGCCACGCCGGAGTCCCATGACACCACTTTGATCCCGCGCTGCATCGCTTTTTTCAGCACCGGCACCACGGCATCGGGATCGTTCGCCGAGATGGCGATCGCATCTACCCCCTGGGCGATCAACCCGTTCAGCACTTCGATCTGCGCTTCCGCCGTGGTGGTGGTCGGGCCGGTATAAATGACTTTAACATCCCCTAACTCTTTAGCCGCCTCCTGAGCACCGACGTTCGCCGCTTCAAAAAAACCATTGCCGAGGGATTTTGCAACCAGGGCAATTTTAACTTCTGCTAGTGCGGAACCGGACAACGCCAGAGCGGCAACGGTGAGGATCAAGCTTGTCTTTATTTTCATTGCTTTTACTCCACTGATATTGAGTTAGTTGTGTAGGGCTTGCAGGTGTGGCTTTGCCCCGTCTCAATGAGCGGGGCGCGATGTTCTTATTTATAAAGCTGTAGTGCGCTGGCCATCGGGGTCACGCCAAAGCGCTTGCCGAGAGCAATTAACTCCTCCTGAGTGATGGTCTGCTTCATACCGCCCATCGAGTAGACCTTCACCAGTACCTCGGCAGACTTCTCGGCGGTATCGATCAGGCCAAAAGCTTCGTCCAGCGTTGGACCGCTGCCGAAGACGCCGTGGAACGGCCACAGCACCAGCGAGTGTCGTGACATCTGCCCTGCGGTAGCCTGGCCAATCTCATCGGTGCCGGGGACCATCCATGGCAGAATGCCAACGCCGTCAGGAAACACAACCAGGCATTCGGTACTGCCTTCCCACAGTTTGCGGGTGATCACATCCGTATCGTTTTCCAACACATAGGTGAGGGCAATCAGGTTGGTGGCGTGGCAGTGCATAATCACCCGGTCTTTGCCGTCGGTGGCCTTGATGCGCTCGCAGTGGGAGAGAAAGTGTGCCGGCAGCTCGGAGGTAGGAACCGCGTCGTCGGTCAGCCCCCAGAGAATGCGGTAGCCTGCTCCGTCGCTGTCAACCTTAACGATGCCTAAGTTAGCAACCGGGTCGAGCTGCACGTTGCGAAAGAATTTGCCGGAGCCGGTAACGATAAACGGCGTATTGGCCAGCAGCGGCATCGGCTGGCTTAGAGCGATATAGCGCGGGCTGGCGTGGAACTCGGCCTCAAACGGAGCGATATCCGCGTCGTCCAGGCGCAGGGTCAGGTTGCCGCCGTTGCGCTCGTCCCAGCCCTTCAGCCAGGCATCAGAGGTGGCTTTGATCATCCCCTGGACGAACCATGAATTAGTGATGGTCTGCATAGTCTGTGTGTTCCTTAAAAATGCCGGGTGGCGCTGCGCTTACCCGGCCTGGTGTTTATTTACGGTGACTTAAAATCTCTTGCTCATAGGCGCGGACGCTGTCCAGCCACTGGCTCCCCGCCGGGGTATCGTGACGCTGGCAGTACATCTCCCATACCGCCTGCCACGGCAGCGATTTTTGCTCCTCCAGCAGCGCCAGCCGGGCGGTGTAGTCGCCCTCGGCTTCCAGCGTGCGTAGCTGAGTGGTTGGCTCCAGCAGGGCGCGCAGCAGGGCTTTTTTCATGTTGCGGGTGCCGATCACCCATGCGGCGATGCGGTTGATCGACGCATCAAAGAAGTCGAGGCCAATGTGCACCCGGTCAAAGAGATCGTGGCGAACAATTTCGCTGGCGATGGCCTGGGTTTCGTCATCCAGCAGCACGACATGGTCGCTGTCCCAGCGCACCGGGCGGCTGACGTGCAGCAGCAGGCGCGGGATATAGAGCATGGCGGCGGAGATCTTGTCGGAGATCACCTCCGTCGGGTGGAAGTGACCGGCGTCGAGGCAGAGCGCAGTCTGGCGGCTGGTGGCGTAGCCCATGTAAAACTCGTTCGAGCCAACGGTGTAGCTCTCTGCACCGATGCCGAACAGCTTGCTCTCCACGGCATCGATGTGGTGGTCAAGGCTCAGCTTTTCGCTCAGGGCTTCATCCAGCGCGGCAAGCAGGCGCTGACGCGGGGCGAGGCGATCAACGGTGACGTCTTTCATGCCGTCCGGAACCCAGATATTCATCACCGACGGCGTGCCCAGCTGCTCGCCAAAGTACGCCGAGACGCGGCGGCAGGCTTTAACGTGGTCGATCCAGAACTGGCGGATCTCGTCGTTGGTATGGGAGAGGGTAAAGCCATCGGCGCTCAGCGGATGCGAGAAGCAGGAGGGGTTGAAGTCCAGGCCCAGCTTCTGCGCTTTTGCCCACGCCACCCAGTTGGTAAAGTGCTCGGGCCTGATGGCGTTACGCTCCACCGGCGTCTCTGATTCAAGGTAGATGGCATGCAGATTCAGGCGCATTGGCCCGGGGATCAGGCTCAGAGCCTGCTCCAGATCGGCCCGTAGCTCCCGGGCGCTGCGCGCTTTGCCCGGATAGTTGCCGGTGGCCTGGATCCCGCCGGTCAGGCCGCCCTGCGGGTTTTCAAACCCGGCAACATCATCGCCCTGCCAGCAGTGCATGGAAACCGGCAGACGATCAAGCTGGCGCAGGGCCTCCTCGACATCAACGCCTACGGCGGCAAACCGCTGCTTAGCCAGTTCCCAGGCTTGTTCAATTGGAGTGGTCATGCGCAAAGCTCCTTTCTCTGTTTTTTGGCTTGAAACTGCGCAGCGTGGCGGGCAATTTCACTGTCAGGTTGTGGATTAAAGGGGGTCAGGTCGTAGTTAGCCGCCACGAGCTGGCGGAAAGCGTCGACGTTGCTCAGCTCGTTCAGGGTCATTAGCTGAATACCGATATTGCCCAGCGTCGAGGCCTCAATGGGTCCTGCGACCACGGTGACACCGCAGGCGTCGGCGCAGAGCTGGTTAAGGAGGCGGTTCTGGCAGCCGCCGCCAACGATATGCAGCTGGCTAAACGGCCTGCCGCGCAGCGCCGCCAGCTCGCCAAGGACGTCGGCGTAGAGCAGGGCGAGGCTGTCGAAGATGCAGCGCGCCAGTTCAGCCTGGCTGGCTGGCTCTGGCTGGCCTGACTCGCGGCAGGCGGCGCGGATCTCGGCGCTCATGTTTTCCGGGTTAATAAAGCGCGCGTCGTTAGGGTCAATTAGCATCCGGCATGCGGTTAGCTGCCCGGTATCCGCAATCAGGGCGGGCAGGTCGGTGACGTTCTGCTCTCGCAACACGCGCTGTAGCAGCCACAGGCCCATGATGTTTTTCAGCACCCGGTAGCGCCCTTCGGCACCGCCCTCGTTAGTGATATTGGCCGCCAGCGCCACCTCGTTGGTATAGGGGGTGTTGCTCTCGAAGCCCATCAGGGACCAGGTTCCGGAGGAGAGGTAGGCGCTGTCCGCATCGCTCAGCGGCGAGGCGATTACGGCGCTGGCGGTATCGTGGCTGGCAACGGCCACGACGGGGATCTCCGCTCCCTGCGGGCTTCGCCAGGGGCCAATCACGTTGCCCGGCTGGGTGGGGCGGCCAAACCAGGCTTTATCTGCCCCGGTCCAGGCCAGCAGGACGTCATCCCAGTCATTGCTATTGATATTCACCAGCTGGGTCGTGGTCGCGTTGGTGTACTCCCAGTTCATCTTGCCCGTCAGGCGAAAGCTGAAGTAGTCCGGGATCAACAGGGCATGAGCCACCTGCGCCACCTGCTCTGGCTGCTGCTCGACAAGAGCGCGAAGCTGGTACAGAGTGTTGAACGGCAGAAACTGGATGCCGCTGCGTTGGTAGATTGTCTCTCTGCCGAGCTGCGCCTGGGCACGGGTCATTATGCCGTGGGTGCGCCCGTCGCGGTATGACACCGGCAAACCGACGCGCTGGCCGTGCTCATCAAGCAGCACATAGTCCACGCCCCAGGTATCAATGCCGATGCTATCGAGCTGAATGCCCTGCTCGCTGACCTTGTTTAGCCCAAGACGAATCTCACTCTCCAGGCTGTCGATATCCCAGGTAGCAAAGCCGTCCACGTTTTGCAGGCAGTTGGCGAAGCGGTGAATTTCACGCAGCGTCAGGGCGCGCTGTTCACTGTCGTAACGCGCCAGCATGACGCGTCCACTGGATGCGCCGAGATCGACCGCGACACAATGGCGAAAGGTCATAGTGGAGTCCTCTGAGAGTCAATGCCGACAGTCTACGAACCCCCTCAGCGGCGCACCTTCTTGCTATGGACAGGCAAAATTAGGCGCTGGCAAGAAAGCAAAGGTGAACGTGATAGCGTTCACAATTTCCAGTAATAGCGCCTCTTATCACTGATGTGACGCCAGCCGCATTTCCGGATATTTCCCACCGTTTCTTAAAAAAGCAGCCGGGTTTGCGCGCTTTAGCGTCAAAAATTCAAGGTGCGATTGCCAGCCCTTAATTACTCTTTTCGGCATGTTCTCCATTTCAGGAAGCCATCATGACCGTACTACATAGCGTGGATTTTTTTCCGTCAGGTAAAGCACCTGTGGCGATTGAACCGCGCCTCCCCCAGGCGGCGTTTCCTGAGCATCACCATGATTTTCATGAGATTGTTATCGTTGAGCATGGCACGGGCATTCACGTCTTCAATGGGCAGCCCTACTCCATTAGCGGCGGTAGCGTCTGTTTTATCCGCGACCATGACAGACACCTGTACGAGCACACGGATAATCTCTGTCTGACCAACGTGCTCTACCGCTCGCCGGAAGCTTTCCAGTTTTTATCGGGTCTGAACCAACTGCTGCCGCAGGAGCAGGACGGACACTATCCCTCCCACTGGCGGGTTAATCAGGGGGCGCTACAGCAGGTGCGGCAGATTGTCAGCCAGATGGAGCAGAGCGGCGAGGAGGAGAGTACCGCGGCGCTTGCCAGCCGGGAGATCCTCTTTATGCAGCTGCTGGTGCTGCTGCGTAAAAGCAGCCTGGAGGAGGGGGGGGTCAATAATGATGCCCGCCTAAGCCAGATGATGGCGTGGCTGGAAGATCACTTTGCGGATGAGGTCTGCTGGGAGGCGCTTGCCGATCGTTTTTCACTCTCCCTGCGCACGCTGCACCGCCAGCTGAAGCAGCACACGGGCATGACGCCGCAGCGCTACCTTAATCGTCTGCGTCTGATTAAGGCCCGCCATCTGCTGCGCCATAGCGATGAGAGCGTTACCGATATCGCTTTTCGCTGCGGTTTCGGCGACAGTAACCACTTTTCGACGCTTTTCCGTCGGGAGTTTAGCTGGTCACCGCGCGATATCCGTCAGGGACGGGACACGCCGCTGCAATAGCCGTAAACGAGAAGGCAATCACCGTTTTCTTGTCAAAAAACAGCTAAATATAGAGAGTTAATCGCTGTTGAGGTGACGCTGTGGCAGGCCAGTTAATTCTGCGGAGAGATGATTTTTTTGCCAGGCCTGGGCAGGCAGTCGCGGTGGCCGATCGCTATCCGCAGAACGTCTTTGCTGAGCACTCTCACGAGTTCAACGAACTGGTACTGGTCTGGCGCGGCAACGGCCTGCATATTCTTAACGATCGTCCGTACCGCATTACCCGGGGCGATCTCTTCTACATTCGCGCCGAGGACCGTCACGCCTACGCTTCGGTAAACGATCTGGTGTTGCAAAATATTATTTACTGCCCGGAGCGGCTGACGCTTAACCTTGACTGGGCTGCGCATATTCCAGGCCTGGACGGCAGGGAGACAATACCTTACTGGCGAATTGGCAGCAGCGGCATAGCTCAGGCGCGGCAGGTCATTAGTCAGCTGGAGCATGAGAGCGCTAAAACTGATTCGCTCTCCGATCCGCTGGCAGAAACCCTGTTTGCTCAGCTGGTGTTAACTCTGAAGCGCCACCGCTACGCCACGGACAATCTCTCGGCGACCCGCAGCGAAGCGTTGCTGGATAAGCTTATCACCGCCCTGGCCAGCAGCCTCAACCGCGCTTTTATGCTTGAGCAATTTTGCGAGCAAAATCAGTGCAGTGAGCGTACACTACGCCAGCAGTTTCGTACCCAGACCGGCATGACAATCAACCACTATCTGCGCCAGCTGCGCATCTGTCACGCCCAGTATCTGCTCCAGCACAGCGAGCTGATGATCGGTGAAATTGCCACACGCTGTGGTTTTGAAGACAGCAACTATTTTTCCGTGGTTTTTACCCGTGAAACCGGCGCGGCGCCTAGTCAGTGGCGGCAGCGTAGCAGGGCACTCACGGGCACATAACAAAAGGTTATAACCATATAAAAACTACGGCATTGATAAACATTTTCAATATCACTTAATTAACTATAATGAACCAACTGCTTACGCGGCGTTAACAGTATCGCCGCCCGACAATTAATGGAGATGATTATGAGTTACACACTGCCATCACTGCCGTACGCTTATGATGCACTGGAACCGCACTTCGATAAGCAGACGATGGAAATCCATCACACTAAACATCACCAGACCTACGTAAACAACGCTAACGCCGCGCTGGAAAGCCTGCCGGAGCTGGCTAACCTGCCGGTAGAAGAGCTGATCGCCAAACTGGATCAGGTTCCGGCTGACAAGAAAACCGTACTGCGCAACAACGCAGGCGGCCACGCCAACCACAGCCTGTTCTGGAAAGGCCTGAAAACCGGCACTACCCTGCAGGGCGAACTGAAATCCGCCATTGAGCGTGACTTCGGCTCCGTTGAAAAATTCAAAGAAGAGTTCGAGAAAGCAGCGGCAACCCGCTTTGGCTCCGGCTGGGCATGGCTGGTACTGAAAGGCGACAAACTGGCCGTTGTCTCTACCGCAAACC
>JBCNNW010000085.1:0-19503 GCA_039594205.1 Pseudescherichia sp. | reverse complement strand
TAACGTCACAACAAATCAGGCTCAGTCATATAGCCAACGGCCCGCTTTTGCTGACTCAATCAGCATCTGAAGCGTAAGCGGTTTAGGTTGCACTTCCGGGACCCTTTGAGACGTTGGGCGAAGAAAGTCAGGCAGCATTCCCTTTTCATAAGGCCAGTATGAGAGGAAATTGAAGCGGCTACTATCAACGTTGAAGCGCTGAAAATAGTCTTTCATAATCTCATCCCCTGTTTCACGCGCCCAGGGGTATTTGCCGGTGGACAGGCTTGTCTCAGGCGTCAGCACAGGCCTGGTTTTCGCAAACAGCGGTTTACTGTTATAGGTTGCGTCATACCACTCGGTAACCGCCTTTTCGATATCATTTACCATACTATTCCACGTTTTTATCTACCCGGCAGCCGCCTGCACGGGCCTATGGTCCGGCATTTTATGGGATAAAATCCTACGTGATCCCTTTCACACATACACCCGCGTTAGAATAATTTTATTAATTCAGATGCAAACGCAGCGGGTGTTTCTCAAATTATCCCATTCAAATTAAGTTATAGCCAAGTTTTTCTCTCGCTTCCTGTTTACGATTAATCGATACCAATAGCCGCGATATTAGCGGCATCGATAATAAAATCTGTCCCTACACTAATAAGCGAGAGCGTTATGAGTACTAATAATAGTGGTGTGATGCAAGGCACATCATCAGCAGCCCAAAAAGCGGGCATGACGGAGCAGGCGTGGCGCGAGGCGATTAAATTCGACAGCACCGACACGGGCTGGGTTATTATGAGTATCGGTATGGCCATTGGCGCGGGCATTGTATTTTTACCGGTGCAGGTGGGGCTAATGGGGCTGTGGGTATTTCTGCTTTCCTCCATTATTGGCTACCCGGCAATGTATCTTTTTCAACGGCTATTTATTAATACCCTGGCAGAGTCGCCGGAGTGCAAAGATTATCCCAGCGTCATTAGCGGCTATTTAGGTAAAAACTGGGGCGTCTTATTAGGCGTGCTCTATTTTATCATGCTGGTGATCTGGATGTTTGTCTACTCCACCGCCATCACTAACGACAGCGCCTCCTACCTGCACACCTTTGGCGTCACCCAGGGACTGCTCTCCGATAACCCTTTCTACGGTCTGGTGCTGATCTGCATCCTGGTTGCCATCTCCTCGCGCGGAGAGAAGCTGCTGTTTAAGATCTCAAGCCTGATGGTGCTGACCAAGCTGCTGGTGGTTGCGGCCCTCGGCCTGAGCATGGTGGGGCTATGGCATCTCTACAATGCCGGGACGCTGCCACCCGCTGGCCTGCTGGTGAAGAACGCCATTATTACGCTGCCCTTTACCCTGACTTCCATTCTCTTTATCCAGACCCTCAGCCCGATGGTTATCTCCTACCGCGCCAAAGAGAAATCCATTGAGGTTGCTCGCTATAAGGCTCTGCGGGCAATGAATATCGCCTTTGCCATTCTGTTTGTTACCGTCTTTTTCTACGCTGTCTCATTCACTCTGGCTATGGGTCATGATGAAGCGGTAAAAGCATATCAGCAGAATATCTCCGCGCTGGCTATTGCCGCCCAGTTTATCAGCGGCGACGGCGCAGGCTGGGTAAAAGTGGTCAGCGTTATTTTAAATATTTTTGCCGTAATGACCGCTTTCTTTGGTGTCTATCTCGGCTTTCGTGAGGCAACCCAGGGCATCGTTATGAACCTGCTGCGGCGTAAATTCCCCACCCGGAAGTTTGATGAAAAATATGTCCAGGGCGGGATCATGATCTTCGCTATTCTGCTGGCCTGGAGCGCCATTGTGCTTAATGCTCCGGTGCTGAGCTTCACCTCTATCTGTAGCCCGATATTCGGTCTGATCGGCTGCTTAATTCCCGCCTGGCTGGTCTATAAGGTACCGGCTCTGCATAAGTACAAAGGCCTGTCGCTGAAGATCATTATTATTACCGGCCTGCTGCTCTGTATTTCACCGCTGCTGGCCTTCGCCTGATGCTATTAATCTCATGAAACAGTTGGACGCTATTATGTCAGATGCAAAATGGAACCCGGAATGGGAGCGGTTTATTCAGATTGTCCGCCAGGAAGTTAAACCCGCAGTGGGCTGTACCGAGCCGGTTTCGCTGGCGCTGGCCAGCGCGACTGCCGCCGCGCAGCTCTCTGGCAGGATCGAGCGCGTAGAGTGCTATGTTTCGCCTAACCTGCTGAAAAACGGGATGGGGGTCACCGTACCGGGAACGGGCATGGTGGGGCTGCCCATTGCTGCGGCCCTCGGCGCGCTCGGAGGCGATGCCGCCGCCGGGCTGGAGGTACTCAAAGCCGCGTCGCCACAGGCCATAGCAAATGCCAAAAAGATGCTTGCCGAAGGGCGAGTATCTGTCAGGCTACAGGAGCCGTGCAGCGAAATCCTCTACGCTCGCGCCTGTGTCTACACGGCGGATAGCGATGCCAGCGTGACGATCGAGGGCGATCATACCCGCATCGTCAGGATCGAAAAGCAGGGCGAGGCGGTTTTCCAGCGCGATGACCGGGTGGAAGAGGGCCGTGAAGATCCGCTGGCGGCGCTGTCACAGGCAACGCTGCGCGACATTCTGGCTTTTATTGAGCAGGCTCCGTTTGAGCGGATCCGCTTTATTCTTGATGCGGCCCGCCTGAATGATGCGCTCTCGCGGGAAGGTTTGGCCCGGGAGTGGGGTCTGCACATCGGCACTACGCTGCAAAAACAGTCCGATCGCGGCCTGCTGGCGAAGGATCTCTCTTCGGCGATTGTGATCCGCACCAGCGCCGCATCGGACGCACGAATGGGCGGCGCGACGCTGCCGGCAATGAGCAACTCGGGATCCGGTAACCAGGGGATCGCCGCCACGCTGCCGGTTGTGGTCGTGGCTGAGTCTTTAGGTGAGAACGAAGAGCGGCTGGCCCGGGCGCTGATGCTTTCCCATCTTAGCGCAATCTACATTCACCACCAGCTGCCGCGTCTCTCTGCGCTTTGCGCCGCGACGACGGCAGCCATGGGAGCGGCGGCAGGGATGGCGTGGTTAATGGATGGACGCTATGACACCCTTGCGCGGGCTATCAGCAGTATGATCGGCGATGTCAGCGGCATGATTTGCGATGGCGCATCCAACAGCTGTGCGATGAAGGTATCGACCAGCGTCTCGTCAGCGTGGAAAGCAGTGCTGATGGCGCTGGATGAGACCGCCGTGACCGGCAATGAGGGGATTGTGGCGCACGACGTAGAACAGTCGATCGCTAACCTCTGCGCGCTGGCTAGTCAGGCGATGCAGCTAACCGACCGGCAGATCATCAACATTATGGCGCATAAAGTCTAAAACCGTAGGCCGGGCAAGCGCCGCGCCGCCCGGCGTTTCAGGGTCAAACCGGCAAATCGACCAGCAGCGCCCGCAGGGGCGTATCCGCCACCAGCGTGATATTTGCCTCGTCGCGAATAAACGCGCCATCGCCACAGGTTAGCGCTTTCTCCTCCTCCTGCGGCGTCAGGGCGTGGAACCTGCCGTGAATTGACTGCAGATAGGCACGCGGCCCATGTAGCTGAAAGCTCAGCTGTTCGCCCTGGTCCAGCTCAATATGGTGCAGCCAGATCTGCTGGCGGAGCTGCAGGCTCTCGCTGCTTCCGTCAGGGGACGCAATAAGCTGCTGCTGGCCCGCGATGGCAATCTTTTGCACCGGGGCGTTTTCCCGCTCCGGGCAGGCGTCCAGCCAAAGCTGCATTCGCGTCAGAGACTTATCTTTGCTCAGGTTATGCTCGCTGTAGCTGATCCCCGGCTGGGTCGCTATCAGCAATGCTTCTCCTGCCTTCGCCTGCACGTGGTGACCATCGCTGTCGCGGTACTCGGCTTCACCCTCAAGGATCAGGTTAAGAATATCCACTTTAGGATAGGTACGCGGCTGGAACGACGCACCGGGGGCCAGAACCTCCTGGTTCAGCACCCGCAGGGAGGCGTAGCCCAGCAGTTTAGGGTCAAAGTAGTGTCCAAAGGAGAAGGTGTAACGGGCCTGCAGCCATCCGAAATCTGCCTGTCCGCACTGTTTGGCTGTTCTGGTAGTAATCATAATTCTGACCTCTCTTTACACTAAATCAATGGTAAAGGTATGGACGCTGCATTGTTAGCCAGATATTCTGCCCGGTATGTTCAAATTTCCTGAATGAGAACGAGATGGCGAAAGAGAGAGCGTTGACGCTCGAAGCATTACGCGTCATGGACGCTATAGACAGACGCGGCAGCTTTGCCGCCGCGGCGGATGAGCTGGGCCGGGTGCCCTCCGCGCTGAGCTATACCATGCAGAAGCTGGAGGAGGAGCTGGACGTGGTGCTCTTCGACCGCTCCGGACACCGGACAAAATTTACCAACGTGGGGCGGATGCTGCTGGAACGAGGACGCGTTCTGCTGGAGGCCGCCGACAAGCTCACCACCGATGCCGAAGCGCTGGCTCGTGGCTGGGAGACGCACCTGACGCTGGTCAGCGAAGCCCTGATACCCACCCCCTCGTTTTTCCCGCTGGTTGAGCGGCTGGCGGCTAAGGCTAATACCCAGCTCTCTATTATTACCGAAGTGCTGGCGGGGGCGTGGGAGCGTCTGGAGCAGGGCCGGGCGGACATCGTTATCGCCCCGGATATGCACTTTCGTTCATCGTCAGAGATCAACTCGCGTAAGCTCTACACGCTGCTTAACGTTTACGTCGCCGCGCCGGATCACCCTATTCATCAGGAGCCGGAGCCACTCTCTGAGGTGACGCGAGTAAAATATCGCGGGGTCGCGGTCGCCGACACTGCCCGCGAGCGCCCGGTACTTACCGTACAGCTGCTGGACAAGCAGCCGCGCCTGACGGTGAGCAGCCTGGAGGATAAGCGCAATGCGTTGCTGGCTGGCCTGGGAGTGGCTACCATGCCTTACCCGCTGGTAGAGCAGGATATTGCCGAAGGGCGTCTGCGGGTGGTTAGTCCGGAGTCCACCAGCGAGGTGGATATTATTATGGCCTGGCGGCGCGACAGCATGGGCGAGGCGAAGGCCTGGTGTCTGCGGGAGATCCCGAAGCTTTTTGCAGGGAAGTAGTAAATAAAAAGGGCACCGTGAAGGTGCCCTGGTCGCTTAGCCGAAGCGGATATCGCGCCCGTGCGGCTCATCCAGATCCTGCCATGGTCCGATGGAGATAATTCCCGTCGGGTTGATGGTCTTATGGCTGCGGTAGTAGTGGTTGCGAATGTGGGCAAAGTCCACGGTTTCAGCAATGCCAGGCGTCTGATAGATATCGCGCAGGAAGCCGTACAGGTTCAGGTAGTCGCTGATGCGGTGCTTATCGCACTTGAAGTGCGTGACGTAGACCGGGTCGAAGCGTACCAGCGTCGTCCACAGGCGAATATCCGCCTCTGTCAGGCGATTGCCGGTGAGATAGCGGTGCTGGCCGAGGATCTGCTCCAGGCGAGCCAGTGAGGAAAAGACATTCTCGACCGCCTCGTCGTAGGCTTCCTGGCTGGTGGCGAACCCGGCTTTGTAGACGCCGTTATTCACGTTGTCGTAGATCCAGCTATTCAGCTCATCAATTTGCGTGCGTAGCTCCGGCGGATAGTAGTCGCCCGCTTTCGCGCCGTGCGCGTCAAAGGCGGTATTAAACATGCGAATAATATCTGCAGATTCATTGCTGACAATGGTGTGGTTTTTCTTGTCCCACAGCACCGGTACCGTGACGCGCCCGGTATAGTGCGGATCGGCGTGAAGATAGAGCTGATAAAGAAAATCGTGCTGATAGAGCTTGTCGCCGGTGGCCGCCGGGAAGCTATCATCAAAGGTCCAGCCGCTCTCCAGCATCAGCGGGTTAACCACTGACACGTCGATAAACGGCTCAAGGCCTTTCAGCGTGCGCAGGATCAGCGTCCGGTGCGCCCACGGGCAGGCGAGGGAGACGTAGAGATGGTAGCGATCTTTCTCAGGTGCAAAACCGCCTTCGCCCGTCGGGCCTGCTTCGCCGTCGGCGGTCAGCCAGTTACGGAACGCGGACTCCGAGCGTTTAAAGCGTCCGCCGGTTGACTTTGTATCGTACCAGACGTCATGCCAGACGCCGTCAATAAGCTGTCCCATAGTGCTCTCCTTACTGCCGGAAAAGGTTAAGCGGGAAGAGATAACTCTCCCCGCCTTGAATTGCTTTCAGTATAGAAGCCTTACCACTTTTTATTCAGAACGCGGTCGATGCTAAATGCGCCTGGACCGGTAATACCCAGCAGCAGGAAGCCGCCAGCAATGGTCAGGTTTTTCATGAACATAATGGAGTTCACGCCTTCAGCAAAGTTGCTGTGGAAGAGGAACGCGGTGAGCAGCGTAAAGACAGCGGTAATCAGCGCGGTGGTACGGGTCAGGAAACCAAGCAGGATCGCCAGACCGCCGCCAAACTCGAGCAGGATAACCAGCGGCAGCATGAAGCCCGGTACGCCCATCGCTTCCATATACTGCTGCGTACCGGCATAACCAGTGATTTTGCCCCAGCCAGCGGTTATGAACAGGATCGGCATCAAAATACGCGCGACCAGAATGCCCACATCTTCTAATTTTTTCATTTTACTCTCCAGAAAACCATAAGGTTCAATAATGTTGTTTTTCCAGCGCTGGCGGGCATATACGCCTGTTCGCTGTCGATGGAGAGGATAATAAACGCGGCGGGAAGGGATTGTTAGCAAGGAAAACTGTCAATCTTTATCAAATAATATGATTGAAAGCTATGCGGCTACGCCGGGCGGCGTTCCACTTGCACCGGCCTACACGCTGCGTGGGCCGGTGCATAATGGTAATTAACGCAGGCGCTGCTGCTTGAGGGTGGTCTGAACCAGACGCCAGGTGCTCCACGCGGCAAACCCGCGCTTCGCCCAACGCAGCATCATGTTGGGATGGCGAACGGTGCGCACCGCCAACAGACTGCTGCCTACCAGCAGCCACGACCGCAGGCTGAGGAAGGTGTTCCAGCCACGATCGTAAGCGCCCGTCGTCTCTAACCAGTCGCGGCGACTGGCGGTCAGATCAAGGCGCTGCTGCTGGATCTGGCTTAGCAGCATCGCTTTGCGTTTAAGACGCTCCGCTTTACTACTGCTCACTATTTATCCTCCTCCAGCAGAGAACGATCGTTAGCCAGCTCGCTACGCGTATGACGCAGGAAGGTGGATTGTCGGGCCTTATGCATCGTCCAGAAACCGCCAATGATAGCGCCAACCAGCAGAACCACAGTGGTAGCGATCATCGCGTTAAGACGGTATTGAGGGTCGATAGCCCAGATGATAAGAACCATCAGGCTCATCAGGCCAAAGGCGGCCAGCAGCATGGTAAGCCCCACCATCAGGAGCATCTGGATGACGTTAGCTTTCTCTTCTTCCAGTTCTACCACGACCAGTCGCAAACGCGTTTCGACCATCTCAACGAGGATGGTCATAATGCGTTGCCCAATACCCAGGACGCTTTTCCCTGGCCCGCTTGTATGACGTAAGTCAGCCATAATCAGCGACGCGTCAGCAGCACGCCCAGCACTACGCCGGCGGCAGCTGCAATCCCTACACCAGTCCACGGGTTCTCGCGCACATATTCATCGGCACGCGTGGCGGCTTCACGGGTTTGCTTGGCAATAACTTCGCTGGTTTCACCCAGACGATAGCGGCTTTCATGCAGAGCACGCTCTGCTTTGGTACGCAGCTTACTCAACTCTTCTTTCGATTTGTCCCCGGAGCTACTTAACACCTCTTCCAGGGTATCCGTCAGGGATTTCAACTCAGCGCGCAGATGATCGGCAGTAGTATCTTTAGACTTAGACATAGTTCTCTCCAGTGAGCGAGTGGTAACTTCCTTTAATAATCACGGGCTTCAAGCGTACGCAGCTCTTCCTGCGCCTCTCTCAGCTTGTGTTCACGTTTGGTCACTTTATCCGCATCGCCTTTTTGCTGGGCTTCAGTCAGATCCTGCTGGCGTTCAGCAACCTCTTCCTTCTGTTCAACAATTTTTTTCTGGTGGTCTGCGCGCAGCTTGCTGTCAGTGCAGTTGGCTTTTACTTCTGTAAGCGCCTTGTTCAGGCCGTCAACGCGGCGCTGATTATTATGCTTCTCGGCGTAGCTAATCTCGCGCAGGATATCCTGTTCTTTCTCCTGGCAAAGCGATACGGCCTGCGAAGCGGCGCTTAAAGAAAAAAGGCTTAACGCCAGTACGATGCGGTATCTCATTCTTATAACTTTCCCTATTGCAGTCAGTAAAAGAGTGACACTGTTCCCGTCTACTCAAGCATAGTAAGTAAACGCGAAGATCACCAAAGTAAGTGAAAAGATTCGGATTAGTAGAAGGTTAGCCCAGACGGTGAGGGGTATCGCGCAGGCGGGTCAGCCATGCGGCAGTCTGCTCATCGTCATCCTGAAGCGCAATGATATAGCCCTGCGGCAAGGTGCGGTCTAAGACCACTTTTGCCGCCGCACTTTGCGCGCTGGAGTCAAAGGTGATGACCAGGGTGTCATTTTTCGGCGTGATACTTTTAAAGCGGATGCCGTTAGCATCAAGGTGGTGCCAGACGGAGAAGCCGTCCGGCACGCTGACGCTCTGGTTACCTGGACGAATGGCCAGCGTCGACTCACGCTGCTGGAGAGTAGTCCATGCAGCGAAGAGCAGGGTAAAGAGCATAATGGCCGCTAGCGCAAAGGCGCACTGATGAATGTGCGCGCGTCGCGTACGTTGCTTACTGCCGATTTCCATATTTTTTCTTCCATAAAACGAACAGCGAGCCAACCAGCCCAACTACCAGCAGAACCACTGGCAGCAGCATCAGGCAGGACATTAACGCATCTTCATATTTGCGAAACACGGGCGTCTTGCCCAGCAGATAACCAAAGGTAGTAAGGATCACCACCCACAGCAGGCCGCTCATCCAGTTAAAGAACTGAAAGCGGGCGTTGTTCAGGCCGGAGAGACCGGCAATGGTCGGCAGCAGGGTGCGCACAAAAGCGATAAAGCGACCAACAAGCAGCGCGGAGAGTCCGTGCTTATGGAACATATGGTGCGCCCGCTGATGGTAGTGTGCGGGCAGATGTGACAGCCAGTTCTGCACGATACGCGTGTTGCCCAGCCAGCGTCCCTGTATGTAGCTCACCCAGCAGCCAAGGCTGGCGGCGACGGTCAACAGCAGAATAGTTTGCGGATAGCCCATCGCCCCTTTTGCAATCAGCACGCCTACCAGCACCAGCAGGCTATCACCCGGTAAAAATGCCGCGGGCAGCAGGCCGTTTTCCAGAAACAGGATCATAAATAAAACAAAATAGAGCATGCCGATCATGGAAGGATTCGCCAGCGTTTCGAAATCCTGGTGCCATAAAGCGTTCAGTAACTGGGTAAATAGTTCCATTCAGTGTTCCTGGTACATCGGTTAACGAATATCGGGGTTAACGCCGCTGGAGAGAAATTGCATCTAATTGTAACAAACGCCAGAGATCTGCGTCACTGAAAATGCGTATTTTAGGAATTGATTTTGCTTGCCGGGGAGGGGGGTGACAAAGGTATTTACACAGGCTGACACTCTATACGGTTTCTGACCGCCTTATGTCATTGATTGCACAGCGCAGGCGCACCAGCGCCCGCGGCAAAAAGAGAGGAACGTTATTTCACGGCTGTTACGGCAGTATCGAGGTGAACCACCGGATTTTCAGCAAACAGATAGCGGTCAGCATTGAACTCAAAGTCATCGCTGGTTTCATTAAACAGCATCTGCTTGGTATTTTCGAGGTGCTGCCACATCGCCAGCTTGGCCGCATTAGGATCCTTACGTATCAGCGCTTTAAGTATCTGGTCATGATCGTCGCACCAGTTATCCACCGTACGGGCATCGATGTGATCGTGCAGTTTTTTCCAGTACGGGTTATGAGTACGCTGAGTCCACATTTTTTCCACAATGGCTGCAAGGGCCGTATTTTGGGTGGCCAGCGCCACCTGAACGTGAAACTGCAGATCCCATTCAGAGTCACGGAAACACTTCTCCTGCCGCGCCTTGTCCTGAATCTCCATCAGCTTCATGATGTCCTGCTTAGTCACCTGGGTAGCAGCAAACTCGGCGATATTGCTCTCGATAAGCTGTCGCGCCTGTAACAGCTCAAACGGGCCATAGTTGGCAAACTCCATGGATTCGTCAGGAACCTGCTGATACTTCGCCTGGTTAGAGATAACGTGGATACCGGAGCCTTTGCGCACCTCGACGTAGCCTTCAACCTCCAGCATGATGATCGCTTCGCGCACCACGGTGCGGCTAACGCTCTTTTCGTCGGCAATAAAACGCTCGGCGGGCAGTTTGTCACCAACAAGATACACGCCATCTTCAATGCGACTCTTTAGCTCAGCGGCCAGCTGCTGATATAAACGGCGTGATTCGGTGATTTCCATATGCGCTCCAGGCGAGACAGGATAGATAGATTTGTTATACCACTTTTCCTAAATTGTCACCATACCAGTAACGAAAAAGCCGCCCGAATAGTGCAGGCGGCTTTGAGTAAAACGCAGGGTGTTAGCTAGTGCTGCGTGGCAGGACCACCGACGGCTCGCTTCTCTTCCTCAAGCTCGGCAGCGGACTTGCTCTTCAGCACGGTCCAGATAAGGATAGCGCCCATGATGTCGAAGACGGCCAGCACGGCGAACAGCGGGCTGAAGCCGATGGTGTCAGCCAGCGCACCGACCACCAGAGCAAACATGGTGCTCGCCGTCCAGGCTGCCATACCGGTCAGGCCGTTGGCGGTAGCCACTTCGTTACGACCAAACACGTCAGAGGAGAGAGTGATCAGCGCCCCGGACAGAGACTGGTGAGCAAAGCCGCCGATGCACAGCAGGCCAATCGCTACGTACGGGCTGGTGAACAGGCCGATCATGCCAGGGCCAATCATCAGGACCGCACCCATGGTCACCACCATTTTACGGGAGACGATCAGGTTCACGCCAAACCAGCGCTGGAACAGCGGCGGCAGGTAACCCCCAACGATACAGCCAAGGTCTGCGAACAGCATGGGCATCCAGGCGAACATGGCGATCTCTTTCAGGTTAAAGCCGTAAACTTTAAACATGAACAGCGGGATCCAGGCGTTGAAGGTCCCCCAGGCTGGCTCAGCCAGGAAACGCGGCAGAGCGATACCCCAGAACTGACGGGTGCCGAGGATCTGCCATACAGACATTTTCTTGCCGTTGTTGGTCTGGTGCTGTGCTTCCTGACCGCCAATGATGTAGCCACGCTCTTCTTCGGTTAATTTTTTCTGATCGCGCGGGTGTTTGTAGAAGATCAGCCAGGCCATCGCCCAGGCGAAGCTCAGCACGCCGGAGATAATGAAAGCCAGCTGCCAGCTGTGCATCACGATTGCCCATACCACCAGCGGCGGCGCAATCATCGCCCCGATAGAGGAGCCAACGTTGAAGTAGCCTACGGCAATAGAACGCTCTTTTGCCGGGAACCACTCGGACGCCGCTTTCAGGCCGGCCGGGATCATGGCCGCTTCGGCGGCACCCACTGCACCACGAGCCAGCGCTAAACCACCCCAGCTGCCTGCCAGCGCTGTTGCACCGCAGAAGATCGCCCAGGTCACGGCGAAGACGGCGTAGCCAACTTTGGTACCCAGAATGTCCAGCACGTAGCCCGCAACCGGCTGCATGATGGTATAGGCGGCAGAGTAGGCCGCGATGATATAAGAGTACTGCTGCGTGGAGATGTGCAACTCTTCCATTAGCGTTGGCGCAGCCGCGGCTATGGTGTTACGGGTCAGGTAGCCCAGCACGGTGCCCAGGGTCACCAGCGCTATCATGTACCAACGTAACCCTTTAATTTTACGCATCTAAAACCTCATCGTTATGTTATTTCCGCCTTGGGCGGCCCCTCCTCCGGAGCGAGCCGGGGGAGGTGTAACGGGGGGCGTAGCCGGGAGTAACTCCCGAAACGGCCCGGACCTTGCCATCAGTGTGCGTGCACAAATCGGTATCCGTACCGGTAAAGTGAGTGATAAATCACCTGTAATGCATTCCGTCGGTGTATGTTCTGCGACGGCAGAAAGATAACTTGTCATACAACTTTAAAAGGTGAGTGACATCACAAAAGCGCTTTTCTCTGTGTGGTCATTATTTCCCGCCAGCAAAGCCAGAGCTGGCGCGGGCTGGCGGGAATTTTACCCCCTTGAGGGTAATTTTTTTGTCGACGTTTATTGATCTAACTCACGAAAATATCTTCGGTCTATAGAAATTGGTGTGATAACTTTGTCAGCATTGAACGTATGCATCTAACGCTCTCGTTTAGAGGAAGACGATAATGACCGCTTTTATGACCGAAGATTTCCTGCTGGATACTGAATTTGCTCGCCGTCTGTACCATGATTACGCGAAAGATCAGCCGATTTTCGACTATCACTGCCACCTGCCACCGCAGCAGATTGCGGACAACTACCGTTTCAAAAACCTGTATGACATCTGGTTAAAAGGCGATCACTATAAGTGGCGTGCGATGCGCACTAACGGCGTGCCAGAGCGCCTGTGTACCGGCGATGCCTCTGACCGCGAGAAGTTTGACGCGTGGGCCGCGACCGTGCCGCACACGATTGGCAACCCGTTATACCACTGGACTCACCTTGAACTGCGTCGTCCGTTTGGTATTACAGGTAAGCTGCTCTCTCCGGCGACCGCCGATGAGATCTGGGAGCAGGGTAATGAACTGCTGGCCCAGGATAAATTCTCTGCGCGTGGCATCATGCAGCAGATGAATGTGAAGATGGTTGGCACCACCGACGATCCGATCGACTCTCTGGAGCACCACGCCAGCGTGGCTAAAGATACCGACTTCACCATCAAAGTGCTGCCGAGCTGGCGTCCGGATAAGGCGTTCAACATCGAGCTGGCGACCTTTAACGACTACATGGCGAAGCTGGGCGAAGTCTCTGATACCGACATCCGCCGCTTTAGCGATCTGCAATCCGCGCTGACCAAGCGTCTGGATCACTTTGCCGCCCACGGCTGTAAAGTCTCTGACCATGCACTGGACGTGGTGCTGTTTGCCGACGCAAGCGAAGCCGAGCTGGATAGCATCCTGGCACGCCGCCTCGCGGGTGAGACCCTGAGCGAGCGCGAAGTGGCGCAGTTTAAAACCGCCGTGCTGGTCTGGCTGGGTGCAGAATATGCGCGTCGCGAATGGGTACAGCAGTACCACATTGGCGCGCTGCGTAATAACAACCTGCGCCAGTTCAAACTGCTGGGGCCGGATGTTGGCTTCGACTCCATCAACGATCGTCCGATGGCGGAAGAGCTATCTAAGCTGCTGAGCAAGCAGAACGAAGAGAACCTGCTGCCGAAAACCATTCTTTACTGCCTGAACCCGCGCGATAACGAAGTGCTGGGGACCATGATCGGCAACTTCCAGGGGGAAGGTATGCCGGGCAAGATGCAGTTCGGCTCCGGCTGGTGGTTTAACGATCAGAAGGATGGCATGGAGCGTCAGATGACCCAGCTGGCACAGCTTGGCCTGTTAAGCCGCTTCGTGGGTATGCTGACCGATAGCCGCAGCTTCCTCTCCTATACCCGTCACGAGTACTTCCGTCGCATCCTGTGTCAGATGATTGGCCGCTGGGTCGCCGCCGGGGAAGCACCGGCAGATATCCAGCTGCTGGGCGAGATGGTGAGAAATATCTGCTTTAACAATGCGCGTGATTACTTCGCGATTGAACTGAACTAAGGCCGTTTGAGGTTGATATGCAATACATCAAGATCCATTCGCTAGATAACGTCGCAGTCGCTCTGGCTGACCTGGCGGAAGGCGCGGAAATCAGTGTCGATAACCACACCGTGCAGCTGCGCCAGCCGGTGGGACGCGGGCACAAGTTTGCCCTGCAGCCCATCCCGCAGGGGCAAAACGTGGTGAAATACGGCCTGCCGATTGGCCACGCCACGGCAGATATCGCAGAGGGTGAATATATTCACTCTCATAATGCCCGCACCAATCTGAGCGATCTGGACGAGTATAGCTATCAACCCGATCTTCAGGCTGCTCAGGCGCAGGCGGCGGATCGCGACGTTGAGATCTACCGTCGGGCCAACGGCGAGGTGGGGATCCGCAATGAGCTGTGGATCCTGCCGACCGTTGGCTGCGTCAACGGCATCGCTCGCCAGATCCAGACCCGTTTCCTGAAAGAGACGCAGAATGCTGAAGGCACCGACGGCGTTTTCCTGTTCAGTCACACCTACGGCTGTTCACAGCTCGGGGATGACCACATCAACACCCGCACCATGCTGCAAAATATGGTGCGCCACCCCAACGCAGGTGCGGTGCTGGTGATTGGTCTCGGCTGTGAGAATAACCAGGTTGATGCCTTCCGCGAAACGCTGGGTGACTTCGACCCGGACCGCGTCCACTTTATGGTCTGCCAACACCAGGAAGACGAAGTGGAAGCGGGCCTTGAGCATATGCACCAGCTCTATAGCGCGATGCGTAATGATAAACGCGAAGCGGGCAAGCTGAGCGAGCTGAAGTTTGGCCTTGAGTGCGGCGGCTCCGATGGCCTCTCTGGCATCACCGCTAACCCGATGCTGGGCCGCTTCTCGGACTACGTGATCGGCAACGGCGGTACTACCGTGCTGACCGAGGTACCGGAGATGTTTGGTGCCGAGCAGATCCTGATGAGCCACTGCCGCGATGAGTCCACGTTTGAAAAAACCGTCACCATGGTGAACGACTTCAAACAGTACTTTATTGCCCATAACCAGCCGATCTACGAGAACCCATCGCCAGGTAACAAAGCCGGTGGTATCACTACCCTGGAAGAGAAGTCGCTGGGCTGCACCCAGAAAGCAGGGGCCAGCCAGGTGGTTGACGTGCTGCGCTACGGCGAGCGTCTGAAAACCCACGGTCTTAACCTGCTGAGCGCGCCGGGTAACGACGCCGTTGCCACCAGCGCCCTGGCGGGCGCGGGCTGCCATATGGTGCTCTTCTCTACCGGGCGCGGCACACCTTACGGCGGCTTTGTGCCAACCGTGAAAATCGCCACCAACAGCGAGCTGGCGGCGAAGAAAAAGCACTGGATTGACTTCGATGCCGGTCAGCTGATCCATGGCAAACTGATGCCGCAGGTGCTGACCGAGTTCGTGGATACCATCGTTGAGATCGCTAACGGCAAACAGACCTGCAACGAGCGCAACGAGTTCCGCGAGCTGGCGATCTTCAAAAGCGGCGTTACGCTGTAGTTCACTTCGGCTGTAAGGTTAAACGGCGTTTCAGCTTCTGAAGCGCCGTTTTTTTATATCATGCGACAAGGATCCCTATGACCGCATATTGGCTTGCCCAGGGCGTTGGCGTCATCGCTTTTGTGGTGGGTATCACGACCTTTATCAACCGCGACGAGCGGCGGTTCAAGAAGCAGCTCTCCCTCTACAGCGCTATCATCGGCGTCCACTTCTTCCTGATGGGGGCATTTCCCGCCGGATCGAGCGCCCTGCTCAATGCTATTCGCACCCTGATCACCCTGCGTACCCGCAGCCTGTGGGTGATGGCGCTGTTTATCGTGCTTACCGGTGGGCTGGGGCTGGCAAAGTTTAACCACGCGATGGAGCTGCTGCCGGTGTTTAGCACCATGGTCAGCACATGGGCACTGTTCCGCCTGCAGGGGCTGGCGATGCGCGGCGTGCTCTGGTGCTCAACCGCCTGTTGGGTAGCGCATAATTTCTGGCTGGGGTCGATCGGCGGCACGCTGATTGAGAGTAGCTTTTTGATTGTTAACGGTCTGACCATCATCCGCTTCTGGCGTATGCAGCAGCGCGGAATCGATCCATTCAAGGTGTAGACCCGGCAGCGTTGCGCCGCCGGGTGTAATGATTATGAGAGCCGCTGCTTCTTGTCGTTCTGATGGTTAACCCAGGCATTGATCAGCAGGGTCACCGCCAGGATACCGCCGACTACGCCCAGCGAGATAGCGATCGGGATATGGTAGAAATCGACGATCAGCATCTTGATACCGATAAACACCAGGATCACCGACAGGCCATACTTCAGCATCGCAAAACGCTCCGCCACGCCCGCCAGCAGGAAGTACATCGCACGCAGGCCGAGGATCGCGAACAGGTTTGAGGTCAGTACGATAAACGGGTCGGTGGTGACGGCGAAGATCGCCGGGATACTGTCCACCGCAAAGATCACGTCGCTCAGCTCCACAAGGATCAGCACCAGCAGCAGCGGCGTAGCGAACAGCAGGCCGTTGCGGCGCACAAAGAAGTGCTCGCTCTCAATGGTATCGGTCATGCGCAGATGGCTGCGCAGCCAGCGCACCATCGGCTTATCGCCAATTCCGGCCTCGTCCTCTTTCGCCAGCGCCATCTTGACCCCGGTAAAGAGCAGGAACGCCCCAAAGACGTAGAGCAGCCATTCGAACTGCGAAATTAGCCAGCTACCGGCGAAGATCATGATGGTACGCAGCACAATCGCGCCCAGTACGCCGTAGATCAGCACCCGACGCTGTAGCGCCGGTGGGATAGAGAAGTAGCTGAACAGCATCAGCCAGACGAAGACGTTATCCACCGCCAGCGCTTTCTCGATCAGGTAGCCGGTGAGGAAGGCGAGCGCCTGCGGATCGGCCACCGCCCGTCCTTCGGTGCTTGCCAGATACCACCAGAAAGCGGCGTTAAACAGCAGGGAGAGGGTAACCCACAGGATCGACCAGCCGGCCGCCTGTTTCATGGTCATGGTATGGGTGCCGCGACGGCCATGAAGCAGAAGGTCGATCGCCAGCATGATCACAACCACTACAGCGAATCCGCCCCACAGGAGCGGTGTGCCGACACTATTCATAGAGAGTTCCTTGCAGTAAAAACAAAAACGGCCAACGTCGAAAGACGGCAGCCGCTTGTTTTTAGTGCACAGGGCCTCGCCTTTCGGCAAGGTCTCACTTACACCCTGTTCAGGATGCCCGGCGACCGGATGCGTAAACGCATCGTAATGACGACCTGCCGGCGAAGAAGTTACTCCCCTTTGCTAGTAACAAAATATGTCAGAGCAGAGAGGGCGTCAACGTCAGCCCCCTCCTGTTTTACATACCTTTACGCCGGTTGGTCGAGCCGGGCTGCGTCGTCAGCAGGAAACATCACCCCCGTCTGGCAACGGATCTCGGTCAGCAGCTTCGCGGTAATGCGGCTCGTCTCGAGACCCGCGTGGTTAACCGCGTTCTCATCCACCAGCTGGGCAAAGTGCTCCGCCTCATAGAGCATGGTATTGATATGCTGCGGCTGGGTGATCTCCTGCGGCTTACCGCCCCGCGGCACAAACGATACCCGCTGGCATTCGGAGAGGTGCTCAATCACCAGCGCGCCATCTTCCCCCTGGATCTCGCTGGCTAACGAGGAGTCACTGACCTTGGAGTGCTGCAACGTGACGCTAAAATCACCGTAGTTCAGCACCGCCACGCCGTGACCGTCAACGCCGCTGGGCAGGAGGCTGGCGGTGGCCTGCACGCTCTGCGGCTCGCCCCACAGCGCCACCGCTGAAGCCAGGCAGTAGAAGCCAATATCCATGATCGAGCCGTTAGAGAAGGCCGGATTGAAGGTATTGGGGTTCTCGCCGTTGAGATAGCGCGGATAGCGCGAGGAGTACTGGCAGTAGTTGAAAAACACCTTCCGCAGCTTGCCCACCTTCGGCAGCGACTGCTGCACCAGCTGGAAGTTAGGCAGCGCGCCGGTCTTAAAGGCTTCAAACAGCACTACGCCGTTCGCTCGTGCAACCGCGATAGCCGCTTCGGCCTCCTGCAGGTTCGAAGCCAGTGGCTTCTCGCAGATCACATGCTTCTTATGCCGCAAAAAGAGTTCGGTTTGCGGGAAGTGCAGCGAGTTTGGGCTGGCGATATACACCGCGTCGATAGATTCACTCTGGGCCAGAGCATCGAGAGAGGTAAAGAGGTGCTCAACGGGATAATCGCTGGCAAAGTGCTCGGCCTGCTCAAGGCTGCGGGAGTAGACGCCGGTCAGCTTCAGCTTGCCGGTCTCATGGGCGGCATCAACAAACTGGCGGGTGATCCAGTTGGTGCCAACGACTGCGAAACGTATCATAAATCCATTATGCTCCATCGGGGACAGTCCGCCCAATGTAGCATGTCAGGATGACAAAACGAGTGCGCTATTGCGCAAAATCGCTAAGGGAGCGGTGCGTCAGCCACAGGCGGGTGTCGAACTCCAGCTGGTGGTACTGCGGCTCCATATAGCAGCAGAGCTGGTAAAAGGCTTTGTCATGCTCCTTCTCCTTCAGATGCGCCAGCTCGTGGACGGCGATCATGCGCAAAAACGGCTCCGGCGCGCTGCGAAACACGGTGGCAATACGGATCTCCGCCTTGGCCTTCAGCTTGCCGCCCTGTACCCGGGAGACGGCAGTATGCAGACCAAGGGCATTCTTCAGGACGTGGATCTTGTTGTCATAGGCCACCTTGTTGATCGGCGGCGCGTTGCGCAGAAATTCGCTTTTAAGATCCTGGATATAGCCATAGAGCGCCTTGTCGGTGGTGACGCTGTGCTGGCCCGGATAGCGCTTCTCCAGCACCTCGCCAAGGCGATTTTGCGCAATGAGCGACTGCACCTGGGCCAGCAGATTTTCCGGATAGCCCTGGAGATAGAGAAGATTGCTCATTTATGCCCCGCGATCGTCGTTAAAAAAAGGTATACTCACGCCCCCGCTGAGGGGACAACACCGAATTTTACCATCCAGGAGGGCCGATGAGCCATTCAGACAACGGTTTCCGTTCACTAAACTTAAAGCGTTTTCCGGAAACGGACGACGTCAACCCGCTGCAGGCGTGGGAAGCAGCCGATGAATATCTGCTGCAGCAGCTGGACGAAACCGAAATCAGCGGCCCGGTCCTGATTTTTAACGATACGTTTGGGGCACTGGCCTGCGCGCTGGTGGAACATACGCCTTTCAGCATCGGCGACTCCTACTTAAGCGAGCTGGCGACCCGGGAGAACCTGCGTCACAACGAGCTGGATGAGGGCAGCGTCACCTTCCTCGACAGCACCGCCGCCTATCCGGCCGCGCCGGGCGTGGTGCTGATCAAGATCCCAAAAACCCTGGCCCTGCTGGAGCAGCAGCTGCGCGCCCTGCGTCAGGTCGTGACGCCAGAGACGCGGATTATCGCTGGCACCAAGGCCCGCGATATTCACAACTCGACGCTGGAGCTGTTCGAGAAGATCCTCGGCCCGACCACTACCACGCTGGCGTGGAAAAAGGCGCGGCTGGTGAACTGTACCTTTAACGCCCCGGCGTTAAACGATGTGCAAGAGACCCTGAGCTGGACGCTGGACGGTACGCCGTGGACTATCCATAACCACGCCAACGTCTTCTCCCGCACCGGGCTGGACATTGGCGCGCGTTTCTTCCTCCAGCACCTGCCGGAAAACCTGGAAGGGGAGATTGTCGATCTCGGCTGCGGTAACGGCGTGATTGGCCTGACCCTGCTGGAGAAGAACCCCGAGGCGCAGGTGGTGTTTGTTGATGAGTCGCCGAT
>JBCNNW010000084.1:0-19713 GCA_039594205.1 Pseudescherichia sp. | reverse complement strand
CTGCTTACGGATGGTGTTAACTTCGGATTCGAATGTGATGAGCACGTCGCCGAGGCCACGCTCAACGAAGGTGGTGGTAGCGCCACGGCCGCCGGTATCAAACACTTCAACGTTTTTCAGGAACTGGGTCATGAACTGTTCGGTTTTTGCCTTATCCCCGCCGTCGGCTTTATCCGCCGCGCCCCATGCTGCCAGATAGGTGTAGCGGGCGTTGCCGGAGGTTTTCGGATTCGGGAAGATCAGCTTGACGTCAGAGCGCACCAGGTCATTCCAGTCGTGGATATTCTTTGGGTTACCCTTGCGTACCAGGAACGCCATCGTGGAGTAGAACGGTGAGCTGTTATTTGGCAGGCGGCTCTGCCAGTCTGCCGGGATCAGCTTACCTTTATCGTGCAGGATCTGCACATCGGTGATCTGGTTATAGGTCACCACGTCCGCCTTCAGCCCCTGCAAAATGGCCAGCGCCTGCTTAGATGAGCCAGCATGGGACTGCTTAATGGTCAGCTTGTCGCCGCCGTTCTCTTTCGCCCACTGCTGCTCGAAAGGCGGATTAAGGGCGGCAAACAGCTCGCGGGAGACGTCGTAGGAGCTGTTCAGCAGCTCGGTCGCCTGCGCCTGCGCTACCAGCAACACTGAAGCGGCAAGCGTCAGATATCCTTTTTTCAGTAAGTTAACGGCCATTGCGCACCCTTATATCTGTGATGACTATCAAAATCACAGTTTATTTATAAGCAGTACCAAAGGAGTAACGGTTTTATATACCGTTTGGTGATTTGCAAGTAGAAAAGAGCATAAGCGGCGTACAGGCCACCCGTTCAAGGGCCTGCACGCCGTTTGCGGGGCATCATCGTGCCCGATAGAGGTAGCGGTTACTTACGCCGGTCTTTTTGACCTCTCTGTAGACCATTTTGAGCCTGACCAATATAGTCAAAACATATCCGGCCTGTTTCCTGTTAAGATTGGAGAATTCACACACGTCATTGACCGAAAAATGGCTATGAGGATTCTCATGTAACAAAAAGTAGACCTTTTTAATCAGGTTAATATGCACCGTTTTAGAAAAGTAGCTCTTAATATCCATACGCAGTATTTTGTATATAAATATATTTAGCAGCATTAATATTATTTAGAGTTTAAAACGATAGGTTGCGGTCATTTCACCCGAGAGTGAGTTAGCACGTTGCGAATGGCCATTATAGAGTTTAGGCGTGGTGTAATCTGACTCCTGCTCATGGTGCCAGCCATAGCCTCCGCTTAAATAGACCGACCAATTTTTTGCCGGGTTCCAGTTGCTGTATAATCCCAACTGCCCCTGACGCAACGTCTCCCCTTCATAATCAAATTGGCTGTAGTTGGTTCTGACGCCAATGGAGAGATCGGGGGTAAATTTATACTCAGTGGCTAACGCCAGCATGGTTTCACCGTCGCGGACGTAGTCGATATCCGCATAGGCCGGGGAATTAAACCGACCGCGGGCGTTACCGATGATATTACGGGTAAACTGGCCCACGCCGTTTGTTTTCTTCGCCTCGCTGTAGGTTAAGCCACCCAGTATTTTCCAGGGCGTTTGGGGAATACGCCACTCGATAGTGGCCGAGTAGTGCCAGGCCCGCTTATCAAAATCCTGTTTTCCCCTCGCGGTGCTGGAGGTGGTTCTTTTCGCATCGCTGCCATACTCCTGCTCGTAGATTTGCGTCCCGAGGGTAATGTCGGGAAACGCATCCCACCAGCCTTCAAAACCCTGTTTGAAAAGCAGATCGTCGGCTACGCCGTAGAAGTAGTAGGCTTTCAGGGGCTTAGTCTTATAGTTGATACCACCGGTGATCACGTGATCGACATCGCGGCTCTCTCCGTTGCCATCGCGGATGTACATCCTGTCGATGTTCGGGCTATCACGCCGCATGACCTTACCGTCGAGAAAAAGCGTATCAACGCTGACATTATCGATAGCCGTATTAGCAAACCAGCCTGAGTGGGTGTTAAGGGACATACGCTGTGAGTTAGAGAAGATGCCGGTGTTCTTGATGGTAAACCAACCGCCTTTGACGTTGACTTTAGCGCGTAGAATATCCATTTTCAGCTTGGCATAGCGCTGACCAATTTTGGTATAGCCTTTTGCTTCACCATCGTCGTTATAGAGGATGGCACGAGAAGCAAAGTTGTCGCTGGCTCCTAATTTTGCACCGCTGTAATAGGAAGCATCAAAACCGATAAAGTCAGCAAAATAACCTGAGGTATAGTCAACGGTTAGCCCCTGCGCCCAGGCCTGCTGGACAGAGGTAGCATACCGGCCTTGTTCATTATCATAGCGGTTTTCGGTCTTTAAATATTTCCACATATTCCTCGCAGAAAGCTCAAACGAGGAGTCGGCAAAGAAAGGATCATCGATAAGCGTTTTTTCCCAGTCGCTGGCGTTAACGTCGGTAGCAAAAAAACAGCATGGTGAACACGCTATTAATAATAGCTTTTTGATTGTCATCATAAGTCCTTTTAAACTTATTCTTTTAATAAATGATATTCCCCGGAGACATCAGGAAATAAATGCTCATAATGCGGGCAAGGAAAATAATATAATTCGAAAATTAAAAAAGGGAGAGTAGTCACAATTGAATGGTCGGGTAGCAATTACCGCACGAGGAGATCCTCTGCCATTATCAGCAAGGCAGAGGATAAAAGGAGACTACAGATTTAACAGACGATCCAGAGAAGGCGCAAAGTAGTAGCCGCCGGTGACCGGACGGGTAAAACGCAGCATGGCGTCGCGCTTGCCGTCGGTATCGCCGAACATGCTTAACAGCTGCTGCTCAATGTTATACAGACGGGCACAGTAGGCGCAGAAGTAAAGCCCATGCTTGCCGCTCGCCGTTCCGTAAGGCAGGCTCTGGCGGACGATTTTCAGCCCCTTACCGTTCTCTTTCAGATCGACGCGGCTCAGATGCGAGGTCACTGGCCGGGCATCGCCGTCGATCTCTTCGTTCGCCTCTTTGGTGCGGCCTATCATCATCTCCTGATCCGGCACGCTCATCCGGTTAAGCTGCTTCAGGTTATGCTCCCAGCGCTGAACGAAGACATAGCTGCCGCCCGCGTCGATGCCCTCCTGAATCACCGCCACCTCGGTGCGTTTCTCGCTGCCTGCCGGGTTCTCCGTGCCGTCAACAAACCCGCTCAGGTCGCGATCCTCCACCCAGCGGAAACCGTGGGTCTCCTCTTTCACCTCCAGCGCATCGCCAAATGCCGCCAGCGCTGCCTGGGCAACGGAGAAATTGACGTCATGACGCAGCGAGAGAATGTGGATCATGACATCGTATTGGGTGGCCGGGGCCAGCCCTTTGCCGTAGGGGACAAATGCTTTCAGCTCTTCGGCCCCTTGTCCACCGCTCAGCGCGGGCCAGACGCGGTGACCAAAGGCCACCACCGCCCCGAGATTGGCCTCAGCGAAGGCGAGCTGAAAGTTAGCCAGCTTATCGGCAAAAATTTTGCTGCCTTCGCGTAGGGCGTTAACGTCACCCTTCACGTTCGCTTCGATCCAAATCGCCGCCCGGCAGTGTTCTGGCAAAATGCCGCTTTGAACCTGAGACATTGCTACTCCTCCAAAAAAATATGCCGCGAAACCGCGGCATCAATGGGGCTATTGTACCCGTTTTTTCAGAGAACCAGGATTGTTCCGATCAAATTAACGACGCCAAATAATCTTATTCAGGGTCCATTTTTTCAACTCGTCATCCGGCGGCATTAACCCTTCCGGGCCACTCCAGCTGCCGGTAAAAACATAGCTTATGTGCTGACTGCCCTGAGCCTTACACTCCACGCCGCCACTGTCGTCGCCGGTGGCTTTGGTACAGTTGCCGTAGGCTTTGTCATACAGTTCACTGAAAGGCATGCCAACCTTCGCCCCGGTGTCGCTCTCAATGCTGTCGTCGAGCACGTCGATGCGGCTGATTTTGCCATTTTCGCCGTTGACCAGCAGCGCGACCTTATCGCCGTCCAGCGCTTCATAGAAACGGACCACGCTGCCGCCCCGATCGGAGCGCATCCCGCTGCGCAGGCGGTAGTCGCCATCAAGCGCGTCGGCGACAGACGCTTCATCAAAGGCGGTATCCGCCGTCAGCGCCCCCACCCCCTCCTCCGTTACCTCAGAGGAGGAACCGAACCAGTTCCACGGGTTAGCCGCCGACCAGTTCACCGATCCGAGGGTTGAGCAGCCGGTCAGGGCCAGCGGCAGGACGCAGAGAAGCATACGCAGCGATTTCATGGCTTAAATCCTTTCATCTTGGTTGACTAAAACTCAATACTCTTCATCTTCAATCAGGCGCTTGCCAAGGTTGACGACGTCGGCGTGCTCATAGCCGAGGCGCTCGTACATCCCCAGTACGAGATCGTTCTCTTCCCGCACCTGAATGTTGATCTTCGGGCAACCGCGGGCGATGAGCCTCTTCTCCAGGCGGTTGAGCAGCGCATTAGCGATCCCCCGGCCACGGTACTCCGGATGCACCCCGAGATAGTAGGCCGAGCCGCGATGGCCGTCATAGCCGCCCATTACCGTGCCGACGACTTCGCCACCGACTTCGGCCACCAGAAACAGGCTAACGTCATGATTCAGCTTGCGCTCGATGTCCATCTCCGGATCGTTCCACGGGCGCAGCAGGTCGCAGCGCTCCCACAGGGTGATCACCTCTTCGAAGTCAGCCTGACGAAAAACGCGTATCTCCATGGTATTTACCTGTCTTCGGGATCAAAAGGTTGATTATGGCGTGAAGTGCCAGTGAAGCCAATATGCGGCGAAATGGCAATCAAAAAATGGCATAATAACGGGCTGTCATGTATTGAAATGAAAAATAAAGCAATTCAATGCGTGACGTATCGTAAGCTTGTAGGCGATACGCTATAACACCAGGGACGCATGATTACATTTGGGTCGTATGAGCACATTTAAACCACTTAAAGTACTTACATCGCGTCGTCAGGTTCTGAAAGCAGGTCTGGCGGCATTAACTCTGACAGGCGCGTCACAGGCCATAGCCAAAGATGACGCATCGTTAAAGACTGCTAACGGTCATAGCCAGCCGAAAGCTAAAAAAGCGGGAGCCAGGCGCGTAGTCATGCTCGACCCAGGCCACGGCGGGATCGACACCGGTGCTATCGGGCACAACGGCTCGAAAGAGAAGCATGTGGTGCTGGCGATCGCCAAAAACGTCCGCGCTATCTTGCGCAGCAAGGGCATCGACGCGCGGCTGACGCGAACCGGGGATACCTTTATTCCGCTCTACGATCGCGTCGAAATTGCCCACCAGCACGGGGCGGATCTCTTTATGTCGATCCATGCCGACGGCTTTACCAATCCCGATGCGGCAGGCGCGTCGGTATTCGCCCTCTCCAACCGGGGAGCGAGTAGCGCGATGGCAAAATACCTCTCCGATCGTGAGAACGCCGCCGACGATCTGGCAGGCAAAAAAGCCCGCGATAAAGATCACTATCTGCAGCAGGTGCTGTTTGACCTGGTACAGACCGACACCATTAAGAACAGCCTGACCCTTGGCTCGCATATTCTTAAGCAGATTAAGCCGGTACACCGCCTGCACAGCAAGCACACCGAGCAGGCGGCGTTTGTGGTGCTGAAGTCCCCCTCCGTGCCGTCGGTGCTGGTAGAGACCTCCTTCATCACCAACCCCGCTGAAGAGCAGCTGCTTGGCACGAAGGCGTTTCGCCAGAAGATCGCCACGGCTATCGCCTCCGGCGTGCTGAGCTACTTTAGCTGGTTCGATAATCACAAAGCGCACTCGAAGAAACGTTAATGAGCAAACCTGACGCAAATACCGTTAAAGCCTTTTTCCTTCAGCTGCAGGACCGGATCTGCCAGCAGCTCTCCGCCGTCGACGGCAGCGACTTTCTTGAAGATAACTGGCAGCGTGAGGCTGGCGGCGGCGGGCGCACCCGTGTCCTGCGCGACGGCGGCGTCTTCGAACAGGCGGGAGTGAACTTCTCCCACGTGCACGGCAACGCCCTGCCCGCCTCGGCAACCGCGCACCGCCCCGAGCTGGCCGGACGCAGCTTTGAGGCGATGGGCGTTTCGCTGGTGGTCCATCCCCACAACCCCTACGTGCCGACCAGCCACGCCAACGTACGCTTCTTTATTGCTGAGAAGCCGGGTGCGGATCCGGTCTGGTGGTTTGGCGGCGGCTTCGACCTGACGCCCTACTACGGCTTTAGCGAGGATGCCGTGCACTGGCACCGCACCGCACGGGATCTCTGTCAGCCGTTCGGCGAAGCGGTCTATCCGCGCTACAAAAAGTGGTGCGATGACTACTTCTATCTGAAGCACCGCCAGGAGCAGCGCGGCATCGGCGGGCTCTTCTTTGACGATCTCAACACCCCAGACTTTGACCACTGCTTCGCCTTTACTCAGGCGGTGGGCGAAGGGTACACCCAGGCCTACCTGCCGATTGTCCAGCGGCGGAAAGCGATGGCATACGGCGACCGCGAGCGCAACTTCCAGCTCTACCGCCGGGGTCGCTACGTCGAGTTCAACCTGGTGTGGGATCGCGGAACCCTGTTTGGCTTACAAACCGGCGGACGCACGGAGTCGATTCTGATGTCGATGCCGCCGAAGGTGGCGTGGGAGTATAACTACCAGCCGCAGGAGGGCAGCCCGGAAGCCGCCCTCAGCGAGTTTATTAAAGTCAAAGAGTGGATTTAACGCGCTTATAGCGGCTGCGTCTGCGCCTCCACCACTGCCAGCGCCACCATGTTGACGATGCGGCGGACGGAGGCGATAGGCGTCAGCACGTGCACCGGTTTTGCCACGCCCATCAGCACCGGCCCGACGGTAACCCCCTCCGAGCTGGAGACGCGCAGCAGGTTGTAACTGATCCGTGCCGCCTCAACGTTAGGCATAATCAAAATATTGGCCGAGCCTTTCAGCGGGCTGTCCGGCATCCGGTCCTGGCGGATGCTCTCTACCAGCGCAGCGTCGCCGTGCATCTCTCCATCAATCATCAGGTGCGGGTCGCGCTCGCGCACTTTTGCCAGCGTCTCGCGCATCTTGCACGCCGCCGGAGAGTTTGATGAGCCGAAGTTCGAGTGCGACAGCAGGGCCACCCGTGGCTCAATGCCGAAACGGCGCACGGTTTGGGCTGCCATCAGGGCAATGTCCGCCAGCTGTTCCGGAGTTGGATCGTCGTTGACATAGGTATCGGCAATAAAGGTGTTGCCGCTTGGCAGCAGCAGGGCATTCATCGCCCCTGCCGTCTGCATGCCATCGCGATAGCCAAACAGCTGTTGAACCACGCTAAAATGCTCATGGTAGTCGCCGATGGTGCCGCAGATCATCGCATCTGCTTCGCCGCGCTGGACCATGATTGCCCCAATGACCGTGGTGTTGCTAATTACCGCCCGCTGGGCCTGCTCCTGGGTGATGCCGCTGCGCTTCATGATGCTGTAGTACTCGCTCCAGTACTCCTTAAAGCGCGGATCGGATTCATTGTTGACGATCTCAAAGTCGACGCCGGGACGGATCTGTAGCCCCAGCTTCTGGATCCGCATCTCAATGACGCTCGGACGGCCCACCAGGATTGGCTTCGCCAGCCCAAGGGTAATCAGCTCCTGGGTTGCGTGCAGGACCCGCGCCTCCTCCCCTTCCGCCAGCACCACCCGCTTCGGATCGTTGCGCGCCTGAGAGAAGACCGGCTTCATAAACAGGTTGGTTTTATAGACGAACTCGGTGAGCTTATCGACATAGGCGGTAAAGTCAGCGATGGGTCGCGTCGCCACGCCGGAGTCCATCGCCGCTTTGGCGACCGCCGGGGCGATCTTGACGATCAGGCGCGGATCGAAGGGTTTGGGGATCAAATACTCCGGGCCAAAGCTCAAATCCTGATCGCCATAGGCCGAGGCCACCACTTCGCTCTGCTCGGCGTGCGCCAGTTCGGCAATGGCATGCACCGCCGCCAGCTTCATCTCTTCATTAATGGCGGTAGCGCCCACGTCCAGCGCGCCACGGAAGATGAACGGGAAGCAGAGCACGTTGTTGACCTGGTTAGGATAGTCAGAGCGTCCGGTACAGATAATGGCGTCCGCACGCACCGCTTTTGCCACCGGGGGGAGGATCTCTGGCTCCGGATTCGCCAGGGCGAGGATCAGCGGCTGACGCGCCATCTGCTTCACCATCTCCTGGGTCAGGACGTTCGGTCCCGAGCAGCCGAGGAAGATATCCGCGTCCTGCATCACCTCTGCCAGGGTACGTTTACCGTTATCCTCAATGGCGTAGGCAGCTTTGGTTTCGGCCATTGGCGTCTCGCGGCCCTGGTAGATGACCCCTTTGGAGTCGCACACCACGATGTTGTGCTTCTGCATCCCCAGCGCCACCAGCAGGTTCATACAGGCGATGGCCGCAGCGCCTGCCCCTGAGACCACCATTCGCACGTCGGAGAGATTTTTCTCTACCACCCGCAGGCCGTTGATAATGGCGGCGGTGCTGATGATTGCCGTGCCGTGCTGGTCGTCGTGGAACACCGGGATATTCATTCGCTCGCGCAGCTTCGTCTCAATGTAGAAGCACTCAGGCGCTTTGATATCCTCCAGGTTGATGCCGCCGAAGGTCGGCTCCAGCGCCGCCACCACGTCGATAAACTTATCCGGGTCCAGCTCATCGACCTCAATATCAAAGACGTCGATGCCGGCAAATTTCTTAAACAGGACGCCCTTGCCCTCCATCACCGGCTTGCCTGCCAGCGCGCCGATATTGCCCAGCCCGAGCACCGCCGTGCCGTTGGAGACTACCGCCACCAGGTTGCCGCGCGCGGTATATTTAAAGGCCGCCAGCGGATCTTTTTCTATCTCCAGGCAGGGAGCGGCGACGCCCGGCGAGTAGGCCAGAGCCAGGTCGCGCTGGGTGGCAAGCGGTTTGGTCGGAGAGACCTGGATTTTTCCGGGGATGGGGAACTCGTGAAAATCGAGAGCACTCTGTTTTAACTGGTCGTCCATTATGATGTTCCTTTCACGTATCGTTTGTAGGGTTGAAGCGTGATAGCGCTCCTGACGCGCCGCCTAGTATCGCCGCTGAGCGCGGCATAAACTTTGAACGCTGCCAAACTCTGACGACCCCGTCGCAAAATTTGTTATCAATTTATATCAACGGTGTTATGCCCTTACGCCAGCAAACCGGTGTCCGTCTGCTATGCTTTTTTGTTATGCATGTTCTATTTTTCACAAAAGTGTGAACTAACGCACTCACGTAAGCTTTTGCTTTTCAAGGAGTATTGTGTATGAACTACCTAGACGGCATCAAACAGTTCACCACCGTCGTTGCTGACAGCGGTGATATCGAATCCATTCGCCACTACCAACCAGAAGACGCTACCACTAACCCCTCCCTGCTGCTGAAGGCCGCCGCGCTGGAGCACTTCTCCCACCTGGTTGACGACGCGCTGGAGTATGGGAAAGCCCGCGGCCAGACCCAGGAGCAGCAGGTTGCCGAAGCCAGCGATAAGCTGGCGGTGAATATCGGTGCGGAAATTCTGAAAAGCATTCCGGGCCGCGTCTCTACTGAAGTTGATGCCCGCCTCTCCTTCGATAAGGAGAAGAGCATCGCCAAGGCGCGCCGTATCGTGCAGCTCTATGAGGAGCTGGGCATCGATAAATCACGCATTCTGATCAAGCTGGCCTCTACTTGGGAGGGGATCCGCGCCGCTGAAGAGCTGGAGAGAGAGGGCATCAAGTGTAACCTGACCCTGCTCTTCTCCTTTGCCCAGGCGCGGGCCTGCGCCGAGGCGGGCGTCTATCTCATCTCCCCGTTCGTAGGCCGTATCTACGACTGGTACCAGCAGCGTAAGCCGCAGGATCCCTACGTGGTGGAAGAGGATCCGGGCGTGAAATCAGTGCGTAATATTTACGACTACTACAAGCGCAACCGCTACGAAACCATCGTGATGGGGGCCAGCTTCCGCCGTATCGAACAGATTGTGGCCCTTGCCGGCTGTGACCGCCTGACCATCTCTCCGTCGCTACTGCAGGAGCTGCAGGATAAAGAGGGCACCATTGAGCGCAAGCTGGTCCCAACCTCGCAGAGCTTCCCACGTCAGGAGCCGCTGACCGAAGCCGAATTTCGCTGGGAACATAACCAGGATCCGATGGCGGTAGAAAAACTCTCTGATGGTATCCGCCAGTTCGCCGTCGATCAGCGCAAACTTGAAGATCTGCTTGCCGCTAAACTTTAATTTTTGTCATGGAGTGAAATATGTCCCGTAAAGAGCTTGCTAACGCCATTCGCGCCCTGAGCATGGACGCGGTACAGAAAGCCAACTCCGGCCACCCTGGCGCGCCGATGGGCATGGCCGATATCGCAGAAGTGCTGTGGAATGATTTCCTCAGGCATAATCCGACCGATCCGACGTGGTATGACCGCGATCGTTTTATTCTCTCTAACGGGCACGCCTCGATGCTGCTCTACAGCCTGCTGCATCTCTCCGGCTACGATCTGCCGATTGAAGAGCTGAAAAACTTCCGCCAGCTGCACTCCAAAACGCCGGGTCACCCGGAGATTGGTTATACGCCGGGCGTCGAAACCACTACCGGCCCGCTGGGTCAGGGACTGGCTAACGCCGTAGGGTTAGCCATCGCCGAGCGCACGCTGGCGGCGCAGTTTAACCAGCCGGGACATGACATTGTCGATCACTTCACCTATGTCTTTATGGGCGACGGCTGCCTGATGGAGGGGATCTCCCACGAGGTCTGCTCTCTGGCGGGCACGCTGGGCCTTGGCAAGCTTATCGGCTTCTACGACCACAACGGCATCTCCATTGATGGTGAAACCGAGGGCTGGTTTACCGACGATACCGCTAAACGTTTCGAAGCCTACCACTGGCACGTAGTGCATGAGATCGACGGTCACGATGCAGAAGCAGTGAAAAAGGCGATTCAGGAAGCGCAGAGCGTGAAGGACAAGCCCTCACTGATTATCTGCCGGACCACCATCGGCTTTGGCTCGCCAAACAAAGCGGGCAAAGAGGAGTCCCACGGCGCGGCGCTGGGCGAAGAAGAGGTGGCGCTGACTCGCCAGAAGCTGGGCTGGAAGCACCCGGCCTTTGAGATCCCGAAAGAGATCTACAAGGCATGGGATGGTCGCGAACGCGGTGAAAAAGCTCAGCAGTCGTGGAATGAGAAATTTGCGGCCTATAAGAAGGCGCATCCTGAATTGGCAGCCGAGTTCTCCCGCCGGATGGGCGGTGGCCTGCCGGAGAACTGGGAGCAGTTGACCCAGGAGTACATCACTAAGCTACAGGCCGAGCCAGCGAAGATTGCCACCCGTAAGGCATCGCAAAACGCGCTTAACCAGTACGGCCCGGCGCTGCCGGAGCTGCTGGGTGGGTCGGCTGACCTTGCGCCAAGTAACCTGACCATCTGGTCCGGATCGACATCGCTGAAAGAGGACCCGGCCGGGAACTACATTCACTACGGCGTGCGCGAGTTCGGCATGACCGCCATTGCCAACGGTATCGCTCACCACGGCGGTTTTGTGCCCTATACCGCCACCTTCCTGATGTTCGTCGAGTACGCGCGTAACGCCGCGCGCATGGCGGCGCTGATGAAGGCCCGCCAGATCATGGTCTACACCCATGACTCCATCGGTCTGGGGGAAGATGGCCCGACGCACCAGGCGGTTGAGCAGCTTGCCAGCCTGCGCCTGACGCCAAACTTCAGCACCTGGCGCCCCTGTGACCAGGTCGAGGCGGCGGTGGGCTGGAAACTGGCGATTGAGCGGCACAACGGCCCAACCGCGCTGATCCTCTCCCGTCAGAACCTGACCCAGATGGAGCGTACCCCGGAGCAGGTGAAAGCCATCTCCCGCGGCGGCTATATCCTGAAGGACAGCGACGGCCAGCCGGACCTGATCCTTATCGCCACCGGCTCTGAGGTGGAGATCACCATGAAGGCGGCGGAGCAGCTAAGCGCCGAGGGTCACAAGGTGCGGGTGGTCTCTCTGCCATCGACGGATATCTTTGATGCCCAGGATGACGCGTACCGTGAGTCGGTGTTGCCGTCAGACGTCAGCGCCCGCGTGGCCGTTGAGGCCGGGATTGCCGACTACTGGTTTAAATACGTTGGCCTGAAAGGCGCCATCGTCGGGATGACCGGCTACGGTGAATCGGCTCCGGCCGATAAGCTGTTCCCGTTCTTTGGCTTTACCGTTGAGAACGTGGTCGCTAAAGCGAAAAAAGTACTTAACGTGTGATCCACAGCGTGGGCCAGGCATCTGGCCCATGCCAGTTATCACAGCTTGGCTCTTCTGCATAGCGCACCAGACGAAAGCGCTGGCCGTCAAACCGCCAGCGCGTCTGAATACCGCAATCCGCCAGCCCGCGACCTTTGGCAAGCGTTGTCAGTTCGCGGGCTTTTTGATCGAACCCGGCGTTCATCAACTCCATCTCCTCATTCCCGCTACCTGGAATAAAGGGCAGGCGCAGGCGTACCGGTCTGGCCGCGTAGGGTTTTTTGCGCGACACCAGCCAGGCGAGATCCACCGTATTGTAGGCCCCCGCCTCGCAGCTGACGAGCAGCAGCGCTTTATCGTCGGTTAAGGCGGTCACGCGAACCTCACGGCGCATGGGATCCAGCGAGCACTGACTGTTGTTCATTCGCAGGCTGCCGTAATCCAGCAGCGCCTCCATCTCGTCCCGGCTAAGCGGTGTTGGCGTCGGGTTTACTATCGCTACCCCTTTCAGTGCCGGGGCAGGCGGCACGCTGAGGGAAGGATTCCCGCCCTTTTTAATCCACGCGGTTTCGCTGCCGACGCGTTTTTGCTGCGCATCAATAAACAGCAGCGCCGCCTTAAGTCCGATCAGGGAGATGGTGCCCTGCCCGTCCTTAAGGGTTATCGCCTGCGCATTCTGAATGGTCTGTAAGAATACGCTGATGGTTGGCGCATGCTCGGTGATCAACCGCCACGGTGACATCGCCCAGTGCTGAGGCTCCAGCCGCAGCGGCATGCCGTCAACCAGCAGACGCTGCACAATGGACGGCTCTTTTGCCGACGGCGTCTGGCTGCCGCCAAGCTCGATGCGCAGCTGCGCATCGGTACGCGCCCCCGCGCTGCGCGTTAGGGTCATAACCAATCCATAGTGCTCGCCGGTATTGCGTGCTACGCAGAAATTTTGGTTATTACAGGTGACCTGCCAGTCGGAAAAACTCTGCTGAGCAGGCGCCGCCCATGTGAACGAAACGGCAAACAGATTAAGCAGCAGCAGCAAAACGCGATAACGCATGAACGGTACAACCCCAAAAGTAGAAGCCTGGCAAATAAACAGCGTATCTTCGTCGTCTTGGGGTAGCTGACTCAATCGGATTTATCGGATAGATTTATTCTAAATGCATGTTTTTAACCCGATAAATATCAAGACATTAGACCAGAAGCCTGTAAATATTGCAGCAATATCACCGCTTTAGCGTCGCGGATCTCGCCGCGGGCTACCGCTTCCAGCGCCTGGGTGAAAGGCATCTCAATGACTTCAATATCCTCATCCTCCACGCCGCCGCCCGCATTAGCCTTCAGGCTGTCGCTATATTCAGCAATAAAGAAGTGAACAATTTCGGTGACGCCGCCGGGGGACATATACAGTTCGAAGACCTTACGTACCTCGCCGACCTCGTAGCCCGTCTCCTCTATCGCCTCTTTACGGGCGCACACTTCCGGCGCGTCGTTGTCGAGCAAGCCGGCACACGGCTCAATCAGCCGCCCATCTTCGTTGCCGTTGACCCAGGTGGCAATGCGGAACTGGCGAACCAGCACCACGCTGCGCTTTTCACGATTGTAGAGAAGAATGGTTGCCCCGTTGCCGCGATCGTATACTTCACGACGGTGGCGGATCACCTCCCCATTGCGGCGGGTCAAATCGTAAGTGATATTGCGTAACACAAAGTAGTTTTCAGAGAGGATTTTATCTTTGATAACGTCTATTTTCAGTGACATACAGGCCCTATACGGTGAGTGTGAGCCTCTATTTTAGGCTCCGGGGTCTCTCTTGTCGCGCCGGTTAGTCATCCCGGATTGCGCAAACAACGTGATAATTTACACTTTCTCCTTTTTTTCTCCACGTTTAGTCAGGCGAATGCCGCTAAAGTGGGGTGAAGCAATGTAGAGTTATAAAGCACAATAAAAGAGGTCTCACTTCTGATGGCGAATTTCTTTATCGATCGCCCAATCTTCGCCTGGGTGTTAGCTATCATTTTGTGCCTTACCGGCACGTTGGCAATTCTTTCGCTGCCCGTTGAGCAGTATCCCGATCTGGCCCCGCCTAACGTGCGGATCACGGCCAACTATCCAGGTGCTTCCGCACAGACGCTGGAAAACACCGTTACCCAGGTTATCGAGCAGAATATGACCGGCCTGGATAATCTGATGTACATGTCCTCACAAAGCAGCGCCACCGGACAGGCAACGGTAACCCTCAGCTTTGCGGCAGGTAGCGATCCCGATGAGGCGGTGCAGCAGGTGCAAAACCAGCTCCAGTCGGCGATGCGCAAGCTACCTCAGGCGGTGCAGAATCAGGGCGTGACGGTCCGTAAAACCGGCGATACCAATATCCTGACCATCGCCTTCGTCTCTACTGACGGCTCGATGGATAAGCAGGATATTGCCGACTATGTCGCAAGTAACATTCAGGACCCCCTTAGCCGTGTTAACGGCGTAGGCGACATTGATGCCTACGGCTCGCAGTATTCGATGCGTATCTGGCTCGATCCCGCCCGTCTGAACAGCGTCCAGCTAACGGCCGGGGATGTGACCGATGCCATTGAGGCGCAGAACGCGCAGATTGCCGTGGGCCAGCTGGGCGGCACCCCGTCGGTAGATAAGCAGGCGTTGAACGCCACCATCAACGCCCAGTCGCTGCTGGAGACCCCGGAGCAGTTTCGCAATATCACCCTGCGGGTTAACCAGGACGGCTCTGAGGTGCGCCTCGGCGACGTCGCGCAGGTCGAGATGGGCGCCGAGAAATATGACTATCTGAGCCGCTTCAACGGCAAGGCGGCCTCGGGGCTTGGGGTCAAGCTGGCCTCCGGGGCTAACGAGATGGAGACGGCGAACCTGGTGCTCAACCGGCTCGACGAGCTGTCGCACTTCTTCCCCCACGGCCTGGAGTACAAGGTGGCTTACGAGACCACCTCCTTCGTTAAAGCGTCGATTATCGACGTCGTGAAGACCCTGCTGGAGGCTATCGCCCTGGTCTTCCTGGTGATGTATCTCTTTCTGCAGAATTTTCGCGCCACGCTTATTCCGACCATTGCCGTACCGGTGGTGCTGCTGGGTACCTTCGCCGTGCTCTACGCCTTTGGCTACAGCATCAATACGCTGACTATGTTTGCCATGGTGCTCGCTATCGGCCTGCTGGTGGATGACGCTATCGTGGTAGTGGAGAACGTCGAGCGCATCATGAGCGAGGAGGGGCTATCCCCACGCCAGGCTACGCGTAAGTCGATGGGTCAGATCCAGGGTGCGCTGGTCGGTATCGCGATGGTGCTGTCGGCGGTATTTGTGCCGATGGCTTTCTTTGGCGGCACCACCGGTGCGATTTACCGTCAGTTCTCTATTACCATCGTAGCGGCAATGGTGCTGTCGGTGCTGGTCGCTATGATCCTCACGCCGGCACTCTGTGCAACTCTACTCAAGCCAGTACAAAAAGGGGAGCAGCACGGGCAGACCGGCTTTTTCGGCTGGTTTAACCGCATGTTTAACCGCAGCGCAGCGCGCTATGAGTCCGGCGTTGCCAAAATCCTCCACCGCAGCCTGCGCTGGGTGCTGATCTATGCCCTGCTGCTTGGCGGCATGGTGTTTCTCTTCCTGCGCCTGCCGACTTCGTTTCTGCCGCAGGAAGACCGCGGCATGTTCACGACCTCGGTGCAGCTGCCCAGCGGCGCTACCCAGCAGCAGACGCTGAAGGTGGTACAGAAAGTCGAGGACTACTTCTCAACCCACGAAAAAGATAACGTCATGTCGGTCTTCGCTACCATCGGCTCCGGGCCTGGGGGCAACGGTCAGAACGTGGCCCGTATGTTTGTCCGCCTGAAAGAGTGGGATGAGCGCGACCCGACCACCGGCAGCTCGTTCGCCATTATCGATCGGGCTACCAAAGCGTTTCGCGATATTAATGAGGCGCGGGTCTTCGCCAGCAGCCCTCCGGCTATAAGCGGCCTCGGCAGCTCGGCCGGGTTTGATATGGAGCTACAGGATCACGCCGGCGCCGGCCATGACGCCCTGATGGCCGCACGCGATAAGCTGCTGGAGCTGGCGGGGCGCGATTCGTCTCTCGCCCGGGTGCGTCACAACGGTCTGGACGACAGTCCGCAGTTACAGATCGATATCGATCAGCACAAGGCCCAGGCGCTCGGGGTCTCTATTGACGATATCAACGACACGCTGCAAACCGCCTGGGGCTCCAGCTACGTAAATGACTTTATGGATCGCGGGCGCGTGAAGAAGGTCTATGTCCAGGCGGCGGCGAAGTACCGTATGCTGCCGGACGATATTAACCTGTGGTACGTGCGCAACACTACAGGCAGTATGGTGCCCTTCTCCGCCTTCGCCACCTCCCGCTGGGAGACTGGCTCTCCCCGCCTGGAGCGCTACAACGGCTACTCTGCCGTGGAGATTGTCGGCGAGGCCGCCACCGGGGTCAGTACCGGCACCGCCATGGATATTATGGAGAACCTGGTGCGCCAGCTTCCCGGCAGCTTTGGCCTTGAGTGGACAGCGATGTCCTATCAGGAGCGGCTCTCCGGGGCGCAGGCGCCAGCGCTATATGCCATCTCGCTGCTGGTGGTCTTCCTCTGCCTGGCTGCGCTGTATGAGAGCTGGTCGGTGCCCTTCTCGGTGATGCTGGTGGTACCGCTGGGGGTAATCGGCGCCCTGCTGGCGACCTGGATGCGCGGCCTGGAGAACGACGTCTACTTCCAGGTGGGGCTGCTTACCGTTATTGGGCTATCGGCGAAAAACGCCATTCTGATCGTCGAGTTTGCTAACGAGATGAATGCCAAAGGCCAGGATCTGCTCTCGGCGACGCTGCACGCCTGTCACCAGCGCCTGCGGCCAATCCTGATGACCTCGCTGGCGTTTATCTTTGGCGTCTTGCCGATGGCCACCAGCAGCGGCGCAGGCTCCGGTAGCCAGCATGCGGTGGGAACCGGCGTCATGGGGGGGATGATCTCCGCCACCGTGCTGGCGATCTTTTTCGTTCCGCTGTTCTTTGTACTGGTCCGTCAGCGCTTCCCGCTGAAAGAGCGTCAGGAAGATTGAACAACAAAAAAGGCGGCCCATGATGGCCGCCTCGCTGTTGCGTGATATTGTTCACGCTTCTGTCATATTAGTGCTTCTTTCCTGGTGCGTATTCGGAATTATTTACGAAGCATGCCTTCGATAAAATCTTTCCAGTTCCCCAGCTCATGCTCAATCATAACAACCTCATCTAATTATTATGGGTATTCTACAAAAAATCGCCATTGCTGTGAAGAGATGCTAAATCAATTGCTATGATTGGCTACCTCCGCATTATTTTTTGGCTTGAACAGACTATGACGCAGCGGCATGAGTAATAATGTGACACATAGCAACATTCCTAAAAACGGGCAGCGAAACGTTTCGCGAGCGTGACACACGTCGCATGTTGGCACTTTTGCTGCCTCAACCTTGCCCAATAATTGCAGGACAATAATCAGGGCATATATTGCGCAACAGAGATTTTAATTAGCAAACAAATCTATTAAGGATCGCCTGTTTACCATTCCCAGAATAACTTTTTCTTTATACAAAATAGATGAACACTAAACTAAAACTTAAACAAACTGCTTCACCATCAAGGCATATCGGGTAATATTCTCTCTTTGCCTGCTTACAAAGTGAAATTTTATGAACAACATTT
The DNA here is from genome assembly GCA_039594205.1 of Pseudescherichia sp. Taxonomy (GTDB): domain Bacteria; phylum Pseudomonadota; class Gammaproteobacteria; order Enterobacterales; family Enterobacteriaceae; genus Pseudescherichia. The sequence goes on along the minus strand of JBCNNW010000084.1, from coordinate 1,810 downwards.
CATCAGACGCTCTGCCGGTGATGTACGGCATCAAAAACTGCGACACCGTTAAGAAGGCCCGCCGCTGGCTCGACGAGCAGCAGATTGCTTACCGCTTCCATGACTACCGGGTCGACGGTCTGAATGCTGACATGCTGCAACGCTTTATCGCCGGGCTGGGATGGGAGGCACTGCTGAACACGCGCGGTACTACCTGGCGTAAACTGGATGAAACGCGGCGAGAAAGTATCCAGGATGCCGCCGCGGCGGTGGCGTTGATGCTTGAAATGCCTGCAATTATTAAACGCCCATTGCTCTGTGCGCCCGGTAAGCCTATGCTGCTGGGTTTCACAGGATCCAGTTACGAGCACTATTTTAACGAGGTGTAGTCTATGTCATGCCCGGTTATTGAGCTGACTCAACAGCTTATTCGCCGCCCTTCTCTCAGTCCCGACGACGCAGGATGCCAGGCGCTAATGATTGAACGCCTGCGCGCTATTGGCTTTACCGTTGAACGGATGGATTTTGGCGACACGCAAAACTTCTGGGCATGGCGCGGCCAGGGCGAGACGCTGGCGTTTGCGGGTCATACCGACGTAGTTCCCGCGGGCGACGTTGACCGCTGGATCAATCCGCCGTTTGAACCCACCATTCGTGACGGCATGCTCTATGGCCGCGGCGCGGCCGACATGAAAGGCTCGCTGGCGGCGATGGTGGTGGCTGCCGAACGTTTCGTGGCACAGCATCCTAACCATAAAGGGCGTCTGGCCTTCCTGATCACCTCTGACGAAGAGGCCAGCGCTACTCACGGCACGGTGAAGGTCGTGGAGGCGCTGATGGCGCGTAACGAACGCCTCGACTACTGCCTGGTGGGTGAACCCTCCAGTACCGAAGTGGTGGGCGACGTAGTGAAGAACGGGCGTCGTGGTTCGATGACCTGTAACCTGACCATTCACGGCGTGCAGGGGCACGTGGCCTATCCGCATCTGGCGGACAACCCGGTGCACCGCGCAGCGCCAATGCTTAACGAGCTGGTCGCTATCGAGTGGGATCGTGGTAACGAATTTTTCCCGCCGACCAGCATGCAGATCGCCAATATTCAGGCCGGTACCGGCAGCAACAACGTGATCCCCGGCGACCTGAAGGTGCAGTTTAACTTCCGCTTCAGCACCGAGCTTACCGATGAGGCGATCAAAGCCCGCGTGGCTGAACTGCTGGATAAGTACCAGCTGCGCTACACCGTGGAGTGGTGGATCTCCGGCCAGCCGTTCCTCACCTCGCGCGGTAAGCTGGTGGATGCGGTGGTGAAGTCGATTGCACACTATAATGAAATTGAACCGCAGCTGTTAACCACGGGCGGCACCTCGGACGGACGCTTTATCGCACGGATGGGGGCACAGGTGGTCGAACTCGGGCCGGTGAATGCGACCATTCATAAAATCAACGAATGCGTAAACGCCGCCGATCTGCAGCTGCTGGCCCGTATGTATCAACGTATTATGGAACGACTGGTTGCATAATTGCGTTTCTGAAAGAGGACATGAGCATGGAATGGCTGGCTAAATATTGGTGGATTCTGTTACTGGTTTTCCTGGTGGGCGTGCTGCTGAACGTTATCAAAGATCTTAAGCGCGTCGACCACAAGAAATTTCTTGCTAACAAGCCCGACCTGCCCCCGCATCGCGACTTTAACGATAAGTGGGATGACGAGGACGACTGGCCGAAGAAGAAGTAGTCAGTGGTGATTACGCCGGGCGGCGCTACCGCCTGCCCGGCCTGCAACTCTACATAAACTCGACAATATCGTCGTCGTTGAACTTGCCGCCGCTCA
>JBCNNW010000083.1:0-12155 GCA_039594205.1 Pseudescherichia sp. | reverse complement strand
ATGCCACCGATGATGGCATGATCGTCAACCGAGACGTGGCCCGCTAACGTCGCGTTGTTAGCGAGGATGCAGTTGTTCCCTACCGTACAATCGTGCGCAACGTGTGCGTTGATCATCAGCAGGTTATCGCTGCCCACCTTCGTCAAACCACCGCCCTGTTCGGTACCACGGTGAATGGTTACGCTTTCGCGAATGCGGTTACGATCGCCGATTTCCACCCGGGTCGGTTCGCCAGCATATTTAAGATCCTGGTTCACTTCACCGATGGAGGCGAACTGATAGATCTCGTTGTCGCGGCCAATTTTGGTGTGGCCATTTACGACAACGTGAGACTTCAGTACGGTACCCTCACCAATTTCAACATGGGGTCCAACAATACAGAACGGGCCAATGTGGGCGTTAGCACCGATAACGGCACCCTCTTCCACGATGGCGGTCGGATGAACAAAGGCAGTTTTATCAATCACGTATCAGGCCTCCCGGCTACGTGCACACATCATAGTAGCTTCACAAACAACTTTACCGTCGACCGTTGCCACGCCTTTAAAGCGGGTCAGACCACGGCGCGTTTTCTCAAACGTGACTTCCATGATCATCTGATCGCCTGGCACTACCGGACGTTTGAAGCGCGCTTCATCGATACCGGCAAAGTAGTACAGCTCACCAGGTTCCAGTTTTCCTACGCTTTTGAACGCCAGAATGCCGGTGGCCTGAGCCATGGCTTCCAGAATCAACACGCCTGGGAAAATGGGCTTACCAGGGAAATGGCCCTGGAAAAAGGGTTCATTAACCGAAACATTTTTTACTGCGCGCAGAAAACGACCTTCTTCGAAATCCAGCACGCGGTCAACCAGTAAAAACGGGTAGCGGTGCGGCAGAAGCTCTAAAATCTCTTCAATGTGCAGAGTATGAGTGTCAGTAGTCAAAATACTCTTCCTGTCAAAAAAATACTGAATGGCAATAATAACACGGCCCGCGGCAATCTAATGCCGTCAGGCCGGGAAGTTTGGGCGTAAAACGGGTGAATTATTCGTCTTGTTGCACGACCTTGCGCTCAAGAGCCTTGAGACGCTTGCTCATGTCATCAATATTCATCACCAGCGCTGCTGTTTTTCGCCAGGTTTTATTGGGTTGCAGCGGGATACCTGATGAGTAGACGCCCGGTTCAGTAATGGGACGCATCACCATACCCATGCCCGTTACGGTGACCTTATCGCAGATCTCCATGTGACCGTTGATCACGCTCGCACCGCCAATCATGCAGTAACGGCCAATTTTTAAACTGCCCGCCATGATGACGCCGCCAGCAACTGCGGTATTGTCGCCAATCACGACGTTATGTGCAATCTGGCACTGGTTATCAATAATAACGCCGTTGCCAATAATAGTGTCGTCCAGCGCACCACGGTCAATGGTAGTACAGGCGCCGATCTCGACACGATCGCCGACGATCACCCGACCAAGCTGGGGGATCTTCACCCAGTTGCCGCGATCGTTGGCGTAGCCAAAGCCATCCGCACCGATCACAGTGCTGGACTGAATGAGGCAATTTTCACCGATCTCAATCTCGTGGTAAATGGTCACGTTGGCCCATAAACGCGAGCCTGCGCCAATTTTCGTCTTTTTACCCACGAAACAGCCAGCGCCGATTACCACGTTATCGCCCAGCTCGACGTCTGACTCGATAACGGCGTTAGCGCCGATAGAGACATTGTTACCCAGCTTCGCCGTAGGATCGATCACCGCACTGGGGGCGATATCCTGTGCCGGCTGCGGCGTGGTATCAAGAATTTGTGCCATCCGGGCGTACGTCAGGTAGGGGTTTTTCACTACCAGCGCGGGACCGTGGGCAAAGGGAAGGTCGTCCTGCGTCATCACGACAGCAGAGGCCTGGCAAGCCGCCAGATGTTCACGGTATTTTGGATTTACCATGAAGGTGATTTGACCTGCTTTAGCGGACTGCATGGACGCAACGCCGGTGATGGCGATATCGCCATCACCGTGTAACTCTGCATCCAACTGTTGAGCTAAATCAGACAGTCGAATTGTAGACATTACTTATTTAACCTGTTTCAGCACATCAGCGGTGATGTCTTTTACGTCACTGCTGTTGTAAGCAACGGTATTTGCGTCAACAACCAGATCGATACCTTCGTCGGCTGCTACTTTTTTCACTGCAGACTGGATACGGTTAACCAGTTTGCCACGCTCTTCGTTGGAACGACGTGCGCGATCCTGCTCAAAAGCCTGTGCTTTCTGGGAGAAAGCCTGGCGCTGAGACATGATGTCTTTTTCCATCTTGCTACGATCGGAAGCTTTCATCGTTGAGCCGTCACGCTGCAGACGCTGCATTTTGCCCTGCAGATCGTTTTCCTGGCTCTGCAGTTCGCTGGCACGGCCTTTGAACTCGTTTTCCAGCGTTTTGGACACACCGGTAGTCTGAGCGACCTGCTGGAACAGGCTGTTCATGTTAACGATCGCAATTTTGTCCGCTGCCTGAGCAGAGGTGACCATCGCTAAACCGAGACCTGCAGCTACTAACCACTTTTTCACAATAAACTCCTTACCATCCCAATGTATCCGAAGATACCGTTCTTTGCGTGGCGAGGCGACCTCACGATCGCCTGCATCAGCGCTACACTACCTGTGCATTCCGTTGCGCAGCGCAGTTACCAGGTTTTACCAATGTTAAACTGGAACTGTTCTGCTTTGTCCCCTTCGTATTTCTTAAACGGCTGGGCGTAGGAGAAGACCAACGGTCCCAGCGGAGACATCCATTGTAGTGCAATACCCGCAGACATACGGATGTTGCTCGGATCGCTATAGTCCGGCACGCCAGCGGCGCGTGTTTGTGCCGTGTCGTTCCAGTTAGTATCCCATACTGTACCCGCATCCCAGAAGACGGAGGTACGGATTGAGTTAGCGTACTTCTCGCTCACAAACGGCGTCGGGGTGATCACTTCAAGGCTGGCTACGCCCATCGCGTTACCACCCACCGCGTCGTCAGACTTACAGACCGTATCTGGCTGGCTAGTCTGGCAGTTCTCCTGGTTGTTACCCCCGAAGTAGACCGCTTTCGGACCGATGTTGTTGGACTGGAAACCACGCACGGTGCTGGAGCCACCGGCATAGAAGTTCTCATAGAACGGCATCTCTTTACCGCCGATACCGTCACCGTAACCCCAGCGGGTACGTCCCAGCACAACCCACTTGTGATCGTCATCAAGCGGGAAGTAGGAGGCGGTGTCCAGGGTAACCTTATAGAACTCGTTATCTGAGCCAGGTACGGTGACCTTACCGTTCAGGTTGACACGCGAACCATCCGTCGGGAAGTAGCCGCGGTCAAGATGGTTGTAAGTCCAGCCGTAGTTGAAGGTGAAGTCGTCTGCGCTATAGCCGTTATCGTTGTCCTGGGTGCTGGCGCTCTGCCCCACCGAGTCGAGATAACGCCACATCGCCACCTGCGGCTCCATGTTGGAGAGGTCGTTGTGCACGTAACCTAAGCCGAGGCGCAGGGTGTTGTACTCGTTGACCGGGAAGCCCAGCGTACCGTCAAGGCCGTAGCTCTTGTTGGTGTACGACGACAGGTCCGCATCATCCGCTTCAAAGTCGTTATAGAAGATACGACCGCCGAGGCTCACGCCGTCAACGGTGAAGTACGGGTTGGTCACGGACAGCTCAGAGTAGGTCTGGTAGTCGTTCTTGGTCCCGTTGATCCCGACCGAGTAACCGGTACCCAGCCAGTTATCCTGCTGGACGCCAACCTGGAAGCTGACGCCGCTCTCGGTGCCGTAGCCGACGCCGAAGTTGAAGCTACCGGTGTTACGCTCTTTGACCTTGTAGACGACGTCAACCTGGTCCGGGCTGCCTGCTACGCGCTGGGTATCGGTATCCACCGTTTCGAAGTAGCCGAGACGGTTCAGACGCTCTTTACCCTGATCGACCAGATCGCTGCCCAGCCAGGCGCCTTCCATCTGACGCATTTCACGGCGCAGAACGGCATCTTTGGAGGTATCGTTACCCTCAAAGCGAATCTTACGCACGTAGTAGCGGTTGCCCGCATCGACGTTAACGTGCAGCTTCACGGTCTTGTCCGCGTCGTTGATCTCAGGCTGAGACTGCACGCGCGGGTAGGCGTAGCCATAGCGACCCAGAAGCTTTTTGATGTCGTCTTCCATTCGGGTCACTTTGGTGCCGTTATAGAGCTCGCCCGGCTGAATTTTCGTCAGGCTCTCAATTTCGGCAGAGTGACCGGCCAGATTACCGCTAACTTCAACGCCGGAGAGCTTGTACTGATCGCCTTCGGTGATGTTAACGGTGATGTAGATACCTTTTTTGTCCGGCGTCAGGCTGACCTGAGTGGAGTCGATATTGAAACGCGCGTAGCCACGATCGAGGTAGTAGCTGCGTAACGTCTCAAGATCGCCTGCCAGCTTCTGCTTCTGGTATTTACGATCGCCGACCACGTTCCACCACGGCACTTCATCGCGCAGCTGGAAGGTTGAGATCAGCTCTTCGGTACTGAACGCGTGGTTGCCGACAATGTTGATCTGTTGAATTTTGGCGGAGACGCCCTCCTGGAAGACCAGCTTCAGATCGACGCGGTTACGCGGCAGCGGCGTAACGACCGCTTTGACGCTGGCGCTATACTTACCGACGCTGTAGTAGAAGTCTTCCAGACCTTTTTCGATATCGGCCAGGGTGGTGCGATCGAGTGATTCACCCACGCGCACGCCGGACGCTTCGAGGTTCTGCTTCAGCATGTCATCTTTTACGGACTTATTGCCCGAGAAGGTGATGCTGGCAATGGTTGGACGCTCTTTAACCTGCACAAGGAGCGTATCACCATCGCGCAGGACGCGAACGTCCTCGAAGTTGCCGGTGGCAAACAGCGCACGGATAGTATTACTGATGTCTTCATCAGTCACCGTGTCACCCTGACGTACTGGCATACTGAGGAGGGCCGCACCAACGGCGACACGCTGTAAGCCTTCGAAATGAATATCTTTCACTACGAACCCTTCAGCACCGTATACGGTCGCGCTGCTAAACAGCAGCGACGCTATAAGCAACTTTTTCATCGCCATCGTTATTATGCGTTCTTCCTAACTAACTCTCATAACCGAGAGAAATCATTGAAAAGTGCAAGCCCCATTAACAGCACCAGCAGAATTGAGCCAATGCGATAACTAAAGTCTTGAACCCGCTCGGATACCGGCCCGCCTTTTAGCTTCTCTATCGCTAAAAACAGCAGGTGTCCCCCATCTAACACCGGTAATGGGAACAGGTTGATAATCCCCAGGTTCACGCTGATTAAGGCGAGAAACATCAGGTAGTAGATCAACCCAAACTCCGCTGACATCCCAGCCCCCTGGGCGATCGAGATCGGCCCGCTGAGGTTGTTCAGTTTGACGTCGCCCGTTATCAATTTCCCCAGCATGCTAACCGTGAGCTTCATCAGCTGCCAGGTTTTACCCGTGGCGGCGGCAGCGGCATCAAACGGCCCATACTGGCGTACTGTCTTATACTCGTCCGGCAGCGGGATAACCTTTGGCACGACGCCCGCAAACCCTTCATCCTTGCCGCTACCCGGTTTTGTATCTGGTATCAGCGTTAAAGACAAGGGAGTTCCCTGTCTTTCTATCTCCAGCGCCAACGGCGTACCCGGATTATCGCGAACCAGGGTTACAAACGTCATCCACTGCGTAATTGGCTGCCCATCGACTTTAACGATCCTGTCGCCAGCTTGCAAACCCGCTTTACGTGCCGCCGACCCTGGCTGCACCTCTGCCAGCACGGATTCAACCTGTGCCCCGCGCGGCTGGATGCCCAACGACGCCACCGGATCCTGCTTGTCTGGCTCAAACGCCCAGTTGCGCAGATCCAGCGTCTTCTGCTGGCGGCTGTCGCTGCCAAAAGGGGCCACGCTGAGGGTAGTCTGCTCATCGCCAATTTTATCTACCAGCTGCAGACGCACTGCATCCCAGTCTGGCGTTTCGATACCGTCAACGGCTTTAAGTTCCATCCCCGGGGCAATTTGTGCACTTGCCGCAATAGAGTTGGCTGTTATTTCACCAACAACCGGACGAACGCCAGGGACACCGATGATGAATACCAGCCAGTAGGCAAAGATAGCAAAAAGGAAGTTGGCCACGGGACCCGCGGCGATGACGGCGGCACGCTGGCCGATAGTTTTATTGTTAAACGCGGTGTGGCGCAGCTCGGGGATCACCGGCTCGACGCGCTCGTCGAGCATTTTGACATAGCCGCCGAGGGGGATTAAGGCGATAACAAACTCGGTGCCCTGCTTGTCGGTGCGACGCCAGAGCGCTTTGCCAAAACCAATGGAAAAGCGCTCAACCCGGACGCCGCAGCGGCGAGCAACCCAGAAATGGCCGAATTCGTGCACGGTGATCAGCACGCCTAGCGCAACAATAAACGCTGCCAGATTCCAGAGAATGCTCAGCATAAATCCATCCGTTAAATCGTCCCAAAGACCAGCAGCAGCAGGCAGGCAAACACCGGAACTGCCGCTGTCAGGCTGTCGATGCGATCGAGAATACCGCCATGCCCTGGAATAAGGTGACCGCTATCTTTAATACCGGCTTCACGCTTAAACATGCTTTCGGTTAAATCGCCCAGCACCGAGGCCAGCGCCGCGATAATAGAGCAGATCAGCAGCGTTGAGAGCGCAACCTCCAGGTTTGCCCAGACGCTGTAGCCCCAGGAGATCACCGCCGCCGTAAACAGGCCGCCGATAAAGCCCTGCCAGGTTTTGCCCGGCGACACCTTCGGGGCCAGCTTATGCTTACCGAACAGCTTGCCAAACATGTATGCGCCGGAGTCCGCGCCCCAGACGAGGATCATGACGTAGAGCAGCCATAGCGCCCCGCTGTAGTGGTTGTCCTCATAGTGCCAGGCGCGCAGCGCCAGCATTCCCCAGAAAAAGGGAACGATGGTGAGGATACCAAACAGCAGACGCAGCGCCTTTGAGTGCCGCCACAGCGCCGCCGAGGCGGGATAGAACAGCACCAGCAGCAGCGCGGCAATCCACCAGCCCAGCGAGGCCCATAGCGAGCCCTCAACCAGCGGCTGATGAACATTGTGATGATACTCCGGGATCGTAAAGAGCATCACCGCCAGCAGCAGGCCGCAGAGTACGGCAAGCCATACCCGCTGCGTGCGTGAAGTAAAGCCGCTAAGCTGGCCCCACTCCCAGGCGGCCAGCATACAGACCGCGAGCGTGACCAGAGCAAACCCCACCGGGGGGAGTAAAAATAGCGCCGCAATGACGACGGGTATTAATACAAAAGCAGAAATCAGGCGATACTTCAGCAAAAGCTACCCCCATCAGGCGTTGTCGCCGCCAGGCTCGGTGCCGCCGAAACGACGCTCTCGATTAGCAAAGGCATGCAGCGCACCTTCAAAGTCTTGTTCATCGAAATCAGGCCAAAGAACATCCGTGAAGTAAAGTTCAGCATAGGCTATTTGCCACAGCAAAAAGTTACTGATGCGGTGCTCCCCCCCTGTCCTTATTACTAAATCCACTGGAGCCAGTTCATGCATGCAGATTTGCTTACTCAGCGCCTCTTCATCAATTTGGTCCGGGCGCAACAGCCCTTCTTGTACCTGTACCGCTAACTGCTGGACTCCCTGAATAATATCCCAACGTCCGCCATAATTCGCAGCGATATTCAGCGTTAGGCCGCTATTTTGCGCGGTTAACGCCTCCGCTTTGCGAATCCGCTCCTGCAGACGTGAGTTAAAACGGCTGGTGTCACCGATGACGCGCAGGCGCACATTGTGACGGTGCAGGCTTTTAACTTCGCTATCCAGCGCCCACACAAACAGCTCCATCAGCGCACTGACCTCCTGCGCCGGACGGTTCCAGTTCTCACTGCTAAAAGCATACAGCGTTAGCGCGTCGATGCCGTGGTTCGCAGCATAGGAGACTGCGCGGCGGACGGACTTCGCTCCGGCTTTATGTCCAAAGGCTCGTATCTTCCCTTGTCTTTTTGCCCAGCGACCATTGCCATCCATAATTATCGCCACATGGCGGCAGCCATGCGCTGGCAAATTCTCGCTTAAAGGAAGGTTCATTGACAACATAACGCGTTTTAAGTCCCTGAAAAGGATTTAGCGGTACTCAGAAATACTGAAGCCTTTACGTAAAAAAAGCCGTGTCAAACCACGGCTTACCTGACCGCTCCGGCCCTGAGACCAGCGATCGGGTGGCGCAGACTATATCACTGAAGCCGAACGCTAACAAATATCACGGCCATTCATGGCAGCAATATCACCGGCTTGCGAGATGGCTCACCTGTTTCTGTGCCATCTCGCGGGCCTGCGCGTCCACGGCCAGAACATCATCAATGCTCTGTGGTTCGCGCAGATCTATACGTTCAAGTACGGATAGATTAAGGGCAGCGATATCGGTAAAGCGAATGCGCGAGTCCAGGAATGCGGCAACCGTCACCTCATTTGCTGCATTCAGCGTCGTTGTCGCGGCCTGGCCCTGTTCAAACGCCTCCATTGCCAGCTTCAGACAGGGATAGCGGTTATAGTCCGGGGCGGCAAAGCTCAACGTGCTGAGCGAGCAAAAATCGAGGGCCTTCACGCCGGAGCTGACGCGATCCGGCCAGGCCATCGTATGGGCGATAGGCGTACGCATATCCGGCTCACCCAGCTGCGCTAACACGCTGCCGTCCTGGTAACGTACCATAGAGTGGATCACCGACTGAGGGTGGATCAGCACTTCCATCTGGCGGGCAGAGGCGTTAAACAGCCAGCGCGCTTCAATATATTCCAGACCTTTGTTCATCATGGTGGCGGAATCAACGGAGATTTTACGTCCCATTGACCAGTTCGGATGGCGGCAGGCCTGATCTGGCGTCATTGCAGCCAGTTCAGACAGCGGCGTCTCACGAAAGGGGCCACCAGACCCGGTAAGCAGAATGGATGCGACGCCATTTTGCTCGAGGTCAGCGTACCCCAGGTTGCGCTGGAAGGGTTGCGGTAAACTCTGAAAAATGGCGTTGTGCTCGCTATCTACCGGCAGAAGCTGCGCTCCACTCTCTTTCACCGCCTCCATAAACAGGCGGCCACAGGTGACCAGCGACTCTTTGTTAGCCAGCAGCACCCGCTTCCCGGCGCGGATCGCCGCCAGGGTCGGCAGCAGCCCCGCCGCTCCGACGATAGCGGCCATCACCTGATCGACCTCCTCCAGCGCGGCCATCTCGCAGGCGGCCTGCTGGCCGCTCAGCACCTCGGTACGGCTGCCGTGCTGGGTCAGTATCTCTCTGAGTTCGCGGGCGCTGGCGGCATCGTCCATCACCGCGTAGCGCGGCGTGAACTCCAGGCACTGCTCTGCCATACGGGCCACGTTTTTACCGGCAACCAGCGCCGTGACGGCAAAGCGATCGGGATTGTGGCGAACCACATCAAGGGTACTGCAACCGATAGAGCCGGTTGAGCCAAGGAGGGTGAGCTGCTTCATGAGAGAGAGGTGTCCAAAGGTGGCTTAAGAAGAGCAACATAGCAAAACGCCGCCAGCAAAAACCCGAGGGGGCTTCTCTGAACGGCGTCTTGTTTAATCACGTGCGCGGGATCAGAACTGCATCAGTTCCGCTTCTTTTTCCGCCAGCGCCGCATCCACCTTCTTGATGGCTACGTCGGTCAGCTTCTGCACGTCGTCCTGCGAGCGACGATCTTCATCTTCGCTGATCGCTTTATCTTTCAGCAGTGCTTTCACTTTGTCGTTGGCATCACGGCGTACGTTACGTACCGCTACGCGTGCGCCTTCGGCTTCGCCACGCACCACTTTAATCAGGTCTTTACGACGCTCTTCGGTCAGCGGCGGCAGCGGAACGCGGATGTCGGTGCCTGCAGAGCTTGGGTTCAGACCGAGGTCAGACGCCATGATAGCCTTCTCAACCGCCGGGCTGAGAGAGCGATCGAACACGTTGATTTTCAGCGTACGGGAGTCTTCAACGGTGATGTTAGCCAGCTGGCGCAGCGGCGTCGGCGTACCGTAGTACGGCACCATAATGCCGTCGAGCAGGCTTGGGGAAGCACGACCGGTGCGCACTTTGCTGATTTGGGTTTTGAATGCTTCAACGCATTTATCCATGCGGACTTCGGCATCTTTTCTGATATCGTTAATCACGTTACGAATCCTTGAAAACTTGTCTCAGGCAGACCATACGTCAGCACGCCGTAAAGTGTGCTAAGTATAGCCCCGTTTAATCTCTGACACCGTAAAAAGTGTCTGATAAGAACCGCTTTACTGTTAAGGCGGAATCTTACCTCTATTTGTTGACGACGGAAATTACTCCGTGATCAAAGTGCCCTCTTTTTCGCCCATTACCACGCGGCGCAGCGCGCCTGGCTTGTTCATGTTGAAAACACGAATTGGCAGCTTGTGGTCACGGGCCAGGGTAAAGGCCGCCAGATCCATGACCTTCAGCTCTTTATCCAGCACTTCGCTGTAGCTCAGCTGATCGTACATAGTAGCAGCCGGATCTTTTGCCGGATCGGCAGTAAACACGCCGTCGACTTTAGTCGCCTTCAGCACCACGTCCGCTTCGATCTCGATCCCGCGCAGGCAGGCTGCGGAGTCGGTGGTAAAGAACGGGTTACCGGTCCCGGCGGAGAGGATCACCACCCGGTTGTTACGCAGCAGGCTGATGGCTTCAGCCCAGCTGTAGTTATCACACACGCCATTAAGTGGAATAGCGGACATCAGGCGGGCGTTCACATAGGCGCGGTGGAGCGCATCACGCATTGCCAGGCCGTTCATGACCGTTGCCAGCATACCCATGTGGTCGCCCACTACGCGGTTCATCCCCGCTTTCGCCAGGCCTGCGCCACGGAAAAGGTTACCACCACCAATGACGACGCCTACCTGGATGCCTAACTCCACCAGCTCTTTGATCTCCTGAGCCATGCGGTCGAGGATGCTTGCGTCGATACCGAAGCCTTCGGTGCCCTGTAACGCTTCACCGCTGAGCTTAAGCAGGATGCGTTTATAGACGGGTTTTGCATTGGTAGCCATGATTCTTTCCTGAGACGTTCAACGATTGAGAGGGGTTAATTCCGGTTACAACTTACGTAGTATACAGCTTACGCTGGATACAAAAAGAAGCCGCCCTCAGGCGGCTTCTTTCAGACCACTTAAGACTGCTTGGACATGGCAGCAACTTCTGCTGCGAAGTCAGTCTCAACTTTCTCGATGCCTTCACCCACTTCGAAACGGATGAAGTTAGTCACGTCAGCGTTGTGCTCTTTCAGCAGCTGAGCAACGGTTTTGCTCGGGTCCATAACGAACGGCTGGCCGGTCAGAGAGACTTCGCCGGTGAATTTCTTCATGCGGCCTTCAACCATCTTCTCTGCGATCTCTTTCGGCTTACCGGACTGCATGGCGATGTCCAGCTGAACCTGGTACTCTTTCTCTACCACTTCAGCAGAGACGTCTTCCGGCTTAACGAACTCAGGCTTGCTTGCAGCAACGTGCATTGCCAGCTGTTTCACCAGCTCTTCGTCAGCGCCGGTAGCAGCGATCAGAACGCCGATGCGCGCGCCGTGCAGGTAGGAGCCCAGCACGTCGCCTTCGAGGGTAGCAACGCGGCGAATGTTGATGTTCTCACCAATCTTCGCTACCAGCGCTACGCGCTCTTCTTCGAACTGTGCTTTCAGCACTTCAACGTCGGTAACTTTGCCAGCAGTTGCTGCATCCAGAACCTTGTTAGCGAACGCCTGGAAACCAGCGTCTTTAGCAACGAAGTCAGTCTGGCAGTTAACTTCCAGAATCACGCCGTAGTTGCCGTCGATCTTGGTGATGATCACGCCGTCAGCAGCCACGTTGCCTGCTTTTTTCGCTGCTTTGATCGCACCAGACTTACGCATGTTCTCGATTGCCAGCTCGATGTCGCCGTTCGCTTCGGTCAGCGCTTTTTTGCAATCCATCATGCCAGCGCCAGTACGCTCGCGCAGCTCTTTTACCAGGGATGCGGTAATTTCAGCCATTCTAAAATCCTCGGAAGATTTGACCTGCCTGGTTGTAAAACCAAACAGCCTTAAAAGTGAAAAAGGGGGCCATCAACAGGCCCCCTAACCAAACTCGGTACTACCTGCTCAATAAGGGGCTCAGAGAGCGT
>JBCNNW010000082.1:0-6741 GCA_039594205.1 Pseudescherichia sp. | reverse complement strand
CAGCGTGCTGTCCGTAATTCTCAATTTGGCAGGTTATGTCCCGGACTGGTAACATTGACAGCACTTACACATTTATTTGTCGATTGCCTCACTATTATTGAGAGCATCGACGCTGATGGACAGAATTCATGGCTATCCCAATTAAGACCCCGGAAGATATCGAAAAAATGCGCGTGGCGGGCCGCCTCGCTGCGGAAGTGCTGGAGATGATCGAAGCGCACATCAAGCCGGGCGTAAGCACCGGCGAGCTGGACCGTCTCTGCAACGACCACATCGTTAACGAACAGCACGCGGTCTCCGCCAGCCTCGGCTATCACGGTTTCCCGAAATCCGTCTGCATCTCTATCAACGAGGTGGTGTGCCACGGTATTCCGGACGACGAAAAACGGCTGAAAGATGGCGATATCGTTAACATCGACGTTACCGTAATCAAAGACGGCTTCCACGGCGATACCTCAAAAATGTTTATCGTTGGCAAGCCGACCATCCTGGGCGAGCGTCTCTGCCGTGTGACCCAGGAGAGCCTTTACCTGGCGCTGAAGATGGTGAAGCCGGGTATCCGCCTGCGCACTCTCGGTGCGGCGATCCAGAAGTTTGTTGAGGCGGAAGGTTTCTCCGTGGTGCGCGAGTACTGCGGGCACGGCATTGGCCGCGGCTTCCACGAAGAGCCGCAGGTACTGCACTATGACGCTGACGACGGCGGCGTGGTGCTGCAGGCCGGTATGGCCTTCACCATCGAGCCGATGGTCAACGCGGGCGACTACCGTATCCGCACCATGAAAGATGGCTGGACGGTAAAAACCAAAGACCGGAGCTTGTCGGCACAGTATGAGCATACTATTGTGGTGACAGAGAACGGCTGCGAAATTATGACGCTGCGCAAGGATGACACCATCCCGGCGATACTCTCGCACAACGAATGATAAAAAGCCGGCGATTGCCGGCTTTTTTTATGGCTATAGCTTTTACTTATATTGGGGGCAGCGCAACGCGATATGAGCCACACTCTTTCAGAACAATTTAGCCACACGGCGCCCTCTCTCCCTGGCCAGCCCGCTAACCCCTCCTCCTGGCCGCAGAGCAGCCTGAACTGCGCCGATATCAAGGCGCATATCGATACTTTCCAGCAGTGGCTGGGACACGTTTTTGACCAGGGGCTCTCCGCTGAGCAGCTCATTGAAGCGCGGACCGAATTTATCGATCAGCTCCTGCAGCGCCTGTGGGTAGAGTATGGCTTCGCCGAGTACGGCGACGCGGCGCTGGTGGCAGTGGGCGGCTACGGTCGCGGTGAACTGCACCCGCTCTCAGATGTCGATCTGCTGATCCTCAGCCGCAAAAAACTCCCCGACGCACAGGCGCAGAAGATCGGTGAGCTGCTGACTCTACTGTGGGATATCAAACTGGAGGTGGGCCACAGCGTGCGTACTCTGGAGGAGTGCCTGCTTGAAGGACTTGCGGATCTCACCGTGGCCACCAACCTGATTGAGTCCCGCCTGCTGATTGGCGACGTCGCCCTCTTCCTTGAGCTACAGAAGCACATCTTCAGCGACGGCTTCTGGCCGTCTGAGACCTTCTTTGCCGCCAAGGTTGCCGAACAGACCGAGCGCCACCAGCGCTACCACGGCACCAGCTATAACCTCGAACCGGACATCAAGAGCAGCCCCGGCGGCCTGCGGGATATCCATACCCTCCAGTGGGTAGCGCGCCGCCACTTCGGGGCCACCTCCCTGAGCGAGATGGTGGGCTTCGGCTTCTTAACCCAGGCCGAGCGCAACGAGCTTAATGAGTGTCAGCATCTGCTCTGGCGCATCCGCTTTGCCCTGCATCTGGAGATTAACCGCTACGATAACCGTCTGCTGTTCGATCGCCAGCTCAGCGTCGCCCAGCGGCTCAACTACGTTGGCGAAGGCAACGAGCCGGTTGAGCAGATGATGAAGGATTTCTATCGCGTCACCCGTCGGGTATCCGAGCTGAACCAGATGCTGCTCCAGCTCTTTGATGAGGCGATTTTAGCCCTCACTACTGACGAGAAGCCCCGGCCCATCGACGATGAGTTCCAGCTGCGCGGGACGCTGATCGATCTGCGCGACGAGACGCTGTTTATCCGCGAGCCGCAGGCGATCCTGCGCATGTTCTACATGATGGTGCGTAACAGCAGCATCACCGGCATCTACTCCACTACCCTGCGCCATCTGCGCCACGCCCGCCGTCACCTGACCCAGCCGCTGTGCTACATTCCAGAGGCGCGGACGCTGTTCCTCAGCATGCTACGCCACCCCGGCGCGGTAAGCCGGGGCCTGCTGCCGATGCACCGGCACAGCGTGCTATGGGCCTATATGCCCCAGTGGTCGCACATTGTCGGCCAGATGCAGTTTGACCTCTTCCACGCCTATACGGTGGATGAGCACACCATTCGCGTGCTGCTGAAGCTGGAGAGCTTTGCCCTTGAGGAGACGCGGCAGAAGCACCCGCTCTGCGTCGATCTCTGGCCGCGTCTCAGCCATCCTGAGCTGATTTTGATTGCCGCCCTGTTCCACGATATCGCCAAAGGGCGCGGAGGCGATCACTCGGTGCTCGGCGCGCAGGACGTGCTGAAGTTTGCCGAGCTGCACGGTCTCAACTCGCGGGAGACGCAGCTGGTGGCCTGGCTGGTGCGTCAGCACCTGCTGATGTCCGTCACCGCCCAGCGCCGTGATATTCAGGATCCCGAGGTGATCAAGCAGTTTGCCGAAGAGGTGCAGACGGAAAACCGCCTGCGCTTCCTGGTCTGCCTGACGGTGGCGGATATCTGCGCCACCAACGAAACTCTGTGGAACAGCTGGAAGCAGAGCCTGCTGCGCGAGCTGTACTTTGCCACGGAAAAACAGCTGCGCCGCGGGGTGCAGAGCACGCCGGACATGCGCGAGCGCGTGCGCCACCATCAGCTGCAGGCGTTGGCCCTGCTGCGGATGGACAACATCAACGAAGAGGCGCTGCACCACATTTGGGCGCGCTGCCGGGCAAACTATTTTGTCCGCCACAGCCCAAACCAGCTGGCCTGGCACGCCCGACACCTGCTGCGGCACGATCTCACCCAGCCGATGATCCTGCTCAGTCCGCAGGCGACGCGCGGCGGCACCGAGATTTTTATCTGGAGCCCGGACCGTCCCTACCTGTTTGCCGCCGTCTGCGCCGAGCTGGACCGCCGCAACCTGAGCGTTCACGACGCGCAGATCTTTACTACCCGCGACGGCATGGCGATGGATACCTTTATTGTGCTGGAGCCGGACGGCAGCCCGCTCTCTCCGGATCGTCACCAGGCGATCCAGCAGGGATTACTGCAGGCCATCACTCAGAGCAGCTGGCAGCCGCCGCAGCCGCGCCGCCAGCCGCCGAGGCTGCGTCATTTTACCGTCGATACCGAGGTCAATTTTCTGCCGACCCATACCGACAGAAAGAGCTTTCTTGAGCTTATCTCTCTCGACCAGCCGGGCCTGCTCGCCCGCGTCGGCCAGGTGTTCGCCGACCTCGGGATCTCGCTTCACGGGGCGAGAATTTCGACAATCGGCGAGCGAGTAGAAGATTTATTTATAATCGCTACCGCCGACCGGCGTGGTCTTAATAATGTGCTGCAGAAGGAAGTACAACAACGGTTGACAGAGGCCCTCAATCCAAACGATAAAGGGTAGTGTGTTTATTTATATGGAAAGAGTTTAACAATGCAGCAGTTACAGAACGTTATTGAGTCCGCTTTTGAGCGTCGCGCCGAGATCACGCCGGCGAATGTAGATACCGTGACCCGTGAAGCGGTAAACCAGGTGATTTCCCTGCTGGACTCCGGCGCGCTGCGCGTCGCCGAGAAGATCGACGGCCAGTGGGTAACGCATCAATGGCTGAAGAAAGCGGTGCTGCTCTCTTTCCGTATTAATGATAACCAGGTTATCGACGGAGCCGAGAGCCGCTACTTCGATAAAGTGCCGATGAAGTTCGCTAACTACGACGAAGCGCGCTTCCAGAAAGAGGGCTTCCGCGTAGTGCCACCGGCAGCCGTGCGCCAGGGGGCGTTCATCGCCCGTAACACCGTGCTGATGCCCTCCTACGTGAACATCGGGGCCTACGTTGACGAAGGCACCATGGTTGACACCTGGGCCACCGTTGGCTCCTGTGCGCAGATCGGTAAAAACGTTCACCTCTCCGGCGGCGTCGGCATCGGTGGCGTTCTTGAGCCGCTGCAGGCTAACCCAACCATCATCGAAGACAACTGCTTTATCGGCGCACGCTCTGAAGTGGTTGAGGGCGTGATCGTTGAAGAAGGTTCCGTGATCTCTATGGGCGTTTATATCGGCCAGAGCACCCGTATCTACGATCGTGAAACCGGTGAAGTGCACTACGGTCGCGTACCGGCTGGCTCGGTGGTGGTCTCTGGCAACCTGCCGTCAAAAGATGGCAAGTACAGCCTCTACTGTGCGGTTATCGTGAAGAAGGTCGACGCGAAGACGCGCGGCAAAGTGGGTATCAACGAACTGTTGCGTACCATCGACTAATAAGCGATAACAAAAGCGGGGGCTACCCCGCTTTTTTTGTATTTGCAGGTAGCCAAAATGGAATTTTTCGTTAATTATTCATAGGTTATGTTAAGCTTAAGGGTACCGCCATGTACGATAATCTGAAAAGTTTAGGCATCACCAATCCGGATGAAATCGATCGCTATAGCCTTCGCCAGGAGGCCAATAACGATATTCTGAAGATCTATTTTCATAAGGACAAGGGCGAGTTTTTTGCGAAAAGCGTGAAGTTTAAATACCCACGCCAGCGTAAAACCGTCGTCGCCGATGGCGTCGGTCAGGGTTACAAAGAGGTGCAGGAGATCAGCCCGAACCTGCGCTACGTGATCGACGAGCTGGATCAAATCTGCCAGCGCGATCGCAGTGAGATCGACCTGAAGCGCAAGATCCTCGACGATCTGCGCCACCTCGAGAGCGTGGTGACCAACAAGATCAACGAGATCGAATCCGACCTTGAGAAGTTAACGCGTAATAAGTAGCGGTTATACGCCCGGTGGCGCTTCGCTAACCGGGCAAAAACTATCTCTGCTCGTCTAACTGCAACGCCACATAGAGCAGCAGCCTGTCGTCGAAATTCCCCAGATCCAGCCCGGTCAGCTCTGAGATACGGTTCAGACGGTACTCCAGCGTATTGCGGTGTATAAACAGCGCCTTTGAGGTCGCCAGCGGCTGCACGTTGTGGCGGAACCACGCCGCCAGCGTCCGCCTGAGCAGGCCGTTGTTATCCATCGCCTTCAGGCGGGTAAGCGGACGCGCCAGCTCGTTGGCCTGCCAGCCGCCGCGCAGGCTATCC
Source organism: Pseudescherichia sp. (assembly GCA_039594205.1). Classification (GTDB taxonomy): domain Bacteria; phylum Pseudomonadota; class Gammaproteobacteria; order Enterobacterales; family Enterobacteriaceae; genus Pseudescherichia. Next base: position 1,404 of record JBCNNW010000082.1, on the reverse strand, counting down.
AGCAGCACCGGCAGCATCAGATCCTGATAGAAATAGCTCCGGCTCTCCGGCATCCGCTGCTTGCCGACCATCATAGTGGTACGCGCCGTACGGTAGGATCGCGCAATGCTCCCCGGCCCGGTAAAGTAGTTGCCCAGCGCGACGCGAAAGCGCAGCTGGCCGTTCTCTTTCATGCGGGCGATCAGCTGCTCGACGCGCTTGCGATGGTCTTCGGCATCCCAGCGGCCAAACGGGTTCAGGGCGGGTTTAAGCACCACCATCTCGGTCAGGGAGACGATGGCAATCAGGTTGTTACGCTCCGGCGTGGTAAGCGCATTTTGCAGCTGCTGTAGCTCAGCCATGGCGCTGTCGACCCCCAGCTGGCCGCTGTCGACCTCGACCACCGCCACCACGCGCGGCTGGTTCAGATCGATACCCAGACGCTGCGCCCACTCGCTCAGGGCCGGGGTATGCTCTTCGGCCTGAATCAGGTTCATCACCAGCTCCTCGCGCAGGCGGCTATCCTGGGCCAGGAGATGCATCAGCCGGGACTGCTCAAGCATCATTTCGGCGGTCATACACACCAGCTCACCATATTTGCGCAGCGTCTCCGGCTCGCCGGTAAGGCCGATGACGCCGACAATTTCCCCCTCCAGACGCAGCGGCAGGTTGATCCCCTGGCGTACGCCGTGCAGGTGGCGGGCCACCGCGTCGTCGATATCCACCACGCGTCCCTGAGAGAGGACCAGTAGCGCGCCTTCGTGCAATTCCCCAATACGCTCCCGATCGCCGCTGCCAATAATGCGCCCGCGCGCATCCATTACGTTGATGTTGGTATCGATAATGCGCATGGTACGCGCCACGATATCCTGCGCCATTTTGGTATCAAGATGCCAGCCAGCCATGTAATCCCTCCCCTGAGCAGATCACTAGAATAAGGGAGTTACCAGCGCTCTGCATTGTGCAAAAGCACAAAGCACCATGCGGAAGTGTGGAGTTGTGGAAGGCCTCACAGATTCTGTGAGGAGACCCCTTCCCCTAACGGAGAAGGGGTAATGCAGTTACTGCATCAGCAGGTAGAGAGAGGTATCGCCACGCTGGATATTCAGCGCCAGCACTGACGGCTTGCTGTCGAGGATCTTACGCAGTTCGGCAATATTCTTCACCGGCTGCTGGTTCGCGCCGATGATCACATCGCCTTTTTTCAGGCCGATGCGCGCCGCCGGGCTGTTCGCCTTCACGTTGCTGACGGTCACGCCCTGGTTGTTACCCGCGTTGCTCATCTCTGCGCCTTCAATTCCGCTGAAGATGGTGCTGGAGTCAACCTGGTTCTGACTGCTCTGCTGTAGCTCAAGGCTAACGGTAACCGGTTTGCCTTCACGCAGCAGCCCCAGCGAGACCTTGCTGCCGATCGGCATCGAGCCG
>JBCNNW010000081.1:0-20016 GCA_039594205.1 Pseudescherichia sp. | reverse complement strand
GAAAATTGCCGGTCTGGTAGAGGAGATGACCGGCCTGCGCTTTCGCAACAAACGCGCCAGCGCCTTTGGCTCCCACGGCTGGAGCGGCGGCGCGGTAGACCGCCTCTCTACGCGTCTTCAGGATGCCGGTTTTGAGATGTCCCTGAGCCTGAAGGCGAAATGGCGTCCGGACATTGATGCCCTTGAAATTTGCCGTCAGCACGGGCGCGATATTGCACGTCAGTGGGCACTTACTCCATTACCTGTTGCTGCACCCGCAGCCGCAACGACGCCGGACGCCAGCCCCTGCGCAACCGCTGCCGATCTGGGGCCGAGCATGCAGTGCAGCGTCTGCCAGTGGATCTACGATCCGGCTAAAGGCGAGCCGATGCAGGAGGTCGCTCCTGGGACGCCATGGTGCGACGTGCCGGACAACTTCCTCTGCCCGGAGTGCTCCCTGGGTAAAGAGGTCTTTGATGAACTGGCTACGGAGGTTAAATGAACCACGGTATCGTGATTATTGGCTCGGGCTTTGCAGCCCGCCAGCTGGTGAAAAATATCCGCAAGCTTGATGCGAACGTACCGCTGACGCTGATTGCAGCCGATAGCATCGATGAATACAACAAGCCGGACTTAAGCCACGTTATCAGCCAGAGCCAGCGTGCAGACGACCTCACCCGCCAGACGGCGGGGGAGTTTGCCGAACAGTTTAACCTGCGGCTGTTTCCCTGGACCTGGGTGACCGATATTGATGCCGCCGCGCACGTGGTGAAAGCGGGTCAACAATCCTGGCAGTACGATAAGCTGGTGCTGGCGACGGGTGCATCTGCCTTTGTACCGCCGGTTGAGGGACGCGAGCTGATGCTTACTCTCAACAGCCAACGGGAGTATCGCGCCTGTGAAACCGCGCTTCGCGACGCGCAGCGGGTAATGATTGTCGGTAGTGGTCTGATTGGCACTGAGCTGGCGATGGATTTTTGCCGCGCCGGAAAAGCGGTTACCCTCATTGATCAGGCTGCCAGCATTCTGCCTATGCTGATGCCGCCAGAAGTGAGCGGTCGCTTACAGCACTGCCTGACCGATATGGGCGTGCAGCTGCTGCTAAAATCGCAGCTGCAACGGCTGGAGAAAACCTCTGACGGTATCCGCGTTCAGCTGGATCGCAGCCGCAGCGTGGAGGTAGATGCCGTGGTGGCTGCCACCGGCCTGCGGGCGGAAACCGCGCTGGCGCAGCGCGCTGGCGCAGAAACGCATCGCGGGGTGAAGGTCGACAGCTACCTGCAGACCACCCAGCTGGATATCTATGCGCTTGGCGACTGCGCGGAGATCAACGGCGACGTGCTGCCGTTTCTCCAGCCGATTCAGCTTAGCGCTATGTATCTGGCGAAAAACCTGCTCGGTGCCCGCGTTCCGCTTAAGCTGCCCGCGATGCTGATAAAGGTCAAAACCCCTGAGCTGCCCTTGCAGCTGGCGGGCGAGACCGGGCGGCGCGATCTGCGCTGGCAGATAGAGACCAGCGCAGCGGGGATGGTTGCTCAGGGGTTTGATGAAGGCGGTCAGCTCTGCGCCTTTGCGATTAGCGAGGATCGCATGAAAGAGGCGTTTACTCTGCTGAAGCAGCTCCCACCAGCGAGTCATAGCCCCGCACCCGGTAGTTAACAATCGAGGCTAGCCAGCAAAGGATAAAAATCGCCACCACGATAAAACCGGCGTCGCCGAGGTTATCGTTCAGCGTGGCGATGGCGTCCCACACGCCGCCGCTCAGGGCAAGCTTATCCGCCAGCAGCCCCAGCGCCTCCAGCCCGCCGATAAACAGCGCCACCACCACTGACGTACCGGTGATGGTCATGTTGTAGTAGAGCTTGCGCTGGGGTTTAGCAAAGGCCCAGCCGTAGGCGTTGACCATCAGCAGGTTATCCAACGAATCCACCAGCGCCATGCCGCTGGCAAACAGCGCCGGGAAGACCATAATTGACCAGATAGAGATGCCGTTAGAGGCGCTGGCGGCAGAGATCCCCAGCACGCCAATCTCCGTTGCGGTATCGAAGCCCAGGCCAAAGAGAAAGCCCACCAGATACATGTGCCAGCTTCTGCCCACCAGGCGAAAGGCAGCGCTAAACAGCCAGTGCATCACCCCTCCCGGCGTGGCGCTTTCGGCCTCTACCGGCTTACCCTGCTTCAGCGCCTGGAAGCTGCGCCAGATGCCGCGCAAAATCACCAGGTTCACCAGCGCCATTGCCAGCAGGAAGATGGCCGATACCGCCGTACCGATCATGCCGCCGGTTTCATGAAACCACGCCATCCGGTGCTGGAACGCTGCTGCCGTGGCGGCAATGGCCACAGAGGCGAGCACCACGATGCTGGAGTGGCCCAGCGAGAACCAGGCCCCGACGCCAAACGGGCGTTTGCCCTGCTGCATCATTTTGCGCGTCACGTTATCAATGGCGGCGATGTGATCCGCATCGACCGCGTGGCGCAGCCCATAGCCCCACGCCAGCAGGCTGGCGGCCATCAGCGCCGGGCTGCTGGCAAAGGCGTGCCACGCCCAGCCCCAGGCCAGCAGGTTAGCCATAGTCAGCCCCAGCATCAGCAGCGCCGCGCGCGGCTCACTGCGTAACATTCGCATCAACATTATCAGGTTCCTTATTTATAAGAGTCTGGCAGCGGCGATGGCCGCCTGCCCAAAGGCAATTGCCCCGTCACCCGCAGGGAGCCTGTGGGGAAACAGCAGCGTAAAATCGTGTAGATAGACGTTCAGGCGGGCGCGCAGGAGCCGGTTATGGATCGCTCCACCGCTAAAGCAGAGCGTGCGGATCCCGTGTGCGTCGGCATGGTGGCGCATCAGCTCTGCCAGCCCGTGGGCCAGCGCGTCGTGAAAAGCCCACGCTCGCGCCTGCGGTTCCGCCTGCCAGTTAAGAAGTTGCGGCCAGAAGCGCGCCAGATCGAGCCTGCCCTCGTCCAGCGGCAGAGTAAGCGGATGTGCCACGCCAGGGCAGCGTGCCGCCAGCGCCTCCAGGCGACAGGCCGCCTCCCCCTCGTAGCTCAGGCTCTCTGGAGCGCACCCCAGCGCGCAGGCCACGGCATCAAACAGACGCCCGCAGGAGGAGGCCAGCGGCGCGTTAATACCGCGCGTAATCGCCCGCGCCAGCGGCGGCCAGTTTTGCGCCTGCACCGGCTGGGTTTCAGCATAGCCCTGCCAATCAGGAACAAACGCCAGGCAGTGCGCCAGCAGGTTTCGCCAGGGCTGCCGCGCGGCCAGATCGCCGCCGGGGAGCGCCACGGCGGGCAGACCGCCCAGCCATTCGCACTCGCGGTAGTTCACCCGCAGGCACTCCCCGCCCCACAGCGCACCGTCAGCGCCCATGCCGATCCCGTCCAGGGTCAGGGCAATAACGTCCCCGCCCGCCAGCGGCCAGCCGTGTTCGGCCAGGCAGGCCGCCGCATGGGCGTGGTGATGCAGTACCTGCGTGACCGGCAGTCCGCTCGCCTCTGCCCACTGGCTGGAGCGATACCCCGGATGGGTATCGCAAACAATCTGGCGAGGAGAGAAGTGATAGATGGACTGCATCAGATCCAGCGCCTGTCGCCACTGCGCCTCGACGCCCTCGTCGCCGAGATCGCCGAAGTGCTGGCTCATCACCGCCTGCCCGCCGCGCACCAGGCAGAAGGTATTCTTCATATCCGCGCCCATGCAGAGCAGCGGCGGCACGTCGCTAAAGCCCGGCGGCAGCGGTAAAGCGTCCGGCACAAACCCACGCGAGCGGCGGAGCATCTCCCCGTCGGCCCGCATCACCGAGTCGTCCATCCGCTGGACGATATCGCGGTTATGCAGCAGGAAGCCGTCGGCGATGGCGGCGAGATCCCGCAGCGCCTCGTGGTTGGTCAACGCGGGCGGTTGACCGCTGAGGTTGCCGGAGGTCATCACCAGCGGGCGGTTAAGGCTCTGCATCAGCAGATGCTGGAGAGGATTGGCGGGCAGCATCACCCCCACCTCGTTAAGCCCCGGTGCGATAGCCGCGTCCAGCGCAGGCAGCAGGGGTTTATCCACCAGCACCACCGGCGCGGCCGGGGTCTCCAGCGCCGCGCGGACCTGCTCTGGCAACCTCTCTGCATCAGCAATCATCACCGCCAACGGCTTGCCTGGACGCCGTTTACGCAGACGCAGCTGCGCCACCGCCTGCGGGTTAAGCGCGTCGCAGGCGAGATGAAAGCCGCCGAGGCCCTTCACCGCCACGATGCCGCCAGCATCCAGCGCCGCCACCGCCGCCTTCAACGCCGCCTCTCCTGCCAGCGTCTCGCCCGCCGCATGCCATGCCAGCTGCGGGCCACACTCCGGGCAGGCCACCGGCTGGGCGTGAAAGCGGCGATCCGCCGGGTTGCGATACTCCGCCTCGCAGGCCGCACAGAGCGGAAATGCCGCCATTGCGGTCTGCGGGCGGTCATAGGGCATTGTGTGGATAATGGTGAAGCGCGGCCCACAGTGGGTGCAGTTGACGAAGGGGTAGCGATAGCGGCGATCGGTGGGATCGTTCATCTCTGCCAGGCAGGCCGGACAGGTTGCCGCATCCGGCACGATCTGGGTGTCCATTCCGCCCGCCGCGCTGGGCAAAATAGTGAACGCCACGGGAGGCTGCGGCCAGTGAAACGGCACGGCGTCAGTCTGGTCGATGCGCGCCAGCGGCGGGCAGGCCTGCCGCATCTGCGCCATAAACCCGGCCTCCTCTCCCCAGAGCCGCACCACTACGCCTTGCCCGTCGTTGCAGACGTCGCCGGTACGCTGGAGCCGCTGCGCCAGCTGCCAGACAAAGGGGCGGAAGCCCACCCCCTGAACTTTGCCCCGCACGCGGATAAGGACGCCGCTATCGCTCATGCCCCTACACCGCCGCGTCGCGCAGGCGGGTTTTCATCGCCTGATAGGTGGTCTGGGTATAGTTTTCCGCCCAGGGCTGATCGGCAATGGCGCTGACCTTCACCGCGCAGTACTTGGTTTCCGGCGTTTTGGAAACCGGGTCAAGATTGTCCTGGGTCAGCTCGTTGCAGGCCCCAATCCACCACTGATAGGTCATGTAGACGCTGCCGCGATTAATGCGCTCGTTCACGTCGGCACGGCTGATCACCTTCCCGCGTCGGGACTCAACCCACACCAGCTGCCGGTCACGAATACCGAGCGCCTGCGCATCCTCCGGGTTGATCTGCACAAAGCCCGGCTCGTCGGCGAGGGTTTGCAGCGCCGCGCAGTTACCGGTCATTGAGCGGCAGGAGTAGTGCCCTACCTCACGCACGGTGCAAAGCACCAGCGGGAAGTCAGCATCGGGCACTTCTGCGGGCGCACGCCACTGCGCGGCAAACAGGTGTCCTTTGCCATCCGGGGTATCGAACTTGTTGCCCTGGTAAAGATAGGGCGTTCCCGGATGATCCAGCGTCGGACAAGGCCACTGCACGTGTCCCATATCGCCCATCTTCTCGTAGGTGACGCCGTAGAAGAGCGGGCACAGCTCGCGCAGCTCGTCCCAGATCTGCTGGTTGCTGTCGTAGTGCATCGGGTAGCCCATCTCGGTGGCAATCAGGCTGATGATCTCCCAGTCGCGCTTGACGTTGTACTGCGCCTCTACCGCTTTCTCGAAACGCTGGAAGCCGCGATCGGCGCAGGTGAAGACGCCCCCGTGTTCGCCCCAGGAGGTTGCGGGCAGCAGGACATCCGCCTGCTCGGCGGTTTTGGTCATAAAGATATCCTGCACTACCACGAAGTCGAGGGCCTCAAAGCCCTTGCGGACCAGGCCCAGGTCGGCTTCGGTCTGGAGCGGATCCTCACCCATGATGTAGTAGGCTTTGACCTTGCCCTCCAGCGCCAGGTGCGGGACTTCGGTAATGCGCACCCCGACCTGGTCATCCATATCCGCAGCGTTAATCCCCCAGGCTTTGGCGAATTTCTCCCGCACGGCCGGATCCACCACGTCCTGGTAGCCAGGGAACTGGTTGGGGATTACCCCCATATCGCACGCCCCCTGAACGTTGTTCTGCCCGCGTACCGGCCCAACGCCGACGTGCTCCCGGCCAAGGTTACCGGTGAGCAGCGCCAGGCTTGCCAGACCTTTCACTACGTCCACCGCCTGGCCGAACTGGGTCACGCCCATGCCCCACATAATGGTGGCCGAGGGGGCTGCGGCGTAGGTGCGCATCGCCTGGCGGATCTGCTGGGCGCTGACGCCGGTCAGATGCTCAACCGCTTCGGGAGCATAATCCTTAACCACCTCGCGATAGGCATCGAGGCTGCTGGTAAAGCTGGCTACGTACTCCCTGTCGTACAGCTCCTCCTCCAGCAGCACGTAGCCAAAGGCGTTGACCAGCGCCATATTGCAGCCGTTGTTGATCTGCAGATGCTGATCGGCAATGCGCGCGGTCTCGATCCGTCGCGGATCGCAGACGATGATCTTCGCCCCGTTCTGTTTGGCCTTGATCACCCGGCGGGCAACGATGGGATGCGAGTCGGCGCAGTTATAGCCGAACACCAGCAGGCAGCGGGAGTGTTCAATATCGCCAATGGAGTTGCTCATCGCGCCGTTGCCGAGCGCCTCCTGCAGGCCCGCTACCGACGGGCCGTGGCAGACCCTGGCGCAGCAGTCGACGTTGTTGGTGTGCAGCACGCCACGGGCAAATTTCTGCATCACGTAGTTGGTTTCGTTGCCGGTCCCGCGCGAGGAGCCGGTGGTCATGATTGCCCGGCCGCCGTACTGGGCCTTGATCTCCCCCAGCCGTTTTGCGGTGTAGCGAATGGCTTCATCCCAGCTTACGGGCGTCAGCTTGCCGCCTTTCTGGTAGCGGATCATCGGCTGGGTCAGGCGCGGCGTCAGGAGTTTGGTATCGTTAAGGAAATCCCAGCCGTAGTAGCCTTTCAGGCAGAGCTGATTCTGGTTAGTGACCCCTTCCGCCGCTTCGGCACGAACAATTTTGTTGTTATCCACGACCAGCTTCAGCTTGCAGCCTGCGCCGCAGTAGGGACAAACGCTCGTAATTTTTTTCATCAGTAACAGACCTGTTAAAAGTTGAAATGCTGTTCAGTTAAAAGAGAAATGAGGCGGCGGTGTCGAGTGCCGCGCGGCGGCGTTTCTCGGCGCTGAGCTGCTCCAGACGCGCCCTGTCAACGCAGACCAGCGCCTCGGTGGGGCAGACCTCCATGCAGGCGGGACCTGCCTCGCGGGTATGGCAGAGGTCGCACTTGTTGGCTTCGGCTTTCTCCGCCCGCACGTTCAGGCCCGCGCCGCTGTTGCGAACCACCGGGCGCACAACGACCTCCATGGCGCCATAGGGGCAGGCGACGACGCAGGTTTTGCACCCGATGCAGCGCTCCTGCATCACGTTAACAAAGCCTTTATCCCGGCTGATGGCGCCGTTGGGGCAGACGTTGGCGCACGGGGCGTCCTCGCACTGACGGCAGAGGGTGGCGGTAGAGACGTTCACGCCTTTAATAACGTGAATACGCGGCAGAAAAGTGTCGGGGGTTAAAGAGGCACAATCCTGTTGCGCCTGATGGGAAACCACGCAGGCAACTTCACAGGTACGGCAGCCAATACATTTACTGGCGTCGGCCATGATGAAACGGTTCATCAAATTCTCCAGCATTAACGGTAGTGTGCCGGAGTATTCACGAATCGTGCCAGAGTTTATTTCATTGATTTATATAGATATTAAAATAAGAGAACGCTGTCATCGACACTTGTGACGATGACAGCTGTCGACGTCAGGCGTACGGGCCGTGGCTAACGGAGCCGCGCAGGATCAACTCTCCGGTAAAGGCTGGCTGAGGAGTAAACGCGCCTCCGTCGAGCATAAAAATAAGGCGGTTGATGGTCTCTTTGATCATCTCCGTCACCGGAATTTTGACGCTGGCTAACGGCGGGACGGTATAGGGGGCGAGGGCAATATCATCGAAGCCAATCACCGAGACCTGCTCCGGGACGGCAATGCCGCTGCCGTGCAGCTGGCTAATGGCTCCAATGGCCATGTCATCATTGCTGGCCACCAGCGCGCTGAAGCACACTCCGCGCTCCAGCAGCGTCACCACCCCTGCTGAGCCGCTGGCGGGTGTCCACTTCCCCTCTACTATCAACTCGTTACGCACCGCTACGCCGTGCCGCTCCAGCGCCTCTCTATAGCCAGAGAGACGCTCTTTGCCGGTGGGCGAGTCGAGGGAGCCGGTAATAAAAGCGATATCCCGATGCCCCTGGGCCAGCAGCGTCTCCACCGCCGCCAGGCTGGTGCCTTTCTGGTCGCAGTAAACGCAGTGGCTGCTGTTTTTACGCAGCCGTCGGTTGAGCACCATAATGGGCTGGGTGTGGCCGTCAATGATCGTGTCGATCTCATCAACGCTGAGAAAACGCGGGTAGATCACGATCGCATCGCAGCGCAGATCGAGCAGATACTGGATCGCCTGCCGCTCTTCGTCAGCGCTGTGTTTGCCGTCGGCGAGGATCAGCTGGCGGCCGCGATCTTCCGTCATCCGCGCCGCGTGGAACAGCAGCTCGCTAAAGTAGACCCCGTGATAGAGGGTGTTGGTCACCACCAGCCCAAGCGTCTGGGTGGTTTTCGCCGCCAGGTTACGCGCCAGCAGGTTAGGCCGGTAGCCGCTCTCCTCAATGGCCTGAAACACGCGCTCCCTGGTCTCCTGGCTGACGTAGCCGTTGCCAGACAGCACGCGGGATACCGTCGCCTTCGACACCCCTGCCCGCTTCGCTACCTCCAGCATCGTGGTCATATTTGCTTTCCTTTCATTTGCCTGTCCGCAGTTTACTGCACCCGACGCGGATTTGCAGCGCTTTGCCCAGCGGCGATCATGGTGATCGTCCTCACGGATCTACACATTCATCATTGAATATAAAAATGAAACTCAGCATGATTTTGTGGAACCGGTTTCCTACATCACGTCTCACTGCTCGCGGTGCAGCCGTAACCCCATACTAAAACAGGATAAAAATCCGATGGCCAAAAACTATGCCGCGCTGGCGACGACCGTGGTCACCGCGCTAGGCGGGGCGGACAATATCGCCGCCGTCACCCACTGCATGACGCGCCTGCGTTTTGTGGTGAAAGATGAGACGCAGATCGATAGCGCCACGCTGAAAAACACCCCCGGCGTGATGGGCGTGGTGCGCAGTGACAGCCAGTGTCAGGTGATCATCGGCAATACGGTGTCGCAGGCCTATGCCGAAGTGGTGCGCCTGCTGCCAGCCGATATGCAGCCGGTAGCCGACAGCGGGCCGCAGAAGCTGACCCTGCGGCGCATTGGCGCAGGCATTCTCGATGCGCTAATCGGCACGATGTCACCGCTGATCCCGGCGATCATCGGCGGATCAATGGTCAAGCTGCTGGCGATGATCCTTGAGATGACCGGCGTGCTGGAGAAAGGCTCCTCCACCCTGACGATCCTTACCGTGATTGGCGACGGAGCCTTCTTCTTCCTGCCGCTGATGGTAGCGGCCTCGGCGGCGGTGAAGTTTAAAACCAACATGTCGCTGGCGATTGCCATCGCCGGGGTGCTGGTCCATCCGAGCTTTATTGAACTGATGGCGAAGGCGGCCCAGGGGCAGCCGGTAGAGTTCGCCATGGTCCCGGTGACGGCGGTGAAGTACACCTATACGGTGATCCCGGCGCTGGTGATGACCTGGTGCCTCTCGTATATCGAACGCTGGGTGGATCGCATCACCCCGGCGGTGACGAAAAACTTCCTTAAGCCGATGCTGATCGTGCTGATCGCTGCCCCGCTTGCCATTCTGCTGATCGGTCCGATCGGGATCTGGATCGGCAGCGCCATCTCCGCGCTGGTCTACACCATTCATAGCTACCTGGGCTGGCTGTCGGTAGCGATCATGGGCGCGCTGTGGCCGCTGCTGGTGATGACCGGCATGCACCGCGTCTTTACCCCAACCATCATCCAGACCATCGCCGAGACCGGTAAAGAGGGCATGGTAATGCCGTCGGAGATTGGTGCAAACCTGTCGCTGGGCGGCTCGTCGCTGGCGGTGGCATGGAAAACTAAAAACCCGGAGCTGCGCCAGACGGCGCTGGCGGCAGCGGCCTCGGCCATTCTGGCGGGTATCTCTGAGCCTGCGCTGTACGGGGTGGCGGTGCGCCTGAAGCGCCCTCTGGTCGCCAGCCTGATCAGCGGCTTTATCTGCGGCGCAGTAGCGGGGATCGCCGGGCTTGCCAGCCACTCGATGGCTGCGCCGGGACTCTTTACCAGCGTACAATTTTTCGATCCGGCTAATCCAATGAGCATTGTCTGGGTCTTTGCCGTGATGGCGCTGGCGGTGGTGCTGTCGTTTGTGCTTACCCTGCTGCTGGGCTTTGAAGATCTGCCCGTCGAGGATGAGGCAGCCAAAGCGCGTGCATTGCAGGCGGCAAAGCCCGCGGCAGCGGCCAGAGCCTGATTTAACAAGAGGTCAATTATGTCTGTATTTCCAGAGGGATTTTTATGGGGCGGCGCACTGGCCGCCAACCAGTCGGAGGGGGCGTATCGCGAAGGCGGCAAGGGGCTGACCACCGTTGATACCATTCCGCATGGGGCAAACCGTCTGCCGGTTAAGCTCGGCCTGGAGAAGCGCTTTACCCTGCGCGAGGATGAGTTTTACCCCAGCCATGAGGCGATCGATTTCTATCATCGCTATAAGGAAGATATCGCCCTGATGGCGGAGATGGGCTTCACCGTGTTTCGCACCTCCATCGCCTGGGCGCGCCTCTACCCCAACGGCGACGAGCTGACGCCCAATCCCGAGGGAATTGCCTTTTACCGGGCGGTGTTTGAGGAGTGTCGAAAGTACAATATCGAGCCACTGGTGACCCTGTGCCACTTCGACGTGCCGATGCACCTGGTGCGCGAGTATGGCTCGTGGCGTAACCGTAAGATGGTGGAGTTCTTCACCCGCTACGCCCGGACCTGCTTCGAGGCGTTCGACGGGCTGGTGAAGTACTGGCTGACCTTCAATGAAATTAACATCATGCTGCACAGCCCCTACTCGGGCGCCGGGCTGGTGTTCGAGGAGGGTGAGAACCCGGAGTGGGTCAAGTACCAGGCGGCGCACCACGAGCTGATCGCCAGCGCGCTGGCCACCCAGATTGCTCACGAGGTGAACCCAAACAACCAGGTCGGCTGTATGCTGGCGGGCGGCAACTTCTATCCCTACTCCTGCAAGCCAGAGGACGTCTGGGCGGCGCTGGAGAAGGATCGGGAAAACCTGTTCTTTATTGATGTCCAGGCGCGCGGGGCCTATCCGGCCTGGACGGGGCGCATGTTCCGCGAGAAGGGGATCGCCATTGAGATCCTGCCCGGCGACGATGAGATCCTCAAGCACACCGTCGATTTTGTGTCGTTCAGCTACTACGCCTCACGCTGCGCCTCGGCGGAGATGAATGCGGGCAACACCAGCGCGGCCAACGTGGTTAAATCGCTGAAAAACCCGTACATCGAGGCCAGCGAGTGGGGCTGGGGTATCGATCCTCTCGGCCTACGCATCACCATGAATATGATGTATGACCGCTACCAGAAGCCGCTGTTCCTGGTGGAAAATGGGCTGGGGGCGCGGGACGAATTCGACGCTAACGGTGAGATTAACGACGACTACCGCATCAGCTATCTGCGGGAGCATATTCGTGCCATGGGCGAGGCGGTGGCGGATGGCATTCCCCTGCTCGGCTACACCTCGTGGGGCTGCATCGATCTGGTGGCGGCCTCAACGGGAGAGATGAGCAAACGCTACGGCTTTGTCTACGTCGACCGCGATGACCACGGCAACGGCACGCTGGGCCGCGTCCGCAAGAAGTCGTTCTGGTGGTATAAGAAGGTGATCGCCAGCAACGGGGCGGATTTAGAGTAGCCCTAAGGGGTGGGGTGGGATCCTCTGTAGGCCCGGTAAGCGCAGCGCCACCGGGCGTATCTATGCCGATGCGGCAACGCCGGGCGGCGCTGCGCTTGCACCGGCCTACGGGGCACGGTGCCGTTTGCCCGACCTCTGGAGTTATTTTACAGCGCCGCAAACCCTCCCTGCCCCTGCCAGCCGTCAAGCCGCTGATATACCGTCTCCACCGCCGCTTTTACCGGCGGGGTCATCGGGTAATAAAAGCCAACGATATCCGGCTGGATGCCGAGAAAAATCACCTCCCCCACATCCTCTTTGAGCTGATCGACCAGGTAGTTCAGCGGCATGTTGTGGGTAGTCATCATAAACAGATCGGCAATGTCGTCGGGATCGATAATGCGGATCTCGCCGGGGTTTAACCCCATATCGGTGGCGTCGACGATCAGCAGCCGATCCGGGCGCAGCTCGCGGATCGCTACCACATCATTCTCCGGCGCGCTGCCGCCGTCAATCACCTGCCACGCGCCCGGCTGCCGGGCGGCGCACATCTCCGCCAGCAGCGGGCCTGCGCCATCGTCGCCCATCATGCTGTTGCCTACGCAGAGTAAAACGTCAGTCACGGACTCTCCTCACCATCAGATAGATGGCGCTTTCCTGATGAATATCATGCAGCAGGCTGAGCAGCACGCGGCTCCACGTCTGCTGCTGCGGGGTCTGGACCACCAGCGCCCGGTCAAAGGCCGCGGCCAGCATTGCGATATGCGAATGGTCGACGACGATCTCGCCATACTTCGGCACCCCTGCCATCTTACGCCGGGCGTTGCTCCCCTCCTCCAGGGTGGCGATCCACGCCAGATAGTCGTCCCACGGGCAGGTTAGCGCCGCCTCCAGACAGTCAATCACCCCCAGGTGGTGACCGATGGCGAGGCTGTAGTAAACCACCTGCTGCGCCTCGGCGGGCGTGGCGTCGCTCTCATCGATAAATTTTCGGCTCAGCTGGCTGAAGACCACGGATTCACTCATGAGATACGCGCCTCGTCGACGACGGCATTAAGGTGCGCCACGATCTCGTTCAGACGCGGATCGTCCTCTGCCGCCAGCCAGCGCGCAACCTGGCCCTCACCCAGCGCCCGCAGGCGCAGGTAGTCGTCAGCGATCTCGCGTCCGTAGCGGTAGCCCGCCAGCCGCCGCGCCTCGCGATCGACGCGCACCCGCAGGGGCTGAACAATATCCTCATGCAGCAGCGTCGCCGGCTGGTTATCCTCTTCCCCCGGCAGGCGGGCATGAATTTTCTGCTCCAGCAGCCCCAGCGCCATGGCAAAACCGTAGAGCGTCGCGGCGGGCGTCGGCGGACAGCCAGGAATGTAAACATCCACCGGAACGATTTTGTCGGTGCCGCCCCAGACGCAGTAGAGATCGTGGAAGATGCCGCCGCTGTTGCCGCACGCCCCGTAGGAGATGCAGATTTTTGGATCGGGGGCCGACTGCCAGGCCCGCAGCGCCGGAGAGCGCATCGCCCGGGTTACCGCCCCGGTAAACAGCAGGATGTCAGCGTGACGCGGAGACGGCACAACCTTGATACCGAAGCGTTCGGCGTCAAACAGCGGCGAAAGCGTGGCGAAGATCTCGATTTCGCAGCCGTTGCACCCTCCGCAGTCGACGCGGTAGACGTAGGCCGAGCGCTTGATCTTTTTCAGTAGCGAGGCTTTCATGCTGGCGATGGACTCCTCCACCGTCATCGGCACGGGAATGCCGTTGGCGTCGCGCGGTCCCAGTAAATTGCTCATCAGCTGGCCTCCTGCATATGACGGGTAAGTTCAATGCGATCGGACGACACCAGGCACTTCTGCCGCTTGCACGCCGGACAGGTTTCAAAGCCTTCGCGATGATGTTCCGCCCGGCTGTCGCCGTTATGTGCCAGCAGCGCAATGGCGTAGTCGATCTCTTTCTGCACCGCGAAAGGCCGCTCGCAAACGCGGCAGTGGCACAGGTCAAAGTGCGACTGCTGTAAAAAATCCTCTTTCTTCCACACCGCCAGCTCATACTCCTGAGAGAGCGTAATCGCCTCCGTGGGGCAGACCTCTTCGCAGCGCCCGCAGAAGATGCAGCGCCCAAGGTTAAACTGCCAGGCCTGTTCGCTGCTCGCCAGCAGCGTCTCTACCGACAGCGCATTAGAGGGACAAGCGTTGACGCAGGCCGCACAGCCAATGCACTGGCGGGGATTGTGCTGCGGCTTGCCGCGAAAGTGCTTATCCACCTCGATAGGCGCCAGCGGATAGGACGCGGTGGGCGTGCCGGTCTTGATCACTTTTTTGATAAAGGTAAACATGGCGACTCCTTATTTCAGCGGCGAGTTTTTACGCTCAATGCCGTAGCGCTCAAGCTCTTTGTACGGCACGACCTTGCTCTTCTTCTTGCGCACGTCCACCACCGTCATGCGGTCGGTGCAGGAGTAGCAGGGGTCGAGGCTGCCGATGATCAGCGGCGCGTCGGAAACGGTATTTCCGCGCAGCATATAGCGCAGGGTCGGCCAGTTGGCGTAGGTCGCCGCCCGGCAGCGCCAGCGGTAGAGCTTCTGGTTATCCCCGGTCATGCTCCAGTGGATATCATCCCCGCGCGGCGCTTCGGCAAAGCCAAGAGCAAAGCGGTTGGGAATATAGGTGAAGCCCTCTACCATCAGCGGGCCGCCGGGCAGGTTATCCAGCCCGAACTCGATCATATTCAGGGCCGTGAGCACCTCGTTAATGCGCACCTTGAGGCGGGAAATAACGTCGCAGCCCTGCTCGCTGTGCACCTCTACCGGCAGCAGGCCGTAGCCGACAAAGGGGTGATCGGCGCGGGTATCCCGGGCGTGACCGCTGGCGCGCACCATCGGGCCGACGTTGCTGAAGTCGCGGGCGATCTGCGGATCGAGACGGCCAATTCCTACCGTGCGCTGCTCAATATTCGGCGTGCTCATCAGTACATCCACCAGCTCCTGCACGTCGCGGCGCATCTGGCGGGCAAGCTGACGGGTCTGGATCATGTCCTCTTTCAGCATGTCGCGACGAATGCCGCCGATCAGGTTCAGACCGTAGGTTTTACGCGCCCCGGTGAGGATCTCCGCCATCTTCATAGAGGTTTCACGCACGCGGAAGAACTGCATAAAGCCGGAGTCGAAGCCGACGAAGTGGCAGGCCAGTCCGAGGTTCAGCAGGTGGCTGTGCAGCCGCTCCACCTCCAGCAGAATGGCGCGGATCGTCTGGGCACGCTCCGGCACCACGATGCCCATCGCGTTCTCTACTGAGGTGGTATACGCGGTGCTGTGGGCGAAGCCGCAGATGCCGCAGACGCGATCCGACAGGAAGGTCACCTCGTTGTAGCCCATGCGGGTCTCCGCCAGCTTCTCCATGCCGCGATGGACGTAGAAGAGGCGGTAGTCGGCGTCGATAATGTTCTCCCCATCGACAAACAGGCGGAAGTGACCCGGTTCATCGGAGGTGACGTGCAGCGGGCCAATCGGCACCACGTTGTTCTTTTTGCTGCCCAGCTCGTTGATGAACTCGTATGTTTCGCTGTCGGTGGTCGGCGCGGGACGCTGACGGTAGTCCATGCTGTCTTTGCGCAGCGGGTAGAGTTCATCCGGCCAGTCATCCGGCAGCACCAGACGACGCTCGTCCGGCAGGCCAACCGGGATCAGGCCGTACATATCGCGCACCTCACGCTCGCCCCAGACAGCGGCAGGCACGCGCGGCGTCACCGACGGGAACTCCAGCGTGTTAGCGTCAACTTCCACGCGCACGGTGATCCAGCATTTGGTGCCCTGCTCCATCGACAGCACGTAGTAGACGGCATAGCGGCCGCAGAGCTGGCGCTCGTCGTTGCCAAACAGCACTGACAGCCAGCCCCCCTGCTGGTAGTAGAGATACTCCACTACCTCCGGCAGGGCGTTCACCTTCACGGTAATGGTCAGCTGATCGCGGGTCTGCCAGGCCTCATCCAGCACCGCGCCGGGAATGGCCTGATGCAGCGCCGCCAGGTAGTGCTGACCCAATTTTTCTTCAGACATGTTCAAACTCTCTTTCATCACGCCGCCAGCAAGGAGACGAAGGCTAAAAATGCAAAGCCAAACCCGGCCCAGGTCACGCGGGAGGTCGCGCAGAAGCGCAGCCGCGCCATACTGTTCTCAAACAGGGCAATCACCAGCACGCCCAGCACCAGCTTGATGACGGCCACCCCCAGCGCCAGCAGCAGGCCGCCTGCGCTAAAGGCCACCATCTGCCCCCACGGCAGGAAGAGGCCAACGAACAGCTGCAATACCACCAGCTGTTTAAGGCTGATGCCCCACTTCAGCAGGGCAAAGCCGCAGCCGCTATACTCGGTCAGCGGGCCTTCCTGCAGCTCCTGCTCGGCCTCGGCGAGATCGAACGGCAATTTGCCCATTTCGATAAAGGTGGCGAAGGCGCAGGCGCAGAGCGCCAGCAGAAGCGGAACGCTACGCTCAACGGGCCAGGACCAGAGCGTGGCGGTCATGGTGCTGATATGGGTTGAACCCGCCACCAGCGCCACCACCCACAGGCCGAGGAGCAGGATCGGCTCTACTAATACGCCGAGCATCGCCTCGCGGCTGGCCCCGAGGCCGGTAAAGGGGCTGCCGGTATCGAGCCCGGCGATGGCAAAGAAGAAGCGGGCAATGGCGAAGAGGTAGATCAGGGTGATGAGATCCCCCAGCGCCGGCAGCGGCGAGGCCACGGTCACCACCGGCAGCGCGGTGGCGATGGTCAGCATCACGCCGATCATCACAAAGGGCATCAGGCGGAATACCCAGCTGGCGTCCGCTGGCGCGACGCTTTGCCGGCCCAGCAGCTTGATCAGATCCCGGTACTCTTGCAGTACCCCTGGGCCACGGCGGTTATGCAGGCGGGCGCGAGCGACGCGGCTTATCCCGGCCAGCAGCGGCGCAAAGGCAAAGAGCACCAGCGCCTGAAGTAACGGATAGAGAACGCTCATGTTCAGGCTCCTCGTGAAATAACAATAACCACCAGCACCGCCAGCTCGACCAGCGCCAGACGGCGAACCAGCGCCGGGGCAGCACGCTGCCAGACCGGCATCAGCGCCACCGGGTTGAGCCGCTTACGCAGACCCAGCACCGGCGCAAAGGCCTCTTTCACCGGCATCGCGAAACCGTGGGCGGTGATAACCATCGACTGTTCATGCTCGTAGCCACACGCCCAGGCCGTACCGCGCGAGCGCGACGGCAGGCGGCGGCCTTTGAACAGCAGCATGATGATGAACGGCAGCAGCGGGCAGGCAATCAGCAGCAGGGTAATCATCGGCTGCGAGACGACGCTTGCGGTGGCGAGCGGTAACGGCACCGCGGCGGAGAGCAGCGGCAGCAGCCACGGCGAGGCCACGCCACCGATGAGGCAGCACACCGCCAGGCCAACGACCGAGGCGGTCATCAGCCACGGCGCGCGGCGGGCGTTGGCAGCTTCCGGCGTACGCGGTGCGCCGAGGAAGCTGACACCATAAACCTTGGCCATGCACATCACCGCCAGCGCGCCGGTGATCGCCAGCCCCACCGCCAGCAGCGGGCCGAGCAGGCGGGCGATAAAGAGATCGCTGCCGCTTAAGGCGAAGAAGCCCTGGTAGATCACCCACTCACCGGCAAAGCCGTTCAGCGGCGGCAGCCCGGCCATCGCCATCAGTCCAACCAGCATCATCAGAGAGATAACCGGCATCCGTTTGCCGATGCCGCCAAGCTTCTCAATGTCGCGATGGCCGGTCGTGAACCAGACACTGCCCGCGCCCAGCAGCAGCAGAGTCTTAAACAGGCTGTGGTTGATCAGGTGATAGAGGCCGCCCACCAGTCCCAGCGCAATCAGCGCCGGTTGGCCGAGGGCCACGCCGATCAGGCCTGCGCCGAGACCCAGCAGAATAATGCCGATATTTTCCAGGGTGTGGTACGCCAGCAGGCGCTGAATGTTGTGTTCCATCAGGGCGTAGAGGCCGCCGACAAACGCGGTCACCGCCCCGAGCAGCAGCAGGCCGAGGCCCCACCACAGCGGCATGGCCTGTCCGGCCAGCAGTGGCAGGACAAAGAGGCCAAACAGCCCGACCTTCATCACCACGCCGGAGAAGAGCGCCGCCGCAGGCGCATCGGCCCCGGCATGCGCCTGGGGTACCCAGCCGTGCAGAGGGATGATTCCCGCCAGCAGGCCAAATCCCACCAGCCAGAGCAGCCAGACCGCCGTCCCCGGCCCCTCTTCACCGAAGCGCGCCGCGAGACCAGCGATCTCCAGCGTACCGTAACGCTGCCACAGCAGCCAGCAGGCGGCGGCCAGCAGCAGCGTTCCTACGCGGCCCAGGGTAAACCACAGCTTGCCGGACTGCGCGCAGCCGGTAAGAAACGCCCCGCACAGCGCCATGATCTCTGCCATCACCACCAGGGTGAGCAGATCGCTGGCGACGAGAGTGCAGACCGCCGCCGCCATCAGCAGATTGACCAGCAGGCCGTTGACCTTCACCCGCGCATGTTGGTGCCACGCCACGTTATACAGGCTGATAAAAAACCCAGGCAGGGCAATAGTCAGCAGCCAGACGGCGTTGATCGGCGTCAGGCGGATCAGCTGGGGCAGGTAAAGCACCGCGCTCTCGCCGCTTGCCGTCCTGCCGGTTAACAGCCCGGCAGCCACGTCGATCACTATCCCACAGGCCACCGCTCCGCCAACACCGGCCAGCAGGCCGCTTAAGCCGCGATGAAACGAAAAAAGCAACGCCAGCCCCCCCGCCGCCAGAAACAGCAGCACGGCCAGGTCGATCAGCATAAACGCGCTCATTTCGCACCTCCTTGCAGGTTGAGCAGCGAGAGGTCGCCATAGTCGCCGTTGAGGGTCAGCTCGCGCTTGCGTTTGCTGGCCCGGGCGATATCCAGCGAATTCACCATCCGCAGCGCGCCGGTTGGGCAGGTGCGAATGCAGGCCGGGCCGCTCTCATCGAACTCGCAGAGATCGCACTTCACCGCCACGGCGCGTACGCCTGGCACCCAGTCCAGCAGGGAGCTGACGCGCGCAGGAGCCGGCGGCGCGGGGGGCGCTTTCGGTGAATTGGCGTTAGCCGGAATATGCAGCGGGCGGCTGCCGCTCATCTCAATCGCGCCGAAAGGACAGGCGATTGCACACAGCTTGCAGCTCACGCACAGGCTCTCATTGAGCTGTACCGCCCCCTCTACGCGATTGATGGCGTTTACCGGACACACCCCGGCGCAGGGCGCATCTTCACAGTGGTGACAAAGCTGCGGGGCAGACTCTTTCGCGCTGCGCATCACGCTCAGGCGGGGCATTGATTGCAGCCCGTGCTGGCGGTGCGTCTCTGAGCAGGCCGCTTCACAGGTGTGGCAGCCGATACAGAGCGTGGCGTCAGCAATAACAAAACGATTCACCGGACACTCCTCAGGTGGTCATTTTTGACGAAATCGTGCCGACGGCCTGTCATTTCGACACCCATCGACACACCAGGCATTCAGGCCGCGGAGACCTGGGCGGATTGATTGACCAGCTGGCGGAGATCGACCGGCGTATCCTGCTGAATTGCCGCATACAGGCCGTTGTAAACCGGACCAATTTTCTCCAGGTAGTGCTCCAGCACCTGGGCGCGATCGCGGTTACTGACGCGGTCATCGATGCGGCCATCCTGCGCCAGCCGGGCCTCGGCAATCAGTAGCTGCTCGCCGCCAGTTTTGCTCTCTACCAGATAGTGGATGGTGTGGCTGTTAAAGCCGTCCGCCAGGCTGACGGTAATAAGGAAGTGTTCGAACAGCACAAAGCAGAGATCCCGCTCTGGCGCGCAGTGCATGCCGTGATGCAGGTGGGCTTTAGAGAGCGTAATGCCCTGAACCAGCGAGTTACAGTAAGCCTGCCACTCCTCTTGCAGGCGATGATGCCGTTCGGCAATGAAGTCAGCTTTTTCGCTAATTTCCCAGATGGTCATTTCAGGTTACCCGGTTAGTTGTGACCATCCCAGTTAGCACTTTCCATGCCATTTTTTAATGAATTGATTTTAAAGAACATTAATTAATTCAGCGTGTCATTTCGTCAGCGTCGACATCGTCAGTCGCGTCACTCTTTTTCGCTGGCATCGTTATTGCATTAACGACGCCAGCGAATAACGGGAGGCCCTATGCACGAAATTACCCTCTGCCAGCGGGCGC
>JBCNNW010000080.1:0-20371 GCA_039594205.1 Pseudescherichia sp. | reverse complement strand
AACGCCTGCCTTGCTTATCCCCGGGAGCTTACATAGGTAAGTGACCAGGGTGAGGAAGCGCAGCCAACGCACCATAAATTTAAAAGACGACGGATTTTAGACGTCCAGATGTTTACACATCTATAATGTAAAGGTACTGTATCCTTCTCAAGCGCAAATTGTTCATGGCGAAGTGAAGGACTTTCATGATCGAAATTAAACACCTGAAAACGCTCCAGGCGTTACGGAACAGCGGATCGCTGGCGGCAGCGGCGGCCACGCTGCATCAGACGCAATCCGCCCTCTCCCACCAGTTCAGCGATCTCGAACAGCGCCTTGGCTTCCGTCTTTTTATCCGTAAAAGTCAGCCGCTGCGCTTTACGCCGCAGGGCGAGATTTTGTTACAGCTGGCCAATCAGGTGCTGCCGCAGATTAGCCGTGCGCTGCAGGAGTGTAGCGAGCCGCAGCAGACTACCCTGCGGATCGCCATTGAGTGCCACAGCTGTATTCAATGGCTCACTCCCGCGCTTGAGAATTTTCGTGCAAAATGGCCGCAGGTAGAGATGGATTTTAAATCCGGCGTGACCTTCGATCCCCAGCCTGCCCTGCAGCAGAGCGAGCTGGATGTGGTGCTGACCTCAGACATTTTGCCGCGCAGCGGCCTGCACTACTCGCCGATGTTTGATTTTGAAGTGCGGCTGGTGCTGGCTCCGGATCATCCCCTCGCGACCAGAACACGGATTACGCCAGAGGATATCGCCACTGAAACGCTGCTGATCTATCCGGTTCAGCGCAGCCGGTTGGATATCTGGCGTCACTTCCTGCAGCCGGCGGGCATTAACCCGATGCTGAAGAGCGTGGATAACACGCTGCTGCTGATCCAGATGGTGGCAGCCCGGATGGGCATCGCGGCGCTGCCGCACTGGGTGGTGGAGAATGTTGAGCGCCAGGGTCTGATCGTGACCAGGACCCTGGGCGAAGGATTGTGGAGCCGGCTGTACGCGGCAGTGCGCGATGGCGAGCAGCGTCAGCCGGTAACGGAGGCGTTTATTCGCTCAGCGCGGAACCATGCGTGCGACCACCTTCCTTTTGTGCGGAGCGCGGAGCGACCCAGCGGCGATGTACCCACAGGGACGCCACTATCACTGTTCCCCCAAGGATAAAGCTCGGCCAGTGGGGCTGCTCCTGCCAGATGGCGAGGTTAACCAACAGCCCTGCCGGGACGTGCATGTTGTTCATGATGCCGAGCGTACCGGCATCCACCTGGGTTGCGCCGTAGTTCCACATAAAGTAGCCAATCCCTGACGCCACCACGCCGAGAAATACCAGGATGCCCCACTGCAGGTTTGTCTCCGGCAGCTTCTGGGCGTTGCCCAGTGCAAACCAGGCCACCACCGCCACCAGGAAGGCACCCAGGTAGAACCAGGCAAAGGCGTTATGCTGCGGCATCGGGCGGGTCTCCATCAGGCGCTTATAGCCCACCATGCCAATGGCGAAGCTGATATTAGAGAGCTGCACCAGCAGCAGGCCTGTCCAGAAGTGGTTGGTCACCTGATCGTAACGGATAATCCCTGCCCCAATCACCGCCAGCAGCGCGCTTAGCGCATAGCCCCAGCGCAGTCGGCGCCGGCTCATCAGATCGTAGATCAGCGTAATATAGAGCGGCGTCAGGACGGTGAACAGCAGTAGTTCAGAGACCGTCAGATAGAGATAGGCGCGGAAGCTGAGCATATACATGATGCCCAACTGCATAGCCCCCACCAGCATATAGAGAGCGATGGTTTTCAGGCCGTGGCCTCGCGTGCGCAGGAAAGGTAAAAAGACCAGCGCCGCCAGTCCAACGCGCATCAGCACGGAGAAGTAGCTGTCGATATGCCCGGCAAGATATTCGCCATACAGGCTAAAAGAGAAGGCCCACAGAACGGTGGTAATAATCAGTAACGCCACAATGAGTGTCTCGTTGGTTAATGAGCGCTCATTGTAGCGGAGTTACCGGTTTACAGCTGATTAATTGTTAATCAATCAAGAAACAGCTTACGCAGATAGTGTGGTACAGCATCATCGCCGTTAGTACCGATCACTTCCAGCTGCGGATAGCGATCCTTCAGGCGCTGGTGCGCGTTGGCCATGATGCAGCCTTTACCCGCCATAGAGAGCATCTCGGCATCGTTCATTCCGTCGCCAAAGGCGATGCACTCTTTCAGGCTGTGGCCCATCGCGGTGGCCACTGCCTCAAGAGCGTGGCCTTTCGACACGCCGCCCGCCATCACTTCCAGACAGGTTAACGTGGAGAAGCTGACGTTGACGCGATCGCCCCAGCGGGCGTTAATCGCCTGCTCCAGGGGCAGCAGTGGCTCATGGGTATCGCAGGTGAAGAAGACCTTGCTGATCCCCTCCGGATCAAGCAGGCCTGGTTCAAAAAGAGAGTACTGGAAAACGGCCTCTTTGAAAAAGCGCATCTCATCGGGACGATGGCGGTTGATAAACCATTCGTCGTCACGGTAGACGTTGGTATCGATATGCGGATCGTTATGCATCACGCCAAACAGGTCTTCAGCGATTTCGCGATCAAGGTTATGGGTAAAGACCAGGTTGCCGTCGGTATCGTGCACCCGCGCGCCGTTCGAGGTGATCATATAGGCTTTGATACCCAGCTTATCGCGGATCTGTCCTACGTCGACATGGTGACGGCCGGTGGCAAAAACGAAGTTGACGCCGCGCGCGGTCAGCAGCTTTAACGTCTCTTTGGCGTAGGGAGAGAGTGAGTGGTCGGGTGAGAGCAGCGTGCCATCTAAATCAGACGCAACAACCTGATACATAATAGAATTTAACCTCTGGTCAGGCGGCGAACCGCCGGATTAGTTATGCCTGTCGAAAAAATCAACGATGGCGTTAAGCGCGACTGAGCGCATGGCGTCCTTTTCAAAAAGGATCTCATGGTACGCGCCTTTGATGACCAGCGGCCTGTCTCCCTCACAGGGATGGCCCGCTGCGGCGCGAATTTCACAAAAACGATCGTGCATTCGGTTATCGACGACGCGCTCTTCCTCTGCCTGGAGCAGGAGCATGGGCGTCGCATCCTGCGCCGCGCCCGCCAGCACCTTTTCACCGGCGAGAATACCCTCTCGCACCCAGTGGTTGGTCGGCCCGCCGACGCGCAGCTGTGGATCGTCAGCATAGCAGCGCAGGTTTCGCCGGTAGCGTACCCGGCTATGAGTAAGCACGTTAATGCTAAACGGCAGCGCATGCCAGCGCCCCGTGCCCAGCGCGTAGCTCTCCCGGAACGGCTGATAGCCTTCGGCCCAGTTCAGGATATGGCGCACCATCCAGTCGGGCAGACGGA
The DNA here is from genome assembly GCA_039594205.1 of Pseudescherichia sp. Taxonomy (GTDB): domain Bacteria; phylum Pseudomonadota; class Gammaproteobacteria; order Enterobacterales; family Enterobacteriaceae; genus Pseudescherichia. The sequence goes on along the minus strand of JBCNNW010000080.1, from coordinate 17,049 downwards.
TAACAATACCAAACATAGGTGCACAGAGCGCGATCGCATCGCAAAGCTGTGGCTGACGTTGCAGCAGCAGCGTGGCGATCGCCCCACCCATCGAGTGCGCCAGAATATAGCGTTTACGCCATGGGCCAGGCACCACTTCCTGCTGCCAGAAGGCCTGCAGATCGTCAACGTAGTCATCAAAATTATCGACGTGACCACGATGTCGATCGGGCAGAATGCGGCCGGAGCGCCCCTGCCCACGATGGTCGATGATCAGCACGTCAAAACCGAGATGGAACAGATCGTAAGCCAGCTCGGCATATTTGACGTAGCTTTCAATACGTCCAGGACAGACAACGATTACCCGATCGTGATCGGCGGCATGAAAGCGCACAAAGCGCACTGGAATATCACCAACGCCGATAAATTCAGCCTCTTCACGCTGCCGCCAGAAATCGGTCAAGGGTCCGTGCGTGAAAGCCGCAAAGGCATTTTCTCTTGTTTCCCACCCCTTTTTCTGCCGAAACATTGGGTTTCCGCCCCCGGTCGTCTGTAAAATTGTTTTTTTATGACTCGTGATACAACACGTTAACAATAGCGTATTGTTGCATAAAATATATCGTTCAGGGAGTTTCGCATGACCTTTGAGTGGTGGTTTGCCTACCTGCTTACCTCGATCATCCTCAGCCTCTCGCCAGGCTCCGGCGCGATTAATACCATGACCACCGCCATCAGCCACGGCTACCGCGGCGCAGCGGCCTCCATTAGCGGCCTGCAGACCGGTCTGGCGATCCACATTGTGCTGGTTGGCGTCGGCCTCGGGACGCTCTTCTCCCGTTCGCTGCTGGCCTTTGAAGTATTGAAGTGGGCAGGCGCGGCCTACCTGGTGTGGCTGGGCATACAACAGTGGCGGGCGGCGGGCGCGCTGGATCTTAATACCCTGGCCCAAACCCAGTCTCGCGGACGCCTGTTTAAACGCGCTGTTTTTGTGAACCTCACTAACCCCAAAAGCATCGTGTTTCTTGCCGCGCTGTTTCCGCAGTTTATCAATCCGGACCAGCCGCAGGTGATGCAGTACCTGGTGCTCGGCGTCACCACCGTCGTGGTGGATATCATCGTAATGATTGGCTATGCCACTCTGGCAACGCGCATCGCGGCATGGATCAAAGGACCGCGTCAGATGAAAGCATTAAACAGAGTATTTGGCTCGCTGTTTATGCTGGTCGGGGCGCTGCTGGCCTCGGCAAGGCACGCGTGATCAATTCAGGGGCTGGCTCGCAGCGTTAGAGTAATAGGCTGCACGTTCGAACCAGCCTCTGCGGCGCTGCCCGCAACCGGCAAAGTTTCCCGTCTTGCAATGCTGTTGACCCGGTGCAACCGGTGCCAGAATGCCGTCTGACACTCTCATTCAAGGATGATGAACGATGGCGGAGACAGCGACCCCGCATGATGCGGTATTTAAAACATTTCTTTCCCGTGTAGAAACCGCACGGGACTTTATCGAAATTCATCTCCCGCCCGCGTTAATCCGCATCTGTAAGCTTGATACGCTGCATCTGGAAGCGGGTAGCTTCCTTGAAGATAGTCTGCGTCCCTACTATAGCGATGTTCTCTATTCCCTGGAGACCACCTGCGGGCGTGGCTACGTGCATATTCTTATTGAACACCAGAGCTCTCCAGACAAGCACATGGCGTTTCGGCTGATGCGCTATGCAATAGCGGCAATGCATCAGCATCTGGAGGCAGGCAATAATACTCTGCCGCTGGTGATCCCCATCCTGTTCTATCAAGGACGGCGTAGCCCCTACCCCTGGTCTCTGAATTGGCTAGAGGCGTTTAACGATCCGGATATTGCCCATCAGCTCTACAGCACCGCCTTTCCCCTGGTGGATATCACCGTTATCCCCGACGAGGAAATCATGCAGCATCGCAGCATGGCGGCCCTGACGCTGATTCAAAAGCATATTCGCCAGCGCGATATGGCGCAGCTTTTGGACAAGCTCACAGTTTTGTTGATGCTGGAGCAGATGAGCGGACAACAAATAACCACGCTGATAAACTACATCGCACAGGCTGGAGAAGCTCAGGACGTTCAGACCCTGTTATTTGGACTGGCACAGCGCGTGCCGCAGCATGGAGAAACACTGATGACGTTTGCAGAACATATGAAGCAGATAGGCCTGGCTGAAGGCATGCAGGAAGGTATGCAGGAAGGAAAACGTGCCGCTATGCTGGACATCGCCAGGGCGATGCTGCTGCGAGGTTTTGATAACGGTACGGTCATGGAGATCACCGGCCTGTCAAAAGACGAGTTGCAGCAGCTAGCACACTGAAACGCGCCCCGCCCGGTTAAATCCGGACGGGCAGCGACTTAACGGGAAATAATCAGATGCAGGCCAAAGGCGGTGAAGAGCGCGCCGGCAACGCCGTCGATCCACTTCGCCATACGCTGGTAGCCGCGGCGCATTGTCGGCAGAGCAAACAGGCTCGCCACCAGGGTAAACCAGGCGAAGGTCTCCAGCGCAATCAGCACGAAAATTCCCCAGCGCGCCGTCTCACCGACGCTGTCACCCACAAAGAGTGAAAAGACCGAGCCGAAGTAGATAATCGCCTTTGGGTTCGCCAGGTTGGTTAGCAGCCCCTTCACAAAGCTACGCCCGCTGGTGGCCAGCTCAACCTGCGGCACTGGTGTATTCAGGGCCTCTTTCTTCAGCGCTCCGCGCAGCAGCTGATAGCCCATCCAGCAGAGGTAGAGCCCACCGCCGACCATAATGATGGTGTGCAGCCAGGCCATTTTTTCGAGGATCAGATTGAGGCCAAGCAGTGCCACACCAGCCCAGATCATGACGCCGAGGGTGATCCCCAGCACGCCCATCATCGCCTCTTTGCGCGAGCGGCTCACGGCAGTTTGTGAGACAAAAAAGAAGTCCGGGCCAGGGCTCATTAGCGCCACCAGGTGCACCAGCGCCACGGTCAGAAATAGCGTCAACATAGATTACTCGTGAAGAAAGAGAAATGAGAGCACTATCCTGGCACCTTTTCCCCGCGCTGACTACTCATCTTCGCCGTCGACGTGCTCCCGAATGAGGGTCATAAACGGCTTGCCAAAGCGCTCGAGCTTGCGCATCCCGACGCCGTTCACGCTGAGCATCTCGCTGGCAGTAATCGGCATCTGCTCGGCCATCTCGATCAGCGTGGCATCGTTAAACACCACGTAAGGGGGAATGTTCTCTTCATCAGCAATGGCTTTACGCAGCTTGCGCAGTTTGGCAAACAGCTTGCGGTCGTAGTTGCCGCCGAAGATTTTTGGGTTTGCCCGCGCCTTCACCACTACCACGCGCGGCACGGCCAGCTGGAGCGGGACCTCGCCACGCAGGAACGGACGCGCGGCCTCGGTAAGCTGTAACGCCGAGTGCTGAGCGATATTCTGCGTCACGACGCCAAGATGGATAAGCTGGCGGATCACGCTCACCCAGTGCTCCGTAGTCTGGTCGCGTCCTTCGCCATAGATCTTAAGCTTGTCATGACCCATGTCGCGAATACGCTGGTTGTTCGCGCCCCGTAGCACCTCAACCACATAGCCCATACCAAAGCGCTGGCCGACGCGGTAGATAGCAGAGAGCGCCTTCTGGGCGTCCACCAGCCCGTCGTAGCGCCGCGGCGGGTCGAGGCAGATGTCGCAGTTGCCGCACGGCTCCTGACGCCCTTCACCAAAGTAGTTCAGCAGTACCAGACGGCGGCAGGTCTGCGCTTCGGCAAACGCGCCCATCGCGTTGAGCTTGTGGCGCTCAATATCCTGTAGCTGACCCGGCGGCTTCTCCTCAAGGCATTTACGCAGCCAGCCCATATCTGCCGGATCGTAAAACAGCATCGCCTCGGCAGGCAGGCCATCACGCCCGGCGCGGCCAGTCTCCTGATAGTAGGACTCAATGTTGCGCGGAATATCGAAGTGCACCACAAAGCGCACGTTGGGTTTGTTAATCCCCATCCCGAACGCCACGGTAGCCACCACAATCTGTAGATCGTCGCGCTGGAACTTCTCCTGCACGTCGGCACGAATGCTGTTATCCAGTCCGGCGTGATAGGCTCCGGCGCTAAAGCCACGGGCCTGCAGGCGCGCGGCGGTATCTTCTACCTTAGCCCGGCTGTTGCAGTAGATGATGCCGGATTTGCCTCGCTGCTCCTGAACGTAGCGCAGCAGCTGGTCGAGCGGCTTAAACTTCTCCAGCAGCGTATAGCGAATGTTAGGACGGTCAAAGCTGCTGACCTGAATCAGCGGATCGCGCAGCCCGAGCAGATGCACAATATCGCTGCGGGTGGTGTCATCCGCCGTGGCGGTCAGCGCCATAAAGGGGACGGCGGGGAAGCGGGCGCGCAGCTGGCCGAGTGCGGCATACTCGGGGCGGAAATCGTGCCCCCACTGTGAAATACAGTGCGCCTCGTCAACCGCCACCAGACGGAGATCCCAGTGCGCGAGGTGCTCAAGGAAGTTATCCAGCATCAAACGCTCTGGGGCAATGTAGAGCAGGCGGATCTGGCCACTGCGACAGCCCGCCATAATGCCTTGCTGCTCCTCCCGGCTCTGGGTGGAGTTGAGGCAGGCAGCCGCCACGCCGTTCGCCAGCAGCTGATCGACCTGATCTTTCATCAGCGATATCAGCGGCGATACCACCACCGTCAGACCGCTTTGTACCAGCGCCGGAATTTGGTAGCAGAGGGATTTCCCGCCGCCGGTCGGCATCACCACCAGACAGTCGCGCCCTGCGAGCACGGTCTCAATGATGGTCTGCTGGCCCGGGCGGAACTGCTGGTAGCCGAAGGTGTCCCGCAACACCTGCCCTGCCCCCGACTCCAGATTCAATACTTCCGCCTGCGCCACGTTAACCCCATCTGCCTTCAAAAAAATGACTCTGCCTTAAAAAAGATCGTTAAGCATAACGCCCACGCCTACGCGTGTCTGGTTAAAGTTGTAATCAATTAATGATTCACCGTAACCGCTGTAAACCTGGGTATACAAGCGTACGTGCTTCGTCACCGGATAGCTGAGACCCAGCTCGGCACCGCCGTAGCCGGTATTCCAGTTGTACTGCCCTTTAGCACTCAGAATAGCCTCGCCCAGCTGGTAACCGAGCTTGAGCTGGTAGTAGCCCATGTACTTGGTGATATCCGGGTTATCGTCAGTGTCGCCCACCACGAACCACGGTTTTACCTCTACCAGCCAGTTATTGTTCTGCGCCATCAGGCGGCTATAGATGCGGTTCCAGCTGCGGGAGGTCGGATCGGAACGGCCGTTAGAGTCATGATTGTATCCAAACTCAACGTCGCGCAGCGTCCAGCCTGCCAGCTCATAGTCGGTAGCGAAGCCGAGGAACAGCTGCGGCTCGTAGTTGGTTTCACGAAACGGCGAAGACTCACCGCTGTTAGAGAGCTGCCACCAGGATTTCTGCGTATAGGAGGCACCCAGCACCGAGTTCGGCCCTATGATACCGCGCCAGAACGGGAATGCCAGGCTGAGCTGGAATTTTACCTCATCTTTGCGAGCATTGTCGGACCAGTTGTAGGTGCTGATTGCCTCTTTGTTGAGATCGCTGGTCACCGTATAGAGCAGATAGTTGGACTCATAGGGATAGAGCGTAAAGGGGTTGTCATGCTCCTGTAACATATTCGCGATGATGCTGCCGCGTACCGCTGGCGCATCGTGTACTGCTTTAACCGTGGCTTCCTGCGCTAATGCTGTAAAAGGCAGTGCGATGGCTGACAAAAACCAGGGCAGATACGTCCGCATCGGTTTTGCTCTCCTGACCAAAATTGTTGAAATGAGTAATATTCAGACACCCATTTTACATCTTTCTATAAACGCTGCGCAGCTATCATTTCCGAAAGTGGAAAACAACAATTAAGAAGCATAAAATCAACAACTCATTAACTACCGGACGTATAAAATAATGTCAGCCGTTCTTACCGCCGAGGAAGCGTTACAGCTGGTGGGCGAAATTTTTGTTTATCACATGCCCTTTAACCGCGCGCTGGGCCTGGAGCTGGATCGCTATGAAAAATCCTTCGCCCAGCTTAGCTTTAACAATCAGCCGATGATGGTCGGTAACTGGGCGCAAAGTATTCTTCACGGTGGGGTGATTGCCTCTGCGCTGGACGTCGCGGCAGGGCTGGTGTGCGTCGGCAGCACGCTCACTCGTCATGACGCCATTGCAGAGGAGGAGCTGCGCACGCGCCTCGCAAAGATGGGTACCATCGATCTACGCGTCGACTACCTGCGCCCTGGGCGTGGGAACCGTTTTACCGCCACCAGCAGCCTACTGCGGGCGGGTAATAAAGTTGCCGTAGCCCGGGTGGAGCTGCATAACGAAGAGCAGCTCTATATTGCCAGCGCCACGGCCACCTACATGGTAGGTTGAGACGGTGAAATCGGGTAACATGTTGTTACTTTTTTATAACGGATTTGGATGTTCCGATGGATGCTAAGCAGACGCGGCAGGGCGTATTACTTGCTCTTGCCGCCTATTTTATTTGGGGTATTGCACCGGCGTACTTCAAGCTGATCGACTACGTTCCCGCCAATGAGATCTTTACCCACCGGGTCATCTGGTCGTTCTTTTTTATGGTGGCGCTGATCAGCGTGAGCCGCCAGTGGTCACGACTGAAAAACCTCCTGCGCACGCCAAAGAAGATCCTGCTGCTGGCCCTCTCGGCACTCTTGATCGGCGGTAACTGGCTGCTGTTTATCTGGGCGGTAAACAACCACCACATGCTGGAGGCCAGCCTCGGCTACTTTATCAATCCACTGGTCAATATCCTGCTGGGGATGATCTTTCTCGGCGAGCGCTTCCGTCGTATGCAGTGGCTGGCGGTGATCCTTGCCGGCTGCGGTGTACTGGTGCAGCTCTGGACCTTTGGCTCACTGCCGATCATCGCCCTGGCGCTGGCGTTCAGCTTTGCCTTCTACGGCCTGGTACGTAAGAAGATCGCCGTCGATGCCCAGACCGGCATGCTGATCGAGACCCTGTGGCTGCTGCCGGTTGCCGCCGTCTGGCTGTTCGGCATCGCTGACAGCCCAACCAGCCATATGGGCAGTAACCCCTGGTCGCTCAACGTGCTGCTGATGGCAGCGGGCGTGGTAACCACTATTCCACTGCTCTGCTTTACCGGCGCGGCCACCCGTCTACGCCTCTCGACGCTGGGCTTTTTCCAGTATATCGGCCCAACGCTGATGTTCCTGCTGGCGGTCACCTTCTATGGTGAAGTGCCGGGCATGGATAAGATGGTGACCTTTGCCTTTATCTGGGTCGCACTGGCGGTGTTCGTGATGGACGCTCTCTACACTCAGCGCCGGATGCGTAAAATATAACCTACCCTCCCCTCTTCGCAGGGAGAGGGGAGTGCGCTTTCAGCGTCATTTATCCCTACCAAAGTTTGTAGTTCACAATTAACAAACACTTTCCGTTTTAATACTATCCTTAATACCTTTCAGACAAAGCGTTATTTTATGCTCTATAAACTATTCATTCCTACTAATAGTGGTAGGATTTCACGCGGCCTCTATATCGCGGCCTTTTTAGTTATTAATATCCTCGCGCTATTTTTATATGCCGAGGTCGAAAACGCTATGGTACTCATAGCTGCAACGCTTTTTTTTCAGTACCTCGTAATTAACCTTAATTGCTGCCGACTGCGTGACAGCGGCTTCAAAAAAATAGTGTGGTATGTCTTACTTACCATTGTTGTATTTGTCGTTGCGCTGTTAGCCGATATGAACGAAGAGTATGACGTGACAGGCAGCGGCTTTAGGATCTATGTGGCGTGGTATTTCATCTGCTTTATCGCGCTGATTCTGGCCCCCACTGAGGGAAAGGATCCTGCCCCACATAGCAACACTCATAGCAAGGGATAACAATATGAAACACGACTATATGAATGACCCTTCCATTAGTGATAAATGGAAATTCCGCTTCTCCTTTCTGGATAAAAACGGTGTGCCGGGTTTCTGGGGAAATACCCCTGAATGGAAAGCGGCTTATAAGAAGTTAACTTTCGGTCAGCGTCTGAAAGTGGCAATGAACTTTTATGCCCTCTTTTTCTCAGTGATCTATTTGCTGATCCTTGGCCTGTGGAAAAAAGCCGTTGTTGTTATCTTATTGCAAATTTTAGTCGGTTTTATTGTATTCCTGACCGATTTTGGCTGGCTGGGTTCGGTGGTATCGTTATGGGTCGCCTTCCGCACCAACATTTGGTATTACCAGAAAGTGGTGCTTAAGCAGCAGGACTGGGGTCTGTAAAAGATATCGGCGGTTCAGTGTGAACCGCCGTAAAATTTATAGCCAGTTTTTACGTTTGAAGTAGAGGTAGGGTGCCAGGCCAGCGAGCATCATAAAGACGATCGCGCCGGGGTAACCAAAGCTCCAGTGCAGCTCTGGCATAAACTCAAAGTTCATCCCATAACTGGAGGCCACCAGCGTTGGCGGCAGGAATACCACCGACACTACCGAGAAGATCTTAATGATGCGGTTCTGCTCGATATTGATAAAGCCCATCGCCGCCTGCATCAGGAAGTTGACCTTCTGGAACAGGGACTCGTTATGCGGCAGGAGGGATTCGATATCACGCAGGATCTCCCGAGCCTGCTCCAGCTGGCTGCCCGGCAGACGTGCTTTACGCACCAGGAAGTTCAGGGCGCGCTGGGTATCCATCAGGCATAAACGCACCTTCCAGCCGATATCCTCCTGCTCAGCCAGCGCGGAGAGCGCTTCGTCATACTCATCGCCCTGCTGGCCTTCCATAATGACGCGGCTCAGCTTCTCCAGATCGCTGTAGATGTTCTCGATCTCGTCCGCCAGCTGTTCGATTTTGGTTTCAAAGAGATCGAGCAGCAGCTCGTAGGCGTTACCGTCAACCATCGCCTGGCTGCGGGCGCGCATCCGGTAGAGACGAAACGCGGGAAGCTCACGCTCGCGCAGGGTAAACAGACGACCGTCACGAATGGTGAACGCCACCGTCGAGTTACCGGCGTGATCCTCTGCATCTTCAAAAAAGAAGAAGGAGTGAATATGCAGCCCGTCCTCATCCTCAAAGAAACGTGCGGAAGCTTCGATATCCTCCAGCTCAGGACGCGTCGCCAGGCTCTGACCAAGATCCGTCTGCACACGGTGACGTTCATCATCGTCCGGCTCGACCAGATCCACCCACACCGCATCGATCAGGGTAGGTGCCTCTTCAACCTCGAGACGGGTCAGACGGTTATTTTCCAGTTGAAATGCGCTCAACATGACCGGGACTCCCAATACAAAAATTATCGGACAGTTCGGTGGGCACACAGAAACAAATTGGGTTTCAGACCATTAAACAGCCTGACTCAGCGCGACGGGAATTATTGTCGCTGACAACCACTAAGGCCATCAGCGCGAGGAGATAGCCTTAGGAGTTGTTCCTGAATGACAGGGAATTGAGCCAGCATCTACTGGGTGTGTCCAAGGCGAATGTCCTCTTAGCGTGATCGTGCGCGCATGTTACGCCAGCTAAAATATGGCGTCAACACGCAACGGAACGCTGAAGAGCAATAATTGGCCTTCAGCGTTTAAGGGTAGCAGAGTATTACAAAATAGTGATATTTTTCTGAACGTTACACTTCTTCCAGCCGCGCATAAGCGGCCACCAGCCATTTTATCCCCTGGCCCTGGAAGGCCACCTGCAGACGGCTATGCTCGCCGCTGCCCTCAAGGTTGACGATGGTTCCCTCGCCAAATTTCGGATGACGCACCCGCTGACCGAGCTTGTAGCCAGAGTCGCTCTGCGCCACCGGGGTACCCATGCGCTGATGGTTCACCGGGCGGCTGATGCTGGCGCGCAGGCGCACCTCTTCCACACAGTTTTCCGGCAGCTCACCGATAAAGCGCGATGGGCGGTGGTAGACCTCTTTGCCATACAGGCGGCGGGTTTCAGCGTAGGTCAGCGTCAGCTTCTGCATGGCGCGGGTCACGCCCACGTAGGCCAGACGGCGCTCCTCCTCCAGCCTGCCACCCTCATCGAGAGACATCTGGCTGGGGAACATCCCCTCCTCCATGCCGACGATAAAGACCTGCGGGAACTCCAGACCCTTTGCCGAGTGCAGGGTCATCAGCTGCACCGCATCCTGCCAGGTATCGGCCTGCCCCTCGCCCGCTTCCAGCGCCGCGTGGGAGAGAAACGCCTGCAGCGGCATCAGATCTTCGTCTTCGTCGTTATAGCTAAACTGGCGCGTTGCCGTCACCAGCTCCTCTAAGTTTTCGATACGTGCCTGGCCCTTTTCACCTTTCTCCTGCTCATACATCATCCACAGGCCCGAGTCTTTGATCACCCGGTCGGTCTGCACGTGCAGCGGCATATCGGCGGTCTCCTGGGCCAGGGCGTCGATAAGCTCAAGGAAACGCTGGAGCGCATTGGCGGCGCGACCGGCCAGCGCCCGCTCCTGCAACAGCTCCCGGCTGGCCTGCCACAGGGTCAGCTGGCGATCGCGCGACGCCTGGCGCACCACGTCGAGGGTGCGATCGCCAATGCCGCGCGTCGGCGTATTCACCACGCGCTCAAAGGCCGCGTCGTCGTTGCGATTGGCAATCAGCCGCAGGTAGGAGAGGGAATCTTTGATCTCCTGGCGTTCAAAGAAGCGCATGCCGCCATAGATACGGTACGGCATCCCCACCTGTAACAGCGCCTCTTCCAGCACGCGCGACTGGGCGTTGCTGCGGTAGAGGATCGCGCACTGCTCCAGCGCGCCGCCGCTCTCCTGCCAGGTCTTGATGCGGTTGACCACGAAGCGCGCCTCGTCGAGTTCATTGAACGCGCAGTAGAGCGAAATCAGCTCGCCGTCGAGGCCGTCGGTCCAGAGCTTTTTCCCAAGGCGACCGTTGTTGTTCTCAATCAGGGCGTTAGCCGCGCTGAGAATGTTGCTGGTTGAGCGGTAGTTCTGCTCCAGGCGGATGGTCTCTGCGCCAGGGAAGTCGTTGAGGAAGCGCTGGATGTTTTCAACCTGCGCGCCGCGCCAGCCGTAGATAGACTGGTCGTCGTCGCCCACGATCATCACCTTGCCGGTATCCCCCGCCAGCAGACGGATCCAGGCGTACTGAATATTGTTGGTATCCTGGAACTCATCCACCAGGATGTTGGTAAAGCGCTCGCGGTAGTGGTTGAGAATATGCGGCTTGTTGAGCCACAGCTCGTGAGCGCGCAGCAGCAGCTCGGCGAAGTCCACCAGCCCGGCGCGATCGCACGCCTCCTGGTAGGCCTGATAGACCTTTTGCCAGGTCTGCTCAACCGGGTTACCAAAGCTCTGAATATGGTGCGGGCGGATGCCTTCGTCTTTCTGGCCGTTGATGTACCACATCGCCTGCCGCGGCGGCCACTGCTTCTCGTCGAGGTTCATGGCCTTGATCAGACGACGCAGCAGGCGCAGTTGATCTTCGCTGTCGAGGATCTGAAAATCCTGCGGCAGGTTAGCGTCCAGGTGATGGGCGCGCAGCAAGCGGTGCGCCAGCCCGTGGAAGGTGCCGACCCACATGCCGCCCTGGGTGGTGCCCATCAGCTGGCCGATACGGTGGCGCATCTCTGCCGCCGCTTTGTTGGTAAAGGTCACCGCCATAATCGAGTACGGCGAGCAGTTCTCTACGCTCAGCAGCCAGGCGATACGGTGAACCAGCACGCGCGTCTTACCGCTGCCTGCGCCTGCCAGCACCAGCATATTGCTGCGCGACGCGGCCACGGCGTCACGCTGTTTGTCATTAAGGCTGTCGAGCAGGTAAGAAACGTCCATTGGCACCGCCGGGAGAGAGGGGCCGTACAGACCCCTGTTAATATATACAGATTATCTGGTGATTATATCAGCGAGGTCAGAGATGCCAACCGGGAAATTTCAACGTGGGGTAATAAGCGGCTGTCGGTCGCGGTCAGCAGGCTAACGCCTTCCGGTTTGATCCAGCAGGCCTGCATCCCGCAGCGGATCGCCCCTGCCACGTCGGTGGTGAGGTCATCGCCGACGTGCAGGATCTCGCCCAGCGGCAGGCCGAGCTTCTCCGCCGCCCGATGGTACATATCCTGATGCGGCTTCGAACGCCCGTCCGGCCCAGCGCGCAGGACAAACTCAAAGTAGTCGCCGAGGCCAAACCGCTCCGGCTGCGCATTGCCGTTGGTGATCGCTACCAGCGGCCACTTTTTGGCCAGCGCTGCCAGCGTATCGTGCGTTGCCTGCGGGACGTCGATCCGGCTGCGCCAGATAGCAAAGTTTGCCATCGCCGCCGTGGCCCCCTCCTCTGCCTCTTCCACACTCAGGCCGGCATCCAGCATGGCACGCTCTACCGCTCGTCGCCGCCACTCCGTGACGTCATGGTAGATATCCGGCTCGCTTTCGCGCAGCGCCTGCCGCAGCCGGTGAAAATCGGTGTTCTGCAGGTGGTTAAGCGAGGGGTGATAGTTTTGCACAAAGGTCAGCGACTCGTGCTCGGTCCGCAGGATCACCTCACGGTTATCATACAGGGTGTCATCAAGGTCAAAGGTCAGGGCGGAGATCTGACCCAGTGGACGATAAAAACGCATTATTTCCCCCGTTTGGCGCGTGGATGCGCCGCGTCGTACACCGAGGCAAGGTGTTGAAAATCAAGATGAGTATAGATTTGAGTAGTAGACAGGTTCGCGTGGCCCAGCAGCTCCTGTACGCCACGCAGGTCGCCGCTCGACTCCAGCATGTGGGTGGCAAAGGAGTGGCGCAGCTTGTGCGGATGCACGTGACTGTTCAACCCCTGCTTGATGCCCCACTCGGCAAACCGCTTTTGCACGTTGCGGGCCGAAATACGCTTGCCGAGCTTCGACAGAAACAGCGCGTCTTCATCCGTACCAAATAGTCCACGCAGATCCAGCCAATGCTCAACCCAAATGACCGCGTTGCGGCCTATCGGCAGACGCCGCTCCTTGCTGCCTTTGCCCAGCACCCACACCTCACCGGTGTCGAGATCGAGATGGCGGATATCCAGGTTCACCAGCTCAGAGAGACGCAGGCCTGCGCCGTACATCACCTCCAGCATCGCCCGATCGCGCACGGCCAACGGATCGTTAATATCGATATCCAGCAGGCGGTTAACGTCGTCGACGTCGATGTTTTTCGGCAGGTGGCGCGGCGCTTTCGGGGCCGATATCCCCTTCGCCGGGTTTGCGGCCAGCTCGCCCTGGCTTACCAGCCAGTCAAAAAAGCTGCGCAGGGCAGAGAGCCGCAGCGCGAGGCTTGCTGGTCCCAGCCCCTGACGTCGGCTCTTAACCGCAAAGCTGCGCACCACAGCGGCATCGCATGCCGGCCAGCGCTTCACACCGCTCTCGTCCGCCAGCGTAATAATGGCAGCGAGCTGGCGCTCATAGTTCAGCAGGGTGATCGGGCTTAGCTGCCGCTCAACGCTCAGGTAGCGCAGAAAGCGGGTTACCAGCGGCTGCAGCGGCGAGTCGATCATATGCGCTCAATCCAGCGCGCCAGCAACTCCGGCAGCATTGCCGCTACCTCCTGCAACAGCTGGGTGCCCTGATCCGGGTGGTAATGGGTCACATCGCGGCTACTGAAAATAATCACGCCCAGATCGCCATCCTGGCCCATCATCGACAGTGCTACAGAGCCAATCGCACGGGCCTCAGGCAGCAGCAGCAGTAGCTCAGGCCCGTTAAGCGGTCCCAGATAGTGATTCTCGTGGCCCAGGCGCTGAATACGCAGCGGCTCAAAGGCCTGACGGCTCAGCGCCAGATGGGTAAAGTCAGAGGGCGCACCGATGCGCCAGCGATCGGAGAACAGACGGATGCTGGCCCCTGCCAGACCCATCTCTTTTGCCCAGCGCTGGAAGCGAACCAGCAGATCCTCAAGGCTACTGGCCGAGGCCATCTGTCCCTGCAGCCGCAGCAGGCAGGAGAAGAGGTCTTCATTACTGCTCGCCTGCTCCATCAGCAGGGTCATGTTCTCTTCCAGCACGTTAATATGGTTGCGCGCACGCACCATCTGCCACTCAACCAGCGATACCGCGCCACGCACCGGGTGCGGGACCTCGATCATCTGGACCGCCTGGGCATTGCGGATAAAAAACTCAGGATTGCGCAGCAGATAATCCACGACCTCACGATCGGTAAGTTCGGCCAGGGCCGCCTGCTGCTCTTCCTCAATGTGCTTCATAGATGAATAAATCCGTCGTAGACGTGTGTTGCCGGGCCGGTCATAAACAGCGGCTGGCCCGGACCCTTCCAGGCAATATCAAGACGGCCGCCTGGAAGCTCCACGCGCACCTCTTCTGCCAGTAAACCTTGCTGGATCCCTACGGCCACCGCCGCACAGGCGCCGCTGCCGCAGGCCTGCGTCTCACCCGCACCCCGTTCAAAGACGCGCAGGCGAATATGCTCGCGCTTAACAACCTGCATAAAGCCGATATTGGCGCGCTCCGGGAAGCGCTCGTGGCTCTCCAGCACCGGGCCAAGCGTTTCGACAGGGGCGGTGTCGACACTCTCCACCTGAATCACGCAGTGCGGATTCCCCATCGAAACGACGCCGCACAGAATGGTCTGTTCGGCAGCGCGCATAATATAGGTTTTTTCCGCTTTGTTCGCGCGAAACGGTACGGCGGCGGGATCAAAGTTCGGCTCCCCCATATTCACCCGTACCAGTTCATCTTCCGTGACGCTCAGCACCATCCGCCCGTTGGCGGTGCTGACGCGAATATCGCGCTTGTTGGTCAGCCCCTTCAGCCGCACAAAGCGGGCGAAACAGCGTGCCCCGTTGCCGCACTGCGATACTTCGCTGCCGTCGGCATTGTAGATCCGGTAGTGAAAGTCGAGATCCGGATCGTAAGGCGGCTCGACGATCAGCAGCTGATCGAAGCCAACGCCCAGATGGCGATCCGCCAGCCGGCGGATCAGCTCGGGTGAAAAAAAGACATTCTGCGTTACCGCGTCGACGACCATAAAGTCGTTGCCAAGGCCATGCATTTTAGAGAACTGCATCATTGACTCCATTGCACAGAAACAGAATGTTAGCGTCAGTAAATGACCTGCGTCGGACCATCACCGGTACCCCGATCGTTACGCGTCGGGGTTGCCGTCTGGGCCGGATTATCCACTTTTTTGGTTGGCGGCGGAGCAGATTTGTCAGCGGGCGGGAAATAGAGTGGTCCCTTCAAACCGCAGCCCGTCAGGCTAAACAGGGTCAGAAGTACCGCCAGCGAACGAAAAACGTTTTTCATTATGGTTGCCTGTAAGTTCATGCTTTATGGTTTCTATCATCGCAGGAGAGGGCGCAAAAGCAAGAGTTTGCACGCCGCCTGCAATGGGAATTATTTCGCGTTATACTGCCGCCATCACGATCAGAAGGAAAAAAAATGAACGACTCTGAATTTCACCGTCTTGCCGATGGCCTGTGGCAGAACATTGAAGAGCGCCTGGATAGCTGGGATGGCGACAGCGATATCGACTGCGAAATCAACGGCGGCGTGCTGACCCTGACCTTTGAAAACGGCAGCAAAATTATTATCAACCGTCAGGAGCCGCTGCACCAGGTCTGGCTGGCCACCAAACAGGGCGGCTACCACTTCGACCTGCAAGGCGACGCGTGGATCTGCGATCGCACCGGCGACGAGTTTTGGGATCTGCTGGAGCAGGCAGCAACGCAGCAGGCCGGGGAGCCGGTGAGCTTCCGTTAATAACGGTTACGCGCCCTCGTAGGCCCGGTAAGCGCAGCGCCACCGGGCGTTACCTTAAGAGAACTGTCCTCAGGAAAAATAGTGCTGCAGCAGCGGTGCGTCGTTGTTCGGACTGGCCGGCGGCACTACGCCAATCGCCTGGTTGCGGAACGGGATCACCTGCGTACGACCGTCAACTTTCACAATCTGATAGAACTGCGGCAGATTGAAGTTGATAAAGCTGGAGCCGTAGGTAAAGCGATCGTGAGACGAAGAGTAGAAGCGGCTTACGTCGCGCACCAGCTCCTCTTTACTGCCCTCGCAGTGGTGATAGACCTCTGCCCGGTTGCTCTCGTCCAGGATATAGATGTTAAAGCCCGTCTCGTCGCCCGCCTCTTCAAAGAAGAACTGGATGATCCCTTCGCTGGCAAATCCATCCACCACCGGCGGCAGCTTAACCTGGTTGGTCTCTACCTGCACCGACAGGCCGTGCAGCTTGTTGTGGGAGATCGCCCCGTAGAACTCAATGGCATTCTCCAGCTTCTGCACCGACACGTTAAGACGCTCAAAGAAGAGCCCCCACGTCTGCCCGGCAACGCGCAGCGCTTTAAAGCGGCCGGTCTCCTGACGGGTGCTGGAGAGGCGCAGCTCAATGCACTCTGACACCAGCTGTTGGACACGGGTACGAATCAAACCGCGCAGGTGTTGGCTATAGCAGAACACCTCCACGCTATCCGGCGGCGCGGCGTCCTGATGCATCTTGCCGAGAATGGTTTTCAGCGCCTCGATCATCGCCTGCTCGCCGTTAAAGTGCAGGGTACGCACCTCGTTCCACGAGTTGCGATAGAGCAGATCGACGCTGCCTACCAGGCAGTTTTGCTGCTCGCCGAAGCTGAACACGTCCAGCTTACGGAAGTCAAAATGGACTACCTGATTGCGGAACGCCGCCGTCGGGTCGTACTCCAGATTGACGATAATGGCCAGATGGCGAATTTCACACGGGCTGTAGAGCGCCTTCGGCGTTGGCGCAGGCAGGCGCAGCGGGAAGTGGTGCGACACGTCGGCCACCATCTCCTGCAGCTTCGCCAGATCGACAATGCCGTTGCCCTTAATAAACAGATGGGTGCGTGACGTCAGCAGGCCGTTAAACCAGGCCCACGCCACCAGCTTGTTCAGATAGCGGTTATACTCCAGCGGCTGCTGGCTAATAATCGAATCCATGCTCGGGGCGCGGTTGTAGAGATACCAGCCGGAGCGGTTGGCCCGGCCCGGCGGCACATGAATAAAGGTCAGGTTCGGCTCAGAGAGATCCGGCGAAATTTGCGGGTTTACCAGCGTCACTTTACCCGGCAGCGCTTCAAACGCGGCATACAGCTTCCGGGTCAGCACGCCGATG
>JBCNNW010000008.1:0-89487 GCA_039594205.1 Pseudescherichia sp. | reverse complement strand
CTCGGCGTTTCCCGATCCGCGTCTGTTCCCGCTCCAGCAGCTTAACCGCTCCCTGGCTAACGTCAGCAAAACCGCTAACGCTATGAGCGTCATTGAGAACCTGCCGCCGGGCAACGCCGATCTGCGTCACGCCATCGCCCGCCGCTATGCCCAGCAGGGAATGAACATCTCTCCTGATGAGATCGTGATCACCGCTGGCGCGCTGGAGGCGTTGAACCTTAGCCTGCAGGCGGTCACCGAGCCAGGGGACTGGGTGATTGTCGAGAACCCCTGTTTTTACGGGGCGTTACAGGCGCTGGAGCGGCTTAAGCTCAAGGCGCTGGCGGTCGCCACCGACGTAGAGGAGGGGATCGATCTCGATGCGCTGGCCCAGGCGCTGAACAACTATCCGGTGAAGGCCTGCTGGCTAATGACCAACAGCCAGAATCCGCTCGGCTTCACCCTGAGCAATGAGAAAAAGGCGCGGCTGGTGGCCCTGCTGGCAGAGCACAACGTCACCCTGATTGAAGACGACGTCTACAGCGAACTCTACTTTGGCCGTGAGAAGCCGCTTCCTGCCAAAGCGTGGGACACGCAGGAGATGACCCTGCACTGCGCGTCGTTCTCGAAGTGTCTGGTCGCCGGGTTCCGCATCGGCTGGGTGGCAGCGGGGAAACACGCCCGGCGTATCCAGCAGCTGCAGCTGATGAGCACCCTCTCGACCAGCTCGCCGATGCAGCTGGCACTGGTGGACTATCTCTCCACCAAACGCTACGACGCCCACCTGCGTCGACTGCGCCGCACCCTGGCGGAGCGTAAGCAGCAGGCCAGACTGGCGCTGCTGCGTCATCTTCCTGGCGAGGTGAAGATCCACCCCAGCGACAGCGGCTACTTTCTCTGGCTTGAGCTGCCCGCCCCCCTTGATGCAGGGCAGTTGAGCGAGCAGGCGCTGGCGCACCATATCAGCATTGCGCCGGGAAAAATGTTCTCTACCTCCAACACCTGGACGCCGTTCTTCCGCTTCAACACCTCCTGGGTCTGGGGCGATCGTGAAGAGCAGGCGGCCAAAACGCTGGGGATGTTGATCCGCGAGGCGATGGCCTGACGCAGCGGTATTAACTCGTTGTCTCTGCTTCAGAAGATGGTGGAGTGCGTCATCTGTCACAACCTAAGCAAATTTCTTTGGCGCCTTATGTGGGGCCGCAGCGCGCCGTCTACCTTTACTGAGGGAGATATTTTTACGGCACGGCTGCCGCACATTTGATTGCGACAGGAGTAATGGCTTATGAGTAAGACATTTGCCCGCAGCACGCTGTACGCGCTCGGTATGACTATCATGACCGCGCAGGCAGCCGAGCCAACGGAAGTCGGTAAAGGGGAAGGGCGTCTTGATATCATCGCCTGGCCGGGCTATATCGAGCGCGGCCAGACCGATAAGCAGTATGACTGGGTCAGCGCGTTCGAAAAAGCCTCCGGATGCCAGGTAAACGTGAAAACCGCCGCCACCTCGGACGAGATGGTGAGCCTGATGGCGAAGGGCGGCTACGACCTGGTCACCGCCTCCGGCGACGCCTCCCTGCGCCTGATCATGGGCAAACGCGTCCAGCCCATCAATACCGCTCTGATCCCTAACTGGAAGAGCGTCGACCCGCGCGTGGCGAAGGGCGACTGGTTTAACGTTGGCGGCAAGGTCTACGGCACGCCTTATCAGTGGGGTCCCAATCTGCTGATGTATAACAGCAAAACCTTCCCGACGCCGCCGGACAGCTGGGCGGTTATCTTCGTTAAGCAGAACCTGCCGGATGGCAAGAGCAACCAGGGGCGGGTTCAGGCCTACGACGGCCCCATCTACATTGCCGATGCTGCCCTGTTTGTGAAAGCTACCCAGCCGCAGCTGGGCATCAGCGATCCCTATCAGCTCTCCGAGGAGCAGTACCAGGCGGTGCTGAAGGTGCTGCGTGACCAGCATGGGCTGATCCATCGCTACTGGCACGACACCACCGTGCAGATGAGCGATTTCAAAAACGAGGGCGTGGTGGCCTCCAGCGCCTGGCCCTATCAGGCTAACGCTTTGAAAGCCGAAGGCCAGCCCATCGCCACGGTCTTTCCAAAGGAGGGCGTAACCGGCTGGGCGGATACCACCATGATTCACACCGATGCCAAACACCCCAACTGCGCTTACAAATGGATGGACTGGTCACTGACGCCGAAGGTGCAGGGCGACGTAGCGGCCTGGTTTGGTTCACTGCCGGTAGTGGCGGAGGGCTGCAAAGCCAGCACCCTGCTGGGGGAGAAGGGCTGCGAAACCAACGGCTACGGCTTCTTTGACAAGATTGCCTTCTGGAAGACGCCGGTTGCCGAAGGGGGCAAGTTTGTGCCCTACAGCCGCTGGACCCAGGATTACATCGCCATTATGGGCGGTCGCTGATCGTCAGGAGTGACGTATGACCTATGCCGTTGAGTTTAATGATGTATCCCGCATCTACGGTGATGTCCGGGCGGTGGATGGCGTAACCCTGGCCGTTAACGACGGCGAGTTTTTCTCAATGCTGGGGCCATCCGGCTCCGGCAAAACCACCTGCCTGCGGCTGATCGCAGGTTTCGAGCAGCTCTCTGGCGGGATGGTGCGCATCTTTGGCAAAGAGGCCAGCACGCTGCCGCCGTGGGAGCGCGACGTCAACACCGTCTTTCAGGACTACGCCCTCTTTCCGCATATGTCGATTCTGGATAACGTCGCCTATGGGCTGATGGTCAAAGGCATCGGCAAAAAAGCGCGGCACACCCAGGCCCATGAGGCGCTGGAGCGGGTGGCGCTGGGGTTTGCCCATGCCCGCAAGCCTTACCAACTCTCAGGGGGGCAGCGGCAGCGAGTGGCTATCGCTCGGGCGCTGGTTAACCAGCCGCGCGTGCTGCTGCTGGACGAGCCGCTTGGCGCGCTGGATCTTAAGCTGCGGGAGCAGATGCAGTTTGAGCTGAAGAAGCTTCAGCAGGATCTGGGCATCACCTTTATTTTTGTCACCCACGATCAGGGCGAGGCGCTGTCGATGTCCGACCGCGTCGCGGTGTTCAACAACGGCAAGATCGAGCAGGTTGACGCGCCACGCGATCTCTACCTGCAACCGCGCACCCCCTTCGTGGCGGGCTTTGTAGGCACCTCCAACGTGTTTAGCACCGCAAGGGCGCAGGCGCTGTGCGGCATGGACGGTCACTACTCCCTGCGTCCGGAGCACATCCGGCTGGACTGGACGAATGAGGTGCAAACCGAAGGGGTGGTGCAGACGGTGCAGTATCAGGGGGCCGCGACCCGCATTGAGTTGAAGCTGGCAGATGGGGAACGGCTGCTGGTCAGCCAGGCCAATTTGCTTGACGCCCGTCAGCCTGCGTCACTCCAGCCGGGGCAGACTGTGCCGCTCTCCTGGTCACGTGCGGCAATGGTTCCGCTGCAGGAGGCGTAGATGGCGATGAGCGCTATGCCTGCCCCGCGCCCGTCGGCGCATGGTCGCCTGAGCGGGCTGTTCTGGCGCAGGCCGACGCTGGGCCTTCTCCTGCTGCTGATCGCTCCCCTGATCTGGTTTGGTATTGTCTATCTCGGGTCGCTGCTAACGCTGCTGTGGCAGGGGCTTTACACCTTCGACGACTTCACCATGTCGGTGACGCCGGATTTAACCCTGGCGAATTTGCAGGCGCTGTTTCAGCCCGCCAACTACGACATTATTTTGCGCACGCTGACCATGGCGATTGCGGTGACCATTGCCAGCGCGATCCTCGCTTTTCCGCTGGCGTGGTTTATGGCTCGTTATACCCAGGGCAAGATGAAGGCCTTTTTCTATATTGCGGTAATGCTCCCGATGTGGGCGAGCTATATCGTTAAGGCCTACGCCTGGACCTTGCTGCTGGCGCGGGACGGTGTGGCCCAGTGGTTTTTACAGCATCTGGGTTTGCAGCCGCTGCTGGAGAGCGTGCTGACTCTGCCTGCGGTGGGCGGCAGCACGCTCTCGACCTCTGGTCTCGGGCGCTTCCTGGTCTTCGTCTACATCTGGCTTCCGTTCATGATCCTGCCGGTGCAGGCGGCGCTGGAACGCTTACCGCCATCGCTGCTGCAGGCGTCGGCGGATCTCGGCGCGCGACCGGCCCAGACGTTCCGGCACGTGGTGCTGCCCCTGGCAATCCCCGGCGTCGCGGCAGGGTCAATCTTTACCTTCTCCCTGACGCTGGGAGACTTCATTGTTCCCCAGCTGGTGGGCCCGCCGGGCTTCTTCATTGGCAACATGGTCTATTCCCAGCAGGGCGCAATTGGCAATATGCCGATGGCAGCGGCGTTTACGCTGGTTCCTATCATCTTAATTGCCCTCTATCTGGCGTTCGTGAAGCGCCTGGGAGCGTTCGATGCACTCTGATCGCGCACCGCTGCTGTTAAAACTGGCTGCCTGGGGCGGGGTGATTTTTCTGCACTTCCCGCTGCTGATTATCGCCATCTATGCCTTTAATACCGAAGACGCCGCCTTTAGCTTCCCTCCTCAGGGCCTGACGCTGCGCTGGTTCAGCGTAGCTGCAGCGCGGGGCGACATCCTCGAGGCTGTGACACTGTCACTTAAGGTGGCGGCACTGGCGACGCTGGTGGCGCTGATACTTGGCACGCTTGCTGCTTGTGCTCTCTGGCGCAGCCAGTTTTTTGGCAAGAGTGCTGTCTCGCTGCTGCTGCTGTTGCCCATTGCCCTGCCAGGCATCGTAACCGGTCTGGCGCTGCTGACGGCGTTTAAAACGGTAGGGCTGGAGCCGGGGTTTCTGACTATCATGATTGGCCACGCCACCTTCTGCGTAGTGGTGGTCTTTAACAACGTCATCGCCCGCTTCAGGCGCACCGCATGGAGCATGGTGGAGGCGTCGATGGATCTGGGGGCCAACGGCTGGCAGACCTTTCGCTACGTGGTGCTGCCCAATCTTGGCTCGGCGCTGCTGGCGGGGGGGATGCTGGCGTTTGCCCTGTCGTTTGATGAAATCATCGTCACCACCTTTACCGCCGGACACGAACGCACCCTGCCGCTGTGGCTGCTTAACCAGCTGGGCAGACCGCGCGAGGTGCCGATCACCAACGTGGTGGCGCTGCTGGTAATGCTGGTGACCACGCTGCCGATTTTAGGTGCATGGTGGCTGACCCGCAGGGGCGAGAACGCCTTTGGCAACGAGAAATAACTGACCCTCAACCAGGATATGACTATGCAAGATCAACTGTTAATTAATGGCCAACTGGTCAGCGGCGAAGGGGAGAAGCAGGCGGTTTATAATCCCGCAACCGGTGAGGTGCTGCTGGAGATCGCCGAAGCCTCTGCCGCCCAGGTAGATGCCGCCGTGCAGGCCGCCGATCGTGCCTTTAGCGAGTGGGGCTATGCCACACCGAAAGTTCGCGCTCAGGCGCTGCTCGATCTCGCCCAGGCCATTGAAGATAACGCCGAGGCGCTGGCTCAGCTGGAGTCCCTCAACTGCGGCAAGCCGCTGCACTGCGTAATCGGCGATGAGATCCCCGCCGTGGTTGACGTCTTTCGCTTCTTCGCCGGGGCGGCGCGCACCCTCAACGGCCTGGCGGCGGGCGAGTATCTGGAGGGGCATACCTCTATGATCCGCCGCGATCCGGTGGGCGTGGTGGCATCAATTGCACCCTGGAACTACCCGCTGATGATGGCGGCCTGGAAACTGGCTCCCGCCCTGGCGGCAGGTAACTGCGTGGTGATCAAGCCGTCAGAGATCACGCCGCTCACCGCTCTGAAGCTGGCAGAGCTGGCGAAGGATATTTTCCCGGCCGGGGTGCTTAACGTGCTGTTTGGCCGGGGCAAGACCGTGGGCGATCCGCTCACCGGGCACGAGAAGGTGCGAATGGTTTCCCTGACCGGCTCTATTGCCACCGGGGAGCATATCATCGGCCACACCGCCTCTTCAGTGAAACGCACCCACATGGAGCTGGGCGGCAAAGCGCCGGTTATCGTTTTTGACGATGCCGACCTCGACGCGGTGGTGGAGGGGGTACGGACCTTTGGCTACTATAACGCCGGTCAGGACTGTACCGCCGCCTGCCGTATCTATGCCCAGAAGGGCATTTACGATGCGCTGGTTGAGAAGCTGGGCGCAGCGGTGGCGAGCCTGAAGATGGGTGCGCCAGACGACGAAAGCACCGAGCTGGGGCCGCTCAGCTCCGCAGCGCACCTGGAGCGGGTAACCCAGGCGGTAGAGGCCGCGAAAGCGCTGGGGCATATCAGCGTAGTGACCGGCGGCGCGAAGCGCGACGGTGCAGGCTACTATTTCCAGCCGACGCTGCTGGCCGGGGCGAAGCAGGAGGATGACATCGTCCAGAACGAGGTATTTGGCCCGGTCGTGAGCGTGACCGCGTTTGACGATGAAGATCAGGTCCTGAGCTGGGCCAACGACTCCCGCTACGGGCTGGCCTCATCGGTCTGGACCCGGGACGTGGGCCGGGCGCACCGGCTAAGCGCCCGCCTGCAGTACGGCTGCACCTGGGTCAACACCCACTTTATGCTGGTCAGCGAGATGCCGCACGGCGGGCAGAAGATGTCCGGCTACGGCAAGGATATGTCGGTTTACGGCATCGAGGACTACACCGTGATTCGCCACGTCATGATAAAACACTAGAGTATGCGCCCGGTGGCGCTTCGCTTACCGGGCCTACGGTGTCCCAAAACTGTACTGTTGCCTTCTTTTTTTGCTCTTCTCTTTATTTCGCCCGCTGCAGATAATCAACAGGGCTTTTCCCTCGCTTTGACAGGGATAAAGCTTGATTTACATCAATAAAAAATGCATATTGCGCGCGTTTTATTCTATTTTGAGCAAATGTCGGCTATGACCCTATATCAAAAAATGCTGGTCTTCTACGCCGTGATGGCGACGATCTGTGCCCTTATCACCTGGTTCCTGTCCAGGGATCGCAAGCGTATCCGCTTCCTGTGTGCGTTTCTTATCGGCTCCACCTGGCCAATGAGCTTTCCGGTAGCGCTGCTGATCTCGCTGTTCTAAGCGGAAGATTATCAGCGGAAGGTTCTAAGCGGTTTCCCCGGCGCGCATGGCGTCACCGGGGTGTGCCGTCAGGGCAGGAGGGCCAGCAGCGCTTTGCGCTGGGCATCCGTTACATCAGAGGGGTGCTGATAGCCGATGTTCTCGTTGCTGCGGGTATAGAGCGCCACCAGCCAGTCATAGACGTAGCGGGTAGCCGCATGAACCGGCTGCTCCCCCAGTCTGGTGAGCCTGTTTTCGGTGTGGGCTGGCGCGTCAATGCTGAAGATCGCGCTGCCTTTCTGAATACGGCTGGCCGGGCGCTGATCTACCGCAACATCGGCGTAACCCAGCCAGGCAATCAGATTGCCTATTGCCGCATGCAGCTGCGCCGCACAGGCGTTATCCCGCTGCATCAGGGTTTGCAGCTGGCTGGCGAGATCCAGTCGGTAGCTGGTGGTGATAATGGTGTCCGCCACCTGGCGCAGCGCAGCCGGGGTGATGTCAAGCCGGGTTGTGCTCTCTGCGCTACGGCTCCACTGGCGCAGGTGGTTTATCCACATGGCGTGCGCCTGCTGACCCGCATCCCGTGCGGCGCTGGCGCGCTCCGGGGCCGCCTGAGTATCGGCAAAGAGATCGATCGCCTCGTTAAACAGGCCGCTGACCTTCTCCTCACGCGGCAGCTGCACCTTCCACAGGGCGTCAAACTGTTTCATCTCCGGCAGCAGGCCCTCTAACAGCTCACCGTGACGTCCGGCCTGGCCCTGCAGCTCGCGAATGGTCGCCTCGGCACGGGCGCGGCGGGTATCAGCATCCTCCGTTAGCGGCGAGAGCAGAGGCTGCATTAGATCGCGCAGCGTCTGGTAATGGCGCTCGCGCAGGGAATTCAGTCGGCTTACGCGCAGCGACGGCGCTGTAGCCTGAGAGAGCCACTCAATCAGCCGTTGCAGGCTGCTGGTATCCAGCGCCTGCAACGTTCCCCAGCGCTGACCAGGCTTGCCCAGCAGCTGCTGCACGGTTTCATCAAGATTCAGCGAGGTGGTAAAGCGGGCATCCTGAGGCGTAATCGCCCAGACCAGTCCCGGCAGCGCCGTCTCCTGGTCCGGCTGCGTATCCTGCACCCAGTTTAGCAGCGCCCTGGCCGTAGCGGTGGTTTCGCTACGCTGCGGCGTGGCATTGCAGATCATCAGCACGTCCGGCTGCAGCTGCTGACGATAACGCTCCAGCAGCCAGCGGCATTTGCTCTGCCACAGCGGGCGCTCAGGCAGCGCCGCCGGGCAGGGAATATCCACAATATCCACTCCGTCCAGCACGCTGCTTTCGATGCAAAGCACCAGCTCGCAGGCCAGCAGCGACAGGGTGGCGAGGGGAATGCTCACCGCGTTTTGCAGCTCCTCTTTTGACAGAGGATGTACCACCACTTCAGCCTGCGCCTCGATGCTCCCTGCCGCCAGCGGGTTTAAAAAGCCCTCCGTTGGCAGAGCAAAGTTATCTACCAGCAAGCTTAGCGGCGCGGCCAGCTCGGCGGCGTTGCCGGTCTGATGCAGAACGTGCGCCAGAGCCAGCCACTGCTGGGTCAGCTCCTGCTGCTCACCCCATAGTAACGACCAGGCGCTGGCCCGGGCGCGCAGATCCAAAGAAGGGATCAGGGTAGTGAACTGATACCACAGGCCGTCGTCAATCTGCTGCTCTGCAGCGGGTACGGTGGTACGCCAGAACGCGGCGATAGCAGCGACCTCTTCAGCGGTGATGCCTGCCACCGGATGCGGCTGACGCAGCCCATGCCAGCTGTTTAAGCGATCTTCAATCACTGCCCGGTCGACGAGGTGACGATCGGGCCGTGCAGCCGCGTGGGCGATAAATACCTGGACCAGCTCGGCCTCGCTAATCAGACGCAGACGCAGGGGAAACGCATCGTCAATGCGCTGGTATTGGGTAGTGAAGCGCAGCGCCATGCCGGTAAGGGCATGACCCGGATTGATATGGCTCAGGTAGTCAAAATTCTTCTCGCCCGCCTTAACGTTTATCCGGCCGCTGCCGCACAGGGCGGTAAGCAGATGGGCCTTTGCCGCCTGGGCGTGGCCATAGAGTCCCAGGGTACGCGGCTGGTTAACCGCGCGCGCCAGCACGCGCTCATGGGCGGCCGCGGCGGTCAGGCGCAACAGCAGGGCATCGGCGTCATCGTCAAGCAGCGGGGCATGCTGGCGGGTCTCATCTATCCATGCCATTAATGCCTGGGAGGTTTTGCTCAGATCTCTCATTTTAAGTACACGCTCCCGCTGTCAATCCAGTAGTGGCTGCCGCTGTGGCGGCGATCGGCCAGGGTGTTCAGTTTAAACGTCAACGCATCGGCGGCGACCGGGGTGCCGTCCTGCAGCCAGGCCTCGCTCAGGATGAAGGCTTCCGGTCCCAGCGCTTTACTGCCGCCGGTAAGGGCCAGCCGCACGTTAAGCACCCCATCTCCGGCGATGGCTTTCGCCAGCTCCGGTGAGTTAATGCTCAGGGTATAGAGCGGCGTTGCGGGCCAGCGGGCATTGGCCAGCTGACGGAAACCCAGCGTCACGTTGCCCCGCAGCGGGAAGTGCAGACGGGCATCCAGCTTAGCGCCGGGCTTGTCCAGATCGATATCCTCGTACCAGACGTTCTCATCGCGCAGGGTATTCACCACGTTATCCAGCACGCCAAGGTAGCGTACGGTAGAGTAAGCTCCAATATCCGCCGCTTTGAAGTTAAAGCGTGGCAGGCGCAGATCCAGCGCCAGGCTGCAGAGCATCGCGCCAACGGCGGCGGTGGATTTAGGGTTACCTATGCGTCCCTGCTGGTTAAAGGGGTACCACTCATGCACGCGGTACTTGTCCAGCCATACCATGCGGTTAACCGGAACCGGCTGCAGGTGGCGGATCAGCGCCTGTACGCCCGGCAGGCAGCCCGGACGTCCGGTGATCAGCAGTACGTCACAGACGTAGTGGGAGATAGCTTCACACACCGCATGGATGGGCGCGGTCAGGGTGAACTGTCCGCCCAGCATCGCCGCCTGCAGTTCGTTGAAGTTAACCTGCAGCGGCACGGCGAAGAGATCGAAAGCCGGTGAGCTGGCTGGCAGGGCGTGATCGATCGCCTGCTTCAGGTAGTTCATGACGTTGCGCGTCGGCTGCTGAGTGAGCAGTTCGCCAAAGGTGGCGTGCAGTCCCGCCAGCGGATCGTTGATATCGCTCCGTTCCCAGGCCGAAAGGATGGCGTGGCCGATCGGCATAAAGAGTTGCAGCGTGGTCTGCTGGCGCAGCACAGCCTGGGTATCGATGCGGCCGGAGTCGCCAAACAGCGTCGCCATTAGCGCGGCGGCGTCTGTAATGCCTGACTTTTGCAGCTGGGTTTGCAGGGCAGGCAGCACGCAGCGCTGGATAATATCCAGCAGAATATCGTCCCCTGCCACCTTAAAGCCTTCCCGGAACAGCAGGTGCGGAGTGATTTTTACGTTGCTGCCGGTGCCATCATCAAGCTGATAATGAACGATGGCCATATCCGTCGTGCCGCCACCGATATCAATCGACGCCACCCGCAGGGCGCGGCCCGGCTTTTCGTCCGGCGCGCCGGTGCGGTCCGGACGGGCAAGGGAGGCAAAAAAGGTCTCAGTCTGGCCGGCATAGTGCGAAATAGCTTCGTTATAGAGCCAGACCAGCTGGCCGCAGCTGGCTTCGTCCCACTCCATCTGGATCTGCGGGACGGGAACCACGCTCTTATCGCGCTGCTTGCTGCTGGAGAAATCCTCATCCTGAGGGTGCCAGCCCATCGCTTTCCAGACCAGAGCGATGGCTTCAAACATACGGCGGCGGAAGATCTCGCGCTCCTGCTTCGGCATCGCCGACGGCAGGGTCAGAATGATAGTGCGCAGCTGACGCGGCGAAGCCGGGAAGCCGAGGCGCAGGCGCGTCGCCACGCTGTTGATCTGGCCTAATGCCTGGGCCAGCAGCTCGCACAGCATGTGCGTCATCAGCGTGCTGCGGCTGTACTGGGGCGAGAACACTGGCAGACGCTCATCCAGCGGCAGAGTATAGAGCGGCTGACCGTCGTCGTTCATCAGGTTCATCAGCGGGAAGGCGGTCGCTAGCGGCTCGCGCTGGGATTTGCTGTTCATCTGGCTGAAGCGCCAGTCCTGTAACACTGGCGTCTCATCCCACAGATAGCGGCGCGGGCTGGAGATACCGCTGTTGCCCTCGGTTCCCAGACGCTGCATCGCCAGCTTGCGAGCCTCGTCGCCGACGCGAACAATCGAGGGCCAGACGAAGGCATCTTCGCGTCCGCTCTCTACCGAAAAGTGCTGCTTGCCGAAGCGAGCCTCGGAGAACTCCAGTCGGCTGGTGAACAGCGGCTCGTTCAAAAACTGTGGCTCGCTCAGGGAGCGTACCTGCAGCTCCGCCGTCTGACGCAGACCATCGTTGGCGTCGCCCTGATCCTCAATGATCACGCCGCAGGTGTGGGTGTTGCCGACGTCAAGGATCAGATCGACCGGAATAGCCGGGGTGCTGAGGGTATGGGTAACAATTTTGACCTCTGGGACGGTCAGCTGCTCGCCCAGCAGCGTGAGCAGGTTGAGCCAGTGGGCCTGATACTCAAAGCCGCGGAGCGCCTGGGCAATATCCCGCTCGCTGCGGCTCTCTACGCTGCTGGCGTAGTGCAGGAACGCCTCGCGCAGCCAGCCGTCAATCCAGGTCTGATCGAGAAAATCAAATACCTCGTCATCGCGCCAGGCCAGCGCAAAGCGAGTCCCGTTCAGAATGTCATTGCTGGCCGGAGCCAGCGCCGCTGGCGAGAGGTCGTTGATCTGGCTGTCCAGCGCCAGGGTCACGCGGTGCGTGTTGCCCGCGCTGTCTGGCTCCGCCAGCTTGCGGATCTGTACCCTGGCCCAGTTATCCGGCCCTTCGACAAAGGTGCGCGGTGGGTTAAAACGCAGAAAAGGTATCGGCAGCCAGACGCCGTCCAGTACCGTCAGCGACTCAAGTAGCGGCAGGGTGCTCTCCGGCTTCACCACCTCGGGCTGACCGCCGTCGCGACCAGGTAGCGTATAGCGGTTGTTAACCAGATCGTAATCGAGACGCAGCAGCGGCCCGTTAGCGGTTTTTCGCACAAAGCGCCCGCTCTGTAAGGAGGCCTGCGGCGTCAGGCCAAAGTCGAGGAACTGCACGCCGCTGTTGGCGATCAGCGTGACGCTCTGTTTGTAATCGCAAAGATTAACCAGCATAAATCAGGAACCTGTTTTTCTGAACGTCAACGGGACAATGGTTTTGGCATCATACCGGGCGCTGCACTGGGCAACGTCGCTGGTGCCTGCGGTGCAAGAGATCTCCGGCATCGGATAGCGGGAGCCGTCGCTGCAGCGCGCGTGGCCGCGGCTTTTGATCATTAATACGCCGGTCTCATGCAGGCCAGAGAAGATCTCGGACCGGCAGACAATATTATTACCCTGCACCAGGCGGGCGGTACCTTTATTGTTCTGGATCTGGAAACGCAGCGTAGGCGGCTTGCCGGTCACTTCATCTTTGATATCCAGCATCACGCGCCAGCTGCCGTTGAGAAAACGGGTGCTGCCCGCTTTAACCTGGTTGGCATCCATCACCAGGGCATCTTTAGGAATAGCGGTGATGGTCGGCTCGCTGGCTTTCTCTACCACCGGAGCAGGCGCTGCTTTGGCTGCCACCACTTCTGCCTGGTGCAGGGGCAGCGACGCGGTCAGCGCAGGCGCAGGCTCAGCCTCGACCGGAGCAGGCGCAATGGTCTGCGGAGCAGCGGTCGCTGAGGCTGTTTTAAGGGCGGGCGTTGAGGCATGCTCTGCGGACTGATGCGGCCACAGCAGCGGAGCAGCAACGGCGGCGACCACTACGGCGGCCACCGGCAGCGCCCACAGGCCATAGCGGCGCTTAGTGGCAGGCGCAGCGGCAGCGGCAGCGGCGACAGGGGGCACAACCGGCGCGGGCTGGGGTTCAGGCTGCATAGGTTCGGCAGGCTGCTGGGGGGTAATCTCCGGCACGGCGGCCAGCAGTGGTTCATCGGCTTTGCTGAAGGTCGCCACGGCAGGGGCGGCCTCTTCTTCTTCGCTCTCTTCCGGCATGACGATGATCGGAGCGGGCGGCTCCTCTTCCCGCAGGCAGGCGAGCACGTCCTCGCGGGCGCTCTCGTTAAGATCAACAAAGCCCCAGAAGGTAATAACCGGTTTGCCATCCACCAGGAATACGTGGTTCACGCCGGGAAACTGCAGCGCTTTCGCCAGCAGCGAGCCAAACAGCTGCTGAGCGGTTTTCGGCGACTGTAGGCTTTTCCGGCTCAGGGCAGCGGCGCTGTCGAGCGTGCTCTCCAGAAAACGCAGGGCGCGGAAGCGGGACTCGTCGTCCGCCGCCTTCCAGCTTACCGCCCGGCCTTCGATCGGTGAGTACCAGTCCACGCGATCGCCGTCGTCGTTAATCTGCGGTATGGCGAGGCAGTCCACCATCGCCTGCTGCTTACGCAGACGTAACGCTTCACGAATTTGCAATGCCGAATCAAAGACGGCCTGGCCGCCGCCGCCAACGGCCTGAAAATCATCCAGATCGCCGCTGCGCAAGAGAGTTTTTGCCACGTTTTCATCCCATAGACTTCTTCACGCTTCTACTTTACGAGATGTAAGAGCAAGCAAACGGTGGAAGAGAGGCTAAAAGCGGTGAATTCTCGTGGCATTGAGCAGGCGCTTTTCACTTGACGTTTCCGGAATAACTTAAGGCAAACTAAATAGTGGGGGAAGGCGAAGAAATCAGCAAAATCAGCTGCTTTGGCATAACCTGATAGTGAATCGTTATTTGCCTCATTTCGGCTGCTATGCTGAGATCACGTTTTAATAAAATAATAAGGTTTTAATTATGTTTTCAGGAAATCTGTCTACCGGCAAAACGCTGCTCGCGCTGGCGCTCAGCACGCTTCTTCCCACTGGCGGAGCATGGGCGGCAGCAAAAGATACCATTATCTACTGCTCCGAAGCCTCTCCGGAATCCTTTAACCCGCAGATCGCCAGCTCTGGCCCAAGCTTTGTCGCCAGCTCACAGACGCTCTATAACCGCCTGATCAACTTCGACCCGGTAAAGAATACGCCGGTGCCGTCGCTGGCAACCAGCTGGACGATCTCCCCGGACGGTAAGACCTACACCTTTACCCTGCGCCAGGGCGTTAAATTTAACAGCAATAAATACTTCAAGCCGACCCGCGACTTTAACGCGGATGACGTGATCTTCTCGGTCATGCGTCAGAAAGATGCTAACCATCCGTATCACAACGTCTCGCAGGGTAATTATGAATACTTTAACGACGTTGGCCTTGATAAGCTGATCAAAGAGGTGAAGAAGGTCGATGACTACCACGTCCAGTTTGTGCTGAACGAGCCGAACGCAGCCTTCCTTGCCGACTGGGGCATGGACTTCGCCTCGATTCTCTCTGCGGAATACGCTGACGCGATGCTGAAAAAGGGCACTCCGGAGAACGTCGATACCTGGCCAATCGGTACCGGACCGTATGCGCTGCAGCAGTATAAGCGTGACGCGCTGATCCGTTATATTGCTAACCCGAACTACTGGGACGGTGAGGTGCCGACTAAGCACCTGATCTTCTCTATCACCCCGAACGTTGAGACGCGGCTGGCGAAGCTGCAAACTAACGAGTGTCAGATTATTCCCGCGCCGTCTCCGGTGCAGTTCGACGTGATCAAAAAGAACAAAGATCTGGCCCTGCATTCGGTAGATGCGCTGAACGTTGGCTATCTGGCATTTAACACCGAGAAGAAACCGTTCGATAACGTGCTGGTGCGTCAGGCCCTGAACTATGCCACGGATAAAAAGGCCATTGTTAACGCCGTCTTCTTAGGCTCCGGCACGGTAGCGAAATCACCGCTGCCGCCTAATATGCTTGGTTTTAATAAAGACCTGAAGGATTACCCCTACGATCCGGAAAAAGCCAGGGCGCTGCTGAAGCAGGCCGGTCTGGAGAACGGCGCTGAAGTCACCCTGTGGTCAATGCCGGTACAGCGTCCTTACAACCCAAACTCTAAGCGTATTGCCGAGATGATCCAGAGTGACTGGGCGAAGGTGGGGGTGAAGGCGAAGATTGTCTCTTATGAGTGGGGTGAATACCTCTCTGGCATGCGCAAAGGCGAGCATGACAGCGCGCTGTTTGGCTGGATGTCCGACAACGGCGATCCAGACAACTTTGCCGACGTGCTGCTGGGCTGTGATAGCATTGAAACCGGCTCGAACGCCGCCCGCTGGTGCGATAAAACCTATAACAGGCTGGTGAAAAAGGCGAAGCTGACCTCCGTACCGGAAGATCGCGCTAAGCTCTACGCTCAGGCGCAGGAGGTGTTCTACCAGCAGGCCCCGTGGATTGCGCTGGCGAACGGCAAAACCTTCTATGCCACCCGCAGCAACGTAACCGGGTATAGTGTTAGCCTGATGGGCAGTGATTTCTCAAAAGCTAAACTGAACTAAAAAACAGGAGAGGATATGTCGCATTTGGATGAGGTTATCGCGGGCGTTGATGCCGTTATCGATGAAAGCGTGATTGCGCATATGAATGAGCTGCTGGTCGCGCTCAGTAATGACGCAGAGCTGAGCCGGGAGGACCGTTATACCCAGCAGCAGCGCTTACGTAACGCGATTGCCCACAAGGGACGGCACCATCAGGAAGAGGTGGAGGCGCGCCGCGAACAGCTCACCAAAAACGGGACTATCCTCTAGCCATTGAAAACGCCGGGCGGCACTGCGTTTGCCCGGCCTACGCCTTTACCACTGACGTCTTGCCACTAACCACGCCCCAATCACCAGCAATACCGCGCCACACACCGGGCCTACCAGCGCCCGCAGCGGCACGCCGTGGCTCTTGACCAGATCCATCACCAGCCCGCCGATCAGCTGGCTCGCCACCAGAACTGCAATGGTGGTAGCCGCACCTACGTACTGATAGCCGCTAATGCTGGCAAAGACAAAAAACGACCCAAGCAGGCCGGGGATCAGCGTCCACCAGCGCACCGTTGCCGCCAGTTCGCTAAATCCGGCCAGGCCATACTTCATCAGCAGAATCGAAACAAACAGCACAATACCCACCAGCGAGTTGAGCAGCATGGCGATCAGCACGGTGGAGGAGGACTGGGTGATCCGCACCATCAGCGTATTTTGCACCACCAGCCCGATACCCGCCGCTGCCAGGAACAGCAGGGTCAACGACTGGTTCATGCGATGGCGTCCGGTTCGCTGCGGTCATCCAGCTGCAGCTGCATAAAGGTGAGATCCAGCCAGCGGCCAAACTTGGTGCCCACCTGCGGCATCTGCGCGGTGGTGATAAACCCCAGCTTCTCATGCAGGTGGATAGAGGCCGCATTCTGCGACTCAATTCCGGCGATCATCACGTGCTTGCCGATGCGTTTAGCCTCCTCAATCAGCCTGACCATCAGCGCCTGGCCCAGCCCTTTGCCCTGATGATCCGGGTGAACGTATACCGAGTGCTCTACGGTGTGACGGAAGCCGTCAAAAGCACGCCAGTCGCCGAAGGCCGCGTAGCCAGCGATCTCGCCATTCTCTTCTCTGACCAGTACCGGGTAGCCCATCAGGGTGCGCGCCTCAAACCAGGCAATGCGGTTGTCGGCGTCAACGGTCTGATCGTTCCAGATAGCGGCGGTATGCAGTACGGCGTGATTGTAGATGGTGGCAATGGCGGCGCAGTCGTCTTTGCCCGCGTAGCGGATAGTCATGCTCAAAACCTCAGAGAATATGCACTGAATAGTCTGTTATCAATACTATTACAGCGGCCATAAATCAACGCTTTGCCGCTGCTGTTTCGCTTCAGGTGAGGATGACGCAGATTGCAAAGCAAAGAGAGGCGTAAGGCGCTACGCTGAAAGGATGTTTAACCGTCGAAGGAGACTATTGTGAGTCAAGAACAACAGCGTAACCGCCAGTGGCTGCTGGCTTCCCGCCCGAAAGGCGCGCCAGTTGCTGAAAACTTTCGTCTCGAAGAGAGCGAGATCCCCACGCCAACATCCGGCCAGCTGCTGCTGCGCACCATCTGGCTCTCTCTCGATCCGTATATGCGCGGTCGAATGAGCGATGAACCCTCCTATGCCGATCCGGTGAATATCGGCGACGTCATGTGCGGCGGTACGGTGAGCCAGGTGGTCACCTCACAGCATCCGGACTATGCCGAAGGCGACTGGGTGCTGGGCTACGACGGCTGGCAGGCGTATGCCCTATCTAACGGTGAGGGGCTGGTTAAGCTCGACAAGAGCCTGAAGCACCCCTCATGGGCCCTGGGCGTGCTGGGGATGCCTGGCTTTACTGCCTATATGGGACTGCTGGACATTGGTCAGCCCAAAGAGGGGGAGACGCTGGTGGTCGCGGCGGCAACGGGTCCGGTTGGGGCAACGGTCGGCCAGATTGGCAAGCTGAAAGGTCTGCGAGTGGTTGGCGTCGCCGGTGGGGCAGAGAAGTGCCGTCACGCCGTAGATACGCTGGGCTTTGACGCCTGTATCGATCACCACGCCGATGACTTTGCTGAACAGCTAAAAAACGCCTGCCCGCAGGGGATTGATGTCTATTATGAAAACGTTGGTGGCAAGGTATTTGATGCGGTGCTGCCGCTGCTGAATACCGGCGCCCGCGTGCCGGTGTGTGGCCTGATCAGCGGCTACAACGCCACCGATCTGCCGCCGGGGCCAGATCGCCTGTCGCTGCTGATGGGCACAATTTTGAAAAAGCGGATTCGGATGCAGGGCTTTATCATTACCCAGGATTACGGTCACCGCATCGACGAGTTCCAGCAGGAGATGGGGAAATGGGTACAGGAAGGCAAAATCCACTATCGCGAGCAGATTGTTGATGGTCTGGAAAATGCACCAGAGGCATTTATAGGTCTGCTGGAGGGTAAGAATTTTGGCAAACTCATTATTAATGTAGCTGCCGAACAATAAAGTTAAGTGGTGCTAAAAGCGCTTTAAAAAAAACCATGCAACTTTACTAAAACCTGGCTTTAATTAAGCATAGCTACACCAGCGAAGCGGGAGTTTCGCTGGTGTTAATAACTCATATAATTAATAACTTTTAGTTCTAACGTTTTGCGTTAATCCAATACCAGGCAACTCTCTACCTACTATATCTTATGGTTCGTGTGCGAATAGTCACACGAAAAGGTGAAAAGTAATAAGTATTCGACAGGACATGAATATGCTTGATTTGGAAAAAGCGCAGCGTCTGAGCCTTACTCAGCAGGTTGAAGTAAGTTTAAAAAATGCATTAATCGTTGGTGCCCTGAAGCCTGGCGCACGCCTGATCACAAAAGAGATTGCCGACCAGCTTGGAACCAGTATTACTCCCGTGCGCGAGGCGCTGTTACGTTTAGTCTCAGCAGGTGCGCTGCACGCCACCCCAGCGCAGGCTTTTTTGGTTCCTGAGGTAAGTCAGCAGACCCATCGTGAAATAACCGAAATACGCAAGCAGCTGGAATCCATGGCCGTCAGCGCCGCCTGTAGCAAGATGAGCGAAGAGAAGCTTCGCCAGCTGCGGCTGTTAGCCGATACCTTTAACGAAGCCAGACTGGGCGGCAACGTGGAGCAGGCGTTGCAGGCTAACCGCAGCTTTCGCTTCCGCCTTTATGAGTATGCTGAGATGCCGACACTGTTCTCGCTAATTGAGCAGCTTTGGGTACGCATTGGACCCTGTTTTAACCATCTCTATCCGGTCTCTCAGGAGCTGGCAAACGGCCATCATGATTATGTCGATCTGCTTGATGCCCTGGAGAGGGGCGATATTGAGGCCAGTCAGAAGTCTATTCTCTGCGTCATTGATATGGGCGTAAACATTGTCCAGCCGCAATTTAAAGGTGCATCTTAGCCTTCTATGAATAGTGACAGACAGCCGCCTCCCAGATTAGTTTGCATCAGGGAGGCACCGCTATCACACTTTTGCTATTCTTCCTGCTAATCATATTAACTCCCCTCGACCCTTGCCGATAACGATTGTATGCGCAGTTGGGCGCTAACATTTGCTTGTGCAAGGAGAGGGTATGTTTTTAAACCGGCGATTACGCGATATTACCATTAGCAAAAAACTGTCGGTGGGGTTTGGTCTGGTCCTGCTGCTGGTGGCAATTGCCACGATCCTTAGCGTTATGCGCTTCAAAGAGATCCGCAGCGTTTATGAAAAAACTAATCTTATCTACAACATTAATATCGAAGTCTTCCAGGCCAAGATAAATCGGCTGAAATATTTTTATAGCGGGGATGAAAAATCGGGTCAGGCATTGGCAAAGTATGTAAACCACGCGGCCGAGCTTACCGCCTCGGCAAAAAATCTAGCCTGGACCGAGACTGAAACAGCGCTGCTTCATACCCTGGAGGCGCATCTTGGCGATTTCCAGACCAGCGTAAGCGCCATGCAGAGCGCCACCGCCGCGCTCAATCCACTGCGCACCGCAGGTACCCAGGCGGGCAGTACAGAGATGCAGCAGCTCCAGGCCGCGGAGGAGCGGGTTAAGGTTGCCGGAGATAACAGCAGCGCCGATATTAAACTTATTATCGCCTCCGTGAAGGCGCATAACGATGAGCTGGCCTATAGCTCCAGCACGGTGACCGCCGTGATTGGCGGGGGTGCCATTCTGATTGGCATTCTTGTCTCCTGGTGGGTGATCCGCCAGATTACCCGGCCGGTGCAGCACAACCTGAAGCTGGCGGAGCGCATTGCCAGCGGCGATCTCAGCTCGGTCATAGAGACGCAGGGCGGTGACGAGCTGGGCAAACTCACCGGGGCGATGGCCAAGATGAATCTCCGCCTGCGGGAGATGATCCACGAGGTGCGCAGCAGCGTCGCGCAGGTCTCCCACGCGGCCAGCGAGATAGCTGACGGCAATACCGATCTCTCCTCTCGCACCGAGCAGCAGGCGGCGGCGGTGGTGCAGACCGCCGCCAGCATGGAGGAACTTACGGCGACGGTGAGAAACAATGCCGATAATGCGCGCCACGCCAGCAAACTTGCCGCCGAGGCTTCCAGCACCGCCAGCCAGGGGGGCAGCGTCATGCGCGACGTGGTCAACACCATGGGCGATATTCACGCCAGCTCGCAAAAGATTGCTGATATTACGGCGGTGATCAACAGCATTGCCTTCCAGACCAATATTCTGGCGCTGAATGCGGCGGTGGAAGCTGCGCGGGCGGGTGAACAGGGGCGGGGCTTTGCGGTGGTCGCCAGCGAGGTACGCAGCCTCTCCCAGCGCAGCTCCCAGGCGGCAAAAGATATTGAACAGCTGATCGGCGAGTCGGTATCACGTATCAGCACCGGCAGCGAGCTGGTGGCGAAAGCGGGGCAGACCATGGAGCAGGTAGTTGATGCGGTTACCCGGGTAAACGATATTATGGGCGAGATCTCCTCCGCCTCAGAGGAGCAGAGCCGGGGTATTGAACAGATTGCCCGCGCAGTGGGCGAGCTGGATAGCACCACCCAGCAGAACGCCACCCTGGTCAGCGCCTCGTCGCTGGCGGCGGGATCGCTGGAGGAGCAGGCCCAGCTGCTGGCCCAGCTGGTGGCGGCGTTCCGTCTGGAGCGGCCGGTAACCGCCTAAAAAAATGCCCGGTAGCATTTTTGGCTACCGGGCATCATTGGAGATAAGGATCTGTTATTCGAAGCGGTACGCCAGGGAGAGACCTACGCCGTAGTTACGGCCCGGTGCAGGTTCGTAGTAGCGACCGTTAGATTCGTTAACAATGACCGAGCCGACATACTCTTTGTCGAACAGGTTATCAACGCGACCAAACACATCCAGCATCCAGTTGTTGTAGTTAAACTTATATCCGGTGTTCAAACCCACGGTAGTATAAGAGGGCGCTTTTGCCGTGTTCTCATCGTTCGCTTCAATGTCGCTCATGTAGCGCATATCAGCCCCCGCATACCAGCCGCTCTCCGGCACGTAGCCGAGGGAAGCGAAGCCCATGTTACGCGCAATGCCCGGCATCCGGTTACCATTACAGTTGTCATCCCCGCAGACGTTGGTACGGTAGGTGGCATCCAGATAGGTCCACGCCATTTTCAGCCGCCAGTCGCCAGCAAACTGCTGGTCGAGTGAGAGTTCAGCGCCCTGACGACGTGTTTTGCCGGCGTTTTTGTAGGTGGTGCGTCCACCGCTGCTGGTATCCGTCACGATCTCGTCATCGGTCATCGTCTGGAACAGCGCCGCGGTAACGAGGCCGTTACCAACGCGGGTCTTGCTGCCGATCTCATAGGTGTCGTTGGTAGACGGTTTGAGATTGAAGTTCAGGCCGCTCTGATTATTGGCGCGGTAGGATAGCTCGTTGATGGTTGGCGTCTCAAAGCCACGGCCTGCGGCGGCGTAGAGGTTCCACGCATCGGTCACGGCATACTTCAGCGCGCCGGCCGGGAGCCACTCGTGATAGCTCGCTTCACCGCTGTCGTCGCCGTTGCCAGCGGTTACGTAGTGGTCGTTGGAGTCAAACCAGACCGAGCTGTAGCGGACCCCGGCATCCAGAGAGAGCTTGTCGGTCAGCTGCCAGCGGGACTGCATATA
This sequence comes from Pseudescherichia sp., assembly GCA_039594205.1. Classification (GTDB taxonomy): domain Bacteria; phylum Pseudomonadota; class Gammaproteobacteria; order Enterobacterales; family Enterobacteriaceae; genus Pseudescherichia. Next base: position 67,932 of record JBCNNW010000008.1, on the reverse strand, counting down.
GGGGTCGGCATTCCACATCAGGTTACGCTCGTTACGGCGCAGATTACCTTTCTGGCCGTAGTCCGGGGTACCGTTATTCATTACGAAGTTCTCGAAGCCTTTGCGGTCTTCGCTCATGTTTTCGTAGTTCAGGCCGGTGGTAATGGTTACCGGCACCAGCAGTTCGCCACGGTGGGTCCAGCGGGTATCGATCCCCTGGTAGTGACGGCTCAGGTCGATCACGCCGCCCGCATGGGTCGGATTGAGCTGCGGCGCACGCGGAATGGACTGATACTGGGTCGTTTCACGTTCGCCTGCGTACATCATCACGCTGAGGTCATCCTGCTCGCTCAGCTGGCGCTCGTAGCGCAGCCCGGCCTGGGTCTGCTTGATAGTTTTGCGGGTGTTGTACTGGTCGGCACGCGGGGCCTGGTGCGGATCCTGCTTCCACTCTTGTTCGGTCAGGCCACCCGGATCGTCCGCTTTGATATCAACGCTGTTAAAGATCAGACTCAGTTTGCTGACGTCATCGATGCGCACGCCGAGTTTGGCATTGGCCAGGTTCTTACGCGCGCCGCTGTGGTCACGGTAGCCGCTGGTAATGAAACGGGTAGAGGAGACGGTGTAGTCCACGTCGCCTGCCTGCGTACCGTCTCCGGTTGCACCGGTGGCTTTCAGGCCGTAGCGCCAGCTGCCGTAGCTGCCGTAGTAGCTGCTGGCTTCGATAGTTGTCGGCTGCTGGCCAGTTTCGGTGGTGACGTTAACCACGCCGCCGGAAGCGTTACCGTACAGGGCGGAAAAGGGACCGCGCAGCACTTCAACGCTCTCAACGCTGTTGAGATCGATATTGGAGGTCTGCCCCTGACCGTCCGGCATGGTCGCCGGGATGCCGTCGACATACATGCGGATACCACGCACGCCGTAGGTAGAGCGGGAGCCAAAGCCGCGCATCGAGAGCTGCAGATCCTGGGCATAGTTCTGACGATTCTGGATCTGCAAACCGGGCACGCCGGTCAGCGACTCGGAGAGGTTAACGCGCGGCGCAGCATGCCGCATCTCTTCTCCATTAACGACGCTGACGGCAGCGGGCGTATCAAGTTCAGATACGGTCTGCGGGGTCGCGCTAACGATCAGGGTCTGCTCATCGGCGGCAAACGCAGAGACGCAGGCGGCGGGAAGCAGCAAAAAAGGGAGTGTAGCGTGCGTAATAGCAATGATTTTCATTAAAGGAACCGGTTAAATAAAAAACGAACCAAATGGAACATGTGTACACATGTTACTGTTTTTGTAAAAACTATGAAAACGTTAACGGCACGTAGTGATAATTGATCTATCAGAGTGTGTATGGAGAAATTATGGAGATTATGTTCAACCTGACAAGAAAGACTCCACATTTTGTTAAATAATGATTATTATTCTCATTCGCAATACGCCAATGTGTTAATCAAAGGGAGTCGTCATGTTTTTACCTCAATTACGCTCGCCGCGCCTGCGTGGTTCACTGTTCCTCGGTTCTCTGCTGTTGGCAGGCTCGTTCAACGCCAGCGCAGCAGAGGAGATGCTGCGCAAGCCGGTGGGTAAGGGGGCATACGAAATGGCTTTCAGCCAGCAGGAGAATGCGCTGTGGGTCGCAACCACTCAGAGCCGTAAAATGGATAAGGGCGGGGTGGTTTACCGTCTCGATCCCGCTACGCTAAACATCACCCAGGCTATCCACAACGATCTCAAGCCGTTTGGCGCGACCATCAATAATCAAACCCAGACGCTGTGGTTTGGCAACACCACCAATAGCGCGGTAACTGCCGTTGACGCGAAGACCGGCGAGGTAAAAGGCCGCCTGGTGCTGGACGATCGTAAGCGCTCCGAAACGGTGCGCCCATTGCAGCCGCGCGAGCTGGCGGTGGATGAAACCACCAATACCGTCTATATCACCGGCATCGGCAAGGAGAGCGTGATCTGGGCCGTTGATGGCGAAACGCTGAAGCTGAAAAACACGATCGCCGACACGGGAACCTTTAGCACCGGGCTGGCTATCGATGCGGCGGCAAAACGCCTCTATACCACTAACGGCGATGGCGAGCTGATTACTGTCGATACAGCCAGCAATAAAATCCTCTCCCGCCAGAAGTTGCTTGACGATGGCAAGGAGCACTTCTATCTCAATATCAGTCTCGACGTTGCCGACCAGCGGGCGTTTATCACCGACTCGAAACAGGCTGAGGTGCTGGTGGTCAATCTGCGCGATGGCAAAGTGCTGGCGAAGGTAGCCGCCCCGGAGTCGCTGGCCGTGCTGTTTAACCCGGCGCGCAACGAAGCCTACGTGACTCACCGCAAGGCGGGCAAGGTGAGCGTTATTGATGCGAAGAGCTACAAAGTGGTGAAGACGTTTGACACACCGACCTACCCGAACAGCCTCGCGCTCTCTGCGGATGGCAAAACGCTGTATGTGAGCGTGAAGCAGGCGTCTACCCGCGAGAAAGAGGCGACCGAGCCGGATGATGTGATCCGCATTGTGCTGTAAGATTTAATGAAAATGCCCGACAGGATTGTCGGGCATTGTTTAGAAAAGAGTTTTTAAGGATTAGCTGGATGTTTTCTCAACCAGCACGGCGCTGTCCGCCGTCTCTTCCACATGCACCGGCGCGGTGCTTTGGATCTCACGAACCCGCTTACGCACGGCAAACCAGCCCACAACCAGCAGGATCGCAATCACTGGAATTGACGCAATGGTGTAGGTCCCGTTGGGATAGTCGAACGCCATCAGCACCAGTACGCTCAGCAGGAACAGCAGCGTCAGCCAGGAGGTGACCGGCGCGCCCGGCAGCTTGAAGCTGACGTCAGCGGCTTTACCCTCTTTAATGGCTTTACGCAGACGCATCTGGCATACCACGATAAAGGCCCACGAGGCGATAATGCCCAGCGCGGCCACGTTGAGTACGATCTCAAACACGCTGGACGGAACCAGATAGTTAAGCAGCACGCCAAAAACATAGATGGCCAGCGTCGCCAGGATGCCCGCGTAGGGAACATGCTGCTTGCTCATTTTAGACATAAACTTCGGCGCAGAGCCACCCATCGACATAGAGCGCAGGATACGCCCCGTAGAGTAGAGGCCGGAGTTCAAGCTGGAGAGCGCGGCGGTCAGCACCACCATGTTCATTATATCGCCAACGTAAGGCACCCCCAGCTTGCTGAAGAAGGTCACAAACGGGCTTTGTCCAGCCTGGTAGGCGTTCCATGGCAGCAGCAGCACCAGCAGAACAACCGAACCTACGTAGAACAGGCCGATACGCCAGATCACGCTGTTGATAGCTTTTGGTACCATAGTCTGCGGATCTTTACATTCCCCCGCCGCTGTACCCACCAGCTCGATAGAGGCGAAGGCGAAGACCACGCCCTGCACCAGCACCAGCGCAGGCAGCAGGCCATGCGGGAAGAAGCCGCCGTTATCGGTAATCAGGTGGAAACCGGTGGTACCACCGTCCAGTGGTTTGCCGGTGCCAAGGAAAATTGTCCCCACCACCAGAAAAATCACGATAGCCAGCACTTTCACCAGTGCAAACCAGAACTCCATCTCGGCGAACCACTTCACGCCGATCATGTTCATGGTGCCGACGATAGCCAGTGCGCCCAGGGCAAAGACCCACTGCGGCACGTCGCCAAACGCGCCCCAGTAGTGCATATAGAGCGCCACGGCGGTGATGTCCACGATGCCGGTCATTGCCCAGTTGATAAAGTACATCCAGCCGGCAACGAATGCCGCTTTCTCACCCAGGAACTCACGAGCGTAGGAGACGAAGCTGCCGCTGGAGGGGCGGTGCAATACCAGCTCGCCAAGCGCGCGGAGAATAAAGAAAGAGAAAATGCCGCAAACCAGATAGACGATGGCGAGCGAAGGGCCTGCCATCTGCAGGCGTGCGCCCGCACCGAGAAATAACCCTGTACCAATCGCGCCGCCGATAGCAATCATCTGCACCTGACGGTTACCCATTGCCTGCTTATACCCCTCTTCATGCGAGTTAAGCCAGCGGCGTTTTGCAGCCTGATGCTCTGCTGCGCTGTTGTTGCTGTTTTTCATTGCGTTACCTGTTGACCTGTCTGAATCATCGAGGATGTTTTTATTCGTTCATGGCGAAACAAACGTTTGCTCTGGCGAATAAATATGCTGTCTTTCCCGCTATTTTGCGCATAGATAAGACGAAACATGGCGCAGCATCCTACCTGCAATTGATAAGCGACGCAAAAGATACCCAGCAAAAATTGAGCGCTGTCGCGTGAATTCGTGTGGTCGGATGAGCAGCGGTGTCGATACGATTCAGCCAACAATTCAGGTGGCCTGTACAAAAGGTACAGGCGAGTCGCGACTTAGCCACTTTTTAGCTAATTAAATGTAAATTAATTGTTTCACAGACGTTTCCTGACCTCTTACTAATAGGGGCATGTTTCCTCATCTGAGTGTACGCATGTCATATCGAATTAGTCTGCTGGACAAAAGCCCCATCGCCGATGGCGAAACGGCAACGGAGGCGCTGGCCCGCACCCTGGACCTGGCGCAGCGAGCCGAAGAGTGGGGCTATTACCGCTTCTGGATCGCTGAGCATCACAACACTCCGCAACTGGCCAGCCCATCACCAGAGTTGGTAATCGCGTGGATCGTCGGCCAGACCCGGCGCATCCGTGTCGGCTCCGGCGGCGTCATGCTGCAACACTACAGTCCCTACAAGGTCGCGGAAAACTTTAACCTTCTTGCCACGCTGGCACCGGGACGTATCGATCTCGGGGTAGGCAAAGCCCCTGGCGGCCTGCCGCTCTCCACTCGTGCACTTCAGCAGGGGCTGAACCCGGATCAGGCGGGCACCTTTGCCGACAAGCTGGCCCAGCTCGATAACTGGCTCTCTCTCTCCGTTAACGATCGTCAGCAGGAGAGCCTGCTGGCAACCCCGGTGCCGCCTCACCGCGCCGACGGTTTTCTGCTGGGGGCTAGCGTAGAGAGCGCCCGCCTGGCGGCCAACCTTGACTGGAACTTTGTCTTTGCTGCCCATCTGAACGGGGATAAAGCCCTGCTGCGCGATGTGCTCACAGCATGGCAGACCCATAGCCAGCGCAGCACGATTGTAGCGGTGCAGGCGATTGTGGCCGACAGCGATGCTGACGCGCAGGCGCTGGCCCAGGAGATCGAACTGTGGGGCGTTGAGCTGGAGAATGGCCAGCGCGTTACGGTAGCCAGCCAGGAGCAGGCTCAGGCTTTTGCCCGTCAGGCGGGTAGCCCCGCGAAGCAGATTGTGCGTCGGGACTCTTCGGCGCTGGTTGGCACGGCAGAGACGGTGCTGGCCGGGCTGAACGCGCTGCACCATGCGTGGGGCATTGATGAATTTATTATCGATACGCCAATTACCGGCGGCGCGGCGCGGATTAACTCCCTGCGCCTGCTGGCAGCGGCGTGGTCGCAGGAGAGGCACGTTAAGGAGGAGCCAGAATGCAGTTTGCACAACAGCTGATTGAATGGCGACGCGAGCTTCATCAGTACCCGGAGCTGTCGCTGCAGGAGTTTGAGACAACGCGACGGATCCGCCAGTGGCTGGAAAACGCCGGGCTGCGGCTGCTGCCTTACGATCTGCCCACCGGCGTGGTGGTAGAGATCGGCAGCGGCGAAAAGATAATTGCGTTGCGCGGGGATATCGATGCGCTGCCCATTGACGAGGCCAGCGGTGTGCCGTTCAGCTCGAAAAACGCGGGGGTCATGCACGCCTGCGGCCATGACGTGCACACCACCGTGATGCTTGGCGCGGCGCTGCTGCTCAAGGAGAACGAGCACCGGCTGGCGGGCAGGGTGCGTATCCTGTTCCAGCCTGCCGAAGAGAACTTTGGCGGTGCGAAACGGCTGATTAACGAAGGCGTCCTGAATGGCGTCAGCGCCATCTTCGGCTTGCACAATGAACCCGGCCTGCCGGTGGGCGTGTTTGCTACGCGCGGCGGTCCGTTCTACGCCAACGTCGATCGCTTTGTCATTGGCGTGAAGGGCAAGGGGGCACATGCCGCCCGCCCGCACGAGGGCAACGACGCCATCCTGCTGGCGAGCCAGCTGGTTAACGCTCTGCAGAGCGTCGCCAGCCGCAACGTTAACACGCTTGACTCGGTGGTGCTCAGCGTGACGCGGATCGCCGGGGGCAACACCTGGAACGTGCTGCCGGAGACGGTAGAGCTGGAGGGCACTCTGCGTACCCACGACATTGCGGTTCAACAGCAGGTGAAGGGGCGCGTAAACGCCATTGCCGCCGGGCTGGGTCAGGCGTTTGGCGCGGAGATCGCCGTCAGCTGGTACGACGGACCCACGGCGCTGGTTAACGATGAGCGCTGGGCCGCCTTCGCCCGTGACGTCGCTGACTGGCACGGGTATGAGACGCAGCACGCCGGGTTGCATATGGGCGGGGAGGATTTTGCCGTCTACCTGCAGCATATTCCCGGTGCTTTTGTCAGCATCGGCAGCGCCAGCGAGTTTGGCCTGCATCACCCGGCTTTTAACCCCGACGAAGCACTGCTTGAAGGTGCGGCGCGCTACTTTGCGCTACTGGCTGAAAAAGCGTTACTGGAATCTTAAAGGGATCATTTATGGCGACTGAAAAACTGGCGACGACGCGACAGTTACGGCTGGGCACGATTTTGCAGGGTGCCGCGGGAAATATGTCTGCCTGGCGCCATCCGGCAGCGGTGGCCGATGCCAGCATCAACTTTGAGTTTGTGAAAGAGACCGCGCGTAAAGCTGAACAGGGGAAGCTGGACTTCCTGTTCGTCGCCGACGGCCTGTACATTAATGAGAAATCAATTCCGCATTTCTTGAACCGCTTCGAGCCGCTGACGGTGCTCTCTGCGCTCGCCAGCCTGACCACCCACCTTGGGCTGGTGGGAACGCTCTCTACCTCCTACAGCGAGCCGTTTACCGTCGCGCGCCAGTTTGCCAGCCTCGATCACCTTAGCAATGGCCGGGCAGGGTGGAACGTTGTGACCTCGCCGCTGGAAGGCTCGGCGAAGAACTTCTCACGGGACAAGCACCCGGAGCACGCGCTGCGCTACCGCATTGCCGATGAGTACCTGGAGGTAGTGAAAGGGCTGTGGGACTCCTGGGAAGAGGATGCGTTTGTGCGTAACAAAGAGAGCGGGCAGTTTTTCGATCCGCAAAAGCTGCATACGCTCAACCACAGCGGGACGTTTTTCCAGGTCGCCGGGCCGCTCAATATTGGTCGTACGCCGCAGCATCGGCCCATTATTTTCCAGGCCGGGGCCTCAGAGGATGGCAAAAAGCTCGCCGCCCGCCACGCCGACGCCATCTTTACCCACCATGACACGCTGGCGGAGGCCAAAGCCTTCTATCGCGACGTCAAGCAGCAGCTGGAGACTAACCATCGTCAGCCTGACGATCTCAAAATATTCCAGGGGGTGAGCATCATCGTCGGGGATAACGACGCCGACGTCGAGGCGCAGTATCAGACCACCGCCGCGCTGGTATCGATAAACGATGCCCTGAACTACCTTGGCCGCTACTTTGAGCACCATGATTTTAGCCAGTATCCCCTCGATGAGCCTTTCCCGGACGTGGGTGATTTGGGTCAGAACAGCTTTCGCAGCACGACCGATGAGATCAAGCGTAACGCCCGGGAGCGGAATCTGACCCTGCGCCAGGTAGCGCTGGAGAGCGCCTCGCCGCGGCCGCGCTTTGCTGGCACCCCGGAGCAGGTAGCCGACGGTCTCCAGCGCTGGTTTGAAGAGCGGGCCGCCGACGGATTTATCATCCAGGGAGGCACGCCGGAGAGCTTTGCCCACGTTGTGGATCGGGTAGTGCCAATTCTGCAGGCGAGGGGCCTGTTCCGCACCGACTATCCGGGCACCACGCTACGTGAGACGCTGGGTTTATCCGCGCCTGCTAATCAATTTATAAAATAATAATTTAATAAGAGAATACGCTATGCAGAAATCAACGCTACTTCTGGCCATTTCGCTTGCCTTTACGCCGCTGGCGTGGGCTGACAGCGTCACCATTAACGGCACCGGCGTGAGTCTTGAGGCCAACAAAGCGCCCATTAATACCGCCAAAAATGCAAAGGCGGTGGCGGAGCTGCCAAAGGGCTACCGCTTCGCCCAGCCGGGCAAGTTTACCGTGGCGGTGGCCGCGTTGAATTCTCCTCCGCTAACGGTCTTCTCCGATGACAATAAAACGCTACTGGGCAGCGAGGTCGATATTGCCCGGCTGGTGGCGGATAGCCTTGGCCTTGAGCTCAACGTTGTGCCGACCTCATGGGAGGATTGGCCTTTGGGCGTTTCGTCCGGCAAGTATGACGCCGCCATCAGCAATATTACCGTCACCAAAGCGCGTAAAGAGAAGTTCGACTTCGCCACCTACCGCAAAGATTCGCTGGGCTTCTACGTGAAGTCGACCAGTTCGATCAAATCTATTGAAAAAGCCGAAGATATTGCCGGGCTGCGGATCATTGTGGGATCCGGAACCAACCAGGAGGCGATCCTGCTGGCGTGGGACAAGGCCAATCAGCAGAAAGGGCTAAAGCCGTTTACGCCGGTCTATACCAGGGATGATGCCGCCCAGACGCTGGCGATCCAGTCTGGCCGTGCCGACGCCTTTTTCGGGCCAAACGTGATTGGCGCGTGGAAGGCGGCGCTGACTAACAAGACCAGGCTGGTAGGAAGCGTTGACGGCGGCTGGCCAAAGGCGGCGCACATTGCGGTAACGCTGAAAAAGGGCAGCGGACTGGTGGAGCCGGTGCAGACCGCGCTTAACGGTGCAATCAAAAGCGGCGACTACGACAAGGTGCTGGCCCGCTGGGGCGAAGGGGTGGAGCGTATCTCTACATCGGAAATTAACCCGGAAGGCCTGGGTGACTAAGGAGAGAGCCATGCGCGAACGCTTTCGTGATGTCCCAATGGATGCCCCCGAGCTGCAACCGATTATCGAGGGGCTGTTTGGCGAATACGCCGCCCGCTATGGGGACTACTTCGCCAAAGACGCGGAGGTGGAGCTGAACGAGTGGTATCTGCCGCCGCAGGGACTGTTTTTGGTCCTTGAGCGCGACGGGGAGATTATTGCCACCGGGGCCTACAAGCCATTCGATGCGCAGACGGCGGAGATCAAGCGTATCTGGACCCAGCGCACGCTGCGTCAGCAGGGGCTGGCGGGGCGCATGATGCAGGCCCTGGAGCAGAGGGCCTCTCTCGCTGGCTATCGGCGGATCTTTCTTACCACCGGTTTTCGCCAGCCGGAGGCGGTCAAACTCTACCTGAGCCTGGGGTATGAAGCCCACTTCGATCTGCACCGCGATCCAGAGGAGTACAGCCTGCCTCCCTATGACGGACGGCTGCGCTTTAGCAAAACGCTGGACGTTGCTCTGCGCCACTCAGCCTGAGGAAAAAAGATGACCACACCTGAAACTATTAAAGTGATCCCCGCGCGCTACCCGCTGCGCACCGTAGGCGCGTTTGTCGCGCTGTTTGTGCTGGCGATTGTGATCCAGTCCGTTGCCTTTAATCCGCGCTGGGAGTGGCACGTGTTTGCCCGCTGGTTTTTCGATCCGGCGATCCTGTATGGCGTAGGCCAGACGCTGCTGCTCACCCTGCTGGGGACACTACTCAGCGTGATTATCGGTGGTCTGCTGGCGCTGGCGCGCCTGTCATCCTCCTGGCTGCTGAGCAGCCTCCCCTGGGGCTACATCTGGCTGTTTCGCTCCCTGCCGCTGATTGTGGTGCTGATTATTCTCTACAACTTCTCCTATCTCTATGACACGCTGACCATCGGTATACCCTTTACCGCCATTAGCTGGGGGCAGTTTGAGACCATTAACGTGCTGGGGCAGTTTTCAACGGCAGTGGTGGGGCTGACGCTGGTTCAAAGCGCCTACACCGCTGAGATTATTCGCGGCGGATTTTTGGGGGTCGATCACGGTCAGTACGAGGCCGCTGCCGCCCTCGGTCTGCCAGCATGGCGGCGTACCCTGCGCATCATCTTGCCCCAGGCGCTGCGTACTATCCTGCCGTCGGGCTTTAACGAGATCATCAGCCTCGCCAAGGGAACGGCGATGGTCTACGTGCTGGCAATGCCGGAGCTGTTCTACACCATTCAGATGATCTATAACCGCACCCAGGAGGTCATCCCCCTCCTGATGGTCGGCGCGGTCTGGTATCTGGCGATCACCAGCGTGCTGTCAATCATTCAGCACCTCGTTGAGCGCGCTCTGGCCCGCAGCGAGCGCCGTTCGGCCATCAACGCCGCGCCGCGTGTTTCTCGGGTCTCCTCTCCTGCAACCCACGTCAACGCTCAGGAGCCTGTCCATGCGCACCTCTCATAATGGTCATATCTCGATAACTGGCGTCAGCAAATACTTTGGTCGCCACAAGGCGCTGGACGGCGTCTCGCTGGAGCTGCCCCCCGGATCGGTAACGGTTATCCTTGGCCCTTCCGGCTCGGGTAAATCAACGCTGCTACGGGCGATTAATCATCTGGAGCGGGTAGACGAAGGCTTTATCCAGATTGACGGAGAGTACATTGGCTATCGCCGTGAGGGCGACAGGCTCTACGAGCTGAAAGAGAAAGAGATCCTCCGTCAGCGCATTAACGTTGGCTACGTCTTCCAGAACTTCAATCTCTTTCCGCATCTGACGGTGCTGGAAAATCTGATTGAAGCGCCCATCGCCCATAAGCAGCTCAGCCGCAAAGCCGCCGTTGAGCGGGCTTACGAACTGCTGGACGTTGTAGGCCTGCGCAATAAGGCCGACGCCTGGTCGCGCCATCTCTCCGGCGGCCAGCAGCAGCGTATCGCCATCGCCCGGGCGCTGGCGCTGCGTCCACGGGTTATGCTGTTCGATGAACCCACCTCGGCCCTCGATCCTGAGCTGGTGGGCGAGGTGCTTGACGTCATCAAAACCCTGGCCCGTTCCGGCACCACGCTGGTAGTCGTTACCCATGAGATCGGCTTTGCCCGCGAAGTGGCGGACAAGGTGGTCTTTATGGTGGACGGGAAGATCGTCGAGCAGGGCAGCAGCGAGGCGGTGTTAAACCGCCCGCAGCATCCACGCACCCAGCAATTCTTATCAAAAGTGCTGTAAAAAAACACTATGGACGCTTGCCAAATTCAACACTCTGCTGCGTCCAGCGCCGCGCCTGCTCGCTTAACGTAAAGCCAAGGCCATGACGGTCGGAGACGTACATCCGGCCATCCCGCAGCTCAAGCTGCTCGTTAAACAGCGGGTTCAGCCACTCAAAGTGCTCCAGCCACGGCTCCAGCGGGTAGGCCGCCGCGAGGTGGAGATGGACCTCCATCGCGAAGTGCGGAGCCAGCTTACGCCCGTGCTTCGCTGCCAGATCCATAATCTTCAGGAACGGCGAGATGCCGCCAACCCGAGGCGCATCTGGCTGGACAAAATCGCTGGCGTTGCCGAGGATCAGCTGCTCATGCTCGCGGAAACTGGTCAGCATCTCGCCGGTCGCAATGGGCGTATCCAGCGCGGCGGCAAGCTGGGCGTGGCCCTCGACGTCATAGGCATCGAGCGGCTCTTCGATCCAGATCAGGTTGAACTGCTCCATTTTACGTCCCATGCGGATGGCGGTTTCGCGATCCCACTGTTGGTTTGCATCCACCATCAGCGGGAAATCTTTTCCCAGCGCCTCGCGTACGGCGGTGAGACGACGGATATCTTCGGCTGTATTAGGCTGGCCGACCTTCAGCTTAATACCGCCAATGCCGTTCTCTCTGGATATGGTCACGTTTTTCAGTACCTGCTCCAGCGGCGTGTGCAGGAAGCCGCCGGAAGTGTTGTAGCACTTCACCGAGTCGCGATGGGAGCCAAGCAGCTTCGCCAGCGGCAGACCCGCGCGTTTGGCTTTCATATCCCACAGGGCGATATCGAAAGGGGAGATAGCTTGCACCGCCATACCGCTGCGGCCAACAGATGCCCCTGCCCACAGCAGCTTGCTGTAGATCTTATCGATATCGTTAGGATCTTCGCCCAGCAGGTTGTCGGCAATCTCTTTGGCATGGGCGTAGATCCCCTGGCCACCGGCGCGCTTGGAGTAGCTAAAGCCCACGCCTTCGAAACCGTCGCGGGAGTGGATCTCCGCCACGATAATCGCCACTTCGGTCAGCGGCTTTTGTCGACCGGTGAGCACTTTGGCATCGCTCACCGGCGTCGCCAGCGGCAGGAAGGCAAGGGAGAGCTTTACGCACTCAATACGATCGCCGGTTTCCGCTGCCGTTTTGACACCTTCTGCTTTGGCATAGGTGACTGAATCAGAATTTGCGCCAGAAGTCATCTCACTCTCCATGGTTTGTAAAATGTTTGCGCTAACATTTATAGTTCAACCGTCAGGGCGCTGCTATAGGGGAGAAGATAATTTGTACAGTCGATCACATTTTCTGCCCGTGTGGGGCACAATAGCGTGTGGATTAAGCGCGCCGCTTGATGAATAATGGCAGAAATGCTTTTTAGAACAGGTTGATACTGCGTGACCACGCCTAAAATCTCTCGCCCACAGCCGCCACGGGCTCCCACCCTGGATGACGTTGCCCGCGTCGCCGGCTTGTCGTCAATGACCGTCAGCCGGGCGATTAACACGCCAGAGCGGGTACGGCCTGAAACAGTTGATCGGGTAATGAGTGCAGTTAAGGCTACCGGCTATATTCCCAATGCGCTGGCAGGGGGGCTGGCTACCCGACGCAGCAAACTTGTTGCCGTTGTGGTGCCGCAGATCAATAACAGCATGTTTGTCGATACGATCCAGTCCCTTAACGATGCGCTGGCGGCGCGGGGCTACCATATGCTGCTCTGCATGTCGGGCTACGTGCCGCAGACCGAAGCCGAACTGGTGGCGGCGCTGCTGTCGCGCCGTCCGGACGGAATGGTATTAACCGGTATTCACCACTCGGCGGAGCTGAAAAAGATCGTACTCAATGCCAGCGTGCCGGTGGTGGAGATATGGGATTCAACCCCAACGCCGCTCGATATGCTGGTGGGTTTCTCCCATGAAAAAGTGGGCCAGGCACTGGGGCACTTTTTACAGCGCAAAGGTTACACCCGCCCAGGGCTGATCTGGGCTGAAGATCGCCGTGCCCAGCAGCGTAAGGCAGGGTTATGTGAGGCGCTAACATTGCACGGTTTTCCTGCGCCGTTACAGATAGATGTCCCGCTTCCCGCCAGGCTAGCGCTGGGCCGGGAAGGGCTAGGGGCATTGCTAACGCAGGGAGAGTGTGACGTTGTGGTGTGCAGCTCCGATACCCTTGCTCAGGGAGCGATTATGGAGGCCGAAAGTCGGGGGCTACGGGTGCCGCAGGATCTGGCCGTCGTTGGTTTCGGCGATCTCGATTTTGCCGCTTCCAATCGACCCGCTATTACCACCGTCAGCGTCGACCGTCACGAAATAGGCCTGCGCGCCGCGACGCTGCTTGCCGATCGCATCGAGGGCATTGAGCCTGATAATGTTATTCTGGACGTTGGCTTTACGCTTATTGAACGCGAGTCGGCTTAAACAGATTACAGGAGGGTAAGTGATAACGTTTCGATCCCCATCGCAGCATGAATTTCAGGCCTTTGTTGACTATTTTATCCCGGATTATGCTGCCGAGATTGTCAGTAACTATCTGCTCTCTGAGGACGATGCCCTTGCGCAGGCGCGTCGCGAGCTGGAAGCCAGTTTCCCCGATGGCGAGAAGAGTGCGGGGCAGATACTGCTGTGTATTGTTCTTAACGACGCTGAGAATGCCAATCATATTGGCTACCTCTGGTACAAGCCGGATCCGCAGCTGCATTCAGCCTATATCAATGACTTCTACCTTTTCCCCGCGTTCCGGGGAAAAGGTTTTGGCAGCGAGGCCATGAAGCAGCTTGAACTGCGCCTGGTGGAAGAGGGCTGTAAGCAGATTAAACTGCGGGTGGCTGCTGGAAATCCGCAGGCCAGACGAGTCTATGAGAATAACGGTTTTAACGTAACCGGCATCAATATGAATAAAGTACTGGGCTAACAATCCGGACAGACGCTAAATAAACGAGGAGTTTGCTATGCCGCATATCGATATTAAATGTTTCCCCCGTGATCTGAGCGAAGAGCAGAAAACGGCGCTGGCGGACGATATTACCGCTGCGATTGTCCGTCATCTCAACAGCAAAGACGATTCGGTGAGCGTTGCCCTGAGCCAGGTTCAGCCTGAGGAGTGGAAAGCGCAGGTGTGGGACACAGAGATCGCTCCGCAGATGGAAAAGCTGATCAAAAAGCCGGGCTACAGCATGTAGTTTGTGCCTCCTGCCCTTCGGGGCAGGGTAAGCATGGGGTGTTGTAAATGATTAAATATTGCCTGGCATATATCATTGGTACGATCCTGTCGACTTTTACTATCAATGCGTTAGCAGAATCCAACCATTCAAGCATAGTCAAAAATAGCGATGTTGACGCTTGTGTCGATAATAGTCGTAATATAGACAGTGAGTGTTTAAATTCTGTCAGTAAGCGAAGTGAAAAAGAATTAAATGACGCTTATGAAGATAAGCTTAAAGAGATATCAACTTTCGACTTTTCCCGGTGGTGGATGGGAGAAGAAGATCGGCGTGAAGGCATGAAGCAAGCCTTTGTACATAGTCAAGAACTATGGCTTAAGTATCGCAGTGAATATTGTAAAACCGCTAGCACAGGATCTGAGGGAGTTGATGGCTATGGAGCAGCAGTATTAAGCTGTCAGATTAACTTGGCGAAAAGGCGAATAGAAGAAATCAAAATGATACATCCTGACCTTTCGGACGGATGAAATAGAAATTACCAATAGTGAGGTTAAGGACTTGCTCTTGCTTAATTACTTCAGGTTCTTTGTTTAGGCTTTTATTCAACCACCAGTTTATCTTATTAGTCATAAGGTTACTAATGGTTGAATAAAAATGAAGAGGCATCCAACTGTTATTTGTTGATTAAAAATTATACTTGATGCTGCCCTCCCGGGTACGCCAGATCATCATCAGTATATTTTTATCAATGCAGTTACGGGGAGGTTCAACATTGGGAAAACAGAGTCGATCTTCTTTACCTTCCTCTTGATATCCATCGCCAAAGGCGTATATCGTTATGAGAAACGGACCTTGAGCGCCAGTAGGAATATGATACTTACTTCTAATTTCATCCTGATTATGCTGCCACCAGTCAATTTTTTTCGCGTCAGTGAAAGGCAGTGAATCTACGATAATCCGTGCAGTGCTACCGTCATAATAACTATTTATCACTGTAACTTTTTGATCTTTACTAAAATAATAATACATAAAACCTAGCATTATTGCTAGAGCTGCGATAGCGAACGAACGCATCAGCGATTCCCCTGTATATTAACAATAGCCTCTAGATTTGTCAAAAATGGACGAAAACCAAATTTATTAAATCTTTGTAGGACAAACCATATCTGAAAGAATTTAAATTGGTAGAACTTCTTTTTTCTTATATCATTAATATCAAGACCAAAATGATCTTGGGCTGAAAATTTAACACGTGCTTTCCAACCTCGCTCGTATACTTCAATGCTAATAATATCTATTTTTGTTGCATGAACATCATGAATGGTTATACCCATTCCATTAATCTTGTCTATAATCATAGAGTCAAATTTAGGAAGTATTGAACCACCTATAGCAGATGTAACATCTTTTAATCGCTCTTGGGGGAAGCATTTATTTTCATAATCAATAAATGATCCAAATGTTTTTTGAAATATTGAATTTACACTCTTTGCATTATAGTCAGACTGAAGCTTTTGACTGTAAGCAGCATTGAGTTGAGAATCACTAAAAGGCGTACCTGTCGAACTCTGAAAATGTCTTAACATCTGGTTAATCAAATAACGGTATGGACCTACGAAGGAGTAAGGTAAAGAGGTTTTCTGCATCTCCTCAAATAATAATCGGGCGCAGTCTTGAATGCTTATTGTTCCACCTCGATGAGTGCCACCATAAACCCCTGCGAATCTTGATTGCGGGTTATCAAATGTTGTCAGACGAGTTAATGTATAGGGATCAACGATATTTGATATATTCTTTAACCCAAATTCTCGTATGAGCCTATCGGCTGAGATATCTCCGTACCGCATATCATCTGCGCCATAATCATTAAATGGCCGCTGGGTCATAAATATTGTCTGTGGAAATACAGCATTAGTCATATAGTGTCATCCTTTACTTGCTTCATATCAATCCATTATACGATGATCATAAAACTGTGCAATAGTTCATCATTTAACATTAACCTGTCATCAGTGATGTGATGACTCTACAGATGAGGCGCAGCTACTGGTTTGCGTTCCAGTATATAAGCCAAAATACCAATAATGTAAAAAATATTATCAAGATGATTCGTAAAAAGGAGGTTTGAGTATTGAAATCAGAGATCGCCATGAAGATGGAAGCACAAAAGCTGTGCCGAAGCATGGTCTTTTATCTCCCCACCGCTAACGGCAGGGAGCACGTCTCTACTTATCGTTAACGCTTGTCTGCCTGCCGCTGGTGACAAAGGTTCCGCCGCCCAGGTGGTGCAGGGTATTGAGTTTGTCATCATCAAACTGCCAGCGTCCGTTAATAAATGCGCGTTCGTCGGCCGCAGCGGCGACCACTTCGCCAAACAGGGTATCGTATTTCTCCTGCGCGGCAGTGGCCGGCAGCAGACGACACTCCATCCATGCCAGGCAGCGCTCCTCAACCACCGGCAGGCCTAACACCGGACCGGAGATAGCTGGGATACCGTAACAGTTAAATTTATCTTCATCCCGCCCGGTGACGCTCCCCACTGCATAGGTCCAGTTTTTGGCCGCAACGCCGGGAACCACGATGCCAAACATGCCGCTGCGCTCAATCAGCTCTCGCGACCAGGCGCTCTTATCGATCACGATGGCAATACGTGGCGGGGAGAACTCCACCGGCATCGACCACGCAGCCGCCATAATGTTGCGGCGATCGATCTGGTCGTCCCGACTGGTGATCAGGATGGTTGGGCCGTGGTTTAGCAGACGGCTGGCGTGCTCCAGCGCAACGGGGCGGAAATAGCGCATTGTGACTCCTTCTGGTGACCTTGCTGCATTAAAGGCTGCATGACGGATTAAATCAAGCCGCAATAAATGCGTCATCTCGATGTAACAAAGCCTGCCTATAGTCGCCAGCAACTAAGTCCCAAAGAGGATAACAATATGTTTGCTCCCCTGTCTTTTGTACAGGTGAGTGCGGCCCGTCTGCATTTGGCGACGGGGCGTTGTCGGCTTCCTGTAGCAGGAGGGCGATAATGCACGCACTGACCCGTATTCGTCTCGAAGGTGTTTCGTACGCCTTTGCCAACCATACCGTTCTTCATCAGATCGATCTGCATATTGAACCCGGCAGCATCGTGGCCCTGCTCGGACCCTCTGGCTGCGGCAAAAGCACGCTTCTACGCCTGCTGGCCGGGCTGACGCACCCTGCGGAAGGGGAGATCTGGTTCGGTGAACGCCAGGTCGCAAAGGCGGGCTGGGCGCTTCCGCCAGAGGCGCGCGATATCGGCATGGTCTTTCAGGACTATGCGCTGTGGCCACATATGTCCGTGGCGCAGAACGTCGCCTTTCCCCTCAAAATGCGTAACCTGCCACGTGCTGAACGTGATCTCCGCGTTGCCGAGGCCCTGGCAAGGGTAGGGCTGTCGGACTTTGCCGAACGGAAACCGTCAGGACTCTCCGGCGGACAGCAGCAGAGGGTGGCTCTCGCACGCGCCATCGTCGCCCAGCCTCGGGTCCTGCTCTTTGATGAGCCACTCTCTAATCTCGACAGTGAGCTGCGAGAGTCGCTGTGCCTGGAGATGTCACGGATCCTGCGCCAGTCCGGAACGACTGCGGTCTATGTTACCCACGATCGCCGGGAAGCAGAGTTGATTGCCGACCGTATTGTGCATCTCTCCGCCGGTCGCGTGGCGGCATCTGATTTAATTACGAATAATTTAGTTACAACATACAATGGAGCATTATTATGAAAGCAGTATCGTCTGTAATAAAAGGAGTTACATTAACCATGGCATTGTCTGCTATCAGCGTCTCCAGCGCGCAGGCGCTGACTATCTATACCGCAGGTCCCGGCTCGCTGGCTAAAGGCCTCGCGGCGGGCTATGAGAAGAAAACCGGCGTCAAGGTCAACATCTTTCAGGCTACGACCGGGAAGGTAATGGCGCGACTGGAGGCCGAGCAGGCTAATCCGCAGGCCGATATTCTTATCTCTGCGTCATGGGATACCGCGGAAGATCTGCATAATCGTGGTTGGCTGCTGCCGTATCAGAGCCAGAATGCAGAAAAGGTGCCTGCTAACCTCAAAACCAGCGACTATGTTGCTCAGGGTATTTCGGCATTGGGTATCGTCTGGAATAGCAAAAGCGGCACGCCTGAGCCAAAAGAGTGGCAGGATCTCACCACTGGCGATTTCAAAGATAAAGTCACCACGCCTGACCCGGCGCTCTCTGGTGCATCCCTCGATCTGTTGATTGGCCTGCAAAACGGCATGGGTGATGCGGCGTGGAAACTGTTTGAGCAGCTGAAGCAGAACGGTATGGTGGTCAGCGGCCCTAACGCCCAGGCGGTAACGCCGGTCATGCAGGGGGCGAAAGCCGCCGTGTTTGGTGCGGTAGACTATGTCTCTTACGGCAATATCGCCCAGGGTGAGTCGCTGAAGGTGATATTCCCGGCGAGCGGGACGGTAATTGCCCCGCGTCCGATGATGATCCTGAAAACCACGCAGCATGCTGCCGATGCTAAAGCCTTTGTTGACTATGTGCTCTCGCCAGAAGGGCAGGCGTTGGTTGCCGACGCCTGGCTGATGCCTGCCCGTACCGACGTTACCGCTAAGCGCCCTCTGCTGAACGATCTAAAAATCCTGCCGACCACTAACGACGGCAACAGCGAGCGCAGCGATGTGTTGAAACGCTTTAATACCCTTTTCGCGCAGTAATCACCCGGCGGGGGCAACCCCGCTTTCAGGATAGCCGTTGTGAAACAGAGATTAATTACCCTCACTACCGTGGCGCTGCTGGCGATCCTGGTCGCGCTGCCGTTGCTGTTTATTATTCTACAGGCCATTTTTCCGCAGTTTAGCGCCGGCTCGTTGAGCGGGGTGTTAACGGGTATTGTCCCGCAGTTTCAGGATCCGCAGCTGCCCGCTATGCTGGGGGGAACGCTATGGATTGCCGCAGGCGTCGCGCTGTTGAGCGCTCTGATTGGTCTGCCGCTCGGCGTAATGCGCGGATTATTCAATCTACCCGTACCCAGGCTGTGGGATCTTATCTTTCTCATCCCGTTTTTGACCCCGCCCTATATTGCCGCGCTCTCCTGGATGCTGGTCTTACAGACCAATGGTTATCTCGATCAGCTAACCGGTATCGACCTTAACAATCTGCTTTTCAGCCGCAGCGGCATTGTGCTGGTCATGACCCTGAATATCTTTCCGGTGGTCTATTTTGCCGTCTCGCGCAGCCTGCTCGCTAGCGGGCAGCGGCTGGCGCTGGTTGCCCGGGTGCATGGTGCTACAGCCTGGCGGGCCTTCTGGCATATCACACTGCCTATGGTCGCGCCCGCCCTGGCAGCGGGGATGCTGTTAGCTTTTACT
The DNA here is from genome assembly GCA_039594205.1 of Pseudescherichia sp. Classification (GTDB taxonomy): domain Bacteria; phylum Pseudomonadota; class Gammaproteobacteria; order Enterobacterales; family Enterobacteriaceae; genus Pseudescherichia. The sequence continues at coordinate 48,324 of JBCNNW010000008.1, read as the reverse complement.
TTGGCTATTGAAGAGTATGGTGTGCCGGCGGCCCTCGGCTCACGCTCCGGGGTAGTGATGATGACGGTGGGTATCGAGAAGAAACTCGCCGACTGGCCAATCGATCTGCCCGGCGCGTCGCTGCTCTCGATGGTGCTGATTGTCATTGCCTTAACGGGGTGGTGGTTACAGCGCCGCCTGGTAGGGGATAAAGAGGTGACCAGCGTGACCGGCAAGCCAACCGAGAACATGGGAGCCACGCTGGGCATCGCCGCCGTTCCGGTGGTGACGATGATGGCTCTAACGGGATTTTTGGCGGTTGGAGTGCCGGGGTTATCGATGGCGGTCACCGGTATAATGTCGACGCTGTCAGGCGGACTGGCCTGGAATAACGTCACCCCTCAGCACTATTTAGCGCTTTTCTCCCAGCAGGGAGATGCGCTGTCGGCGTTGGGCACCAGCCTGTCGCTGGCACTCGCCGCGTCGCTGATCACCGGTCTACTTGGCCTGCTGGTTTCGTGGCTGGTTGTGGTCAGGCAGATAAAAGGCCGCAGCGTGCTGGATGCGCTGTCGCTCCTGCCTGCGGCGCTGCCGGGTATTGTCGTGGGTGTAGGACTGATTCTGCTGTGGAACCGCACCTTCTGGCCGGTTTCGCCTTACAATACCTGGGCAATCCTGCTGCTCTCATACTGCTGCCTGCTGATGCCCTGGCCGGTGCGCTATATCACCAGCGCGCTACGCCAGCTGGGTGGCAATCTGGAGCCAGCCGCGCGGGTTCATGGTGCAAGTGCGCTTCAGGCGCTGCGCTTTATCATCATGCCGCTGGTCTTTCCAGCTATGCTGGCCGCAATGCTGATGGTGTTTGCAATTGCGTCCCGCGAGCTGGTGACTTCGCTGCTGCTCTCGCCAGCCGGTACGCAAACCGTGGCGGTCTTTATCTGGCGGCAGTTTGAACAGGGATCGGTTGGGCAGGGAATGGCGATGGCAACCTTAACGCTGCTCACGGGGCTTATTTTGATGCTTAGCGCGCTGGCGATCATGCAGCGTAAAGCGCGAGGTTAAGCCTTTTACTTTATCGGGCGTATAAATTTTAGCCGATTGAAGGCGTGACTATTGCGGAGGCAAGAGTTGACGTCTACGTTTATCGCGGTAATTATTTTCTCTCGATATGAAGAGAGGCCAGTAACTTAAAATTGAAGGCATATCGATGCACAGCGCAACAACCGAAGATCATGTAAACACCTACTTCGACCAGGGCATTCAGGCTTTTGAGGCCGAACGCGTGCTGATTAAACAGCTCGCACAAAATCTCAAAAGCAACCGGATCGAGGTGAATAATAAAAATCTGATTCTGGCTCTTATTCGGCTACTTGAAACAGAAGATGACGTCATTAAGCTCGACATCTACCGCAATGCCCTTGAGCTGATCGTACAAAAAACGCCGGACGATCTGTAGTTATAATAACCACGCCCTGCCTCAGGTTATTGAGGGGTAGGGCGTTGACTTATGCTGTTTTCAAAAGACGCGTCCGCAGATAAAGCACGCAGGCATCCAGAACTCGTTTTTGCTGCGGATCTTTTACCATAATACGCCTGGCGCGAAGCACCATCATCAGGTTATCTGCATTTACAGGCAGGTGGGAGTTCATAAGCCATGCCGCGGCCTCGCCAACTACCTCTTGAATATTCTCAAGTCGTACTTGTTCATCTTCGTTCAATTGCACTCTCAATGCTGAAGGGGTTTATCTTCCAGGCTTATCAGCCAAGATCAAATTTACAGAGAGCATTTGAGGGAACATGCTGAAGGCAAGTCTGATTAGAAGAGCGTAACTGCATCTGATAAAGAACCTGCTAATCATACCGATTTAACAGGCATCGACGATCAGTGCTTATACTCTGACTTGGTGCGATAAAGCAGTGAATCACGTCTGTTTAACTTAAGCGAACGGGAAGTACCTTCCGCTCCATCAGGATGGGCCCTGAAATGATGTACCCCATTGATTGCGGTACGAAAAGCTTCACGCCGACCATAGTCGGTTTCATCATGCAGATTATCCTGCAGTTGACCAATGAGTGCTTCAAAAGAGACATTGTCATCGGCTTCAAGAAGCGCCATTACCGCTTCACCCATAACCTTATCAACCAGCCTGTCTTTATCATTTTTGCTCATTGAGCCTCTCATTTTTTATACGGCGCTGGAATGCATATACAATCAGTATGCCCGTTATCGCCGACGATAGATATGAAAATTAACTTTGTTTACCTCTATGACCGGTTGTTCCGCAAAATGAGCTGCAGCAAATTGTTAAGATGCGCTTCGGAGGTCGGATCGGTCGCTGTTTCGATCCGGGAAATTAACTTCAGACAAAGAGTACGCCTGCTGATAATTTGACCAGCACTCAGCAGAGCAATAACAATATCGCCCAGCGTCTCTTCTGATGAATGAGGACCCTGTGTAAGGCTAACTCCGCTTGTTTTTAGATGGTTATCAGGTAACTGTTTCACATCTTTGTCGCACATTTCTGCAGCTTCCGATCTGGTTACATTACGCTCACGCTGATGAGATAGTCTCCTATGCCATCAGACAAATTATTTTGTTGCCTAATAATATCGATAAGAAACCGCAAATGGAAAGAGATGCGATATTTTTTTACCACCAGCCATGAATGAATTTATTGTAAGTTATTTATTTTAAATGGATATATCCTAATCGTCATTGCGCATAAACCTTCCTTAAGCATAACTGCACCTCATTATCCGCCCCATAGACTATGATTTTATTTACCTACGGTCAGGAGAGGTCGCACCCCGAACACCGTTTTAACACCCTTTCTTTACGTCTGCGTTTATTGAGGTATCTGCATGGAGTCCAGATCTTTTCTTAAAAGCTGGGGGGCCGAGTTCGTGGCTGCCGACACAGTGCGTTTTCGTGTCTGGGCGAGCGGTCAAAAAAGCGTCACGCTCAGGCTCTCAGGCAAGGAATTTAAGATGAACCCAGCTGAAGATGGCTGGTTCGAATTTTCCACCACTGGGATCTCACCCGGCGCGGAATATAACTATATTCTGGCTGATGGTACCGCTCTGCCGGATCCGGCGTCGCGTGGGCAGCAGGCTGACGTCAACGGTCCCTCGTTGGTCATAAATCCGAATAGCTATCGCTGGCAAAATAGTCAGTGGCAGGGACGCCCCTGGGAAGAGACGGTTTTTTATGAGTTACACGTAGGCACCTTTACACCAGAGGGGACGTTTAAAGCCGCGATTGAAAAGCTCGCTTATCTGGCGGATATCGGCATTAACGCCATTGAGATCCTGCCGGTTTCTCAGTTTGGCGGCAATCGGGGCTGGGGATACGATGGCGTGCTGCTCTATGCGCCGCACTCCGCCTACGGCACGCCGGATGACTTTAAAGCCTTTGTCGATGCCGCGCACGGTTACGGCATTTCAGTTGTGCTCGACATTGTGCTGAATCATTTCGGCCCGGAGGGTAACTATCTGCCGCTGTTGTCGCCAGCGTTCTTCCACAAGGAGCGAATGACACCCTGGGGACCGGGCATCGCCTATGATGTCGATGCCGTGCGCCGCTATATTGCTGAAGCGCCGCTCTACTGGCTGAAAGAGTACAATCTTGATGGCCTGCGCTTTGATGCCATCGACCAGATTGAAGATAGCGCTGATAAGCATGTCCTGTTGGAGATTGCCGAGCGCATTCGTACTGAGATTACCGACCGCCCTGTACACCTGACCACTGAAGATTGCCGAAACGTCATTTTTCTTCATCCGCGCGATGAAGCGGGGGCGACTCCATTGTTTAGCGGCGAATGGAACGACGACTTCCACAATGCTGTTCATGTTTTTGCTACCGGTGAAACGCACGCCTATTATCAGGATTTTGCGCAGGAGCCGGAAAAACACGTGGCGCGCGCGCTGGCTGAAGGGTTCGCCTATCAGGGGGAAGTCTCACCTCACTCTGGTGAGGCGCGCGGGGTGGACAGTACCGGGCAACCACCGGTGGCGTTTGTCGATTTTATCCAAAACCACGACCAGACGGGCAACCGTGCCCAGGGCGAGCGGCTGATCTCTCTCGCGGGCGTCGATCGCACAAAAGTGCTGCTGGCGGCGCTGCTTCTCTCTCCGCATATCCCACTGCTGTTTATGGGTGAAGAGTACGGTGAGAGTAACCCATTCCTTTTCTTTACTGATTTTCATGGCGATCTGGCTAAAGCCGTGCGCGAGGGGCGAGCAAAAGAGTTCGCCGGGCACGATGGCTTCGACGGTGACCGCGTGCCCGACCCGAACGCCGAGAGCACCTTTATGCAGTCGAAGCTAGATTGGGACAAACTCGAAAACCACGAAGGGCGCGCCTGGCTGGAGCTGACCCGGGCGCTGCTGCGGCTGCGCCAGCAGCATATCGTCCCCTTGCTGGCTAGCGCCGGGGGTAAATCGGGACGGATCGTCAAAACCGCCGAGGGTTTCCTCGCTGTGACCTGGCGCTTCCCGAAAGGTACGCTCTCGCTGGCGCTGAATATTAGCGAGCGCAAACAGACCCTGCCGGATCTACCCGGCGAAACCGTTTTTGCCTGGCCGAATGCGACAGATGAGCTGTCGCAGAACTCAATTGTTGTTCGCCTTGCATCAGGAGAAGCAAAGTGAAGATCCCAACCGCGACTTATCGAATTCAGTTTCGTAACGGCATGACCTTTGACCGTGCCGCTGGCCTTGTGCCCTACATGCAGCAGCTTGGCATTAGCCATCTCTACGCCTCGCCAATTTTTACCGCGACGACCGGCTCCACCCATGGCTATGACGTCACGAATGCCAACGAAATCGAGCCTGCCATCGGCGGCCGTGAAGGCTTTGACCGGATGGTGAACGCATTGAAAGAGGCGGGTCTGGGCCTGATTCTCGATATTGTGCCAAACCATATGGCCGCCTCGCTGGAGAATTCGTGGTGGCGCGACGCGATCGAAAACGGTGACAAGAGCCGCTACGCTCGCTATTTCGATATCGACTGGTCGCGACGACTGACCCTGCCATTTCTGGGTGACACCTTTGAGGCTGAACTGGAGAAGGGCGATATTAGCGTGCAGGCCGATCCGCAAACGGGTAAACCTGCCTTCGCCTATTTTGAGAACTTCTATCCGCTTTGCCCTGAGAGCTATCAGGGGCGGGAAGATGAAGTGCTTAATCTCACTGATAAAGCGGGACTTATTGCGTTACACGAGCAGCAGCCCTATCGATTGATGACGTGGCGTGATGCGCCGCGTGATCTCTCCTACCGTCGCTTCTTTGAAATTACCGGTCTTGCAGGCGTTCGCGTTGAGGAGGATGCGGTCTTTGACGATAGCCATCGACTGATCCTTGAGCTGGTGCGCAGCGGGGCGGTAGACGGTTTACGTGTAGACCATGTAGATGGCCTGGCCGATCCCAAAGGCTACCTCCAGCGCCTGCGTCAGGAGGCCGGATCCGACTGCTACATTACCGTTGAGAAGATCCTGGGTAAGGGCGAACATCTGCCGGACGACTGGCCGGTGTCCGGCACTACGGGCTACGAATTCATTGCCGCAATCTCTGATGCCCTGGTTGATGACGACAGGCTTGCCGCGCTGCGCAAGGCCTACGACAAAACCATGGAAAAACAGGTTGATATGAAAGCAGAGCTGCGTGCGGCGAAGCTATTGATGGCCGACAGAAATTTCGAAGGTGAATTTACCACCTTGCTTAAGCTGGCGCTCGGCATTGCTGAATCAGAAGAACTCTCCGCTGACGAAGCGACTGTTCGTGCTGCGTTACGCGAACTTCTGGTTGCCTTCCCGGTCTATCGTACCTACGGTACAAAAGCCGGGTTGCCACCAGCCGATGCTGAACTGCTGCAAAAAGTGGTGACGAAGGTTAAAGCCAGTGAGAACGCGCCGGATCCCGAGGCGCTCGATTTTATTACCCGCATTCTCGCCGGTTCACTCTCTGATGCAGTGGCTGAAAAAGCATCGCTTTTCCGCACCCGTTTCCAGCAGCTTACCGGGCCGCTGATGGCTAAATCCGTAGAGGATACGCTCTTTTTCCGTCAAAACATGGGCCTGGCGCTCAACGAGGTCGGGGCTGAACCGCTGCCCCGTACTTTCTCTCTCGATCGTTTCCACGATGAGATGAAGACACGGCTGGAAAAACAGCCCGACGCGCTCTCCGGCACCTCGACTCACGATACTAAACGCGGTGAAGATACGCGTGCCCGGCTCTACACCCTGACAGAGGCCCCGTCGCGCTGGGCGGTATGCGTTGCCCGCTGGCGGGAGATCAACCAGCATAAGGTGGTGGAGCTTGAAGATGGCCCGGCGCCAAAACCCGCCGGGGCGTGGATGCTCTATCAGGCGCTGGCAGGCGTCTGGCCGGTCACGCTCCAGCCTGATGATGTGGAAGGGCTGAAGGCATTAGAGGCGCGTTTCCTGGATTTCGTTGAAAAAGCGCTGCGGGAGGCGAAGCTGCGTACCGACTGGGTCGACAGCAACGATCCCTTTGAAAAAGCGATGCTCGACTACGCCCGGCATCTGCTTTCCCCGGAAAACCAGACCTTCCTGCAGGATTTCGTTAGCTCGCTGCAGCCGTTTATTCGCGCGGGACTGGTGAACAGCCTTACCCAGACGGTGATTAAGCTCACCGCGCCTGGCGTACCGGATATCTATCAGGGCAGCGAGGCGCTTAACTTCAGCCTTGTCGATCCTGACAACCGGCGGGAACCGGATTTTGCCACGCTGATTCGGCAGCTCGACGGAGACGATCGGCCCGTATCGACAAGCGAAGAGAGCTGGCAGAGCGGCCTGCTGAAACAACAGGTTATTGCAAGGAGCCTGCGCCTGCGTCAGCAGAAGCCAGTGCTGTTCCGCCAGGGTGACTATCTGCCGCTGACGGTAAGCGGAGAGCAGGCGGATCATGTTATCGCCTACGCCCGCGTGACGCCGCGGATCAGAGGTGGTGACGCGCTGATCGTCATTGCGCCGCGCCTCGCGCTGCGTCTTCCCGACGATGCGGAGGCAGCATGGTTTACCGATACCTCGATTGCGTTACCTGAAGGCGTGGCAGGTCGACGCTACCGCAACATTCTTAGTGGAGAAATTGTCTCTCTGAACGATCGTCTCGATTTAACCACTATCGCTGGAGATGTACCGCAAATATTGATAGCTGATTGATTTGAATCCTGAAAACTTGCAGCGCTTAAACGCGACTGGTTGCTTATTGCCTGAAGGAATGTGCTCTTTGATGCCCACATTCTATGGAGAAGAATGAATGAATCACAGTAACGCGTATCAAATCCTGCCGGGGGATTATCATCTTCTCGGCGCAAACTACGATGGTGAGGGCGTGAATTTTGCTCTTTTCTCGGCGCATGCAGAGCGCGTTGAGCTTTGCCTCTATGACCCCAGCGGCAAGCACGAAATTGCTCGTCTTGAGCTGCCGGAAAATACCCATGAGGTCTGGCATGGCTATGTACCGGGTCTTAAGCCGGGGGCGCTTTATGGCTTCCGCGTCCATGGCCCCTTCGATCCTGAGAACGGCCATCGCTTCAACCCCAACAAGCTGGTTATCGATCCTTATGCCCGCGAACTGGTTGGCGACGTTGAGTGGAACGAAGCGCATTTTGCCTACGACATGCTGCACGAAGATAAAGATTTAACCTTTGATAAGCGGGACAGCGCGCCGTTTATGCCGAAGTGTCGGGTGATTGATCCTCACGAATTTGACTGGCAAGACAATAACCGCCCGAACATTCCCTGGTCGCAGGCGATTATTTATGAAACTCACGTGAAGGGTTTTACCCAGCTCAACTCTGCGCTGCCGCAGGCGCTGCGTGGCAACTTTGAGGGGATGGGACATAAGGCGACCGTCGACTATATCAAAAGCCTGGGTATTACCTCTGTTGAGCTGCTGCCGGTTCACTGGTTCCCGGATGACCAGCATCTGCTGGACAGGGGGCTGAAAAACTTCTGGGGCTATAATACGCTTGGCTTCTTTGCGCCAGCGTCGCGTTACTTCGGGCCGAAAGGTATTCAGGGCTTCCGCGATATGGTGCGCGCGTTTCACGATGCAGGTATCGAGGTGATCCTCGACGTAGTCTATAACCATACGGCGGAAGGTAACGAACTGGGACCAACGCTGTCGTTCAAGGGGATCGATAACTTCTCTTACTACCGCACGCTGCCTGATCAGCACCGCTACTATATTAACGATACCGGTACGGGAAATACCGTAAATACCTCGCATCCGCGCGTGCTGCAGATGGTGATGGATTCCCTGCGCTACTGGGCGGAATCGATGCATATCGACGGCTTCCGTTTCGATCTGGGTACAATTCTTGGCCGTGAGCCGGAAGGTTTCGACCAGCGTGGCGGCTTCTTTGATGCCATGACCCAGGATCCGGTGCTGTCAAAACTGAAGCTGATCGGCGAACCCTGGGATATTGGACCGGGTGGCTACCAGGTCGGCGGCTTCCCGCCGGGCTGGGCGGAGTGGAACGATAAGTATCGTGACACGGTGCGTGAGTACTGGAAGGGCGATAACGTTGCATCCGACTTTGCTTCACGCCTGCTTGGATCTGGCGATCTTTACGACATTCGCGGTCGTCGTCCGTGGGCCAGCGTTAACTTCATCACCGCGCATGACGGCTTCACGCTGAACGATCTGGTATCGTATAACGACAAGCACAATGAAGAGAACGGCGAAGACAACAACGACGGTCATAACGATAATCGCTCTTATAATTACGGTGCGGAAGGCCCGACCGACGACGAAAATATCAATGCGATCCGCGAGCGGCAGAAACGAAACTTCCTCGCCACGCTGCTCTTCTCCCATGGCACGCCGATGCTGCTGGCCGGAGATGAGTTTGGCCGCAGCCAGATGGGTAACAACAACGGCTACTGTCAGGATAGCGAGATCTCCTGGGTGCAATGGGATAATCTTCCGGCCTCTAACGAGGCGCTGCGCGAGTTTACCCGACAGATTATTAAGCTGCGTACCGAGCAGCCGCTGCTGCGCCGTGAGAGCTGGCGCGATGGGCTACTTATCGAGTGGTTTAACGCCGAAGGGGGCATTCAACAGCCGGAGCACTGGCAGGAGGGATCGGCCCTGGTAGTCTATATCAGCCGTCCGGATCTGAAAACGGAGGAGGGGATCTGGCACGACGTGCTGATGCTGCTTAACCCATTTGAGGGGAGCCTGACGTTTCGTATCCCGCAGCCTGGTGAAAGCGGCTGGGTGCTGGAGCTGACGACCGTTGATACGGACAGTCGCGGCATTGTGATTGATAGCGAAACGGACTTTACTCTGGAAGGGCGCAGCATCGCGCTGTTCAGAAGGCCGTAATAGTAAGGCAATAGCTAACAGCGCTTACCCAGGCGCAGATCAATAATAAACGGCTCTGCTTTCACACTCAGCAGAGCCGTTTTTGCATCCGGATATGCCGGGGTGGAAAGGGCATTCCACTCCCCGGTAATTACCGGTAATTAATGACGGAAGTCAATCACCATACGGCCACGGATCTTGCCTTGTTCCATTTCGTGGAAGATAGCGTTGATATCTTCCAGCGGGCGGGAGGCGACTTTTGGCACCACCTTACCTTCGGCGGCAAACTGGAAGGCTTCAGCCAGATCCTGACGGGTGCCCACCAGCGAACCGACAACCTGAATGCCGTCCAGCACCAGCCGTGGGATATCGAGGCTCATCGACTCCGGCGGCAGGCCAACGGCTACCACACGACCACCGGCGCGCACCGCGTCCACGGCGGAGTTAAACGCCGCTTTGGCCACGGCGGTAACCACCGCAGCGTGCGCACCGCCGGTTTTTTGTTGAATAATTTTTGCTGCGTCTTCATTACGGGAGTTGATGGTCAAATCAGCGCCCATCTCTGACGCCAGGCTAAGCTGTTCATCATTAACGTCGATGGCGATCACTTTGGCGTTAAAGACGTTCTTCGCGTACTGCATCGCCAGATTGCCGAGGCCGCCAAGACCATAAATAGCAATCCACTGACCGGGCTTAATATGGGAGATCTTGATGGATTTATAGGTCGTCACGCCTGCGCAGGTGATACTGCTGGCGGCGGCCGGATCGAGTCCATCCGGGACTTTAACCGCGTAGTCCGCAACCACAATGCACCCTTCGGCCATGCCACCGTCGACGCTATAGCCTGCGTTTTTCACCTCGCGGCAGAGCGTTTCGTTGCCGCTGTTGCAATATTCACAGTGGCCGCATCCCTCATAGAACCAGGCCACGCTGGCGCGATCCCCAGGCTTTAGTGAGGTGACGCCCGGTCCTACTTCCTCAACTACGCCAATGCCTTCATGGCCCAAAATAACCCCGGTCTTGTCACCGAAATCGCCGTTTTTGACGTGCAGATCGGTATGGCAAACTCCACAGCACTCCATTTTTAACCGCGCCTCGCCGTGACGAAGCGCGCGTAAGGTTTTTTCCGTGATTTCTACTTGATGATCGTGAGTGACAACAGCAGCTTTCATTTTATCTCCTTATGGGTATGCAGTTGAATAATGCATAACGCAATGCGAATTAAGGGAACGCAATTACTCCTTAAGGATTAATAACTTCTGTTCAGTATGCAACCATGCTGAAACATCCTGCAATAATTTATGAGAATCATTCGCATTTTTGCTAGCCAGCCAGCAATTCAATTAACACGCAGGTAACTTTTTTAAACATTGTCATTCAGAGGTCATAAACACAGCGTAAGTTATTGGCTTCTCTCAACTATATGAGTTTTAGCGATGCTTCTGGTGAAAAAAATTCTTGCGGTGAGTCTACTTCTTTCGGCGTCGGTTCAGGCGCAAAACATTCTGGAATTCCCACAGCCGGAGAACAATCCGGAGGAGTTCTATGCGGTAACGGAGATCCCTGCAGGCGGTATTATCAAGTATGAAACCGACGCAAAAACCGGCTTTATTATTGCTGACCGGTTCCAGTCGATGCCGGTGGCCTATCCGGCGAACTATGGCTCGCTGACGCAGTCGCTGGCAGGTGATGGCGATCCGCTGGATGTTATCTTTTATACCCGTGCGCCGATGGCGCCTGGTACGCTGATCAAGCTGCGCGCAATCGGCGTTCTGAAGATGATCGACGGTGGCGAGACGGATGACAAGATTGTTGCCGTGCCTGCGGGCAAAATTGACCCAACCTATGATGAGATTCAGAGCCTGAGCGATTTGCCAAAAATCGAGCAGGAGCGTCTGGAGGCTTTCTTTCGCGTCTATAAACAGCTACCCGCAGGGCGGAAAAGCGTGGAGCTGAACGGCTTCAATGATGCAGCTACCGCTAAGCAGGAGATCAAAGCGGCATGGGATGCATGGAAGGAGAAGCATCCGCAGCAGAACTAAATAAAAACGGGCATCAGAAGATGCCCGTTAGTTTATCTACCTCAGATTGAGGTCCGGCGATAGCTACGGTACTCGGGCCGCCAGAAGTTATCGTCGATAGCCTGCTGCAGTGCCTCAGCGGAGGTTTTCACCGCCACACCCTCTTCCTGAGCGACTTTACCTACCGCAAACGCGATAGCACGAGAGACGTGCTGGATCTCATCAAGTCCCGGCAACACCATGCCATTATCGTTGGTTCGCAGCGGGGAGTGTTCGGCAAGAGTTTCGCTTGCGGCCATCAGCATCTCGTCGGTAATGCGCGATGCGCCTGCGGCGATCACACCCAGCCCGACGCCAGGGAAGATGTAGGCGTTGTTACACTGGGCAATCGGGTAGAGCTTATCTTTCCACTGCACCGGCGGGAAGGGGCTGCCGGTTGCCACCAGCGCGTTGCCGTCGGTCCAGGTGATGATATCCTGCGGCGTCGCCTCTACGCGGGAGGTCGGGTTTGAGAGCGGCATGACGATAGGGCGCGGGCAGTATTTATGCATCTCCCGAATAATCTCCTCCGTGAACAGTCCGGTCTGGCCTGAAACGCCAATCAGAATATCCGGCTTGACGTTGCGCACCACATCCAGCAGAGAGATGGCGTCGCCGCTGGTCTCCCAGTTCTGGATATTATCCTGTTTCTGCACCAGCTTGCTCTGGAACGGCAGCAGGTTCGGCATCTGATCCGTCAGCAGACCGAAGCGATCGACCATGTACACTTTCTGCCGCGCCGCCGCTTCGCTCAGCCCTTCGCGCTGGGTCTGGGCAACGATCTGCTCAGCGATACCGCAGCCGGCAGAGCCTGCGCCGAGGAAGACAATCTTCTGATTACTCAGCTGGCTGCCTGCGGCACGGCTGGCCGCGATCAGCGTACCCACCGTCACCGCCGCAGTACCCTGAATATCATCGTTAAATGAGCAGATCTCATTTCGGTAACGGTTGAGGAGCGGCATAGCATTTTTCTGGGCGAAGTCTTCAAACTGCAGCAGCACATCTGGCCAGCGCTGCTTCACAGCCTGGATAAACTCATCGACAAATTCATAGTATTCGTCGCCGCTAATGCGGGGATGACGCCAGCCCATGTAGAGCGGATCGTTAAGCAGCTGCTGGTTATTGGTACCGACATCCAGCACCACTGGTAGAGTATAAGCCGGGCTGATGCCGCCGCAGGCGGTGTAGAGCGACAGTTTTCCGATAGGGATACCCATGCCGCCGATGCCCTGATCGCCGAGTCCCAGAATACGTTCGCCGTCGGTAACGACAATCACTTTAATATTGTGCGCCGGGACGTTCTGTAAGATGTCATCCATCATGTGGCGGTTTTCGTAGGAGATAAACACCCCGCGCGCACGACGGTAAATCTCAGAGAAACGCTCACAGGCAGAGCCGACCGTCGGAGTGTAGATCACCGGCATCATCTCATCGAGATGGTTTTCTACCAGACGATAGAATAGGGTTTCGTTAGTGTCCTGAATGTTGCGCAGATAGATGTGCTTATCGATATCCGTTTTAAAGCCCTGATACTGCAGCCAGGCACGTTCGGCTTGCTCCTCAATGGTCTCCACCACTTCGGGGAGCAGGCCGAGCAGGTTAAAGTTGCGTCGCTCTTCCAGGCTAAAGGCGCTGCCTTTATTCAGCAGGGGAAACTCTAACAGCACGGGGCCAGCATAGGGGATGTACAGCGAACGGTTTTTCTTGTACTTCAGCAACATCTCAAAAACTCCTGGGTAAACGGATCCCGGCGATGGCACGGTTACCTGCGTGCAAACGGGGTGGGTAGTACGGCGGGGGGGAAGTATAAAGCAAGCGTAGTGCAATTTCTTGTTACTTCGATGAAACATATTCATAAAGAGAAACGCCACCGAAACGGTGGCGTGGGAATGGATGATAAGCGGCGTTTAAGGCATTACTGGGTACGGCGATGGCGACCATGCTGGTGGGTGACCACTTTTTCGCTGCCATCTTCGTTACGCACGACCTTTCTCTGGTTCGACAGCTTGTAGTCCAGACCTAAAATATGGCGAGCCTGACGATTCGTTCTCATGCTAACTCCTTAATTCTGTAAGTAGTTTCAAGGACCAGCCCGCAACAGCGAGCCGGGAAAAGCGTATCCCATAGCACGCGTAGTATACCGCCGTGGTGAACAAAAAATGTGCTGCATCGTTGAATTACGTTAATTCCCTCCGCCAAAAACCTGGACGGCGCGTTGCAGACGTGTGGCACGGGAGGAGAGGTCGCAGGCGGCACCGGTTACTAACTCAACCATGCCGGTATTGTTGTGGGTCATCACGCCGATGCGCGAGACGGAGTCATTGATTAACGCCAGCGCCTGTGTCTGCTCCTGGGTAGCGGTGCCAATCTCTTTAATCATGGTCGACATTTGCAGAACGTTGTCGATCATCGTCGTCAGGTGCGACTCCGTGTTTTCTACCATCTTCACGCCGTTGCTGACGTTAGCAACGTTCTGCTCAATCAGCGTTTTGATCTCCTTCGCGGCAGAGGCGGAGTGCTGGGCCAGGTTACGGACCTCGGCCGCAACCACCGCAAAGCCGCGACCGGCCTCCCCGGCGCGGGCCGCTTCAACGGCGGCGTTGAGGGCCAGAATATTGGTCTGAAAGGCGATGCTATCAATTAAGGCAATGATATCGACAATCTGTCTATTATCTCTTGAGACAGACTGCATCATGGTGATGGTCTGCTTCATGACGCTGCCGCTGCTCATTGCATTGCTGCTGGTCTCATCTGCGCGAATCATCGCCTCAGAAGCGGTCTCCGCCGTCTGCTTCACCGCGCTGGCAATCTCCTCCACTGCTGCCGCCGTCTGGTGCAGATCCGCCGCGGTCTCTTCGGTACGCAGCTGTAGCGACTCCCCCTCTTCAGAGATGCGCTGGCTGATTTTGCGGATCCCGTCCAGCTGGGTGGTGACGTCCCCAACCAGAGAGTTAAGATTCAGCCCGGACTGATTCACAAGGCGCAGCAGCATGCCGACCTCATCGACGCGGTTGAAGTGAAAATAGTCGGCGCGTCTTCCAGAAACCACCTTCTGCATTTGTGTTAAAATTAATTTTATCGGATATGAAACCTGTCTTTGTAAAAAAATCCCGGCCAATAAAAACAGCATCAGCGTCGCGCCGGAGAATACCAGCGCTGGTGGCTGAATAATGGACAGGGCGGCAATAAGCAGGGCAACAATACCCAGCGTCAGGTTAATACGCTGGCAAATACTAAGCCATTTTAACAGGGATAATAGAGAGAGCGGCCCGCGACGCACCAACACGCCTTTATAGAAACGGTACCCTTTTAACTTTTTGTTGTTTATTTGCGCATAAAGCTTTTCACTGGCGTCAATCTCCTCCCGGGGCGGGATATTCCTGACCGAAATATAGCCAGTGAGTTTTTCCTGCTGATAAACCGGAGTGACGTTTGCACGCACCCAGTAGTGATCGCCATTTTGCCGCCGGTTCTTCACTAGCCCGGTCCAGCTCTCTCCCCGCTGGATGGTAAACCACATATCAGCAAACGCGGCCGGAGGCATATCAGGATGGCGAATAATATTATGCGGCTCGCCGACCAGCTCTCCCTCTTCGAAACCGCTCGCTGCAATAAAAGCAGAGTTGGCGTAAGTAATATGGCTCTGCGTATTGGTTGTCGACATTAACGTCGCGCCGTCGTTAAGCAAATGCTCTTTCTGTGTAACGGGAGTGTTACGCTTCATGAATATCCCCATAATCAAGCGCCTTGCAATAAATAAAAGAAGAGAAGGTGTTGTTTTTATAGCTCGCGCATTCTCCTCCATGCGAAGAATAACGAGAAGTAGCTTGCGGAAATATTTTTTTAGCCATGCTGAAATATTGCTTGCTGCACTAGTTAGAAAAATGAAAATAAATAAAAGAGATGTTGTTAATAGTGCAGCGCAGGGCAAAAACCTAACGCAAACAGAGAGAGCTTCGTGCTATATCGCGAAAATAATCTAACCTTTACAGATACCTTTAATCGCTGGACAGGCTCAGGAGATGGACATGCACACCCCCCACGCGTCAGGACGTTCGAGCTTTGCCGTAGCGCTGTATGAGCTACTCAATCCCATTCCACTCGGTTTTTTTACCGCCGCCTGGATCTTCGACATTCTCTATATCAAAAGCATGCAGATTATGTGGACCGACGCCGCCAGCTGGCTGATTGTTATCGGTCTGATCATTGCCATTATTCCTCGCCTGATAAACCTGGTGCAGGTCTGGGTAGGTCGCCGGTACGCCTTTAGCTCTCCCGTTAAACTGCACTTCTGGCTAAACCTGATCGCCATCTTGCTGGCAATAGTAAATGCCTTTATCCATAGCCGCGACGCTTATGCCGTGGTCCCGCTGGGCGTAACCCTCTCTACCCTGGTGGTGATCCTTATGCTGCTGGCTAATGTTCAACTCGCGCTGCGCCAGCGTAACGCTTAAGGAGAAGCCGTATGAAAAAACATAATCGCGCGTTACTCAGCGTGGCAATTGTCGCGCTACTCAGCGCCTGTGATAATGGTGCCACTGTCGACCCACAGAAACAGATGGGGCCAAACCCGGAGCTGCCGCAGGCGCAAAACTTCCTGCTGCCGCCGATGCAGGTGCCAGAGGGCGTGCCGTGGAAGGAGGGCGAAAAGCCCACCGTTCCCGCCGGATTGCAGATTGAAAAGATTGCCTCTGGCCTGAAGCATCCGCGCCAGATATATGTTTTACCAAATAATGACGTACTGGTTGCAGAATCAAACAGTACGCCAAAACCCACCACCCGACCCAAGCAGCTGATTATGGGCGTAGTGCAGAGTGCCTCCGGCAAGGCCGGAAAAGGCGGTGACAGCATTACTCTGCTGCGCAACGTCAATGGCAAATGGGAGAAGCACACCTTCATTGAGAATCTGCACTCGCCGTTTGGCATCCAGCTGATCGGCAACACACTGTGGGTGGCTAATGCTGACAGTCTGGTGAAGTTCCCCTATGAGACGGGGCAGACCTCAATCAGCGCCCCCGCTCAGGAGGTGACCGAGCTGCCCGGTGGGCCAATCAATCACCACTGGACCAAAGCACTGCTGGCCAGCCCCGATGGCAGCAAACTGTATGTCGGCGTCGGATCAAACAGCAACATCACCGAGAACGGTATCGGGGCCGAGTACCGCCGGGCAGCAATTCTTGAGGTTGACGCCGCCAGCGGGGCGAGCCGTATCTATGCCAGCGGACTGCGCAACCCCACCGGATTGGGATGGGAACCGCAAAGCGGCAAACTGTGGGCTATCGTTAACGAGCGGGATGAGATCGGCTCCGATCTGGTACCGGACTATATGACCTCGGTACAGGAGAACGGTTTCTACGGCTGGCCCTACAGCTACTTTGGTCAGCACGTTGATGAGCGTGCCCAGCCCCAGCGTCCGGATCTGGTAGAGAAGGCTATCAAGCCCGACTACGCCATTAGCTCGCACGTTGCCCCGCTTGGCCTGCTGTTCTATACCGGGGACAATATGCCGCAGTATCGCGGCGGCGCGTTCGTCAGCGAACACGGCAGCTGGAACCGCAAGCCGCTCAACGGCTACCAGGTCATGTGGGTGAAGTTTGAGAACGGTCAGCCGGTGGGGCTGCCGCAGCCGGTGGTCACAGGTTTCTTAACTGACGACCAGAAGCAGGTTCGCGGCCTGCCGGTTGGGCTGGGAATGGATGCGCAGGGCGGGTTGATTATCGCCGATGACGCCGGTGATGCCGTCTGGCGGGTGAGCGCCGCGCAGTAGTTGAAAAAAAGCTGCCGTCTGGCAGCTTTTTTTACGGCTGTCGCCTGGCCACGGAGTCTCTGACAATCAGCGAGCTTTCGAGCCGCGCTGGCGGAGTCGTATGACTGTCGTTCTCGGGTGATAACAGAATGCGCACCGCATCGCGGATCATCTCATCCATCGGAATATGGACGGTGGTCAGGGTAGGAGTGAAGTAGCGGCCAATGATGGAGTCATCGAACCCGGCAACGGAGATGTCGTCTGGCACTCGCAACCCGTGGTCAATCATCGCCTTAGTGACGCCAATGGCCATGTCATCGTTGGCGGCCAGGATGCAGCTCATGGGTCGCTTCTTTTTCAGCAGGGCGCAGCCTGCCTCGTAGCCGCTTTCGGTGCTCCAGCTGCCGCGCACGGTAAGCGCATCGTCAGGGGTTAATCCGGCAGCCGCTAATGCATCACGGTAGCCGGCAAGACGGCTGTTACCGGTGGGCGAGCCGTCGCTGCCTGCCACAAAGGCAATATCGCGATGCCCCTGGGCAAGCAGATACTCTACCATACGCACGCTACCCCGATAGTGATCGACAGATACCGAGCTATTGCGGTTGCGCTTCAGCTCACGGTTAATGACCACTATGGGCACGCTGCTCTCATCAATAATGTCATCAAGTTCATCAACGCTGAGATACTTGGGGTAGATCATGATCGCTTCACAGCGCAGCTGCACCAGGAAGTTAATCGCGTTACGCTCATCCTCCCGGCTGTGCTTGCCGTCGGCCAGCACCAGTTGACGCTGAAGGTCTTCGCTGCAGGTCGCCGCCTGGTAGATCATGGCGGAGAAGAACGGCCCGTTATACAGGCCGTTGGTGATCACCAGTCCCACCGAGTTAGAGCGGCTGGTCGCCAGGGTCCGCGCCAGCAGGTTAGGGCGATATCCCGTCTCTTCGATGGCCTTGAAGATCCGCGCCTTCACCTCTTCGCTGACCACTACCTTACCATTTAGCGCACGGGAGACCGTTGCTTTCGAGACTCCCGCCCGTCGGGCGACATCCAGTATCGTGACCATAACCCTTCCCAGTTAGTTAACAGCGTATCAGGAGACGGTCATCAACGGCATCTCCTGACGAATAGTGCCTCCGGACTGGAGCTTCGTCAGCTGAAACTCATCGCTGTTGATCACCAGCACCGGCGTAGTCAGATCGTATCCGGCACGCTCGATGGCCTCTTTATCAAACTCCAGCAGCGGCGTACCGGCTTTCACCACGTCGCCTTCCTTCACCAGCGGGCGGAAGTGCTCGCCTTGTAGATTTACGGTATTTAACCCAACGTGGATCAGCAGCTCAGCGCCGTTGTCGCAGGCCAGGCCAATAGCATGGCGTGATTCGATCACCGTCTCCACACGGGCATCGCAGGGCGCTACCACTTTACCTTCGTGGGGACGAATAGCAACGCCGTCGCCCAGCACCTTTTGCGAGAAGGCTTCGTCAGCCACCGCTTCCAGGGCGATCACCTCGCCACTGAGCGGGCTGTTGAGCGCCAGGCTGGTCTTCGCCGCTGCGGTTGAGGTGGTGCCGATCGGGGCGGTCTCCGGCGCGTCGGTGAGCGTCTCTTCCGCCACCGGATCGTCAAAACCAACAAACTGCACCAGTATAATAGTCAGGACAATAGCCGTTGCGCTACCGGCAAGTTCACCGATAAATGACATCGGCGCATCCGGGCTGATGGCGTTGACCAGGGTAAAGAGGCCCGGCAGCGCCGCATAGGCGTAATAAAGAGAGCCAAACAGGCTGGCGACCACCGCACCCACCGCACCGCCAATACAGCCGCAGATAAAGGGCTTTTTAAAGCGCAGCGTCACACCGTAGATTGCCGGTTCGGTAATACCGAAGATGGCCGTGACGCCTGCCGACAGGGAGGTGGTCTTCAGCTCACGGTTGCGGCTCTTAAGGAAGACGCCAAACACGGCCGCCATCTGGCCAATTACCGCGATGGTCTGATAGGCCTGGAAGGAGTCATACCCCTGGGTGTCAAAGTTGGCCATGATCACCGGAGTAATGCCCCAGTGGACGCCAAAGATAACGATAATCTGCCATATGCCACCGATCAGCGCAGCGGCTACCGCAGGCGCAGCAGCGAAAAGCGCATTATAGCCGCTGGCGATGCCCATTGCGGCCCAGGTGGTAATCGGCCCAATGACGATAAGCGTCAGCGGAACGATAATTACAAAGCAGATCAGCGGCGTAAACAGGGCGCTGATTACCTGCGGAATGCTCTTCTCTACCCGCTTCTCCAGCCAGGAGAGCGCCCAGACCAGGAACAGCGGCGGCAGCACCGATGAGGTGTAGACCGTTTTTGCCAGCGGGATAAACAGGAAGGTGAGGGTCTCGCCATTGGCTATGCGTCCCGCCATCGCGGACCACTCGGGATTGATCAGCGCGCAGCAGCAGAGTACGGCGATAAAGGGATTACAGTTGAAGTGACGCGCGGCGGTAATAGCGATAAACACCGGCAGGAAGGCAAACGGCGTCCACGACATAAAGTTGAGGATGGCAAAGGTACCGGTGGTTTTGATATCAGCATCAATCAGGCCGACAACAATCAGCAAACCCTGGAGGATCCCAGCCGCGGCCAGAATATAAACAATAGGGGCGAACACTGCAGACATGGTGGCGATCACCGCATCCAGCCAGCGGGTTTTGGGCTTGTTAGCCGTACCAGCGTGGTTCTCGCCAACCAGAGCGGAAAAGGCGTTGTAAACATCAGCAACGTGGGTACCTATAACGACCTGAAACTGACCGCCGCTCTCTACCACGGCTATCACGCCAGGCAGATTCTGGATCCGACTTTTCGCCTCGGCAGGGTTAACGTTTAAAACCAGACGTAAACGGGTGGCGCAGCGGGTAAAGCTACTAAGGTTATCCTTTCCTCCCACTTCTGAAAGAATGTCACTGGCTAACTTATTGTAATCCCTAATAATGGCCATTCTGATGTACCTTTTTTATGGGTTTTGAGTGTGTGACTTTTATTTGAAACCGGTTTCATGCTAGCAGTGAAAAGGTCCCTTGCAACCGGTTTCATGGCTAAAATGTGGACTAAATCACAGAGGGAATTGATGCCGCTGGTCATAAGATTGTGGTATCGCGTGTGATATCTCTGAGAGTAAAGTGGATAGCAATCGACTTAGCAGGAGCACTGGAAAAGATGGATTACCTGTCCGACATAATTGTCCACACGCCGCTCTGGGTTGGGGCGCTGTTTGTTTGCCTGCTTATACACTATGTCTATGCCGCACTTACCGCCATTTCGCTGCTATGCCTCATTTAACTAACATTAATCTGCATGGCAGACGTGAAATTCAAACCTGTGAGATTTCACTTACCGGCAATCCGGATACTGCAGAACAGCTAAAGAAGGTGGAGAGGTTTTGCGGCCTTTCTGACGCGCTGAATCAGGAAGAGAAGAAGAGGGCGATCTACCTACAGTTAACCGGCCATCGCCCCCCCATGTCGGTGAACGAAGCCAAGGCGCTGGCCCTGAGCCAAAAAGCCCTTACCGGTAGAGAGCTGGGTCAGCTAGCCCGCCAGCAGAACCTTGCCCTCGCCGACTGGCTCGCCACCATCAACGACTACTTTGCAGATTGCGATAACAACTGGGAGCATATTATTTCTCAGGAGACGCTGGTAATGCACTACAGCGGTCAGAATAAACAGGCGGCCCAGTTCGTTGCGAAAGCTAACGGCGTCGTGGCCCATACCGCATTGACCTATTTTGAGAATCAGCGTCGTCATCAGCGCCATACCGGAACCCGCTGGCTGATAGTCGACAGGAAAAAACATTCACAGGCGCTGCCGGTTCCTGCCGATGCTGCGCTCCATGACTCTCTCAGTTTTTATTATCATGAACAGGATGAGCATGTACGTATCTATAATTTCAAAGGCCAGCCGTTAAGGAAGGTTAACTGCAGCCCTGAGACCTCGCTGGCCGCTATTTTTGAACATGAGGTTGCCCGCAAAAATTATCAAACCATGCAGGGACGCTTGCTCAGAGAGCAGGGGGACGTGGCCTCGGCTATTCTGCTTAACCAACAATGCTACGCGGCGGACCCGCTCTGGCAACAGGAGCGACTTAACGGTCATGCACCTGATAAATCCGATGCCGTAGCAGATGTTTCGTTCTATCAGGCTATCGCCCGAAGTGACAGCGTCACTTTTATGGTGGATACCAGCAACGTAGAACAGGAGAGCCTGAGATTAATGAAGATTAGCCTGACAACCGAAGACAAGATTGCGGCAGTTGTAGCAAGAGTGACGGCTGGGGTAGGTAGAGAGCCTCTGCCTGGTGAAATCGATGCCATAGTGACAGACTTTGGGATTGGCAGAACTTAGCTGCAGCATTGTCTATCAGAAGAGATGCCTGAGCCTGATTATATGCCGAAGTAGCAAATGCCGGGCAGCCTGTTGCTGGCCCGGCTTACGCTATAGGCTACACCTGAGCTCAGATGTCATCCATGGTGTGATCGACAACTATCTCCAGCGTTTTGCGAATAATATCGCTCTTCACCACATCATCAGTGGATTCGATTGCCTGAATGAGATGCAGAATAATCGCTTTATTGGTGAGATGACCGCCGGAGGCGAGGATTGAACGCACCACTGCACCCAGTACCGTCGATTCATCTGCCAGAACGTCACCCGCATTACGGAAATAGGCGGAGAGGGCCGTGTCGGGCAGCGCTTCAAAGAGGTCTGATGATTGCTGGAGCATAGCCTGAAGCATAATTTGTACCGTTAAAAGTTAGATAAATGGATGCAGTCAGTGTTTTTTACTGGTGCTCTGCTGCTGGTTATCGCCAAACAGTTGAAACACGTTGTCCTTTTTCTTGCTTTCAGAGTCCCTCTGATCGCGTTCGGTCTGGTGACGCATCGATACTTCTGTATTGTTATTAATTTCCGCGATAACGCGCCCAAGGATCTCGCGTCGTCGACTATCCGCCTCATTTTTTTCCATAGACCTCAGCCTCGTGATAAGCGCCCTGGTATTAACAGGACCATTCTCACTGAGGAGGGATAAGACGGCTTCTCCGATTAGCTCATCTGTAAGTTGATCAATTTCACTTCTGTTCATAACTGCGTCTCTGTTGCCACACTATCCCGTTGGGAAACGAGGCATGAGTCTGCGCAAGGTGAAGGCGGCATTATCTTCCATGAACACCAGCCCACCAAAAGCGACTTAAAAAACTAAACTATCAGTTGCTGGACGTTTGCCACTCCTTAGCGTTCAAACTGTGCCACTCCTTAGCGGTCAAACAGCAGGCCAATCAGCGTATGGTAATGGCTCTCTTCTTCCGTGTCAGAGGCCATTTCAAGGCGGCTAAGCAGTTTGGTGCAAATTGCTTTACGGTTCAGGCTCTGGCCGCTGCTCAGAATTTCAACCACGATCTGGCCCAGCGTCTCCTGCTGACTTGGCAGGGCAGCTTTATTGAAATAGCGGGTAATGGCATTAGCTGTGTTCGGAACAAAACCGTTCTGCTGCATATGTCACTCCTGTAAAATTCAGTAATTTGTGATAACGAGAACAAAGTTATACAAAACGAGCAAACTTGTACATAGAAATTGTACAAATTAACGTAATTTATTTTAGATATTTTTAACATATGATTATAATCAACGTCTTACAGAAAAATCCTATCTTGATTTGAGAATACTTGTACAGGTATGGCAAAAAGCTGTACTCTTTATAGAGCAGCATACTTATACACGGGAAAGATTGTCTTTAAAATCAGGCACAATCATTACAAGATCTGGGTGCTGACATTTGCTAATGTGGCTCTTCACACACCGATCCCCGGGATAATTATGCTTACAACCATTATTTACCGCAGCCATCTCTGTGACGACGTACCAGTTAAAATGCTGGAAGAGATGGTTGCAGCAGCAAACCAAAAAAATGGTCACTCCGAGGTGACAGGCATCCTGCTTTTTAACGGGACTCATTTCTTCCAGCTGCTGGAAGGGCCGGAAGAGAGCGTGTTTAAAATTTACCGCGCTATTTGTCAGGATACTCGCCACTACAATCTCGTTGAGCTGCTGTGTGACTACGCGCCGTCGCGGCGGTTTGGTAAGTCAGGGATGGAGCTTTTCGATCTAAGAGAATACGACCGGGATGATGTGCTGCAGCGCGTGCTGGATAAGGGCACCTCAAAGTACCAGTTGACCTACGATGACCGTGCGCTGCAGTTTTTCCGTACCTTTGTCGAGGAGCGTGAGAAAGAGAACTACTTTGAAATTCCGCCCGCGGATGCCTGGGATTTCATTCCGGATGACAGTGCTTCTCGTACAGAGACGCGAGAAGTGGATGAAACAGCAGAGTGCAGCTTTGCGTTTCAACCAATGATCGATCCTTTTGCCCGTGAGGTGGTTGCGATAGAAGCCTTGCTGCGTACGCCGGGCGGCGACCTCCCTGAGGCCTGGTTTGCGGGTGTAGCAGGGGATGATGCCTATGAGGCTGACCTGCGCAGCAAAAAAGTGGCTTTTGCTATGGCGGCAGAGCTGAATATTGGCGAGCAGACGTTGTCGGTAAATCTACTGCCGATGACGCTGGTGAAGGTACCCGGCGCAGTCAATTTCCTGCTGCAGGAGATCGAAGCTAACGGGCTGATTCCTGAGCAAATCATCGTTGAGTTTACCGAGAGCGAAGTGATATCACGCCTTGACGAGTTCACCGATGCGGTAAGGCAGTTGAAAGCAGCGGGTATCCGTGTCGCCATCGACCACTTTGGCGCAGGCTTTGCCGGTCTGCTGCTGCTGGCGCAGTTTCAGCCGGACAGGATCAAGATCAATCGCGACCTGATTAAAGATGTACATAAGAGTGGCCCACGGCAGGCAATCATCCAGGCCATTATTAAATGCTGTAGCTCACTGGAGATTCTGGTCTCCGCAGTGGGTGTTGAGCGGCCTGAGGAGTGGATGTGGCTGGAGTCAGCAGGCATATCACAGTTCCAGGGCTACCTTTTTGCCCGTCCCGAACTTGCCGGCATACCTGCCGTGGCATGGCCAGAAAAACGGGCGGGTTTATGAGATAATGATAGCGTTGGAATATGAGCATAGTCGCGTTGAGTTTAGGGGAGTTGATGGCTTTTTATAGTATTGGCGATGTAGCTGAAAGATGCGGAATTAACCCGGTCACGCTCCGTGCCTGGCAGCGTCGCTATGGCTTGCTCAAACCTCAACGCAGCGAAGGCGGTCATCGTCAGTTTGACGAGGAAGATATTCAACGCATCAAAGAGATCAAACGCTGGATCGAGAGCGGCGTCCCCGTCAGTAAAGTCAAAGCGCTGCTGGAAGACAGTAAAGTGGTTGCCCGTGATGACTGGGCAACGCTGCAGGAAGAGATGATGGGCGTATTGCGCCAGGCGCGTCCAGGGAAGCTGCGCACTGCTATCACGACGCTTGGACGCGATCATACGGTGGATGACCTTATCGACCATATCCTTACTCCCGTGCGCCAGCGTCTGACCCTCGATCAATATACGGCCCGCGTCATGTCCAGCCTACTGGACGGCGTCATTACCGAGCATGCTGTCTCATGCGTGATCAACGCACGTAAAAAAGCGGGCAGGGAAGCGCTGTTGATTGGCTGGGGTAGCGAAGATCGCACCCGGCTGTGGCTGGAGGCATGGCGGCTGTCCCAGCGGGGGTGGCATATCGACCTGCTCGCTGAGCCGCTTGAGGTCCCGCGTCCCGAACTTTTCCCTGGTCAGCACATCTTTTTATGGACGGGTAAAGTGCTTACTCGTCGCCAGCAAGAGCAGCTGGAGCACTGGCAGGAGCAGGGTTTTACCGTTTCGTTTCACAATCCCTAGGCGATCCTGCTCCGGCGTTTTAAACGATTAGTTCACCTATCCACAATTCCTGTACCAGGCTTAGAGAGAAGGTAATTGATATTGTGGAGCACTATGAAAGAGCAAAATCGTACTATCGGTATCAAACCCTATGGCGGTTCAGCGGGCGGCTGGGGAGCATTAAAAGCCGTAGCCGACGCGATACGTGGTCAGATGTCGGTGAAGCAGGACGTCATTGCCCTGTTCAAAGTTAATCAGCCACAAGGTTTCGACTGTCCAGGCTGTGCATGGCCCGATCCGCAGCACGCCTCCTCGTTTGAGTTCTGTGAAAACGGCGCGAAAGCCGTCTCCTGGGAAGCCACCAGCAAACGTACCACCCCCGAATTTTTTGCCGCCCATACCGTCAGCGAACTGTGGAAGCGCAACGCCTTTGAACTGGAGGGCGAGGGTAGATTAACCCACCCAATGAAATATGACCCCGCCAGCGATACCTACCAGCCCATTGAGTGGGAAACCGCCTTCAGGGAAATCGGTGAGCATCTTCGCAGCTACGACGACCCCGACAGCGTTGAGTTTTACACTTCTGGCCGCGCCTCCAACGAAGCCGCATTCCTCTGGCAGCTCTTTGCCCGCGAATATGGCACCAATAACTTCCCGGACTGCTCGAACATGTGCCATGAGCCAACCAGCGTCGGCCTGCCGGAATCCATTGGCGTTGGCAAGGGAACAGTGGAGCTGGAGGATTTTGACCATTGCGATCTGGTGCTCTGCATTGGCCATAACCCTGGCACCAACCATCCGCGGATGCTGGGGACGCTGCGGGAGGTCTCTAAGCGTGGCGCAACCATCGTGGCTATTAACCCGCTGCGCGAACGTGGTCTGGAGCGCTTCACCTCGCCGCAAAGCCCCATTGAGATGCTCTCCCTTAGCTCTACCGAGCTGGCATCGACCTACTACAAGGTGCGGGTTGGCGGCGACGCGGCGATGCTGAAAGGGGTGATGAAAATTCTGCTGGCAATGCATGATGAGGCGAAAGCGAAAGGCGAGCCAGGGATAATCGACGAGGACTTTATTCATCAGCATACCCAGGGCTTTGCGGAGTTAAAAGCTGACCTTGATGCTACCGAGTGGGCGCATATCCTGAAGGTCTCTGGTATGGAGCGCAAGGAGATCCAGCACATCGCCCGTCTGTATGCTAACGCTGAGCGGACCATTATCTGCTACGGCATGGGTATCACCCAGCACCAGTATGGCACGCAGAACGTTCAGCAGATCGCTAACCTGCTGTTGCTGCGCGGCAACATCGGTAAAAAAGGGGCTGGCATCTGCCCGCTGCGCGGCCACTCTAACGTGCAGGGCGATCGCACCGTGGGAATTACCGAAATCCCCACCCAGGCGCTGCTCGACAACATTGAAAAGGTCTTTGGTTTTACGCCGCCGCAAAAACACGGTCATGGTGCTGTCGCGGCAATTCAGGCGATGCGCGACGGCCAGGCTAAAGCGCTGCTCTGTCTGGGCGGTAACCTGGCGGAGGCGATCTCCGACCCGCAGGTGACCTTCCCGGCGATGCGCAAGCTCGATCTTGTGGTACATATGGCAACCAAGCTCAACCGCTCACATCTGCTGTTAGGTAAGCATAACTATCTTCTGCCCGTGCTGGGCCGTACCGAACGGGATGTTCAGGACTCTGGCGAGCAGAGCATTACCGTTGAGGACTCCATGTCGATGGTGCATGCCTCCCACGGCTCGCTCAACCCCGCCTCGCCGCATCTGAAGTCAGAGCCTGCTCTGGTTGCCGGGCTGGCAAAAGCCACGCTGCCCAATACCGTTGTTGACTGGGACAAAATGGTACGCGACTACAGCTTTATCCGCGATGCCATTGAGGCGACCATCCCCGGCTTCGACAATTTCAACGAGCGGGTGAAAAAGCCGGGCGGCTTTCGGCTGCGAAATACCGCCTCAGAGCGAATCTGGAATACACCGTCTGGCAAAGCCGAGTTCAAAATCATGCAGGGTATCAATGAAGATCCGCGCTCGCTGAAGTGTCACGATCTGGTGCTGACCACGCTGCGCAGCCATGATCAGTACAACACCACGCTGTACGGCCTGAACGACCGCTATCGCGGGGTGACCGGCAGGCGGGACGTGCTGTTTATCAACGCCGACGAAGCGGAGCAGCGCAATCTGCGGGTGGGGGATCAGGTCAACATTGTGGCGCTCGATAGCGAAGGCAACGCTACCGAACGGCGAATGCAAAATCTGACCATTGTAGTGATCGACATGGCACCGGGTTCCGTTGGTGCCTACTACCCCGAAGCCAACGTGATGGTGCCGCTAGACAGCCACGACACCAAAAGCGGCATTCCGGCCTATAAGAGCATTCCAATTGCGATGGAGCGCGTGGAGGCGGTGGCTACCTCCGGCGCGCTTCGCTAATCAGCCGTTGTAAATCAACTGCCCCAGCGGCTCCGCAGGTAATTTACCGCCTGCTGAGCCTGGGGCTGATTGAGGTTGTTCTCCCGGAACAGAATAGTACCGCTAATCTCCGGCAGCGCATCGTTAAGATCGAGCTGCTTTTTCAGCTCCGGCACGCCGCCGTTAACCGTCCAGTCCGGCTCGGTTTTCGACGGTTCGCCCACCTTATACAGGGCTACGCCAATATACAGGCGCGTATGAGTGGGTTTCACCACGTCCGCCCACCATTTTGCCAGCACATCATAGCGGGCCGCATCCCTGGAGAAGGGCCAGTAGATCTGCGGAGCGATATAATCCACCAACCCTTTTTGCACCCATAAACGCGTATCGGCATAGGACTCATCATACGCCGCTGCGCCGCGCGTATCAGATCCGGCCGGATCGTGGGAGCGGTTGCGCCAGACGCCGCAGGGGCTGACGCCAAACTCTACGTTGGGGTTCAGCTGCTTAATGGTGCGCGACACCTGCTCAATCAGCTGCTGGGTGTTGTTGCGTCGCCAGTCCGCCTTTGAAGCAAATCCGCTGCCATATTTCTGGAAGGTTTGGTTATCGTTCAGGGCTGAGCCGGGTGACTCCGTATAGAAGTAGTCATCGAACTGCACCCCGTCTACCGGATAGTGGGCCACTACCTCGGCCACAATACTGGTGATCCAGTCCCGGGCTTCCGGAATACCCGGGTCCAGCACATAGCGATCGCTGGCGGTGCGGATCCAGTCCCGGTGCAGCACAAAGACGCTGGCCGGGTTAAGCGGCAGAGTGCGATTCAGCTCGGCAACGGTGCCGGGTTTGGTATTGGTGGAGACGCGATAGGGGTTGAACCAGGCGTGCACCTTCATGCCGCGCTTGTGGGCCTCATCCAGCATAAACTGCAAGGGATCGTAGCCGGGATCGGCGCCGATAGTGCCGGTAAGCATATCTGACCACGGCAGGATTTTAGAGGGCCACAGAGCGGTCCCGTCAGGCTTCACCTGGAAAAAAACGGTATTCACCCCAAGACGTTTCAGGTTGTCCAGTTTATCGGTTAACGCCCTCTGCTGCTGGCTGATGCGCAGCGCCGGGCTGGCGGTAACCGACGACGCTGGTGGCCAGTCAAGACGGGAGACGGTTGTCAGCCAGATACCGCGCACCGGCTCATTACTCCGGGCGGAGCTGTCCGGCAGCGGCTGCTTTGTTACGGGTGGAAGTGGAGTCACCAGTGACTTCGGTGGTTTAGAAGAGCAGCTGGCAAGTAAAAGCGCGCAGCCAACCAGTGCGCCTAACCGTGTAATGTGTCGCGCCATCTCTGTTTCAGCTCTTATTCAGGCGGCTATTGGCCCATGGGTTTATCGCAGGTTCGTCCTGTTTGATCGGGACGACATCATCCAGTGAATCCAGATAGAGCGCTTCGACCTCCGCGCGCGCCCAGGGCGTGCGGCGCAAAAATTTGAGGCTTGATTTTACGCTGGGATCGTTTTTAAAGCAGTTGATATTGATAAGCTTGCTTAGCTCACCCCAGCCATAGCGCGCCACGAGGGCATTTACCTGCATTTCAAGGGTTACGCCGTGCAGAGGGTCTTTGGATACGTGTGCAGTCATGACCAGTCCGATGGTTTAGGAGTTGCTGATTAGCATAGCGGGCGCGGAGTAAAAGAAAAGGGGGAAATGCGGCACGCATCTTGCTTCGTCCTCGGCATGTTCTTTTTGTGCAGGTAGCGATATGCCTCTTTCCGCTCTCGATTTCGTACAGGCCGCCCGACGAAGTGAAATTACTGGCCTACAGCAGCTGCTGCAGATGAGCAAGCTGGTGGGGGCGGTTAGCCAACTTATCCATGTCCTGCAGCGCGAGCGGGGCACGGCCAACATCTACCTCTGCTCGTGCGGTGAGACGTGGCGCGACCGGCTTAATGAACGCGCGCAGCAGGTCCAGCTTGCCGCAGACGCGGTAGATAGCCAGCTCATGAGTCTGGATCTCGCTGGTTCAATGGCTAACGCACCGCGTCTCTTTAGCCGCATTGCCAATGCTCTGCATAGCATGAGCAACTTGCCTGCGTTGCGTAAGCAGGTTGCAGCCCTGAAGATTAATCAGCCCGAGGCGATGAACCGCTATAGCGAAGTGATACGCGCCCATCTGGCACTGGTGTTTGAAGCCGCCGATACCTCCGGGGATCCCACTGTGTCACGGGCGCTGCTTGCTATGTTCAGCTTTATGCAGGGCAAGGAGCTGGCCGGGCAGGAGCGCGCCCTGGCGGCGGCGGGTTTTACCTCGCGGCGCTTCGACGATGCTACGCATCAGCAGTTGCTGGCGCTGATAGAGGGGCAGGAGCGCTGCTTTGACACTTTTATGGAGTTTGCCGATGAGCGCTCTTTGGCGCTGTGGCAGCAACAGCAGGACGCAGAGAACAGCGCGCTGGAGCGTTTGCGCCGTATTGCCTGCACCAGCACATCTCCGCCTGATGCGACCGACGATATCGCCCTGCGCTGGTTCGATATCGCCACTGCACGCATTGACGGTATGAAACTCATTGAGGACAGGCTGGAAGAGAGATTAATGGCCTGCTGCGAGCAGCGAATCGGCGACGCACAGCGCTCCGGCTTACGTCAGCAGCATGAGATTGCGCAGCTGCCGCAGCAGGATAGCCACTATGCGGCGTTGATCCCACCCCAGCTCAGCCGCTCCGTACTTGAGCTTATCGAGCGTCAGTCTCGCCAGCTGCAGGCGCAGGATGCCGAGCTGGCAGCGCTGCGCGCCACGCTTGCCGACCGTAAGCTGGTGGAGCGCGCCAAAAGCTTGTTGATGCAGCACCACGGCATGAGCGAGCCGCAGGCTCACAAAATCCTGCGTGACATGGCGATGAAGCAGAATAAGAAGCTCGTAGAGATCGCGGAGGCGATGCTCTCCGTCGCCGCCATTATGGCAACATCAGCGAGCAAAACCACGACGTAGTACTAAAGGAGTAGCTGCACCGGCCTTGGGCAAATAACAAACCGTTGCGGTGCATCCAGATCCACTTTTGCCGTCTGGTTTAGGTTATTCGCCTGATTTTAAAGGGCAACAGAAGTTGGCATACAAGCTGCATTACCAAACACAGAGTAACTAAACCAACGGCGGTTTAGTCAGCATTTCGGATAAAGGCGTCCGTTAGCGTTCAGGAAACTGAGCGCTGACCGGACGCTTTTTTTTGCGCATTTTTCAGCTAACAGGAAGCCGCAATGAAGCAAGACGACAGCAACACCGTGGTGAGTCTCTCCCGCCGCCGATTTCTGGCAGGCAGTGCGCTGCTGGGCGGCAGCATGATGTTACCAGGCTTTATGAATAGCGTCTGGGCGGCGGGTTCTGATGCGCCAGAGAAAAAAGAGATCCGCGTCGGCTTTATCCCGCTAACGGACTGCGCCTCGGTAGTGATGGCGTCGGTAAAGAAGTTTGATGAGAAGTACGGGATCAAAATCATCCTTAGCAAAGAGTCCAGCTGGGCCTCGGTGCGCGACAAGCTGGTCTCTGGCGAACTGGACGCGGCTCACGTGCTGTACGGACTGGTGTATGGCCTGCAGCTCGGTGTCTCCGGCCCACAGCATGATATGGCGATGTTGATGACCCTCAACAACAACGGCCAGGCGATCACCCTGTCGAACCAGCTGAAAGAGGCGGGGGTGACCGATGCGGCCTCGCTGAAAAAAACCATCGATAGCAGCGCAAAGGGAACCTACACCTTTGCCCAGACGTTTCCCACCGGCACGCATGCCATGTGGCTCTACTACTGGCTCGCCAACGCCGGGATCCATCCCTTTAACGATGTTCGCAACGTCGTGGTGCCGCCACCGCAGATGGTAATGAACATGAAGATTGGCAACATGAGCGGCTACTGCGTCGGGGAGCCCTGGAACCAGCGCGCTATTCTCGACGGGATTGGCTTTACCGCCGCGACGACGCAAGAGATCTGGCCCGATCATCCGGAGAAAATTCTCGGCACCACCTCGGCGTGGGTTGCTGCTCATCCCAATACGGCCCGCGCCCTGACCGCAGCAGTGCTGGAGGCCTCCCGCTGGATCGATACCTCTGACGCTAACCGGATTGAAACGGCGAAAAGCATAGCGGGGCGTGCCTACGTCAACACCGCACCCGAGACCATTCAGGGGCGGATGCTCGGCGACTATGACAACGGGCTGGGCAAGAAGTGGAAAGACGCCCACGGCATGCGCTTCTTCAACGACGGCGCGGTGAACTATCCGTATCTCTCAGACGGCATGTGGTTCCTGACCCAGCACAAACGTTGGGGGCTGATCGAGTCCGACCCGGATTATCTGGCGGTCGCGCAGAAGATCAACCGCACCGATCTCTATAAGCAGGCGGCGACGGCGGTAGGCGGCATCAACCTGCCTGCCAGCGATATGCGCAGCAGCACCCTGTTCGACGGCAAGGTCTGGGACGGCAGCAACCCCGCTGACTACGCCAACAGTTTTGCTATGAAACGCTAAGTGAGGCCGACATGTCTATTCACACTAAAACGAATGTGGTTGCGCTGGCCGCCGAGCCGGAGAGCGCTGAGATCCTCCCCCTGAAGACCCCTATCCCGACGCCGTCGGCATTAACAAAACCGGCACCTGCCAGCCGCCTGCGTAAAGGCGCCCATGGGGCAATGAAAAAAGCGGTACCCGGAGTGCTGGGGGCGATTGTGCTGATGGTCCTCTGGCAGATCGCCGCCCTGAGCAGCAGCGGCTTCCCGACGCCGCTGAAGACCTGGGAAGCAGCAAAAATCATCTTTGCCGAGCCGTTTTATATCGCCGGGCCGAACGATATGGGCATCGGCTGGAACGTGCTGGCATCGCTCAAACGCGTGGCGCTGGGCTTTGGTCTGGCGGCGCTGGTGGGGATCCCCCTCGGGTTTCTGATTGGCCGTTTTAGCTTTATTGCCAACATGCTTAATCCAATCATCTCCCTGCTACGCCCGGTCAGTCCGCTGGCCTGGTTGCCGATTGGCCTCCTGCTGTTCCAGCGCGCTGAGCCAGCCTCGGCCTGGACCATCTTTATCTGTTCAATCTGGCCAATGATCCTCAACACCGCCGAGGGGGTAATGCGCATTCCGCAGGACTATCTCAACGTCGCGCGGGTATTGAAACTCGGTGAGCTCACCGTGATGCGCAAAATCCTCTTTCCCGCCGTGCTGCCGCACATTCTGACCGGTGTTCGCCTGTCGATTGGTATCGCGTGGCTGGTGATCGTCGCGGCCGAAATGCTGACCGGTGGCGTCGGGATCGGCTTCTGGATCTGGAACGAGTGGAACAACCTTAACGTGGAAAACATCATCATCGCCATTCTCTTGATCGGTGTCGTAGGGATGCTGCTTGAGCAGGGTCTGATGGCCATTGCCCGCCGTTTTAGCTACGGCAATGAGTAACGAGAACCCCAGGAGCCTGATATGAAACTCGATAAAGCCATTATTCGCGTAGAAAACGTTACCCAGCGCTTTCACACCGCACAGGGGCCGTTCCTGGCGCTGGACAACGTCAGCTTTGATCTTGCGCGGGGAGAAACCGTTAGCCTGATCGGCCACTCTGGCTGCGGGAAATCCACGCTATTAAATCTGATTGCCGGGCTGAGTCAACCCACCGAAGGCGTGCTGCTGTGCGATGACCAGGAGATTAGCGGTCCTGGCCCGGAGCGCGGCGTGGTGTTTCAAAACCACTCCCTGCTGCCGTGGCTGACCGCGTTTGAGAACGTTGCCCTGGCGGTAGAGCAGGTCTTTAAAGGAAAGATGAGTAAGAGCGAGATGCAGGCGTGGATCGAACATAACCTTGAGCTGGTGCATATGGGGCATGCCATGCACAAACGTCCAGGAGAGATCTCCGGCGGCATGAAGCAGCGGGTAGGTATTGCGAGGGCGCTGGCGATGAAGCCGAAGGTGCTGCTGATGGACGAGCCTTTTGGCGCACTGGATGCGTTGACCCGCGCCCATCTGCAGGATGCGGTGATGGAGATCCAGTCCCGCCTGAATACCACCATTCTGCTCATTACCCACGACGTTGATGAAGCGGTGCTGCTCTCTGACCGGGTGATGATGATGACCAATGGTCCTGCAGCAAAGGTTGGCGAGGTGTTGCATGTCGAGCTGGAACGCCCGCGCTCGCGGCTGACCCTGGCCAACGACTCACGTTTTCACCATTACCGTCAGCAGGTGCTGCATTTCCTGCATGAAAAACACCGGGCCGTGGCCTGAGACAGCGGTCGAGGTAAGCAGAATGGATAAACCTGTCCTGATGGTCATTGGCAACGGTATGGCGGGCATACGGCTGGTGGAAAGGCTATGCGAGCTGGCTCCCACGCGCTACCGGATAGTGATTGTCGGTGATGAAGCGCAGCCCGCCTATAACCGCATCATGCTTACGCCAGTGCTGGCGGGAGAGAAAGGCTTTACCGAGATCGTAACCCACGACCGGGCATGGTATGAGCGTTACAACGTCACACTTATCGGTGGATCCCCGGTGACGACAATTGACTGCCAGGCCCGCACCGTATGGGTCAACGGTCAGCCGCTGGGTTACGATCGTCTGGTCATCGCAACCGGCTCGCTGCCTTTTATGCCGCCGTTGCCGGGTATG
Source organism: Pseudescherichia sp. (assembly GCA_039594205.1). GTDB lineage: Bacteria > Pseudomonadota > Gammaproteobacteria > Enterobacterales > Enterobacteriaceae > Pseudescherichia. The sequence continues at coordinate 14,321 of JBCNNW010000008.1, read as the reverse complement.
GATCTGCCGGGGATCTATGGCTTTCGCAATCAGCAAGACGTGGAGAGCATTCTGCATGAGCTTGTTGTCGGGCAACCGGCAGTAGTGATTGGTGGCGGAGTACTTGGCGTCGAGGCGGCGGCGGCGCTGGCGCTGCGCGGTATGCAGGTCTCGCTTCTCCACCGTGGGCCACATCTGATGGATCAGCAGCTGGATCGGCATACGGCAGATCTCCTGCGCGAAGAATTGTTGGTTCGCGGTATTGAAACGGTACTGGAGGCAGAGACGATAGCCTATAGCGCCGATGAAAGCGGACATCTTCAGGCGGTGAAGCTCGGCGACGGACGGGCTATGCCTGCCCGACGGGCGATCGTGGCCGCTGGCGTGCGGCCCAATATTACCCTGGCGCAGTCCGCCGGACTGGCATGCGCCCGCGGCATTCTGGTTAATGACCTACAGCAAACCTCCGATCCGCACATCTCAGCCATTGGCGAATGCTGTCAGAGAGGGGAACAGACCTTTGGGCTGGTGGCTCCGTGCTGGCAGCAGGCGGAGACGCTGGCGGCAATGCTGGCAGGCGTAAGCGTACCACTTGCCGTTCATGACGTACCGCTGCGCCTCAAGGTCAGCGGTATCCATCTCTTCTGCGCCGGAATGCTGCACGGCGGGCAGGATGCGGAGATCCATTCCACCTTCGATCCCTTTGACGGCCACTATCGGCGTCTGCTTATCCAGAACAATCAGCTAAAGGGCGTACTGCTGTGGGGAGACATTAGCGACGGGCCGGAATACCTCGCCCGTCTGGGTCACTCTCAATCCAGTCTGTTTATGCCTGACGCGCCTGATTCCATCTCATTGAAAGATCCGTTATCCACGACGATAGCGAGGAGCAATACAATGTCAAAACCCGTTTTAGTGATGGCCGGACACGGTATGGTAGGTCACCATCTTCTGCAGCAGCTGGTGGAGCGCGAACTGCATCTTCAGTATCAGATTATTGTCTTCGCCGAAGAGAGCAGGCCAGCCTATGACCGGGTCCATCTCTCGGAATACTTCTCCGGACGCAGCGCGGCGTCGCTGTCGATGGTAGAGAGCGACTTCTTTGCATCAACCGGTATTGAGCTGCGCCTCGCTAACGGTATTGAGCATATCGATCGCCACCATCGGTATGTCGTCGATAAACAGGGGCGACAGACCGCCTACGATATGCTGGTGCTGGCAACCGGCTCCTGGCCGTTTGTGCCGCCGATCCCAGGTAACGATATGCCAGGCTGTCTGGTCTACCGGACTATCGACGATCTTGAGGCGATTCAGACCTGCGCGGAGAAAGGCCGCGTCGGTGTAGTGGTGGGCGGCGGCCTGCTTGGGCTGGAAGCCGCTAACGCGCTGAAGCAGCTTGGCCTGCAAACCCATGTAGTCGAGTTCGCGCCACGGCTGATGGGCGTGCAGCTCGACGAAGGCGGGGCGGCCATGCTGCGGCGCAAGATCGAAGCGCTGGGCGTGCAGGTGCATACCGGAAAAGAGACGCGGGAGATTGTCCCGGGGGAGACCAGCCATTATCGGATGGTGTTTGCCGACGGCAGCCATCTGGAGACCGATCTGGTGCTCTTCTCCGCCGGGATCCGCCCACGGGATCGGCTCGCCAGGGAGTGCGGGCTGGAGGTTGGACCGCGCGGCGGGATTGTGATCGACGATCGGTGCCGGACCTCCGATTCGGCTATCTTTGCCATTGGGGAGTGCGCCCTGTGGAACGGGCAGATTTTCGGCCTGGTGGCATCGGGTTACCAGATGGCGCGTACCCTGGCGGAGACGCTGGCCGGCAACGAGGCGGTCTTTAAGGGCGCGGATATGAGTACCAAATTGAAACTGCTTGGCGTCGAGGTGGCTTCGGTGGGCGACGCGCACGGCCGCACGCCGGGCAGTGAAAGCTATAGCTGGGTGGACGGCCCGGCAGAGATCTATAAAAAAATTGTGGTATCGGCGGATCGCAAGCGTCTGCTGGGCGCCGTGCTGGTGGGCGACAGCAGCGAATACAGTACGCTGTTGCAGATGATGCTCAACGATATGCCGCTACCCGTCAACCCGGAGGGGCTGATCCTGCCCGCCCTTGCAGGCAGTGCCCCCCAGGCGCTGGGCGTCGCGGCCTTACCGGAAGGGGCGCAAATTTGCTCCTGCCATAACGTCAGCAAATCTGATATCTGCCACGCCGTGAAAGAGGGCTGCGGTGACATGGCCGCGATTAAGTCCTGCACCAAAGCGGCCACTGGCTGCGGCGGCTGTGCGGCACTGACTAAACAAGTGATGGAGTTCGCGCTGAGCGAAATGGGCGTCGAGGTGAAAAAGGATATCTGCGAACATTTTGCCTGGTCCCGGCAGGAGATCTATCACCTGGTGCGCGTAGGCAACATCCGCAGCTTCGATGAGCTGATCGGCAAACACGGCCACGGCTATGGGTGTGAGATCTGTAAACCGCTGGTGGCTTCGGTGCTGGCGTCGTGCTGGAATGATTATCTGCTCAAGCCGCAGCACCTCCCGCTGCAGGACACCAACGATCGCTTCTTTGCCAATATCCAGAAAGATGGCACCTACTCGGTGGTGCCGCGCATCCCGGCTGGAGAGATTACGCCTGACGGCCTGATCGCCATCGGCCAGGTGGCCAAACGCTACAACCTCTATACCAAAATTACCGGCGGGCAGCGGGTCGATCTCTTTGGTGCTCGAGTGGAGCAGCTGCCAGAGATTTGGCAGCTGCTCGTGGATGCGGGTTTTGAAACAGGCCACGCCTACGGCAAGTCGCTGAGGACGGTGAAGTCCTGCGTCGGCTCTAACTGGTGCCGCTACGGCGTGCAGGACTCTACTGACCTGGGGCTGCGGCTGGAGAATCGCTATAAAGGGCTGCGCTCGCCGCACAAAATCAAGATGGCCGTTTCGGGCTGCACCCGGGAGTGTGCCGAAGCGCAAAGCAAAGATGTGGGGGTCATCGCCACCGACAAAGGCTGGAACCTCTACGTCTGCGGCAACGGCGGCATGAAACCACGACATGCGGATCTGCTGGCCCAGGATCTGAGCACCGAGGCGCTGATCCGCACCGTGGATCGCTTCCTGATGTTCTATATCCGCACCGCCGACCGGCTGCAACGCACCAGTACCTGGATGGATAATCTTGAGGGAGGCATGGAATACCTGCGTCAGGTGGTACTGGAGGATAGCCTGAATATCGCCGTCGAACTTGAAAGCGAGATGCAGGCCGTGGTGGCGACCTATCAGTGCGAATGGCAGACCACGCTGGCAACTCCCGATCGCCTCGCGCTGTTTAAACCCTTTGTTAACCGCGATGAGCCAGAACGGACGGTACAGGGATGGGTGGAGATCTGTGACCTGAGTGAGATCCCGGCCAATGCCGGTATGGCTGCCTGGCTAAGCAACCAGCAGATTGCGCTGTTTCATCTGCCGGATCATCCCCAGCAGGTATTTGCCCTTAGCAACCATGAGCCGAACAGCGATGCCAACGTGCTGGCGCGTGGACTGCTGGGGGACGTGAAGGGCGAGCCGGTGGTGATCTCTCCTCTGTATAAGCAGCGGTTCCGCTTGCAGGACGGTAAGAGCGTGGATGACGGGCAAAGCGCGCTGAGCGTCTGGCCGGTGAAAGTGGAGGGCGGACGCGTCTGGGTGCAGGAGCAGCCTGCGAGCCACATCGATCGGCCCGCGGCTATGATTGAGACGGTCAACCTATGAGCAGCGCGACGGTTACAACCACCTGCGCCTACTGCGGCGTCGGCTGCGGGGTAAATATGAAGCCCCATGCAGAGGAGTTTGTCGCCAGTGGCGACGGCGCGCATCCTGCTAATCTCGGGCGGCTATGTGTGAAAGGCAGCGCTCTGGGAGAGACGCTGGATCTGGACGGGCGTCTGTTGCATCCTGAGATTAACCGCCAGCCGGTAAGCTGGTCGCAGGCCTTAGACGCCGTCGCGCAGGGATTGCAGGCTATCATTCGCGATCATGGTCCCCAGGCGGTGGCCTTTTACGGCTCGGGCCAACTGCTGACGGAAGACTATTACGTCGCGAACAAGCTCATGAAGGGCTTTATCGGCGCAGGAAATATGGATACCAACTCGCGGCTGTGTATGGCCTCGGCGGTGGTGGGCTATAAACGGGCGTTCGGGACCGATGCGGTACCGTGCAGCTATCGGGATCTGGAGCTGGCAGATTGCGTGATCCTGACCGGTTCTAATACCGCCTGGGCGCATCCGGTGGTCTATCAGCGGCTGGTTCAGGCTAAAAAAGCGCGGCCGGAGATGCGCATCATCGTCATCGATCCGCGTCAGACTGCCACCTGCGACATTGCCGATCTGCATCTGCCGCTGCGTCCCGGCAGCGACGCCGCCCTGTTTAACGGCGCGCTGAACGCCATGGCAGAGCATGGCCTGCTGGATAGAAACTTCCTCACGCGTCACACCCAGGGTAGCGATGAAACGCTGGCGGCAGCGCGTGACTGGACGGAAGAACACACCGCTACGTTCTGTGGTCTGACGCGGGCAAAGCTGCAAACATTTTATCAAATGGTTGCCGACAGCGATCGTCTGGTCACGCTTTACTCGATGGGTATTAACCAATCCAGTTCGGGCGTGGACAAGTGTAACGCTATCATTAACCTGCATTTAGCAACGGGCAAAGTAGGGCGCGAAGGCTGCGGTCCGTTTTCGATAACCGGTCAGCCGAATGCCATGGGCGGCCGGGAAGTCGGCGGGCTGGCGAATCAGCTGGCAGCACATATGGGTTTTACCTGGCAAGAGGTCGACAAACTAAGGCGCTTCTGGAAGAGTGACAACGTCACAAAAAACGCAGGCCTTAATGCCGTTGAGCTGTTCCGCGCGATTGAAGCGGGGCAGATAAAGGCGGTGTGGATCATGGGCACTAACCCGCTGGTTTCGCTGCCGGATGCGGATCGGGTGCGTGCCGGACTGGCCCGCTGTCCGCTGGTGATTGTCTCAGAGGTCATGCGCGATACCGATACCACCCGACAGGCCCATATCTGCCTGCCGGCTCTGGCCTGGGGCGAAAAAAATGGCACCGTGACCAACTCCGAACGCTGTATCTCGCGCCAGCGCGCTTTTCTGCCTGCGCCGGGCGAGACGAAGCCGGACTGGTGGATCCTTAGTCAGGTTGCCCAGCGGCTAGGGTTCGGCGAGGCGTTTGCATATCAGCATCCGGCAGAGATATTTCGTGAGCACGCGGCCCTGTCCGGTTTTGAGAATAACGGTTCGCGGGCATTTGATATCAGCGGCCTGGCGCAGCTTACCGACTCGCAGTGGGATGAGCTTCGTCCGATACAGTGGCCGGTCAACGCGGCCAATCCGCAGGGCAGGGAGCGACTGTTTACCGACGGACGTTTCTTTCATCCTGATGGCAAAGCGCGGCTCATCGCCATTACGCCACGGCTGCCGCGCAATCAGCCATCTGCGGTTTATCCCCTGATTATGAACACCGGCAGGATCCGCGATCAGTGGCATACCATGACCCGCACCGGTAAGTCCGCGCGTCTGATGCAGCATATCAGCGAGCCGTTTTGTCAGTTTCATCCTGCTGATGCGCCGGACATTAACGACGGCGATCTGGTGCGCGTCTCATCGACCCATGGCTGGCTGCTGCTGCGCGCCAGGCCCGATAATCTGCAACCCCGCGGCAGCGTGTTTGTGCCGATGCACTGGAACAGCCAGTTTAGCCAGCAGGCGAGGGTAGATGCGCTGGTTGAGGCGCATACCGATCCGCTATCAGGGCAGCCGGAGAGTAAACACATGCCGGTCAGCCTGCGGCGCTGGGCTACCGCATGGCAGGGTGAACTGTTTATGCGCGGCAGCCATCTTAAGCCGCCCGCCACGGCATACTGGAGCCGGATCGCTCAACCAGCCGTCTCACACTACCTCATGGCGGACTCCTCTGCGCCGAAGGACTGGCTGGCCTGGCTTAACGAGTACGTGGCTACCGGGGGGTGGATCTGCCAGACGGCCCGCCTCGGCGATAATGGATTTAACCTCCTTGCATGGGCAGACGGCGAACTTCAGCTGGCGTTTTACGTGCGCCGTGAACGCCCCCAGCTGGATCGCCAGGCGGTAGTGGCTGCGTTCAGCCAGCCACCACAAACCGCATCACAGCGTCTGGTGCTACTCTCCGGCGCGGCAGGAAAGGGTAAGGCTTCAGCGGGGGCAACGATCTGCAGCTGTTTTGCGGTAGGCGAACTCACTATTGCTGATGCCGTGCGCCAGGGGTGCACTAGCGTGCAGCAGCTCGGGGCGCAGCTTAAGTGCGGGACCAACTGCGGCTCCTGTATTCCGGAGCTAAAGAAGATCCTCGCTGAAAAGATCGCTTTCAATTCAGGTATGTCTTAATCGTGCCAGGCCATTGTTCTGCTAGCTTAATGATTTAGCTGAAGTTGGTAACCGGAGGTTATCTTTGCTGATTAAACTGAAAAGAACGCGTTCCCATAATGAGGATCGCAAGCTGGCCCTGTGGTTGGCTACCGCGGCAGGCCTGCTTAATGCCATCGCGCTTGGCGCTTTCGGCTTCTTCCCATCTCATATGACCGGTAATACCTCGCAGCTCTCCAGCGAAGTGTCTAATACTGACCTACGAGACGTGCTGTTTTTCAGCGCCATCATTATTGCCTTTGTCTGCGGATCGGTTCTGGCCCGCATTATCGTGCTGTGGGGGATAGTGCATAACTGTCGGCTGATTTTCTGTCAGATCCTTTTCGCCGAGGGGCTGTTTTTAACCGGCATATCGCTGTATGAGATCTACTTTCATGCATTTTCATCGAACCGGGAAATCGTCGTTGTGCTTTGCGGACTGATGGGCCTGCATAACTCGACCTCGACGCAGCTCTCCGGGGGGCGGGTCAGATCGACACATATAACCGGTACGTTAACCGATGCGGGGATTTCGCTGGCGTCGGTGCTGGCAGCCATGCTGCGCCGGGATTACTCCAAAGATAGCGCCGCGCAGAGAAGTCAGCTCAAGACCCATCTCACCACGATTTTCTCGTTTCTGACCGGCGGTATTGCAGGCCTGTTCCTGTTCAGATGGTTTGGTTTTACCGCCATGTCGGCAGTCGGCGTAGTGCTGATGGCGATTGCTGCGCTGTCGATTATTAGCGTTACCGTACGGGTGAGAAAAGCACGTGCAGCGATGCGCGGTCTTTCTTAAATAGTAATGGCTTCAGCGAATGAAGCCATGCTCTTTTTATTATGTAGCGCATAAAAAGCGCACATATTCTTTTTATTTAATTGCCATTACCCTTCTATATAAACCCTGCATATCACATCTTAACGTGCCGGATATAACGATAAAAAAACACAGTCATGCATTTATCGGCCATCTGTTGCATTTGAGCGGGATTATTATAAATAATAATATAAATCAACGCTTTAATAAAAATAATCATTATCTTAAGGAGTAAAGTATGAGTAGTGTTACTCTTGCTACCGGTACGCCGGTAGTCAGCGTTAATGATAACCGCGGTGCAATAGTGCGTGGTTTAAACTGGAATCATGAGCAGCCAGGCGATCCGCTTCGATTGCTGATTGACCACCACCTTATTAATGATGGCAGTCGGGTTTTGGAAAGTCGCGATCCGCGTCTCTTTACCGCATGGTCAGCTAACGACGCGTCGCCAGCGAATCTTCGTAGTACACCCTCACTGACAGGTCAGGTTTTGCTCCGGGAGAGTAGCGACAGTGGGAAGTTGGTGACGCTGTTTGACGCGGCAGGCCGCCCGGTATGGGGCCGGGACGGGCGCGGCACGGTGCAGAGCATAACGTATGACGAACTCGGCCGCCCGACAAATGGCGGGGAGCAGCTTAGCGGAAGCGATGACATTCGTATTAGCTGGCGAAAAGAGTACGGTGACGCCGGTTCAGTGGATGACGGTTCGCAAAATAACAATCTTCGCGGCAAGTGTGTAAAGCAGTATGACGATGGCGGCTTAATTCAGGTGAGTTCAGTGGCGCTGAGCGGAGCGGTGCTCAGCCAGACGCAGCGCTTTTTGGTTTCAGCCGAGGCGTTGCCCGACTGGCCGGAGGATGAGTCGGGGAGGGCGGCGTTGCTTGAGACAGAAGTATATAGTACGTCTGTTACTGCCGACGCCCGTGGTGGGGTACTGAAGCAGAAGGATGCCATGAGTCATGTGCAGAGCTGGCACTATGATGTCAGCGGCAATGTTTGTTATCAGGCAGTAACCCCGTCAGGGGGAGAAACGCAGAGCCTGCTGGGGGATGTGACATGGAGCGCGGCGGGTAGGGTACTTACGGAGTCCGCCGGGAACGGCGTTACCACCGAATATCGCTACGACCCGCAGAACCAGTGGCTCGCCAGCATCACAGCGCAACGGGAAGATAACTCCACGCTGCAGGCTCTGAGCTACGGTTACGATAATACCGGCAACGTTACCTCGATATGTGATGGCACGGTGGCAGCAGGTTTCTGGCGCAATCAGGCCACCGATGGAGCGCGCCTGTTTTCCTATGACGCCCTCTATCAGCTACTAAGCGCCACCGGACGTGAGAATGCGAATAATACGGGCATGCAGTACAGCGGCCTGCCGGTGATGTCGGATGGCACTCAGTATGTCAACTACAGCCGCAGCTATACCTATGACGACAGCGGTAACTTACAAGTCCTGAAGCACAGCGGGGCAGCCAGCTTTACCCGAACCATGATGACTGCAAGTACCTCCAACCGCAGCGCGCAGCAGAACGACGGCGGGCCACAGACTCCCGATGAGGTGACGAACTGGTTCGATGCTAACGGCAACCTGCTGACACTTCAGGCCCGGACTCCGGTTACGGATGATAATGGCCTTGACCCGCTGATCTGGGATGGCACCAACAATCTGCATTCGGTAACCATTCTGAGCCGTACCGATGGCGACAGTGACCGGGAGCTTTATCAGTACAGCGGCAGCCATCGGGTACGCAAGCAAACCCGAACCCTGGTTAACGGCGACAGCGGTCTGTGGAGCGTGGAGGAGGTGCGCTACCTGCCGGGGCTGGAGCTGCGGCGGAGCTGGCAGGAAACGGCGGGCAGCAGCGCTACGCCATCGCCAACGGAGGAGTTACATGTTGTATCCAGCCATGCGGGCCGGGCGGGTATCCGGGTGCTGCACTGGCAGATCGGAAAGCCGGACGGTATTGATAATGACCAGGTGCGCTGGAGCGTGGACGATAATATCGGCTCGTTGTCGCTGGAGCTGGACGCAGAGGGCCAGCTGATTAGCCGGGAGGAGTACTATCCCTTTGGCGGCACGGCGGTGTGGGCGGCCAGAAGCGAGGTGGAGGCGAAGTACAAAACCGTGCGTTACTCGGGCAAGGAGCGGGATGGAACTGGACTCTACTACTACGGCTACCGCTACTACGCCACGTGGCTATGTCGCTGGGTGAGCGCCGATCCGGCGGGTGAGGTCGACGGCCTGAATCTGTTCCGGATGGTAAGTAATAATCCTGTTAGCCTGAAAGATATTGGAGGGATGGCTCCTGTAGGAGATAGCAGTCCGGCTAAAATAAGTATTAAAGACAGGCTTGCAATGTTTCAACAACCAAATGGCAACTCAGGTGCGCCATCAGGCCAATCGGTACGGCCCAAAGTACCTCCACGTCCTCCAAAAGCATCAACATCATCGCTACCAGAGGCTGTACCGGTGCCACAGCCAGCCGCCACAGCGGCTGAACCGGGCACTAGCTCCTCAGCCGCACTGACAAGAAGCCTTAGAAGCCAGCCTAAAACGGCACAGGAAGTCTTTGAAAGATATGGACCCAATTATCGTTCTGATGACAGGGCGTATCCTTTTGAAATGATGGATGAAATCACGCAACATAAACTTAATTATTCAAAAGACTCCTTACCGAAACCTGCTCTTGATAAAATAAAAGATAAGGAATTTACGCTTCGCCATTATACGTCAGCTCCGGCGGGGCAAGCGCCATCCTTTAGCGAAATTGCTACCAATATGGACCTGGTGAAAAAAGGGGTAAAATCTCTTTCACGATCGAGTGGCAGTAATACTAATGAAGATGACTGGCGTAGGCTCGGTAATACCGGATTTTCGTTTTTCCTTCTGGCAATAAATGGAGAGGTCGCCAACAGAAAATTCCTCGCTAATACAACGCACTATGCAGAATTCAGTGTTGACGAACTCATTCAAGCGCTTGGTCCGGACACGGAGTTTTTTGCCAGTGCAGATTTACTCCATGAGAGGGATCTTGCATCAGCCAAAGCCATAAGAGGTAAGTTAGGTGATTTAAAATCGCTGCTTGCTGCGGCAGCGGGAATTTCTTCTGTACAGCTTGGAAGGCTGGATGAAAAAGCGCTGTTAAGTAAAATAGATAGCGCGTTTGGCAATACGCTTGAAATAAAAATTCCGGGTAATGTTAAATTAGCAGGTACCTGGAACAAAGTCTAAATACGTAAATACAGTACACCGCTACAGGCGTCGATAGCGGTGTACTATTGATGCCGGTGCGTTGCGAGTCGAACGAGTCAAACCACGTTGGACGATCTGACGTGGCGATCTCCATGCTCACTTCTATCTGTTCAGTAACGATCCTTGTTAGCGACAATTCCGGCAGTTCGTTAATGTCAAAAAAGCCAATATCGGTGGATTCATGGCTAAAGGCCAGGCTTCCACCGACTTCTTCGTACAGGAAGGTAAGCTTGTAAACATGCCAGGGGTAGGGTGGATGGCCATGAAGATTGCGATCCCATACACCCAGCAGTTTTGTCACGTTTACGCTGAGTCCGGTTTCTTCTTTAACTTCCCGGCTCACGGCCACAGACGGCGTATCGCCGACGTCTGCCCAACCGCCGGGTAAACTCCACAATCCATCGTCAGCTTCGCGAACCATTAGAATTTTCCCTTCGCGGAGGATAAATGCACGAACGTCCGTTTTCGGCGTTGCGTAACCAACTTCAGAAACGTGATTCCAGTTCTTAGCGTCAATGTCGAAGCGGGAGCCGATTAACTCAACGGCCAACTGCTGAAGGGTTTCATAGCGCTCGCGATCGAAAACATCTTTTGCATAAGTGAGGCCGGTCTGGGCGATGGCATTGAGTTTTTTAGCAAGATCGATGATTTCAACAAACTTTAAATCGTCTGGCATCGAGCTTTCCTCTGGTTTGTCGTTATGATTTAGCGCGAAGTGTGACTATTACGTGTCTGGCTGATTAGCTGTCGCCAGGCGCGGTTATGTAGGGTAAAGATCAACATCTGATAGAAGGCAGTTGAGCGGATAGAGCTACCGCTGAGCAGTAGCATGACGACACTCACCATCGCTGCTGCCAGGTTAACGCCTGGCCAATTGGCACCGCTCAGCGTGCCAGCTAACGCAAAAAGTAGGTAAACTGTTGTCAGTAGCAGGCTCAAAAGCGCCAGCGTAAGATGTACCCGAAGGGCACGCATGCTGCCTTTGCCAATCATAAACATCGTTAAGCCGTTAATGCCAGCAAACAGCAGAGCGATCGCTACTACCCACCCAAACACTCTTTCCTCAGGCTGGTTTAGTGCGGCGAGTATGCCGTGACCCAACCATAGCTGCGGAATAGCAAAACTGACTACCACACCGAGAGTGCTGATCGCCGCTGGAATGCCCATAGTATGTAGCCCCACTGGCTTACCCATCTGTTCGGCCAACTGTGTTTTCAGCTGTTGCAACTGTGTACTACTGGCCTTGCTAATGCTGGCCGCCACATCGTTACAATATTGCCAGCGACGGGATAATGTTTTAAACATCTGTATACCCTTCGCTTAGTTAGGGGAGAATGACTGTAACAGTCCCACTACATAGCGTCCAGACTGAACGGTGTTCTGTGGGTTGCGGATGGTTCCCGTTAGTGAGCTGCCAACAAAGGCCGAAGCGTTGTTGACCGCACTTACCAATTCACGTTGAAGTGATTTTTGCAGTGATTCGCTGGGAAAGCGCTTGGGGTAAACCCCGGCGCGAATTGCTGCCTTCACGCCGGAACTGGAAATCCCAGGGTTCTGCGCTTTAATGATTTCTTCAGTAATGCGTTTGCGCTCGGCACGGCTCAAACTCTGGAACCAGGCGGTAACTTTACTTGAGGACGCGGCTTTCATAAGCTTGTAGGTTTCTACAGTTCCTTTTAGGGCGGCTCCAGCTGCTGCCAGTGAAATTACATCAAGCACTGTAGAGGTGGCTACATACCAGTCCTGACTATCCAGCCATGCAATGTCAGATCCATGATCATTATGGATAGCCAGCAGTCGTCCAGCACCAATCATGCATTGAGCGCCCGTTGCCAGTGTGCCGGCCAGACTTATCGCTGCGATAATCCCTGATCCTCCTGCCGTCAAAGGTACTGCCGCACCAGCACTAAACGCCATAACCAGAGTAACGATCATCGCACCACAAGCAAAACCGGTAGAGGTAATTTCAGTGGCCAGTGACGGGGCTGTCAGCGCTGCTACCACAGCTTTTTCTGCATTAGGTTGTTTGATATCGGGCACTTCACTGATCACCACATGGCTGACTATGCTCTGGTTAGCGTTTGCAATACGGCGGGAAGGGCGCACTAGCCAGCGTTGTCTACCATCGTCAAAAATAATACCGACATGGTAAAAGTTCCGCATGCAGTCAAGTTTGTCTGCTAGTTTTTTAAAATCGATATCAGCACCGGCTTGGTGTCCAAGGCTGCGAGAAAAATCGTAACTTGGCAAAGTGCTGTCAGGTGATTGTCGACCAAGAAAGTTCATCAGCTAGCTCCTTTATGACGTGAGGACAAATGATATCTGCTGTCGATTGCCTGGTTAGCCAGACGACTAACAGCATAATTTAAACGGGAAAATTATGACTTATGAGCTTAAGCTTTAAAGCTTAACAGTGTTAAATCTCTGATCCAACGAATTATGAGGTCAAATTTAGGTAGGGCATTGTGGTAAAGTTATGACCGGATTTACGAATATTGTGTTTGAGAGTCTGCAGGATACGTTATTCAGGCCCGTAGCAGATTAAATAGCATAACGGCAGGCAAGGGCGCACCACCTAAAATAACATCATTAGTCATGTTTATCGCGGAGCTATTAACCAAGGTAGTTGATTTAACATAATATACATTATGCGCACTAATGTCATAGAGATAATAATCTACGATATTGGGCCTTAACAATGATTGGGCCTTAACAATGTCAGACACCTGAACTCTATTTAGATGAAGTTAACCGGCTCAAAATCATTCAGGATGTTGTCGACCAGTGTCTTCACACTGATTGCCGCGCAGCGCCTGGGCATTTCCGAGCGCCAGTGCCGACGCCTTCTGTCGCGTTACCGTGAATCTGGCCCACTGGGTATGGCTAATCGCCGTCGCGGAAAACCCAGCAACCTTCCGTTGCCTGATGGTCTTGCCCGGTACGCACTCAATATTATCCGCGAACGCTATACTAACTTCGGGCCGATGCTGGCGTGTGAAAAACTCGCGGAACTGCACGATGTCCATCTGTCCAAAGAAACTGTCCGGTCGCTCATGGTTAAAGCCGATCTCTGGATCCCCCGTAAATAACGAGCTCCAAAAATTCAGCAGCCACGCTATCGGCGGGCCTGCTGCGGCGAACTGATACAGATAGATGGCTGCGACCATCACTGGTTCGAGAACCGTGCGCCCACCTGTACCGCACTGGTCTACGTCGACGATGCGACGAGCCGCCTGATGCAGCTTCGTTTCGTGAAATCTGAATCGACCTTCACTTATTTTGAAGCCTATCTGATTGAAGAAAATGAGTTAAGCCGCAGAGCTATTGGAAAGTACATTGAGGTCAGGCATTACCCGGATGACGGGAAAGAACTCCGGCTAAACGGAGTCGTTCTTCCCTACTCCACCTATGATCGTCTTCAGGAAAGGTACAAGGAAATGACATGGATCTGATGGCAGATATAGTCAGGAGTAATGCTTTTTACGTAATCGCCTATATTTTTCTAGGTAGTTAATTGATATATATAGCCTTTGTTAAGCAAGCTTTACAAGCAATGCTAAGTTGACTTATCGAGATGTCCGTTAATTAGTCAGTATGGACTCAACCCCACGAATCAGGCCGGGGAAATAAGACTGATCTATCACTATGCCACCCTTAAGCGTCCACCCTTCATCTTCTTGAGGGCTGGCAGTAAAGTTGAAGCCGATAATATCACCGCCTTCCACTTCACGGAGTTCAAACGCAAATACCGGCACTCTTGGCGTGAATAATTCAGGAGCCACTTCTATGTTGTTCGAAACTTTTTTATAGTACCGCGAAAGCATGTTCCGAAGCCTTTCCAGGTCAAAAAGAGTCAGCTCACACTCGCATT
>JBCNNW010000079.1:0-20408 GCA_039594205.1 Pseudescherichia sp. | reverse complement strand
ACAAAATTTCCACGCCGCACATGGCCGACTTCTGCACCATCTCATAGCTCGCCCGGCTGGAGACCAGCGCCGCCCCCTGCTGCCAGCCAGCGCCTTCCCGGGCGCGATGGCCCAGCAGTTTATCCAGCGCCACGTGCCTGCCGACATCCTCGTGCCCGCCCATCAGCTCGCCATCGGCCGCAATCCACGCCGCAGCATGGGTACAGCCGGTAAGCTGGCCGACCGGCTGAACACTGCTCAGCTGGCGAAGCGCCCGATCCAGATTCGCCAGATCGAACGTCTGGGTAAAAGGCAGCGGGGTAATCGGCTTGCCGATATCATTAAGCTGCTCCACGCCGCATACGCCGCAGCCGGTACGGCCCGCCAGCGCCCGACGGCGCTCTTTCAGTCCCATAAAGCGGCGGCTGGAGAGCTCAATCTGCACCTCCAGACCGTTACAGGAGGGCACCACGTCCATCCCGTAGATCTCCGCCGGGGCGTCGATGATGCCTTCCGAAAGAGAGAACCCAATGGCGAACTCGTGAAGATCCTTCGGCGAGGCCATCATTACCACGTGAGAAATCCCGTTGTAGACCAGCGCGACGGGCACCTCTTCCGCCAGGCTGTCCGGCTGAGGGTGCTGTAGATCATCACGTTTCCACAGCGTCATCTGGCGGTACCCTGTGATATCGGTCGACTTTTTAGGAGTAGAGAGCATTTTATTGTTCACTTTTTGTTAACTGAATGGGAACAGGCCTGATGACATTGTGGTATTCTGGCGGCAATTCCTCCAGAGCGAGGAGGACCATCCTATTCTGAACCTTTACGGCCATGCCCGCAAAGCGTAAAGACTCGAGATCACCATTCGAGACAATGTCGACATAAATAAAAAAAGAGAGGAGCGACCCCATGCAGGTCAGCAGAAGACAGTTCTTTAAGATCTGTGCTGGCGGTATGGCAGGTACAACGGCAGCCGCACTGGGCTTTGCACCCAGCGTCGCGCTGGCGGAAACACGGCAGTATAAGCTGCTGCGCACCCGCGAAACACGTAACACCTGTACGTACTGCTCCGTTGGCTGCGGGCTATTAATGTATAGCCTTGGCGACGGTGCAAAAAATGCCAAATCATCCATCTTCCATATTGAAGGGGATCCGGATCACCCGGTGAACCGTGGCGCGCTATGCCCTAAAGGGGCCGGTCTGGTGGACTTTATCCACTCCGAAAGCCGCCTGAAGTATCCGGAATATCGCGCGCCAGGTTCTGATAAGTGGCAGCGTATCAGCTGGGATGAGGCGTTTGATCGCATCGCCAAACTGATGAAAGAGGACCGCGACGCCAACTATATCGCGCAGAATGAGCAGGGCGTGACCGTTAACCGCTGGCTCTCTACCGGTATGCTGTGCGCCTCTGCGGCCAGCAATGAAACCGGCTATTTATCCCAGAAATTTACCCGCGCACTCGGCATGTTAGCCGTCGACAACCAGGCGCGTGTCTGACACGGACCAACGGTAGCAAGTCTTGCTCCAACATTTGGTCGCGGTGCGATGACCAACCACTGGGTCGACATGAAGAACGCCAACCTCATCGTCGTGATGGGTGGGAACGCGGCAGAAGCGCATCCGGTGGGTTTCCGCTGGGCGATGGAAGCCAAGATCCACAATGGCGCGAAGCTGATTGTCGTCGATCCGCGCTTTACGCGAACCGCCTCGGTCGCGGATTTCTATGCGCCTATTCGTTCTGGTACTGACATCGCCTTCCTGTCAGGCGTTATGCTGTACCTGCTGAATAACGAAAAATATAACCGTGAATATACCGAAGCCTATACCAACGCCAGCCTGATCGTGCGGGAAGATTTCGGCTTTGATGACGGTCTGTTTACCGGCTATGACCCGGATAAGCGCAAGTATGACAAAGCCAGCTGGAACTACGAGCTGGATGAAAATGGCTATGCGAAACGCGACATGACGTTGACGCACCCTCGCTGCGTATGGAACCTGCTGAAAAAGCATCTGGCTCGCTATACGCCTGAGGTGGTGGAAAACATCTGCGGTACGCCAAAAGCCGACTTCCTGAAGGTCTGCGAATACATCGCCGAAACCAGCGCCCACGATAAGACCGCGTCGTTCCTCTACGCGCTCGGCTGGACGCAGCACTCGGTTGGTGCGCAGAACATTCGTACCATGGCGATGATCCAGCTGCTGCTCGGCAACATGGGGATGGCAGGCGGCGGCGTTAACGCCCTTCGCGGTCACTCCAACATTCAGGGTCTGACCGACCTGGGCCTGCTGACCCAGAGTCTGCCAGGCTACATGACGCTGCCGAACGATAAGCAGAACGATCTGGAAACCTACTTCGCCGGCAATACCACCAAACCGCTGCTGGAAGGCCAGGTTAACTACTGGAGCAACTACCCGAAATTCTTCGTGTCGATGATGAAAGCCTTCTACGGCGACAAAGCGACGGCGGAGAACAGCTGGGGCTTTGACTGGCTGCCGAAGTGGGATAAAGGCTACGACGTCCTGCAGTATTTCGACATGATGGCGAAAAACGAGGTGACGGGTTACATCTGCCAGGGCTTTAACCCGGTGGCATCGTTCCCGAACAAAAACAAGGTCGTCTCGTCGCTGTCGAAGCTGAAGTTCCTGGTCACTATCGATCCGCTCAATACTGAGACCTCGACCTTCTGGCAGAACCACGGCGAGCAGAACGACGTTGATTCATCGAAAATCCAGACCGAAGTGTTCCGTCTGCCATCGACCTGCTTTGCGGAAGAGGACGGCTCCATCGTCAACTCCGGGCGCTGGTTGCAGTGGCACTGGAAAGGTCAGGACGCTCCGGGCGAAGCGCTGAACGACGGTGAGATCCTCGCGGGTATCTTCCTGCGCCTGCGTAAGATGTATGCAGCCGAAGGCGGTGCGAATCCGGAACAGGTTCTGAACATGTCCTGGAACTACACCACGCCAGAGAACCCTTCCCCGCAGGAAGTGGCGATGGAGAGCAACGGCAAAGCGCTGGAAGATATTATCGACCCGGCGAGCGGCAAAGTGCTGGCGAAGAAGGGCGATCAGCTCTCCTCCTTTGCCCATCTGCGCGATGACGGTACCACCTCCAGCGGCTGCTGGATCTTCGCCGGTAGCTGGACGCCAGACGGTAACCAGATGGCACGCCGCGATAATGCCGACCCGTCAGGGCTGGGGAATACCCTTGGCTGGGCATGGGCGTGGCCGTTGAACCGCCGCATCCTCTATAACCGCGCCTCGGCGGACCCGCAGGGTAAACCGTGGGATCCGAAACGCCAGCTGCTCTCCTATGCCAATGGTAAATGGGTAGGGGCAGATATTCCGGACTACAACACCGCGCCTCCAGGTAGCAACGTTGGACCGTTTATCATGCTGCAGGAGGGCCTCGGACGTCTGTTCGCGATCGATAAGATGGCGGAAGGACCGTTCCCGGAGCACTACGAGCCGTTTGAGACGCCGCTGGGTACCAACCCGCTGCATCCGAAGGTGATCTCTAACCCGGCCGCACGCGTGTTCAAAGATGATATGGACGCGATGGGTAAAGCGGATAAGTTCCCGTACGTCGGGACCACTTACCGCCTGACCGAGCATTTCCACTACTGGACCAAGCACGCGCTGTTGAACTCCATTGCGCAACCGGAGCAGTTTGTGGAGATTGGCGAGAAGCTGGCAGGCAAGCTGGGCATCGTCCAGGGCGATACGGTGAAGGTCTCCTCTAACCGCGGCTATATCAAAGCTAAAGCGGTGGTGACCAAGCGTATTCGCACCCTGAATGTGCACGGCCAGGAAGTCGACACCATCGGGATACCAATCCACTGGGGTTATGAAGGCGTGGCGAAGAAGGGCTTTATTGCCAATACGCTGACGCCGGTTGTTGGTGATGCGAACACGCAGACGCCGGAGTTCAAGGCGTTCCTCGTGAACGTGGAAAAGGTGTAACGGAGACGACCTATGGCTTATCAATCGCAAGACATTATTCGTCGTTCCGCGACTAACAGCTTTACCCCCGCGCCTCAGGCGCGGGATCACCAGCTCGAAGTGGCGAAGCTCATCGACGTGACCACCTGCATCGGCTGTAAAGCCTGTCAGGTGGCCTGTTCCGAGTGGAACGACATCCGTGATGACGTGGGTCATAACGTCGGGGTCTATGATAACCCGGCGGACCTGACGGCCAAATCCTGGACGGTGATGCGCTTCTCGGAAGTCGAGCAAAACGACAAACTGGAGTGGCTGATCCGTAAAGATGGTTGCATGCACTGTGCCGATCCTGGCTGTCTGAAGGCCTGTCCGTCTGAAGGGGCAATCATTCAGTACGCTAACGGCATCGTCGACTTCCAGTCTGAGCAGTGCATCGGCTGCGGCTACTGCATCGCTGGCTGTCCGTTCGACGTTCCGCGCCTGAACCCGGAAGATAACCGCGTCTACAAATGCACCCTGTGCGTGGATCGCGTGACCGTCGGCCAGGAGCCTGCCTGCGTGAAGACCTGCCCAACCGGCGCTATCCACTTTGGTTCCAAAGAGGATATGAAAACGCTGGCGGGCGAGCGCGTCACTGAGCTGAAAACCCGTGGTTACGATAACGCGGGCCTGTACGATCCGGCAGGCGTTGGCGGTACGCACGTCATGTACGTGCTGCACCATGCCGACAAGCCGAATCTCTATCATGGCCTGCCGGAAAACCCGGAGATCAGCGCCACCGTGAAGTTCTGGAAAGGGATCTGGAAACCGCTCGCCGCCGTCGGCTTTGCGGCGACCTTTGCCGCCAGCGTCTTCCACTACGTAGGCGTCGGGCCAAACCGCGCTGACGATGATGAAGACAATCTTCACGACAAAAAAGATGATGAGGTGCGCAAATGAGAAAACGTGACACCATCGTGCGCTATACCGCGCCGGAACGCATCAACCACTGGGTCACCGCCTTCTGCTTCGTGCTGGCGTCGGTGAGCGGGCTGGGTTTTTTCTTCCCCTCCTTTAACTGGTTGATGAATATTCTCGGCACGCCGCAGCTGGCGCGGATCCTCCACCCCTTCGTTGGGGTGGTGATGTTTGCCTCGTTTATCATCATGTTTTTCCGCTACTGGCACCACAACCTGATCAACCGGGACGATATCTTCTGGGCGAAAAACATCCAGAAAATCATCGTTAACGAAGAGGTTGGCGACACCGGGCGCTATAACTTTGGTCAGAAGTGCGTCTTCTGGGCCGCGATTATTCTGCTGGTGCTGCTGCTGGTCAGCGGAATTATCATGTGGCGTCCGTGGCTCGCGCCTTACTTCTCCATCCCGACAATTCGCCTGGCGATCATGCTGCATTCATTTGCCGCGGTCGGGCTAATTGTGGTTATTATGGTGCATATCTACGCCGCCCTCTGGGTAAAAGGCACGATTACCGCCATGGTAGAAGGATGGGTAACGAAAACCTGGGCGGAGCGACACCACCCGCGCTGGTATCGTGAAGTCCGGAGCAAATCGGAAAAAGAGGCTGAATGAGTATTCGCATAATCCCGCAAGATGCGTTGGAGAAAGGCGAGAAACGTGCGGCGGAAGCCATTCCGCCGTTGCTGTTTCCCAGACTGAAAAATCTCTACAACCGTCGGGCAGAACGTCTGCGCACGCTGGCCGAGAGCAATCCGCTGGGTGACTATCTGCGCTTCGCCGCGCTGGTGGCCCATGCCCAGGAGGTGGTGCTGTACGATCATCCATTAACCCTGGATTTGACCTCGCGCATCAAAGAGGCTGCCGAACAGGGCAAGCCGCCGCTGGATATTCACGTCCTGCCACGCGACACTCACTGGCATAAGCTGCTGCACTCTCTGATTGCCGAGCTGAAACCAGAGATGAGCGGCCAGGCGCTGGCGGTGATTGAGAATCTGGAGAAGGCCTCGACTCAGGAGCTGGAAGAGATGGCGAGCGCACTGTTCGCCAGCAACTTCGCGGCGGTGAGCAGCGATAAGTCACCGTTCATCTGGGCGGCGCTATCGCTCTACTGGGCGCAGATGGCCAGCCTTATTCCAGGTAAAGCCCGCGCCGAGTACGGTGAACAGCGTCAGTTCTGCCCGGTCTGCGGCTCAATGCCGGTCTCCAGCATCGTGCAGATTGGGACCTCACAGGGGCTGCGCTATCTGCACTGCAACCTGTGTGAAACCGAGTGGCACGTAGTACGCGTGAAGTGCAGCAACTGCGAGCAAACCCGCGATCTGCATTACTGGTCGCTGGACAACGAGCAGGCTTCGGTCAAAGCGGAGAGCTGCGGCGACTGCGGTACCTACCTGAAGATTTTGTATCAGGAAAAAGACCCGAACGTCGAGCCAGTGGCCGACGACCTGGCTTCGCTGGTGCTGGACGCGCGTATGGAGCAGGAGGGCTTTGCCCGCAGCTCCATCAACCCGTTCCTGTTCCCGGGTGAAGGGGAGTAATCCTCTGTAACAATGCCGGGCGGCGCGATGCTTGCCCGGCCTACAATTGGTAGGGTGTTACTACGCCTGGAATACCTGCAAAGTCTTTGGTGTTACGCGTCAAAAGCTCACGTCGGTGCTCCTGCGCTGTAGCCAGAATAATCGCGTCCGGAAGCTTCATTTTATATTTCTGTCTTAGTATTACGCTGCTTTCAGCTATATCGCTTGAAATATCAATAACATCAAACGCCTTCAGGGCGATTCGGGTTCGGTGCTCCTGATGATATTTTTTTGCACCGACCATGATCTCCATCCATGTGATAAGGCTGATAGCACGTTGAAAAGGGTAGTCATCAAGCACCTGTATTGCCTGAAGATGTCCGCTAAAAAGATCGATTAAGATATTCGTATCGAAAAGGGCTGGATGCTTCATAGCTACCACTCCCCGCGTAGTTTCCTTTCATATTCGAGGCCATCCTCATCGCAGCCTTGCCAAAGCCCTAGCGCATTAGCAATAGCGGTTTCGGCTTGATTTTGCTTTTCAAGATATTGTTCAACGGCTTCGCGCAGCAGTTCAGCCCGAGGAAGATTGCGCTGCTGCTTGAGATCGTCAAGCTGCTTAATCATGTCATCCGACAGGTCGAGTAATATTCTGCCCATATCCATACCCGTAACCATACTCATATATCGCTCCAGTATATCATCGTTGGTCAATTTGTAGCCAAAAATACTGTCTGATGATGCGGAGATAAAGTGATGTTTGTTTTCTTCTCGTCGTTTTGCGAGCCGCCTCCAGCAATCTGGAAGCAGCCCGTTACTCCTCCTCGTTACCGCCCTCTTCGTACGAACCGAAGGGTTTCGCTGGCAGCACGATAAAGATCCCTTCAAAGATAGCGCCGGCGACGTCGTTGCCGAATAGCTCGACCTGCAGCTGCACGCGGGCTTTGCGGCCGCGGGCCAGACGGTCAAGATCGCCGCTAAGCGAGCCGAGGTCGGCAATCGCGCTGGGTCTGCCGGTGATGGGGTGGCTGTAGCGGATATGGGCGTCGGCGAGAATAATCGTGCCGCCGAGGTGACGCTCGCGCAGCATGAGCCAGATCAACCCCCAGCCGGTCAGCGTGGCGAGAGAGAAAAGACTGCCGGCAAACAGCGTATTGTGTGGATTCTGGTTACCCGTCTCCGGCATGGTGGTAATAAACTTCTGCCCGGTGTACTGCTGAATGCGCACGCCCATCTTCTCGCTGAGCGGGATGTGCTGATACCAGGCCTGCTGTAGCTGCCCGCACCAGTCGCCGCGATGCAGAATATCGTCCAGCGAGGCGATGGGTTTCATCATTAGAAAGTGGCGCAGCGGAGTGGTTTGCGGGGCGGTGATCTCCCCCTCGTTAACAAACCCGAGCTTGGCAAAAAACTCAACGGCGTCCTCGCGGGCGCTACAGGTGACTCGCTTAACCCCCTCCTGACGGGCGACCGACTCCAGGGTCATGGCCATCAGCGTGCCGAGTCCTTTATCCTGCACGTCAGGGTGCACGGCCATAAAGCGAATCGAGCCTTCGTTGTCGGCGTTGATATACAGCCGCCCAACGGCAACCAACTGGCCCTCTTCATCCAGCACCATCTGATGATGCGCCATCGCATCCCATGCATCGCGCTCGGAGCCGCGCGGCTGATGAAGGGGCTTACGCAGCATTTCCCAACGAAACGCGTAGTAGCGCTCTAACTCTGCTTCGGTTTGCGGTACGCGAAGATGATACATAGCAGCACTCTCTCTTGTGACCTGGGGCCAGGCTAACTGTTGGCTCATACCTGCAGCCAGAAGGTAACCGGACCGTCGTTGACCAGCGAAACCTGCATATCGGCAGCGAACTGCCCGGTTTGCGTAACGATCTCCTGCTGGCGGCAGCGCGCGACAAAGTAGTCATACAGCGCTTCGGCGCGATCCGGGGCTGCGCCCCGAGAGAAACCCGGACGCATGCCGCGCTCGGTATCCGCTGCCAGCGTAAACTGCGATACCACCAGCACGCTGCCACCGGCCTGCTGAACGTTAAGGTTCATCTTGCCGTCGGCATCGCTGAAGATACGGTAGCCTAATACTCGTTCGCAAAGACGGTTCACTTTTTGCTCATCGTCCTCTTTTTCGACACCCAACAGCACCAAAAGTCCTGGGCCAATTTCACCCGTCACGTTACCTTCCACGGTCACGCTGGCACGGGAAACACGCTGAATTAATGCAATCATGGCTGGTCTATCGTCTCTTGCTCTGCGGCTAATTTGAGTTTGCGGTACTCCCCGAGAGTGACAGTTATTTCCGCGCCAAGCAAGACGATACACCAGGTCCAGTAGACCCAGACAAAGAGAATAGGCACCACCGCCAGCACCCCGTAGATGAGCTGGTAAGAGGGGAACATGGTGATATAGAGCGCAAATGCCTTTTTCCCCAGCTCAAAGAGCAGCGCGGCCACCAGGGCACCAATCACGGCATCGCGGTTAGGCACGCGGGTGGTCGGCACGATGCTGTAGAGCAGCCAGAACGAGAGCCACGAGAGGATCAGCGGAAAGATACGCAGCACGTGATCGATCACGCTATCCAGCTCGGTTGCCCAGCGCAGCGAGAGCAGATAGGAGCTAATCGCCAGGCTTGCCCCCGCCAGCAGCGGCCCGAGAGTAAGGATCATCCAGTAGACGGCAAAGGAGTAGACCTTAGGTCGCGCCCGCTTGCTGCGCCAGATGGTATTCAGGGCGCTGTCAATGGCATACATCAGCAGCAGCGCGGTGACAATCAGGCCGCACGCCCCTACCGCGGTCATTTTGCTGGAGTTAGCGACGAACTGCTCGATATAGCGCTGGATAATATCGCCGGTCGACGGCAGGAAATTAGCAAAAACAAAGTGCCGCAGCTGCAGGCTGACGTCGTTGAACATCGGAAAGGCGGCGAAAAGCGCAAAAATCACCGCTACCAGTGGTACCAGTGAGAGCAGCGAAACGTAGGCGAGATTACCCGCCAGCGTTGTCATATTGTCTTCCTCGATTCGCTGCCAGAGCAGTTTGAGCCACGCCCGCAGCGGGCGAGTATGGTGGCTGGCTTTATGATGAACGGTTTTTAGCATAGCTGTTTTGCAAAGTAGTTCGGTATCGTCTCTTTTCCGGTCACCAGAATTGAGGTAATACCCAACTGATTAGCTCCCTCTATATTATCGTCATTATCGTCAAAAAAGACCGCATCCTCGGCCGAGAAACCCTCTTCCTGCAACACCGCCTGGTAGATACGCGCCTCGGGCTTACGCATCCCCATCTCCTGGGAGAGGTAGATCTTATCCGCCGCGGCACGCACTTCAGGATACTGCTCTGGCCAGAAGGTGGTGTGCAGGCGGTTGGTATTGGAGAGCACCACCACACGGTGCCCCTGCGCACGCAGCTTATGCATGATATCGATCACCTCCGGACGCAGCCCGACAAACACCGCCTGCCAGCCGTGGGAGAACTGCTCATAGCTCAGCGGTAGCGACATCTCCAGACACAGCGCCTCGGCAAAATCTTCATCCGACAGCTCGCCCCGCTCGTGGCGGTGGAACGCCTCGCCCATGGTGAAGCTCTGCTTCAGCGTCGCCAGTGGGATCCGGCTGAGATCGCTCCATGCGCCCAGCACGCGATTAAAGTCGATATCAACAATCACGTTACCTAAATCAAAGATATAGAGCATGTTTCTCTCCTTGCTTGCCGTGGAAAAATAACTGTAGCGGGAAAGATACGCTTTGGCTATGGATTAGCGTCAGCCTGAAAGGGGGCAGGCTCCCTCTGCAAGAGAGCCTGCAGAGTAGATTTAAAGCGGGGCCTGGCTCGTCTGCTCGTCAGCCCTGACGTCGACTATCTCTACCTGGCTTGCCTTAAGCAGTTTTTGTAGCGCCTGGCCGGGAAGCTCATCGGTAAAGAGCGCCGTTACCTGAGAGACGTTGCCGATCTCAACGGCAGCAGAGGCGTGGTATTTGGTATGATCGGCAGCCAGCAGAATATGACGCGAATGCGCCATCATTGCCTTCACTACGCTGGCCTCGTTCACGTCAAACTCCATCATTGCGCCGTCGGTTTCAACTGCTCCCACGCTGGTGACCAGATAGTCAGCCCGGAAGCCGGAGACGAATGCCGTGGCGGCAGGCCCGATAATACCGCCATTGTGGGAGCGCAACGTACCGCCGGGTACCATCACCTCAAGGCGGGGGTTTTTATACAGAATATGCGCCACGCGCAGGCTATTGGTGATCACGCGCAGATGATTATGGTTGAGTAACGCCCGTGCAACATGCTCAACGGTAGTGCCGATGGTAATAAATATCGTCGATCCATCCGGGATATAGTCGGCAATGGCCTCGCCAATGGCACGCTTCTCCTCCGTCAGCGACACTTCCCGCTGCTCAAACGCGGTATTCACTACGCTGGAAGCGCGCCCCGCTCCGCCGTGATGACGGGTGATCAGCCCCTGATCGCTGAGCTTGCGGATGTCGCGGCGCACGGTTTGCGTAGAGACCGCTAACAGCTGCGCCAGCTCGTCAATATTCATGTAGCCACGATCGGCGATCAGCGTCAGCAGGCGATCGTGCCGCGGGTTGCCGGTCAGTTCGGTAAGGCTCATGGATTGTCCTCGAAAAACCATTACGTTTCGCATTCTATACAAAAAGGGACAAAAAAGAGCGGGTTTGATCACAGTCAGGGATCCCTGCACGTCCGCCGGGCCGGGTACATTTTAACGCGGCAACGGCACTGGCAAAACGTACCGCCTCGGCAGAGACTTCATGCCGCGCCAGACTTACCGCCAGCGCGCCATGAAAAACATCCCCCGCCCCGGTGGTATCCACGACCTCTACCTTAAAGCCTGGCTGATGGCATACGCGGTCACCCTCCAGCCAGACGCACCCTTCTGCGCCCTGCGTAACATAAACGCGCCCCTGGGTGAGCATTTGTGCGCGTTTAAGAGCGGCAACGGTCTCAGTCTCCTGGGTCAGGCGTTGCAGGCCGGGCGCAGAGAAGGCGACATGATCGCTTAAGGCCACCAGGTCAGCGATATTTTGCGGAGTCACATCCGCGTCCAGCAGCGTAGTCACCCCCTGCTGCCGGGCCAGGGTAAATGCGCGCTTAGCCCCCTCGTGCCAGCGCACGTCCGCAAGTACCGTGTCCCAGCGGGAGAAGTCGATAGCGTCAAGCCAGTCCGCCGACTCTGGCAGATCGGGGCTGGGATAGTTAGCAATGATCCGCTCCCCCTTCCCATCAACCAGCACCGCCGACTGGGACGAGCGTGCCCCCGGCACAACCCGGGTATAGCGCGTATTTATCCCCAGGGCGTCCAGCTCCGACAGCAGTCTTCTTCCCGTATCGTCGTCCCCCACGCGGCCAACAAAATCCACCTCCGCGCCCAGCTTTGCCGCCGCCACCGCTGCCGTTGCGGCTGGCCCACCCCCCACTTCCGTATAGTTATGCGCCACATACTTCCCCCCTTCCGCAGGTAAATCAGCGAGATACCAGATGCGATCCAGTACGGTAATACCGATACAGGCTATTCGAGCCATAGTGCGTTTCTCCTGTTTTCTGATAGTGACATTTTAATTTCACCAAATGTTTAAAAAGTGACCCATGTCTATTTTTTGACTTTAAATTACAAATACGATCAAAAACAGACAACAAAAACGCGCAAAAATTGACACGATGTGACAGGAGAGAGGCATGTCAGCAATCGCATTTATCGGTTTAGGGCAGATGGGCGCGCCAATGGCGAAGAATCTGTTGCAACGGGGCCACCAGCTTCAGGTCTTTGATGTGAACCCGCAGGCGGTTCAGGCGCTGGTGGAGAGCGGCGCGCAGGCGGCGGTAACGCCAGCGCAGGCAGCAACAAATGCTGAATTTGTGATCACCATGCTGCCAAACGGTGACCTGGTGCGCAGCGTACTGTTCGGCGAGCACGGTGTTTGCGAAGGATTATCCCGTGAAGCGCTGGTGATTGATATGTCTACCATTCATCCACTGCAAACCGACGCGCTGATCCGCGACATGGCTGAGCGAGGCTTCAGCATGATGGACGTCCCCGTCGGACGTACGTCTGACCATGCTGTCGCTGGCACGCTGCTGCTGCTGGCAGGTGGCACGGCGCAGCAGGTTGAACGTGCGACCCCCGTATTAATGGCGATGGGCAACGAGCTTATTAACGCTGGCGGGCCAGGCATGGGCATCCGGGTGAAGCTTATCAACAACTATATGAGCATCGCTCTGAACGCGCTCTCCGCCGAAGCCGCCGTGCTGTGCGAGGCGCTGGGACTCTCCTTCGACGTCGCGCTGAAGGTGATGAGCGGGACGCCCGCTGGAAAAGGGCACTTCACCACGTCGTGGCCGAACAAGGTACTGAAAGGGGATCTTACCCCCGCCTTCATGATCGATCTGGCGCATAAAGATCTGGGTATTGCCCTTGATGTCGCCAACCAGCTGCACGTTCCAATGCCGCTGGGCGCGGCTTCCCGCGAAGTTTACAGCCAGGCGCGCGCCGCCGGGCGCGGGCGCGAAGACTGGACGGCCATTCTCGAACAGGTTCGCGCATCTGCCGGACTGAAAAAATCACACTGATACGAAAGGATTGAGGAATGACGATGTACACCCTGAACGATATCACCCGACCCTCCGGCGGTTTTGCGATGCTGGCGGTGGATCAGCGCGAAGCGATGCGCCTGATGTTTGCCGCTGCGGGCGCGCCGGTGCCGGTAACCGACCAGCACCTGACGGATTTTAAGGTTAACGCCGCTAAAATCCTGTCGCCGTATGCCTCCGCCATTCTGGTCGACCAGCAGTTCTGCTATCGCCAGGTCGTCGAGCAACACGCCGTCGCCAAAAGCTGCGCGATGATTGTCGCAGCCGACGAGTTTATTCCGGGCAACGGTATTCCGGTCGACAGCGTGGTGATTGATAAAAATATCGACGTGCAGGCGGTTAAGCGCGACGGCGGCAAGGCGCTGAAGCTGCTGGTGCTCTGGCGCAGCGATGAAGATCCACAGCAGCGTCTGGAGATGGTGAAGGCGTTCAACACGCTGTGCCACAACCATGGGCTGCTGAGCATTATTGAGCCAGTAGTGCGTCCTCCGCGTCGGGGTGACGCCTTCGACCGCGAGCAGGCCATTATCGAGGCGGCGAAAGAGCTGGGTGACAGCGGGGCCGACCTCTACAAGGTGGAGATGCCGCTGTTCGGCAAAGGCTCCCGGCAGGCGCTGCTGGCCGCCTCGCAGAGGCTGAACGAGAACATCGCTATGCCGTGGGTGATCCTCTCCTCCGGCGTGGACGACAAACTCTTCCCCCGTGCGGTACAGGTTGCCATGCAGGCGGGTGCATCCGGTTTCCTTGCCGGTCGAGCCGTCTGGTCGTCAGTGGTGGGCCTGCCGGACACCGAAATGATGCTTCGCGATATTTCTGTACCCAAACTGCAGCGTTTAGGTGAGATCGTCGACGAAATGATGGCTCGCCGTTAAGAAAGGACCTGAATATGAAATGGTTTAACACCCTGAGCCACAACCGCTGGCTTGAACAAGAGACCGACCGCATTCTCGATTTCGGTAAAAACGCCGCTGTGCCGACCGGCTTCGGCTGGCTGGGCAATAACGGCCAGGTACGCAGCGACATGGGCACCCATCTATGGATCACCGCCCGTATGCTGCACGTGTACGCAGTGGCGGCGAATATGGGCCGCCCCGGTGCCTATGCGCTGGTTGAGCACGGCATCAATGCCCTCAACGGCCCGCTGCGCGACAAACAGCACGGCGGCTGGTACGCCTGCGTAAACGATGAAGGCGTGATCGATGCCTCCAAGCAGGGCTACCAGCACTTCTTCGTGCTGCTGGGGGCGGCAAGCGCGGTGACCACCGGCCATCCGCAGGCACGCAGGCTGCTGGACGACGCTATAGAGGTGATTGAGCGCTATTTCTGGAGCGAAGAGGAGCAGATGTGCCTCGAGTCCTGGGACGAAGCATTCAGCAAGACTGAGAATTACCGCGGTGGCAACGCCAATATGCACGCCGTAGAAGCCTTTCTGATCGTCTATGACGTCACCCACGACCGTAAATGGCTCGACCGCGCCCTGCGCATCGCCTCGGTCATTATTCACGACGTAGCCCGCAAAGGGGAGTATCGCGTTAACGAGCATTTCGACACTCGCTGGAACCCGATCCGCGACTACAACATCGATAACCCCGCCCACCGCTTTCGCGCCTACGGCGGC
The DNA here is from genome assembly GCA_039594205.1 of Pseudescherichia sp. Classification (GTDB taxonomy): domain Bacteria; phylum Pseudomonadota; class Gammaproteobacteria; order Enterobacterales; family Enterobacteriaceae; genus Pseudescherichia. Next base: position 5,772 of record JBCNNW010000079.1, on the reverse strand, counting down.
ACACCAGGTCACTGGATTGAGTGGGGCCGCCTGATGCTGCACCTGCGCGCCGCGCTGGAAGCCCGCTTTGAAACCCCGCCTGAGTGGCTGCTGGAAGATGCAAAAGGCCTTTTCCACGCCACGATCCGCGATGCGTGGGCCCCGGACGGGGCGGATGGTTTTGTCTACTCGGTAGGCTGGGACGGCAAGCCTATCGTGCGCGAGCGTGTACGCTGGCCAATTGTCGAGGCGATGGGTACCGCCTATGCCCTCTATACCGTGACCGGCGAGGCGCAGTACGAAGCCTGGTATCAGAAATGGTGGGATTACTGCATCACGTACCTGATGGACTACGAAAACGGCTCGTGGTGGCAGGAGCTGGACACCAATAACAAAGTGACCACCAAAGTCTGGGACGGCAAGCAGGATATCTATCACCTGCTGCACTGCCTGATAATCCCCCGCCTGCCACTGGCACCGGGACTCGCCCCGGCTGTTGCCGCCGGTTTACTGGATAGCCAGGCCAAATAAGAAAGACGGAGTGTTTATGCGTACCCTACATAATATTGATCTGAAAAATAGTGAAAATGGTTTCACCCTACGCTGGCAGAACCGCCTGATTTTGTCCCACTCCACCGATGCGCCCTGCCTGTGGATCGGCGCGGGTGAGGCGGATATCGAGATGTTTCGCGGCAACTTCAGCATTAAAGACCGCCTGAACGAGAAGATCGCGCTGACCGAGGCTACGGTTACGCAGCAAGACGCGGGCTGGGCGATCCGTTTCACCCGCGGCGACGCGGTGAGCGCCACGCTGCGGGTCGGTGTGGATGCTGAGGGTCGACTGGAGCTCAAGCTGAAAAACGACGCCACCAGCTATAACCGCATCTGGCTGCGGCTGGCAGCGCAGCCGGAGGATCATATCTACGGCTGCGGCGAGCAGTTCTCCTGTTTCGACCTGCGAGGCAAACCGTTCCCGCTATGGACCAGCGAGCAGGGTGTAGGCCGTAATAAGCAGACCTACGTGACCTGGCAGGCCGACTGCAAAGAGAACGCGGGCGGTGACTACTACTGGACCTTCTTCCCGCAGCCGACCTTTGTCAGCACCCAGAAGTACTACTGCCACGTGGATAACAGCTGTTATATGAATTTCGACTTCAGCGCCGCGGATTTCCACGAGCTGGCCTTCTGGGAAGATAACGCCACGCTGCGCTTCGAATGTGCAGAAACCTATGTCGATCTGCTGGAAAAACTCACCGCGCTGTTGGGTCGTCAACCAGAGCTGCCGGACTGGGTGTACGACGGCGTGACGCTGGGTATTCAGGGCGGCACAGAGGTGTGTCAGCAGAAGCTGGATAAGCTGCGTCACAGCGGCGTAAAGGTTAACGGCATCTGGGCGCAGGACTGGTCCGGCATTCGCATGACCTCCTTCGGCAAACGCGTGATGTGGAACTGGAAGTGGAACAGTGAGCTATACCCGCAGCTGGATAAGCGCATTGCGCAGTGGAAACAGGAAGGTGTGCAGTTCCTCTCCTATATCAACCCGTATGTCGCCAGCGATCGCGATCTATGCGAAGAGGCGGCGGCGCGTGGCTATCTGACCAAAAATGCCAGCGGCGAGGATTATCACGTCGAGTTCGGTGAATTCTACGCGGGCGTTATCGACCTGACCAACCCTGAAGCCTACGACTGGTACAAAGAGGTCATTAAAAAGAACCTGATTGAGCTGGGCTGCGGCGGCTGGATGGCCGATTTCGGCGAATACCTGCCGACCGACACCTTCCTGCACAACGGCGTAAGCGCGGAGATCATGCATAACGCCTGGCCCGCGCTGTGGGCGAAATGTAACTACGAGGCGCTGGAAGAGACCGGCAAGCTCGGGGAGATCCTGTTCTTCATGCGTGCGGGCTATACCGGCAGCCAGAAACACTCGGTGATGATGTGGGCGGGCGATCAAAACGTCGACTGGAGCCTGGACGATGGGCTGGCCTCCGTGGTCCCTGCCGCGCTCTCTCTGGCGATGACCGGGCATGGCCTGCACCACAGCGATATCGGCGGCTATACCACCCTGTTCGATATGAAACGCAGTAAGGAGCTGCTGCTGCGCTGGTGCGACTTCAGCGCCTTCACGCCGATGATGCGCACCCATGAAGGAAACCGCCCTGGCGATAACTGGCAGTTCGACGGTGACGCCGAAACCATTGCGCACTTTGCGCGCATGACCTCCGTCTTCACCACCCTGAAGCCCTATATCAAAGCCGCCGTGGCGCAGAACGCACAGCGTGGCCTGCCGGTGATGCGCCCGCTGTTCCTGCACTACGAGGACGATGCGCGTACCTACACGCTGAAGTATCAGTACCTGTTTGGCCGCGATCTGCTGGTGGCGCCTGTTTATGAAGAGGGCCGCAGCGAGTGGACGCTCTATTTGCCAGAGGACAGCTGGGTCAATGCCTGGACGGGTGAAATTTACCGTGGCGGTGACGTGATCGTTGATGCCCCGCTCGGCAAGCCGCCGGTCTTCTATCGCCAGCAAAGCGAATGGGCAGATCTGTTTAGCACTCTGCGTCATATCTGATCAGGCTCGCCCGCAGGGCAACCTGCGGGCAGATGGAGAACAATAATGAGTCAACAATCATCTGACCCGGCAACCCTACGCCTGCCGTTTAAAGAAAAACTCGCCTACGGGATGGGCGATCTCGGCTCTAACATCCTGCTGGATATCGGCACGCTGTATCTGCTGAAGTTCTACACCGACGTGCTGGGCCTGCCTGGCACCTATGGCGGTATTATCTTTCTGATCGCCAAATTCTTTACCGCCTTTACCGATATGGGCACCGGCATCATGCTCGACTCGCGGCGCAAAATTGGTCCGAAGGGGAAATTCCGTCCGTTCGTGCTCTATGCGGCGTTTCCGGTCACGTTGCTGGCGATTGCAAACTTCGTCGGCACGCCGTTTGAGATCACCGGCAAAACGGTGATGGCGACGGTGCTGTTCATGCTGTACGGCCTGTTCTTCAGCATGATGAACTGCTCGTACGGTGCCATGGTCCCCGCCATTACCAAAAACCCGGACGAACGTGCTTCGCTGGCCGCCTGGCGTCAGGGTGGAGCCACACTGGGTCTGCTGCTCTGTACCGTCGGTTTTGTGCCGGTGATGAACCTGATTGAGGGCAATGACCAGCTTGGCTATATCTTTGCCGCTACCCTCTTCTCGCTGTTCGGGCTGTTCTTTATGTGGTGGTGCTACAAAGGCGTGACCGAGCGTTACGTTGAGGTGCAGCCCGCCAGTGCGACGCATAAGCCGGGGCTGCTGCAGTCGTTTCGCGCCATCGCCGGTAACCGACCGCTGTTTATTCTTTGCATTGCCAATCTGTGCACGCTGGGCGCGTTCAACGTCAAACTCGCCATTCAGGTTTACTACACGCAGTACGTTTTGAACGACCCGATCCTGCTGTCGTACATGGGTTTCTTCAGCATGGGCTGCATTTTTATCGGCGTATTTATGATGCCCGGTGCGGTGCGGCGCTTCGGTAAGAAAAAGGTCTATATCAGCGGGCTAATGATTTGGGTAGCGGGTGACCTGCTCAACTACTTCTTTGGCAGCGGGTCGGTGAGCTTTGTCGCATTCTCCTGCCTGGCGTTCTTCGGCTCAGCGTTTGTGAACAGCCTGAACTGGGCGCTGGTCTCCGACACGGTGGAGTATGGTGAATGGCGTACCGGCGTACGTTCGGAAGGAACGGTCTATACCGGATTCACCTTCTTTCGTAAGGTGTCGCAGGCGCTGGCGGGCTTCTTCCCAGGGATTATGCTCACGCAAATTGGCTATGTACCCAACGTGGTGCAGTCTACGGGAACGGTTGAGGGGCTGCGGCAGCTGATATTTATCTATCCCAGCCTGTTGGCAGTCATCACTATCGTGGCGATGGGCTGCTTCTACAACCTCAACGAGAAGATGTATGTGCGCATTGTAGAAGAGATCGAGCTGCGCAAACGTACGGCATAAATGACGTGACAGAGCGTCCTGCGGGGCGCTTGAGGATCGACCATGGCACATAACACTGATCCGTTAACCCTGAAATTGAGCCTGCGCGAAAAGTGCGCTTACGGGATGGGTGATTTTGGCTCTAACCTGATGCTCTGTATCGGCACGCTTTATCTGCTGAAATTTTATACCGACGAACTGGGCATGCCTGCCTTTTACGGTGGGATTATTTTCCTGATCGCAAAGTTTTTCACCGCCTTTACCGACATGCTCACCGGTGTACTGCTGGACTCCCGACGTCATATCGGCGCGAGGGGAAAGTTCCGGCCATTCATTCTGTATGCCTCTGTGCCGGTGGCGCTGGTTGCCACGGCGCAGTTTATGGCCAACGACTTTAGCCTGACGGTGAAAACCGCCCTCGCCACCGTGCTCTTTATGATGTTCGGCCTGTGCTATAGCCTGATGAACTGCTCATATGGTGCAATGGTCCCGGCAATGACTAAAAATCCAAATGAGCGGGCACAGCTTGCGGCGTGGCGTCAGGGCGGCGCAACGGTGGGGCTGTTACTCTGCACCGTGGGCTTTATGCCCATTCAGGCGTTGTTCGTCAGCCAGCCCTCGCTCGGCTATCTGGTGGCCGCGCTGGTGTTTGTCACCGGTGGCCTGTTCTGCATGTGGTGGTGCTACAGCGGCGTCAAAGAGCGGTATGTCGAGATCTCGCCCGATCACCATAAACCCGGTATTCTGAAATCCTTCTGTGCTATCTTCCGCAACCCACCGCTGCTGGTACTGTGTATTGCCAACCTCTGTACCCTCGCCGCCTTTAACATCAAGCTGGCAATTCAGGTCTATTACACTCAGTATGTACTTAACGATCTCCATTTGCTGTCGTGGATGGGCTTTTTCAGCATGGGCTGCATTCTGATTGGCGTGTTTCTGGTGCCTGGCGCGGTTAAGCGATTCGGCAAGAAACCGGTCTATCTGGGTGGGCTGGCACTGTGGGCGGTGGGCGATGTGCTGAACTTCTTCTGGGGAACCAGCTCGCTGCTGTTCGTGCTCTTTTCCTGCATGGCCTTTTTCGGCACCGCCTTTGTGAACAGCCTGAACTGGGCGCTGGTGCCCGATACGGTTGATTACGGCGAGTGGAAAACGGGTATCCGTGCAGAGGGGTCGGTCTATACCGGCTATACCTTTTCGCGCAAAATCTCTGCCGCGCTTGCCGGTTTCCTGCCGGGCATCATGCTGACGGAAATTGGTTATATTCCGAATGCCGTGCAAAGCGCCGCCACGCTACTAGGCTTGCGTCAGCTGATATTCCTCTGGCCTTGCGCCCTGGCGATTATGGCTGCCGTTACCATGGGGCTTTTCTATAAGCTCAGTGAACAGCGGTTCGCCTTTATTATCGCTGAGATTGCGCAGCGCAAAACATCCGCTTCCTCCGCCAGAGAGACCGAAGACAGAGAGAACACTCCTGCCAGCATTGCATAAAAAAAGCCGCTGATATTCAGCGGCTTTTATTGTCATGCGCAAAACAGATTACGCGTCGCGAGGACCACGCATCGCACGTTTACGGTCGTTCTCGGTCAGGTGACGTTTACGAATACGGACAGAGGTCGGGGTGACTTCTACCAGTTCGTCGTCATCGATGAACTCCAGCGCCTGCTCCAGGGACATTTTGATCGGCGGAACCAGAACCGTTGCTTCGTCGGTACCCGACGCACGCATGTTGGTCAGTTTCTTACCGGTCAGGCAGTTCACGGTCAGGTCGTTAGAACGGCTGTGAATACCGATGATCTGGCCTTCATACACTTCAG
>JBCNNW010000078.1:0-21187 GCA_039594205.1 Pseudescherichia sp. | reverse complement strand
AGTCAACGTCGGATGCGGAGTTGGAGCTGTTCTGCGCCTGAACGGTCAGGTCACGGATACGCTGCAGGTTGTTGTTGATTTCGCCCAGCGCGCCTTCAGCGGTCTGTGCCAGGGAGATACCGTCGTTGGCGTTACGTGCCGCTACGGTCAGACCGTTGATGTTGGAGGTGAAGCGGTTAGCAATCGCCTGGCCAGCAGCATCGTCTTTTGCGCTGTTGATACGCAGACCGGAGGACAGACGCTCGATAGAGGTGCCCAGGGAAGACTGAGACTTGGTCAGGTTGTTCTGAGTCGTCAGCGACAGGGTGTTAGTATTAATAACAGCCATGATGGAATTCCTTTGAAAAAGTTATCAGATTCAGGCATCTGCCTACGGCTTTCTCACCGTCAATGTGATTATCGACCGCCATCGAATAACCTTTAGAAAAAAAGATCGCTTTTTTAAAGGCGCAAACTGCCTGGTTTTTCTCCGCTTTATTCCGCCATTGTTTTTTGTAAAAGACACTAATCTTTTCGCTGTCGCTGCCGATAGAGCATCCAGTGATTGTCTCAAATGAAAGGATGTTATTATGGCAACAGTAAGTTCGCTCGGTGCGGGCACCAGCATGAGTTCGTCGTTAAGCACATTATATGATGGGCTGGAGTCTGCGGAACAAACCCGGCTGACGCCTATTACCCAGCAACAGACCTCCTATAAGGCAAAACTGACCGCCTGGGGCGTGGTGCAGACTGCGCTGACCAAGCTGCAGACGGCTGCTGACGCGCTAAAAAACACGTCGGCCATCGCTTCGGCCAAGGTATCCAGCACCAATACCGCGTTTAGCGCCAAGCTTGCCAACAACGCTACCGCCGGGACCTACTCCGTTGAAGTTAGCCAGCTGGCAGCCTCGCAGTCGCTGCTAAGCCCGAAGGCGAGCAGCAAAGATGCCGATCTGGGCGACAGTAGCCTGAGCTCACGGACAATCACTATTACTCAGCCGGGTCAAAAAGATCCGATGACGGTGACCCTCGCCAGCGATAAAACCAGCCTTGCGGACGTTCGCGATGCAATCAACGCCAAACAGGGCAGCGTCACTGCCAGCATCATTAAAGCGGATGATAATAGCTACTACCTGTCGCTGACCTCCCGCGACAGCGGCGTCGCGAATGCCATGACTATCAGCACTAACGACAGCGAGCTGGCCAAATACATCAGCTATGACGCAGCCAACGGTGCCAATAGCGCGATGACCCAGCAGGTTCAAGCAAAAGATGCCATTGTTAAAATCAATGACATCACCATCACCCGCAGCAGCAACACCATTACCGATGCACCAGAAGGCGTCACTCTTTCGCTGACTAAAACTAACGTCGGCAGCCCGGAAACGCTGTCGGTGGTGAAAGACAACGAGCCGATGACGGCGGCGATCCAGGCCTATGTTGACGCCTATAACTCGCTGCAGACCACCATCGGCAACCAGACAAAATATACCGCCGTGGATCAGGGCAGCACCAGCCAGAGCACTTCGAACGGCGATCTGCTCGGCGACGGCACGCTGCGCAACATCCAGACGCGCCTGCGCTCGCAGCTCTCTACCAGCCAGGGCACAGGGGCAATTTCAACGCTGTCGCAGATGGGCATCACCCAGGATCTTAACGGCAAGCTGACGGTCGACAGCACGAAGCTGACCAAGGCGCTGAATGAATCCCCAACCGACGTGCTGAGCTTCCTCTCTGGCGACGGTAAAACCACCGGCTTCGCAACCCAGTCCAGCAGCCTGCTGAAAAGTATCCTGGCGAGCGACGGCTCACTGCAGAACGCGACCGATGGTATTAACAAGAGCCTGAAGCAGCTGTCAGAGAAGTACGATCAGGTGAATAACCAGATCACCGCGACGATGGCCCGCTACAAGGCGCAGTTTACCAGCCTCAGTACGCTTATTTCCTCGCTGGACTCTACAGGTAGCTACCTGACCCAGCAGTTTAATGCCATGAATAGTTAATGGATCAGAGTTGAGGTTTGACATGTATACAAAATCGGGAATTCAGGCTTATGCCCAGGTCGGCGTTGAAAGCGCCGTTCTGAGCGCCAGCCCACATCAGCTGGTGGTGCTGCTGTTTGATGGCGCGTTAAGCGCCATGAAAAAAGCGGCCATCCTGATCGATCAGGGAGACATCCCCGGTAAAGGACAGGCGTTGTCAAAAGCCATCAACATTATCACCAACGGCTTACGCGCCGGGTTGAACCACGACGTCGGTGGTGACCTTGCGTCAAACCTCGACAGTCTTTATGACTATATGACACGGCGTCTTCTCCAGGCCAATCTGCACAATGATCTTGCTGCCATTGATGAGGTCACGAACCTGCTGACCAATATTGCAGATGCCTGGAAGGAGATAGGCCCTAATAATCAAAATGCGCGGGACACCTACTAATGGATGCCGATTTCGGGTTACTCCAACACTATCAGCAGCTGCTGCTGACCAGCAACATGATGCTTAACCTCGCTAAAGAGGGGCGCTGGGATGAGCTTATCCAGCATGAGCTGAGCTATATCACCGCAGTGGAGAAGCTGACCCAGCTCCAGGATACCGCAGATACTGCCCCTGCCATTCAGGGGCGGCTCCGCCCGCTGTTAAAACAGATCCTCGATAACGAAGTTGAGCTTAAAACGCTGCTGCACCAGCGCATGGATGAATTACGCACCTTAGTGGGGCAAACGTCCCGCCAACAGAACCTGAACTCAACCTATGGACGTCTCTCTGGTAATATCCTTTTCCCAAGCGAGCTGTGAACGCTGCGACCTGTAAGCGGGTGAACTATTTTAACGCTCTCACCCGCTTCGTTTTCTAAATATCATCCATACTTCAAGTTCCTTACTCTGGAGCATGGTCGATGAAAAACCCAACCCTATTGCAATGCTTTCACTGGTACTATCCGGATGGCGGTAAACTCTGGCCGGAAGTCGCCGAGCGGGCGTCTGGTTTCAATGATATTGGCATTAACATGGTCTGGTTGCCTCCTGCCTATAAAGCGGCAACGGGAGGATACTCGGTCGGCTATGACACCTACGATCTCTTCGATCTGGGCGAGTTCGATCAAAAAGGGACCGTTGCCACCAAATATGGCGATAAAGCCCAACTGCTGGCGGCTATCGGCGCGCTGAAGGAGAACGGCATCGCCGTCCTGCTCGACGTCGTGGTCAACCATAAGATGGGGGCCGATGAAAAAGAGGCAATCTGTGTTAATCGGGTAAACGAACACGATCGCAATCAGATCGATGATGAAGAGATCGCGTGCGAGGCCTGGACGCGCTACACCTTCCCCGCCCGTGAGGGAAAATATTCGAAGTTTGTCTGGGACCACAAGTGCTTTAGCGGCGTCGACCATATCGAAAATCCCGATGAGGACGGCATATTTAAAATCGTTAATGATTACACCGGCGAGGGCTGGAACGATCAGGTTGACGAAGAGCTGGGCAACTTTGACTATCTGATGGGATCCAATATCGACTTCCGCAACCGGGCGGTCACGGAAGAGATCAAGTTCTGGGCGCGCTGGGTGATGGAGCAGACCCAGTGCGACGGCTTCCGTCTTGACGCTGTGAAGCATATCCCGGCCTGGTTCTACAAAGAGTGGATCAGCCACGTGCAGGAGGTAGCGCCGAAGCCGCTGTTCATCGTCGCCGAATACTGGTCCCATGAAGTGGGCCGGTTGCAGCAGTATATCGACCAGGTGGATGGCAATACGATGCTGTTCGATGCCCCGCTGCAGATGAATTTCCATCAGGCATCGTTGCAGGGCCGCGACTACGACATGAGCCAGATTTTCACCGGCACGCTGGTGGAAGCCGATCCTTTCCATGCCGTCACCCTTGTCACCAACCATGATACCCAGCCGCTGCAGGCGCTGGAAGCACCTGTTGAAGCCTGGTTTAAGCCGCTGGCCTACGCGCTGATCCTGCTGCGCGAAAACGGTGTGCCGTCGGTGTTCTATCCGGATCTGTATGGTGCAAGCTATGACGATACCGGTGGCGATGGCGAAACCTACCACATCGACATGCCAATCATCGAACAGCTCGACCAGCTGATCCTGGCCCGTCAGCGCTTTGCCCACGGCGTACAGACCCTGTGGTTCGATCATCCGAACTGCATCGCCTTTAGCCGGAGCGGAACCGAAGAGGATCCCGGCTGTGTCGTGGTGCTCTCTAACGGCGACGACGGTGAAAAGACGCTGGAGCTAGGGGAAAATTACGGCAATAAGATGTGGCGCGACTACCTTGGCAACCGTGAGGAGACCGTCAGTACCGACGAAAAGGGTACGGGTACCTTCACCTGCAACGGCGGCAGCGTCAGCGTGTGGGTTCTGGAGGAAGTACTGTAACTGAATACGCTGAGTGAGAGGCCTCACTCAGCGTTACTGCTTTACGGCAGCGGCGTCGGTAGCGGGCTTTTCGCCAATACCTCAGCACACTCGGCGGTTGGGCGATCCACCCGTTTTAACGTCATGCCCGCATACTCCAGTAGGGCACCCTCTTGCTCTACGGAGTACACTTCGACCTTCTGCGTCACGTTATAGAGATCGTCCCCGCGCAGCGTCAGCTTGCCAGGCAGGGCAATTACCCGCTGCCACTGGCGGCAGTCCAGCGTATCCCCTGCGGGAGTCACCACCAGGCTGGCTATCGCTTCCGGACTTACCAGCTCGCTCTGCGGCCCGGCGGATTGCCAGTACCCGGCCAGACCCGCTGGCGCGGGGTGTTTGACCACCTCGTTATAGTTATCAATCTGTGCACATCCCGTTAGCGCCAGCAATGCGCTAAAAATCGCTACTTTTTTCATCTAATGTCCTGCGCGCGAAGAAAAAAATTATTCTGGCATTAAAGCGCTACGCCTGCCAGCAATTACCTTAAACACTTTACTTGATCTGCACCGTATAAATGCCATTTAGCGCTGGGAAAACGCTCCATTCCGTGTAGGATCGCGGTTCCGCTTTATCTGCTAAACCTTCTGAGTTCAGAGGCTATTACCATGTCCTGGCAACACTTCAAACAGCGCTGGCTGATTACCTTTTGGGCACCCCTGCCCGCCGTTATCGCCGCTGGCATTCTCTCAACCTACTATTTTGGTATCACCGGCACCTTCTGGGCCGTTACCGGGGAATTTACCCGCTGGGGCGGTCAGCTTTTACAGCTGATGGGCGTCCATGCGGAAACCTGGGGTTACTACAAGCTTATCCATCTGGAGGGTACGCCGCTGACCCGCATTGATGGCATGATGATTATCGGCATGTTTGGCGGCTGTTTCGCTGCCGCGCTGTGGGCCAATAATGTCAAACTACGTATGCCCCGCAGCCGGATCCGTATTTTTCAAGCCATTGTCGGCGGCATCATAGCTGGATTCGGCGCACGCCTGGCGATGGGCTGTAACCTGGCCGCATTTTTTACCGGTATTCCGCAGTTTTCGCTTCATGCCTGGTTTTTTGCCCTGGCCACGGCGGTCGGCAGCTGGTTTGGCGCGCGCGTTACCCTACTGCCGCTTTTCCGCATCCCGGTAAAAATGCAGAAGGTCTCTGCCGCCTCGCCGCTGACGCAGCAGCCTGACCGGGCACGCCGTCGCTTTCGCCTCGGCATGCTGGTATTTGTGGGCATGCTGGGCTGGGCGCTGCTGACGGCGATGAACCAGCCCAAACTCGGCCTCGCCATGCTGTTTGGCGTCGGCTTTGGCCTGCTGATTGAGCGAGCACAGATCTGCTTTACCTCTGCCTTCCGTGATATGTGGATCACCGGCCGCACCCATATGGCAAAGGCTATTATCCTCGGCATGGCGGTGAGCGCCATCGGGATTTTCAGCTACGTTCAGCTGGGTGTCGAAGCCAAAATCATGTGGGCTGGCCCCAACGCCGTGATTGGCGGCCTGCTGTTCGGCTTTGGCATTGTGCTGGCAGGCGGGTGCGAGACGGGCTGGATGTACCGCGCCGTAGAGGGCCAGGTGCACTACTGGTGGGTGGGTCTCGGAAATGTCATCGGCTCGACGCTGCTGGCTTACTTCTGGGACGATCTGGCCCCGTCGCTGGCCACCCGCTGGGATAAGGTCAATCTGCTGACCACCTTCGGGCCGCTCGGGGGGCTGCTGGTCACCTACGGCCTGCTGCTGGCCGCTCTGCTGCTCGTCGTGGCCTGGGAGAAACATTTCTTTAAGCGCGCCGCCACCCTGGCGGTTAAGGAAGCGGTATGAAAACGATAATCCCGGACTATCGACTTGATATGGTGGGCGAGCCTTGCCCCTACCCTGCCGTCGCCACGCTGGAGGCGATGCCGCAGTTGAATAAGGGTGAGATTCTGGAGGTGGTGAGCGACTGTCCGCAATCCATTAATAACATTCCGCTCGATGCGCGCAATCACGGCTATACCGTGCTGGATATCCAGCAGGATGGACCAACGATTCGTTATTTAATCCAGAAGTAGAGAATTTGCCGGGCGGCGGCTTCGCCTGGCCCGGCCTACGGCTCGTGAATTATGCGGTTTTTATAGGCCGGGTAAGCGCAGCGCCACCCGGCGAATATCATCTACAGAACCACTAGCTGATTACTGCGGAATACGCAGCACCTGGCCCGGATAGATTTTTTCCGGGCTTTTCAGCATCGGTTTATTCGCTTCAAAGATTTTGTTGTACTGGTTAGCGTCGCCGTACACCTGTTTGGAGATAGCGCTCAGGGTGTCACCGGCTTTAACCGTATAGAACTGGCTCTCTTTGGCAGTGGTGTCTGCGGCGGGCGCGGCCTTCACGTTATCAGCAACGCTGGCGATACCGGAGATGTTACCGACCGCCACCAGAATCTTCTCTTTCGCTTCCTGGCTCAGGCCTTCGCCTGTGACCGTAGCCTGACCGTCGGCAACCTGCACGTTCACCTTATCCGCATCCGGGATACCGGTTTTGCTCAGATGCTCCTGCACCTTCTTCGCCTGCTCTTCCTTATCGTCATGCCCGGAAACGGCATCCCACAGTTTCTCACCTGCTTCTTTTACAAAATTGAAAAGACCCATCTTCAGCTCCTTACCGGTAAGTTAAGACCCTGAAAGTGTAGCAGAGACCAGCGGAAGCGGCTGACGTAAGCGTGATTTAAGGAAGTTCTGACTACACCTGCATCGCCATGACATCCTGATAGGCGGATACCAGCTTGTTACGCACCTGGATCCCCATCTGCAGGGACACGGATGACTTCTGCAGATCGGTCATCACGTCGTTCAGGGCAACCCCAGGCTCACCGAGGGTAAATTTCTCAGCCTGCGTACGCGCGGCGTTCTGGGTATCGCTAATGCGATCCAGCGCAGCGTGCAGCTGGCCCGCAAAGCTCACGCTGGATTCAGCGCCAACGCTCTGGTTTTTTGCCACGCCTGCCGTTGCCTGCAGCTGGCTGATGACCCCTTCAATCCCCTGGATAGACATGATTTTTTCCCAACATGATTTGACTGGCGACGAGATTACCAGCTTGTCAATAAGATGAAGGCGGTAAATAGCGACAAAAAACCAGGTTATTTGACCCATAGAAAATCTCGAATCATCAAATAATGGCGGGGCCATCAACATGGAACTTTTGTCGTGTTTGCCGACCCGGGAGTCCGTTTTGCTTCATTACACGAATAATGCCGTCCACCCTGAGTTACGAGGTGTGCAATGAGTGCGACAGCAACCGCATCACAGAATAAATCTCTCGAGTGGATGAACCGCCTGCGTGCGAACCCCAGAATTCCCCTGCTCGTCGCCGGTGCAGCTGCCATCGCCATTATTGTCGCTATGGTACTGTGGGCGAAACAGCCTGACTACCGCGTCCTCTATAGCAATGTCTCCGATCAGGACGGCGGCGCGATTGTTACCCAGCTGACGCAGATGAACATCCCCTACCGCTTCTCTGAAACCGGTGGCGCGATTGAAGTGCCCGCAGATAAGGTGCACGAGCTGCGCCTGCGCCTGGCCCAACTGGGGCTGCCGAAAGGCGGCGCGGTGGGCTTTGAGCTGCTGGATCAGGAGAAGTTTGGTATCAGCCAGTTCAGCGAGCAGGTTAACTACCAGCGCGCGCTGGAGGGCGAGCTGGCCCGCACCATCGAAACACTCGGGCCGGTAAAATCCGCGCGCGTTCACCTGGCGATGCCTAAGCCATCGCTCTTTGTGCGCGAACAGAAATCCCCGTCGGCCTCTGTTACCGTCAACCTTGCGCCGGGCCGCGCCATGGACGAAGGCCAGATTAGCGCCGTGGTGCATTTAGTCTCCAGCGCCGTTGCCGGCCTGCCGCCGGGTAACGTTACTCTTGTCGACCAGAGTGGTCGCCTGCTGACCCAGTCCAACACCAGCGGTCGCGATCTTAACGATGCCCAGCTGAAGTATGCCGCTGATGTCGAAGGCCGCGTGCAGCGCCGTATCGAAGCGATCCTCTCTCCTATCGTCGGGAATGGCAACGTTCACGCCCAGGTTAACGCCCAGATCGATTTTGATAATAAAGAGCAGACTGAAGAGCAGTATCACCCCAACGGCAACCCGTCCGAGGCGGTAATGCGCTCCCGTCAGCTGAACGAGAGCGAGCAGGTGGGCGGCCCTTATCCGGGCGGCGTGCCGGGTGCACTCTCTAATCAGCCTGCTCCGGCTAATAATGCGCCGATTACGGCAAACAATCCGCAGAATGGACAGCAGAACCAGAATGCGCAGCAGACCACGACCAGCACGGCAAACAGCGCCGGTCCGCGGAATACGCAGCGCAACGAAACCACTAACTATGAAGTCGATCGCACCATTCGCCACACCAAAATGAACGTCGGCGACGTGCAGCGTCTCTCCGTGGCCGTAGTGGTGAACTACCGCACCCTGACCGATGGTAAGCCGCTGCCGCTAACCGCCGACCAGCTGAAACAGATCGAAGACTTGACCCGCGAAGCGATGGGCTTCTCCCAGCAGCGCGGCGATACCCTTAACGTAGTGAACTCGCAGTTCAACGCCACCGATGAGAGCGCGGGCGAGCTGCCGTTCTGGCAACAGCAGGCCTTTATCGATCAAATGCTCGCCGCTGGTCGCTGGCTGCTGGTGCTGATTGTCGCCTGGATCCTGTGGCGCAAGGCCGTCCGTCCGCAGCTGGTGCGTCGCGAAGAGGAGCGCAAAGCGCTGCTTGAGAATGCGCAGAATCACCAGATGCCGGAAGAGGAAGCGGTGGAGGTTCGCCTCAGCAAAGATGAGCAGACCCAGCAGCGCCGGGCTAACCAGCGTCTGAGCGCCGAGGTGATGAGTCAGCGTATTCGCGAAATGTCAGATAACGATCCGCGCGTGGTAGCGCTGGTCATCCGCCAGTGGATGAGTGGTGAAGAACATGAGTAACCTTACCGGAACCGAAAAGAGCGTCATCCTGCTGATGACCATTGGCGAAGACCGCGCGGCGGAGGTGTTCAAACACCTCTCCCAGCGTGAGGTCCAGCACCTGAGTACCGCTATGGCCGGCGTGCGCCAGATCTCCAACAAGCAGCTGACTGACGTCCTGCAGGAGTTCGAGCAGGAGGCCGAGCAGTTCGCTGCGCTCAATATCAATGCCAACGACTACCTGCGTTCGGTGCTGGTGAAAGCGCTCGGCGAAGAGCGCGCCGCCAGCCTGCTGGAAGATATTCTCGAGACGCGCGATACCTCCAGCGGTATTGAGACCCTCAACTTTATGGAGCCGCAGACCGCCGCCGATCTTATCCGCGACGAGCATCCGCAGATTATCGCCACCATCCTTGTGCATCTTAAACGCGGCCAGGCGGCGGATATTCTCGCCCTCTTCGATGAGCGCCTGCGTCATGACGTGATGCTGCGTATCGCCACCTTCGGCGGCGTGCAGCCAGCGGCGCTGGCGGAGCTGACCGAGGTGCTGAATAGCCTGCTCGACGGCCAGAACCTCAAGCGCAGCAAAATGGGCGGCGTGAGAACGGCGGCCGAGATTATCAACCTGATGAAGACTCAACAGGAAGAGGCGGTTATTACCGCCGTGCGCGAGTTCGACGGCGAGCTGGCACAGAAAATTATCGACGAGATGTTCCTGTTCGAGAACCTCTCCGAGGTGGACGATCGCAGCATCCAGCGCCTGCTGCAGGAAGTGGATTCCGAATCCCTGCTCATTGCGCTCAAAGGCTCCGAGCAGCCGCTGCGCGAGAAGTTCCTGCGCAACATGTCCCAGCGTGCGGCAGACATTCTGCGCGACGACCTTGCCAACCGCGGACCGGTACGTCTCTCCCAGGTGGAGAACGAACAGAAAGCCATTCTGCTTATCGTACGTCGTCTGGCAGAGACCGGCGAGATGGTAATCGGCAGCGGCGAGGATACCTATGTCTAACGAGCTGCCGTGGAAAATCTGGAAGCCAGAAGATCTGGCGATGCCGGTGAGCGAGTTCGTTCCGGCGGTGGCGCAGGATAGCGATAGCGACGATGCCCCACCGGAAGGCGAAGAGATCGTTTTAACCGACGAGCAGAAGCAACAGCAGCAGCTGGCGCAGCTGCAGATCCAGGCCCACGAGCAGGGATACAGCGCCGGTCTTGCCGAAGGCCGGCAGGCGGGTCACAGCCAGGGTTATCAGGAGGGGCTGGCCCAGGGCCTTGAACAGGGTCTGGCCCAGGCTCAGCAGCAGCAGGCGCCGATCCATGCCCGGATGCAGCAGCTGGCGAGCGAGTTCCAGCACAGCCTCGACGCGCTGGATAGCGTTATCCCCTCCCGCCTGATGCAGATGGCACTGGAGGCAGCACGTCAGGTTATTGGCCAGACGCCGAGCGTGGATAATACCGCCCTGATCAAACAGATCCAGCAGCTGCTGCAGCAGGAGCCGCTGTTTAACGGCAAGCCACAGCTGCGCGTGCATCCGGACGATCTCCAGCGCGTGGAGGATATGCTGGGCGCAACGCTGAGCCTGCACGGCTGGCGTCTGCGCGGCGATCCGACTCTTCATCCGGGTGGGTGCAAAGTCTCCGCTGACGAGGGCGATCTGGATGCCAGCGTCGCCACCCGCTGGCAGGAGCTGTGCCGTCTGGCGGCACCGGGAGTGATCTGATGACCGCACGCCTGACCCGCTGGCTGAGCACGCTGGACAACGTTGAGAGTAAAATGGCGCAGCTGCCTGCGGTACGCCGCTACGGCCGGCTGACCCGTGCCACCGGCCTGGTGCTTGAGGCAACCGGTCTTCAGCTGCCGCTGGGGGCAACCTGCATCATCGAGCGTCAGGAGAGCGGCGAGACCCGGGAAGTAGAGAGTGAAGTGGTGGGCTTTAACGGTCAGCGCCTCTTTCTGATGCCGCTGGAAGAGGTAGAAGGCATTCTGCCCGGCGCGCGCGTCTATGCCCGCAGCGCCAGCGGCGATGGTCTGCACAGCGGGAAACAGCTGCCGTTAGGTCCGGCGCTGCTCGGTCGGGTGCTCGACGGCGGCGGCAAACCGCTGGATGGCCTGCCCTCCCCTGATACCACCGAAACCGGGGCGCTCATCACCCAGCCCTTCAACCCGCTCCAGCGTACCCCTATTGAACATGTTCTTGATACCGGCGTGCGACCAATCAACGCCCTGTTAACCGTGGGCCGTGGCCAGCGTATGGGCTTGTTTGCTGGTTCCGGGGTAGGTAAAAGCGTACTGCTGGGAATGATGGCCCGCTACACCCAGGCCGACGTGATCGTCGTTGGGCTGATCGGTGAACGTGGTCGCGAAGTAAAAGATTTTATCGAGAACATTTTGGGTGCAGAGGGTCGCGCCCGCTCGGTAGTGATCGCTGCCCCGGCAGACGTCTCGCCGCTGCTGCGTATGCAGGGGGCAGCCTACGCCACGCGCATAGCGGAAGATTTCCGCGATCGCGGCCAGCATGTGCTGCTGATCATGGACTCTTTAACCCGCTATGCGATGGCCCAGCGTGAGATCGCTCTGGCAATCGGCGAGCCGCCGGCGACCAAAGGCTATCCGCCTTCGGTATTCGCCAAACTACCCGCGCTGGTGGAGCGCGCCGGTAACGGCACCCACGGCGGCGGTTCAATTACCGCGTTCTATACCGTACTGACCGAAGGCGATGACCAGCAGGATCCTATCGCCGACTCCGCCCGCGCCATTCTTGACGGCCATATCGTGCTGTCGCGGCGGCTGGCGGAAGCCGGACACTATCCGGCGATCGATATTGAAGCCTCTATCAGCCGGGCCATGACCGCGCTCATCAGTGAGCAGCACTACGCCAGGGTCAGACATTTCAAACAGCTGCTCTCCAGCTTCCAGCGCAACCGCGATCTGGTCAGCGTGGGCGCCTATGCCCGGGGCAGCGATCCGATGCTGGATAAAGCCATTGCCCTGTGGCCACAGCTGGAAGCCTATCTCCAGCAGGGTATTTTTGAACGCGCCGGATGGGAAGAGTCCATCCAGGGCCTGGAACTTATTTTCCCGACGGTGTAACAGAAGAGTGGGAGGGCGACGATCGTGACGCAGAGTAGCGCATTAACGACGCTAAAGGATCTGGCTGAAAAAGCGGTGGATGACGCAGCGATACGCCTCGGTGAGATGCGCCGGGGATGCCAGCAGGCCGAAGAGCAGCTCAACATGCTGATGGATTATCAGAATGAGTACCGCAATAACCTCAACACGGACATGACCCAGGGCATTGGCAGCCAGCGCTGGCAGAACTACCAGCAGTTTATCTCTACGCTGGAGAAAGCCATCGAGCAGCACCGCCAGCAGCTGATGCAGTGGACCACAAAAGTCGAACAGGCGCTGAACGCCTGGCGAGAGAAGAAACAACGTTTACAGGCGTGGCAAACCCTTCAGGATCGGCAGACCGCTGCCGCCCTGCTGGCAGAGAACCGCCTCGATCAGAAAAAAATGGATGAGTTCGCCCAGCGTGCTTCAATGAGGAAACCAGAGTGATCACTTTGCCAAAACTGCTTGTTACCGATGCCGATACCGCCAGCGGCCTGCAATCAGGTAAAGCGGCGACGGGCGCAGAAGACTTTCTTACCCTGCTGTCAGGCGCGCTTACCGGCCCCCAGACGTCTGGCGAGGAGGCTCCCCTGACCCTTAACGATCTGCGCACGGCTGGCACTACGCTCCAGCAGAGCCTGCTGAAAGGCGGCGCGGATGAAACCGATACCCGCTCCCCGGCGGTGCAGCTGGCGGCTCTGCTCGCCCGGACTCCAGCAGGCGCTGCGGCGGCAGCTACGGCTAACGCTGAGAATGCCGGGGATGTCACCCAGACCAGCACGCCGTTACAGAGCGAAGCGCAGGCTATTTTAGCCAGCCTGACCGGCGGTCTGAAAGGCATGACCTCTGCGCCTGCGGCGCAACAGCCGCTGCCAACACACGCCGCTGCCGCAGAAGATGATACGAGCAGCGATCTGAGCGCAGAGGAGCTGGCCGGGCTGAGCGCCCTGCTGGCGATGCTGCCGCATCAGCAAACGGCGACGGCTGCCGTGCCGAAGAGCGACGCTGCGGCATCCGCTACCCCGGTGACCACTGCCGCAGGCCGCAACCCGCCTCTCGCCTCTCTCGCCCGCGATGCCGACCCGGCGCTCACCCCGGGCACGCAGGAGGATACCGACGACCAGCCCTTTGCCGCCGCCGTTGATGCCAGGGCGCAGACCAGCCAGCTGACCGCCGCCGCGCCGCTGAAAAACGCTCCGGAAACCGCCGTACAGACGATCAACACCAGCGTCAGCGTCGCTCCTGCGGTGACTACCGCTGCCCCGGCGCAGGCCAGCGCCCCGGTTGCTGCGCCGGTGATCAGCGCCCCGCTGGGCAGCAGTGAATGGCAGCAGACCATCAGCCAGAACATCACCCTGTTTACAAAGCAGGGCCAGCAGAGCGCCGAGCTGCGTCTGCATCCGGAAGATTTAGGTCAGGTGCAGATTAGCCTGAAGATTGACGACAACCAGGCCCAGCTGCAGATGGTCTCTCAGCACAGCCACGTGCGTGCCGCCCTCGAAGCCGCCCTGCCCGTGCTGCGCACCCAGCTGGCTGAAAATGGCATCCAGCTGGGTCAGAGCAGCATCAGCAGCGAAAGCTCAGCCGGACAGCAGCAGTCATTTTCCCAGCAGCAGCAGGCCTCCCGCTCCGGCCACGGCAGCGCCTTTGCCGCTGACGAAGAGGATGCGCTGACCGTTCCGGCGAGCCTGCAATCCCTTGCTCGCGGCAACGGCGCAGTAGACATCTTTGCCTAAACGCAAAAGGTAGCATGATTATCCCCGTCTTTTCCGCCCTTTGACACGCGCCGGACGCGGGATAATCAGCCCATAAGCAGTACCGAAACAGGAAGCACGTAACAGATGACTGACGCCGCAATTAGCAAGAAGAAGAAACGCTCGATCTGGATCCCGCTGCTGGTGTTGATCACGCTCGCCGCGTGCGCCACCGCTGGCTATAGCTACTGGCGCATGCACCAGCAGCCGGGCGAAGAGGTGAAAGCCGAAGCGCCACCGCCGCCCGCGCCGGTCTTTTTCGCGCTGGATACCTTTACCGTTAACCTGGGCGATGCCGATCGCGTCTTTTACGTTGGCATAACCCTGCGCCTGAAAGACGAAGCTACCCGCGCGCGTCTGAGCGAATATCTGCCAGAGGTGCGTAGCCGCCTGCTGCTGCTCTTCTCCCGTCAGGATGCCGCACAGCTGGCGACTGATGAAGGCAAGCGCCAGCTGGTCGCCGCCATCAAAGAGACGCTCTCTCCGCCGTTAGTCACTGGCCAGCCAAAGCAGGAAGTGACTGACGTTCTCTATACAGCTTTCATTTTGCGGTAAAGACATGGGCGACAGCATTCTTTCACAGGCCGAAATTGATGCGCTGCTGAACGGCGACAGCGAACAGAGCGATGCTCCGCAGCCCGGCAAAGGCGGCGAGAGTGATATTCGCCCTTACGATCCCAATACCCAGCGCCGCGTGGTGCGTGAACGCCTGCAGGCGCTGGAGATCATTAATGAACGTTTTGCGCGCCAGTTCCGCATGGGGTTGTTTAACCTGCTGCGTCGCAGCCCGGACATCACGGTGGGGGCGATCCGCATTCAGCCCTATCATGAGTTTGCGCGTAACCTGCCGGTGCCGACCAACCTGAACCTGATCCACCTGAAGCCGCTGCGCGGCACCGGGCTGTTTGTCTTCTCGCCGAGCCTGGTATTTATTGCCGTGGATAACCTGTTCGGGGGCGATGGCCGTTTCCCGACCAAGGTTGAGGGACGTGAATTTACCCATACTGAGCAGCGGGTGATCAACCGTATGCTGAAGCTGGCGCTGGAAGGCTACAGCGATGCGTGGAAGGCGATACATCCGCTGGAGGTTGAGTATGTCCGTTCGGAGATGCAGGTGAAGTTTACCAACATCACCACCTCGCCGAACGATATCGTCGTCAATACTCCTTTCCATGTGGAGATCGGTAACCTGACCGGCGAGTTCAATATCTGCCTGCCCTTCAGCATGATTGAGCCGCTGCGTGAGACGCTGGTGAACCCGCCGCTGGAGAACTCCCGCAATGAGGACCAGAACTGGCGCGATAACCTGGTTCGCCAGGTGCAGCACTCGGAGCTGGAGCTGATCGCTAACTTCGGCGACGTTCCGCTGCGTCTGTCGCAGATCCTGAAGCTGCAACCCGGCGACGTGCTGCCGATCGAAAAACCCGATCGCATCATCGCCCACGTAGACGGTGTGCCCGTGCTCACCAGCCAGTACGGCACCATTAACGGCCAATATGCCCTGCGCGTTGAACATTTGATCAACCCGATTTTGAATTCGCTGAATGAGGAACAGCCCAAATGAGTGATATGAACAATCCGTCCGATGAGAACAGCATGGCAATGGACGATCTGTGGGCTGACGCGTTAAATGAACAAAAAACCACGACTAGCAGCAAAAGCACCACCGACTCGGTGTTTCAGCAGTTTGGCGGCGGTGATGTAAGCGGCACCCTGCAGGATATCGATCTGATTATGGATATCCCGGTCAAACTGACCGTAGAGCTTGGTCGTACCCGCATGACCATTAAAGAGCTGCTGCGCCTGACTCAGGGATCGGTCGTCGCCCTGGACGGCCTCGCCGGTGAGCCGCTGGACATCCTGATCAACGGCTATCTGATTGCCCAGGGTGAAGTTGTGGTCGTCGCCGACAAGTACGGCGTGCGCATTACCGATATCATCACGCCATCCGAGCGTATGCGTCGTCTGAGCCGCTAAGCATGAAAACCCAGGCTACCGTTGTCCAGCCCGCTGCCGTCTCTGGTTCTCCGCTGGTGCAGGTCAGCGGCGCGCTGCTGGGCATTATTGCCCTGATCCTCGCGGCGGCCTGGCTGGCGAAGCGGATGGGTTTTGGCGGTAAAACCGCCAGCGCCCGTGGCCTGAAGGTGAGTGCCAGCACTACCGTCGGCCCGCGCGAACGCGTAATCATCGTTGACGTTGACGATGCGCGACTGGTACTTGGCGTGACACCGTCACAAATCAGTTTGCTGCATACGCTTCCCCCTGCGCCGCCGGTGAGCGACGCCCCGAAAGAGAACACCCCGGATTTTCAGGCCGTGTTAAAGAATTTGATCAAGCGTTCCGGGAGATCCTGATGCGCCGTTTGTTACCTTTTGCGCTGGCTGGCCTGGCACTGGTTGCGCCCTGCGCCTTTGCTCAGCTTCCCGGACTCATCAGTCAACCGCTGGCCAACGGCGGCCAGAGCTGGTCCCTGCCGGTGCAGACCCTGGTGTTTATCACCTCGCTGACCTTCCTGCCCGCAATTTTGCTGATGATGACCAGCTTTACCCGCATCATCATCGTGTTTGGCCTGCTGCGTAATGCGCTGGGAACGCCCTCCGCGCCGCCCAACCAGGTGCTTCTCGGCCTCGCCCTGTTTTTGACCTTTTTCATTATGTCGCCGGTGATCGATAAGATTTATACCGAGGCCTACCAGCCGTTTAGCGAGAGTAAAATCTCCATCGATGTGGCAATGGAAAAAGGCGCGCAGCCGCTAAGAGAGTTTATGATGCGTCAGACCCGGGAAGCCGATCTGGCCCTGTTTGCTCGCCTGGCGAACAGCGGGCCGCTGCCAGGACCGGAAGCAGTGCCGATGCGCATCCTGCTCCCGGCCTATGTCACCAGCGAGCTGAAGACCGCCTTTCAGATCGGCTTTACCATCTTTATTCCGTTTTTAATTATTGACCTGGTGATCGCCAGCGTGCTGATGGCCCTGGGGATGATGATGGTTCCTCCGGCGACTATCGCCCTGCCGTTTAAGCTGATGCTGTTCGTACTGGTGGATGGCTGGCAGCTGCTGGTCGGCTCGCTGGCGCAGAGCTTTT
The DNA here is from genome assembly GCA_039594205.1 of Pseudescherichia sp. Lineage (GTDB taxonomy): Bacteria > Pseudomonadota > Gammaproteobacteria > Enterobacterales > Enterobacteriaceae > Pseudescherichia. Next base: position 3,923 of record JBCNNW010000078.1, on the reverse strand, counting down.
ACAGTTAAGGAGTGCGGCAATGACACCTGAATCGGTCATGATGATGGGCACCGAGGCGATGAAAATCGCCCTGATGGTAGCCGCCCCCCTGCTGCTGGTCGCCCTGGTGACTGGCCTGGTGATCAGTATTTTGCAGGCGGCGACGCAGATCAACGAGATGACGCTCTCGTTTATCCCCAAAATCATCGCCGTTTTCGTTGCCATTATCGTTGCCGGCCCGTGGATGCTTAATCTACTGCTGGACTATATGCGCACGCTGTTCAGTAACATTCCTTATATTATTGGATAAGCAACTCTTATGGTGTCGGTAACCAGCGATCAGTGGCTTCAGTGGCTAAGCCTCTATTTTTGGCCGCTGCTGCGCGTCCTGGCGCTGATTTCGACCGCGCCCATTCTCAGCGAGCGTAGCGTACCCAAACGGGTCAAGCTGGGACTGGGATTTGTCATTACGATCGTCATCGCCCCCTCCCTGCCCGCCACCAATGTACCGATTTTTTCCGGCGACGCCCTGTGGCTGGCGCTGCAGCAGATCCTCATCGGCATTGCGCTGGGCTTTACAATGCAGTTCGCCTTTGCTGCCATACGCACCGCCGGTGAGCTGATTGGTCTGCAAATGGGCCTCTCATTTGCAACCTTCTTCGATCCCGGCAGCAACCTCAATATGCCCGTGCTGGCCCGCTTTATGGATATGCTGGCCCTGCTGCTGTTCCTGACCTTCAATGGGCATCTGTGGCTGATTTCAATGCTGGTGGATACGTTCCATACCCTGCCCATCGGCGGCGATCCGGTAAACAGCAATGCGTTTCTCGCGCTGACCCGGGCGGGTGGACTAATTTTCCTCAATGGCCTGATGCTGGCGCTGCCAGTGATCACCCTGCTGCTGACGCTGAACCTCTCCCTGGGGCTGCTGAACCGTATGGCGCCTCAGCTCTCTATCTTCTCGGTGGGTTTTCCAATTACCCTCGGCGTGGGCATTATTCTGATGGCAGCTCTGATGCCGCTCATTGCTCCCTTCTGTGAACATCTGTTCAGCGAAATTTTCAACCTGCTGGCAGATATCATCGGTGAATTACCGCAGGCCTCCAGCCCTTAATCTTTGCAGGGCTTTAGTGAGGATATTCCTAAAAAGGAATTCCAGTAATACCCGCCAGGATATACGGGACGCGGTTTATTTGTTTTTATGATTATCACATATCCGAAAGTTTACTTTACTTTAAGATGTTTCCTGGCAAATTATACCTAACTTTACGGGATAGTGTGTTCGCCTGAAAGTCCTGTCCTGCTCATAGGTTTTCAGAATATTTTCATCCGTTTTACTGTTATGAGACTCTCAGGCAGGTGGTGAATTATCGTTACGCATTGAGTGAGGGTATGCCATGTCAACGATTATTATGGATTTATGCAGCTATACCAGGTTGGGATTAACCGGATATCTGGCGAGTCGAGGGGTAAAAAAACGAGATATCAAAGACGTATCCAGCGTCAGCGAACTCGGTTCTGCATGCGAGGCCTGGCAGCCCGCGGTGGTGTTTATTAATGAAGACTGCTTCATCCACGATCTTGAACAGAGTCAGCATATTAAGCAAATCATTAATCAGCATCCGAAGACGTTGTTTATTGTGTTTATGGCAATAGCGAATATCCATTTTGATGAATATCTGCTGGTCCGAAAAAATTTATTAATCAGCTCGAAATCGATTAAGCCAGAATCGCTGGATGAGTTCCTCGCAGATTATCTCAATAAAGAAGCGAAGGGCCAGAAAGGGATTAATCTGCCTACACTATCGTTAAGCCGTACTGAATCCAGCATGCTGCGAATGTGGATGTCAGGACAGGGAACGATTCAAATTTCCGACCAGATGAATATCAAAGCCAAAACGGTTTCATCACATAAGGGGAATATTAAAAGGAAAATAAAAACGCATAATAAGCAGGTTATCTACCATGTGGTACGCCTGACGGACTACGTGACCAGCGGTATCTTCGTCAATATGCGCTAAGAGGGCAAGCAGGCACTTACCCTCCCGGGCATGAGGGTAGTGATAAGGTTACTCCTGCATCTCAACAAATACCCCGTCCGGATGCCCTTTTTCGTTGAAGAACCAAATACCGAGCGGGTAATCATCCAGCGATACCAGATACATTGTCCCTTCATTAAACTCTTCAATAGCGAGTACGACGCCCGGGCGGCGCGGCCCCCCGTCCGTTTTAACTGTAACCCGATCGTTAACCTTCATCGTTTTCCTCCTGTCGCATTTTTGCCAGTGTAGAACAAATCCTGCGTCCTGGCAGCGCCTACCGTTGTGATTGCTGCTTTTCTCTACCGTCTATACTTAAGAAAACGACCGGTGAGGGTAGTGATGATGAAAACCAGCGATGAGAGAGCCTTGAACGATGCCGAGGTTGATGCCCTGCTGGCGTCGATTGACGGCAGCGGCCCGGAGAAACGCGCGGAAGGCCGGATGCATCATAGCGAGGAGCCTGCGGTTGCTAACGCCTGGGAGCTGGATATCCATGATAGCAGCGTGACGGAGTTAAACCGTTAAAAGAAAAAATCCCGGTCTGGGGAGACCGGGATAAAGCTTGCGTTTGCAAGAAGCACTTGAAAATTCGTTACACCAGGAAATCTGATGCGGATATGAATCTATCTGCAAATTATTTGCAGGACAAGAAAATATTCATCAACCTAATTATTATTTATCTTAACTGTTCTGGTACCAACGTATGAGAAGCCAGACAGCATCAACTCTGGAGGCCCATGTCATTCAGGCATATAGAGTATATCTTTAAGAATTTAAGATTTTTCTTACCCTTTCCGTTGCGCGATTAAAGGAGCAGATCATGCCAGGTCTCAACGATACGCTATTAGTATTTACTGATATCGACGGTACCCTACTTGATAGCCATACCCACGAGTGGCAGCCAGCCGAAGCCTGGCTAACTCGCCTGCGCCAGCGTGAGATACCGGTAATTTTGTGCAGCAGCATGACGGCGGCGGAGACCCTGGCAATTCAGAAGATGGTGGGGTTACAGGGGCAGCCATTCATTGCCGAAAACGGCGCCGTTATCCAGCTTGATGCGCGCTGGCAAGAGCATGAAAACGCCCCCAGGCTGATTAATGGCGCAACGCATGAGCAGATCATGACCGTTCTGACGCCGCTGCGGGAGAGCGAGGGGTATAAGTTTACGACCTTCAGCGATCTTGAGGTTCCCGTTCTGGTGGAGTTAACCGGCTATACGCCTGCCCAGGCAAGCCTCGCTCGCCTTCATGAGGCGTCGGAGACATTGATCTGGCGCGACAGCGATGAACGGATGGCGCAGTTTGACGCTGACCTTACCCGTTTTGGCCTGCGTCTGGTTCAGGGTGCGCGCTACTGGCACGTCATTGACCAGCGCGGCGGAAAGGATCAGGCGGTAAACTGGCTGACGCGCCAGTACTGCCAGATTGATAGCAGAGAGTACATCACGCTTGGCCTCGGAGACGGGCCAAACGATGCACCCATGCTCGACAATGTCGATTTTGCCATCGTGGTGAAAGGGTTTAACCGCGACGGCGTAACGCTAAGCCATGATGAGCCTTCACGGGTCTATCGTACTACCCAGACCGGCCCCGCGGGCTGGCGAGAGGGTCTGGATCACCTGTTCGGTCAATCCTGAGCAGCTTCCTCCGCGCAAACGCGGTTACGCCCGCCCCGCTTCGCCAGATAAAGTCGTCCGTCTGCGACCATCTGTAAATATTCAAAGACGTAGCTCTCGCCCGGCTCAGTGCTGCTGACGCCCAGCGAGGCGCTGATGCGAATGGTCTGGCTATTGTGGACCAGGATCTCCTTGCGGCTGATGCGCTCGCGTATCCGCTCTGCTACGCCCTGCGCCTGGAGCAGCGTGCTCCCCGGCAGAACAATGCAAAATTCCTCCCCACCAAC
>JBCNNW010000077.1:0-21386 GCA_039594205.1 Pseudescherichia sp. | reverse complement strand
AGATACGGTCGTCGTAGGCACCCGGAGCCGGGTCAATGATGCAGTTGGAGGTCATCACGATGGGGCCCGGGAAGCGGGCGAACTCCACCTGCTGGTTCTGCCAGCCGCTGCCGTAGTTACCCACCAGATGTTTATACTTACGCAGCTCCGGATAGCCGTGCGCCGGCAGCATTTCGCCGTGGGTATAGACGTTCACGCCTGTGCCCTCGGTCTGCTGCAGCAGATTGTGCAAATCCTTCAGATCGTGGCCGGAGATCAGAATAGATTTCCCGGCTACCGCCTTGACGTTAACCTGGGTGGGGGTCGGATGGCCGTAGGCGCTGGTCTCCCCGGTGTCGAGGATGCTCATCACCTTGAAGTTCATCTGCCCGATCTCCATGGCGCACGCCAGCAGGGCATTCATATCGGATGGCCAGGTGCCCAGCCACGCCATGATTTTATGGTACTGAGCGTAGATGGCGTTGTCGTACTGGCCGAGCACGTGAGCATGCTCCATGTAGGCTGCCGCACCTTTCAGGCCGTAGAGGCAGAGCAGGCGCAGGCCAAGAATATTGTCGCCGATTTCGGCTTTGTCTTTGTTCGGGGTAAAGAGAGCGGCCTGGCGCTGAAGCTCGCCCAGGTCGTCGCTGATCAGCTGCAACCCTGCCATCGGGTTATCAACGGAGGCGGTGGGATCGATGCTCAGGCACAGCGCTTTCAGCGCTTCGCGTTTGGCGATAGCTTCCTGGGCATAACCGACGATGCGCGGTGAATCAAAGTTCACGTTAGTGAGGGTGGAGAAGAAGGCGCGCGGGGCGAAGCTATCGATCTCATGATCGATCAGATCGTAATCACGCGCTTTCAGCGCCCAGGCGGACAAGCCTTGCAGCGCTGCGATCAAGAGATCCTGTAGGTCAGAGGTCTCTGCGGTTTTACCGCACATACCCTGCGCATAAGAGCAGCCGTTGCCAGCCGGGGTACGGATAGTTTGTTCACATTGCACACAAAACATAGTCACACCTTTAAAGTTATATTTTAAATACATGTTTAAGATTATGCCCCGGCGAGAGGCGGTGAAAGTGATATTTAGGTTATTTGCAGAGAGATTGATTTAGCGCAATTTTGCTGAGGCGCGGCTACCGACAAAGAGGTATCAGGGAAAATAATATCGTTAAGCATCCCGCAAATTTATGTAATGATTAAAAATCACTCTTTGGGAGGTGACATGCGACTTGAGCGGGTTGAGATTGTAGGATTTCGCGGCATTAATCGTCTGTCGCTGATGCTGGAGCATAATAACGTTCTAATCGGGGAAAATGCATGGGGAAAATCGAGCCTGCTGGATGCGCTCACGCTTTTGCTATCACCAGAAACAGAACTGTATACGTTTACCCGCAACGACTTCTGGTTTCCCCCCGGGGATGTTCAGGGTCGCGAGCGCCACCTGCATATCATTTTGACCTTTTGTGAAGCCGAGCCGGGTAACTATCGCGCCCGTCGCTATCGCGCGCTGGCGAACTGCATGGCTCAGGGAACGGATGGCTATCGACGGATTTTCTATCGCCTCGAAGCAGAGCAGACCCAGGAGGGCCATGTCACCACCCGCCGCAGCTTTCTGGATGCCGAAGGCCAGACGCTGGCGCTGACGGAAGCCGACGGCCTGGCAAAGCATCTTGTCCGGCTGATGCCGGTTCTGCGCCTGCGCGATGCCCGTTTTATGCGCCGTATTCGCAACGGTAGCGTGCCGGATCTGCCGGAGGTGGACATCACCGCCCGTCAGCTCGACGTGCTGGCTCACGATCTGGTCTCGCGCCCGCAGAACCTCAGCGACGGGCAGATCCGCCAGGGGCTATCGGCGATGGTGCAGCTGCTGGAGCACTATTTTGCCGAGCAGGGCACCGGTGAAGCCCGTCAGCGTCTGATGCGCCGCCGCTCCCACGATGAGCAGCGCAGCTGGCGCTATCTCGATATCATCAACCGGATGATCGACAGGCCCGGCGGCCGCAGCCATCGGGTGATCCTGCTGGGTCTGTTCGCCACGCTGCTGAAAGCCAAAGGAACCGTGCAGCTGGACAGGGACGCACGTCCGCTGCTGCTGATTGAGGATCCCGAGACGCGTCTGCACCCGATTATGCTCTCGGTGGCCTGGCATCTCCTCAACCTGCTGCCGCTGCAACGCATCACCACCACCAACTCCGGGGAGCTGCTCTCCCTGACGCCCGTTGAGCACCTCTGTCGGCTGGTGCGCGACGCTTCCCGGGTCGCCGCCTGGCGGCTGGGACCGGGCGGACTGAGCGCCGAGGATGGCCGCCGCATCGCCTTTCATATTCGCGCTAACCGCCCCTCGTCGCTCTTTGCCCGCTGCTGGCTGCTGGTAGAGGGGGAGACTGAGACCTGGACTATCAGTGAGCTGGCCCGCCAGTGCGGCCACCACTTTGATGCTGAAGGGATTAAGGTGATCGAGTTCGCCCAGTCGGGTCTCAAGCCGCTGGTGAAGTTCGCCCGGCGGATGGGGATCGCCTGGCACGTGCTGGTCGATGGTGACGAGGCGGGGAAGAAGTATGCCGCCACGGTGCGCAGCCTGCTCGATAATGACAAGGCGCTGGAGCGGGAGCATTTAACGGTGCTACCCGCCCTTGATATGGAGCATTTCATGTACCGCCAGGGCTTTGCGGATGTCTATCACCGCGTGGCCCAGTTGCCGGAGGGGATCCGCATGAACGAGCGGCGGGTAATCATTAAAGCAATCCATCGCTCCTCGAAGCCGGATCTGGCCATCGAAGTGGCGCTGGAGGCTGGGCGGCGCGGCGTAGAGGCGGTTCCGCCTCTGCTGCGCAGTATGTTCTCCCGCGTGCTGTGGCTGGCGCGCGGGCGGGCAGACTAATCCTGAATCGTTCAGGCAAAAAAAGAGAGGGTTTCAGCCGCGGGCGGTTCATATAGAATTGTTTTCAGTGTAGTCAGCTTAACTATCCGGAATTTTTATGAATCTTAAGGGAAAACGCAGGAAGATTTACGTCGCGCTGGCGCTACTCCTGCTGGTTATCGCCGTCTGGGGATGGCAGAAGCTCAATGCGCCGATTGCACAATACCAGACGCTGATCGTCCGTCCGGGCGAGCTTCAGCAGAGCGTGCTGGCGACAGGCAAGCTGGATGCGCTGCGCAAGGTTGACGTTGGGGCCCAGGTGAGCGGGCAGCTGAAGACGCTGTCAGTTAACATCGGTGACAAGGTGAAAAAGGATCAGCTGCTGGGGGTAATCGATCCCGAGCAGGCGCAGAACCAGATCCGCGAAGTAGAGGCGACCCTGATGGAGCTGCGTGCCCAGCGCCGTCAGGCGGAGGCGGAGAAGCGGCTGGCGGCGGTTACCCTCTCTCGTCAGCAGCAGCTGGCCAGGACCCAGGCGGTATCACGTCAGGATCTCGACAGCGCCGCCACCGAGCTGGCGGTGAAGGAGGCCCAGACCGGCACCATTGAGGCGCAGATCAAGCGTAACCAGGCTACCCTCGACACGGCAAAAACCAACCTCGACTACACGCGCATCATCGCCCCGATGGCCGGGGAAGTGACGCAGATTACGACCCTGCAGGGCCAGACGGTGATCGCCGCCCAGCAGGCACCGAACATTCTCACCCTGGCGGATATGAGCACCATGCTGGTCAAAGCCCAGGTTTCAGAAGCGGACGTTATTCACCTCAAGCCGGGTCAGAAGGCGTGGTTTACCGTACTGGGGGATCCGCTGACGCGCTACGAAGGGGTGTTGAAAGATATTCTGCCGACGCCGGAGAAGGTTAACGACGCCATCTTCTACTATGCACGTTTTGAAGTGCCGAACCCGCAGGGGGTGCTGCGTCTGGAGATGACCGCCCAGGTGCATATCCAGCTCTCGACGGTTAAAAACGTGCTGACCGTTCCACTGGCGGCGCTGGGGGAACCTATTGGCGATAACCGCTACAAGGTCACACTTCTGCGCAACGGTGAAACCCGCGAGCGGGAGGTAACGCTCGGGGCGCGCAACGATACCGATGCTGAAGTCGTGAAAGGCCTGGAGGAGGGCGATGAGGTCGTCATCGGCCAGGACAATGCCGGAGCCGCACCATGACGACCCTGCTTGAGCTGCGGGATATCCGCCGCAGCTACCCCTCGGGCGAAGGCATGGTTGAGGTGCTGAAAGGTGTCACCCTGGATATCGTCGCCGGTGAGATGGTGGCCATCGTGGGCGCGTCCGGCTCGGGTAAATCGACCTTGATGAATATTCTTGGCTGCCTGGATAAACCCACCAGCGGCAGCTATCGGGTGGCGGGGGTGGACGTCGCCACGCTGGACGGTGACGCGCTGGCACGCCTGCGCCGGGAGCACTTCGGCTTTATCTTCCAGCGCTACCATCTGCTCTCCCACCTGACGGCGGCGCAGAACGTGGAGGTGCCTGCGGTCTACGCGGGTACCGAGCGTAAAGCACGGCTGGCCCGCGCCAATCAACTGCTGAAGCGGCTGGGGCTGGCGGAGCGGGAGAGCTATCAGCCCTCTCAGCTCTCCGGTGGCCAGCAGCAGCGCGTCAGTATTGCCCGGGCGCTGATGAACGGCGGACAGGTGATCCTCGCCGATGAGCCTACCGGGGCGCTGGATAGCCATTCGGGGGAGGAGGTCATGGCTATCCTCCATCAGCTGCGCGACGCGGGCCACACGGTGATTATCGTCACCCACGATCCGCAGGTGGCGGCCCAGGCCGAGCGGATCATTGAGATCCGCGACGGCGAGATTATCCGCAATCCACCCCCAGCGGTGAAGCCGGAAGCCGTCCGCCAGCAGCCCAGCGTCCAGCCCGATAAGGGCTGGCAGCAGTTCAGCAGTGGTTTTCGTGAGGCATTGACCATGGCGTGGCGGGCGATGGCGGCCAACAAGATGCGCACCCTGCTGACCATGCTGGGGATTATTATCGGCATCGCCTCGGTCGTGTCGATTGTGGTGGTAGGCGATGCCGCCAAACAGCTGGTGCTGGCGGATATCCGTGCTATCGGAACTAACACCATTGACGTCTATCCGGGGAAAGATTTTGGCGATGACGATCCGCAGTACCAGCAGGCGCTGAAGTATGACGATCTGATTGCTATCCAGAAGCAGCCCTGGGTTCGCTCGGCGACCCCGGCGGTATCCCAGAACCTGCGTCTGCGCTACGGCAGAACCGACGTGGCCGCCAGCGCTAACGGCGTCAGCGGGCAGTATTTTAACGTCTACGGGATGACCTTCAGCGAGGGGACCACCTTCAACGATCGGCAGCTTACCGGCCGCGCCCAGGTCGTGATCCTTGACGAGAATACCCGACGTCAGCTCTTTCCCAATAAGGCCAAAGTCGTGGGTGAAATTGTGCTGGTGGGCAATATGCCCGCGACGGTAATCGGCGTTGCTCAGGAGAAGCAGAGCATGTTTGGCAGCAGCAAGATCCTGCGCGTCTGGCTGCCCTATACCACCATGTCCGGGCGCATTATGGGCCAGTCGTGGCTGAACTCCATCACCGTGCGGGTGAACGAAGGCTATAGCAGCGAACAAGCTGAACTTCAGCTAACGCGACTGCTTACCCTGCGCCATGGCAAAAAAGATTTCTTCACCTGGAACATGGATGGGATCTTGAAAACCGCAGAAAAGACCACACGTACTCTACAGCTGTTCCTGACGCTGGTGGCAGTGATCTCTCTGCTGGTAGGCGGCATTGGCGTGATGAACATCATGCTGGTCTCGGTCACCGAGCGTACCCGGGAGATCGGCATCCGCATGGCGGTCGGGGCGCGTAAAAGCGACGTGCTGTCACAGTTTTTGATCGAGGCGGTGCTGGTCTGTCTGGTGGGCGGTGCGCTGGGCGTCTGTCTGTCGATGCTGATTGCCTTTACGCTTCAGCTCTTTTTGCCTGGCTGGGAGATTGGCTTCTCTCCGGTTGCGCTGATCACGGCATTCATCTGCTCAACCTTCACCGGGGTGCTGTTTGGCTGGCTACCGGCGCGCAACGCCGCCCGACTCGATCCGGTCGAGGCGCTGGCGCGAGAGTAAAGACGATAAAAATGCCAGCCTGCGGGCTGGCATTTTAGGCGCGGGATGTACACAATTAAAGCTAAGCGGCGTCAGGCAACGGCCTCGACGATCGCCACTGCTTCAATGGGCACGATGACGCTGGCATGATTGCCTTTCGGCCCCTGATGTACATCAAAATGGACGGTTTGCCCGGCCTTGAGCGTTCTGTAACCATCCATCTGGATGGTAGAATAGTGAGCGAAAATATCTTCGCCGCCGCCTTCAGGGCAGATGAAACCGAACCCTTTAGCGTTGTTGAACCACTTAACAGTACCCGTTTCCATGCTTCGACATCCTTCGTTAATCTTCTTTGAGTAAGATGGAATGAACCGGTGGCAGAGTCTGGGTTTGTTCAAAACCTCGCCAGCTCTCGCCTGTACAATTTAGATAAATCGGGGTTAGCGTCAAGCGTTTGGCGGCGTCCGGCGGGATGATTCACTCGAAAATTTGAAGCAGTTAACGCTATTGCCTGGGTTTGTGACAGCCTTCGCGAATAGCAATGATAGATGTTAGTTATCTGGATCCTGATGTAGATTCAAAATGCATCTAGACTCAAGTCAACGACAGGGTGCACTCTGTCGGAAATGGCCACCATAGATGAAAGCGAACAACGATGGGTAAGTCTAATAATTGGCTGGATTTTGACCAATTGGCAGCAGATAAGCTGCGCGAAGCGCTAAAACCGCCAGCTATGTATAAAGTTATGTTAATGAACGATGACTACACGCCGATGGAATTTGTTATTGACGTGCTACAAAAGTTCTTTTCTTATGATGTAGAACGCGCTACGCAATTGATGCTCACGGTTCACTATCACGGGAAAGCCATCTGCGGCATTTTTACTGCTGAAGTAGCAGAGACCAAGGTGGAGATGGTGAACAAGTATGCCCGGGAGAACGAACATCCGTTGTTGTGTACGCAGGAACTCGCCTGATTAAGGCAAACTATTGAGGGGGTGCCCAATGCTCAACCAGGAACTGGAACTCAGTTTAAACATGGCTTTCGCCAGAGCGCGCGAGCACCGACATGAGTTTATGACCGTAGAGCACTTGCTGCTGGCTCTGCTCAGCAACCCATCGGCTCGCGAGGCGCTTGAAGCGTGCTCCGTCGATCTGGTGGCGCTGCGTCAGGAACTCGAAGCCTTCATCGAACAAACTACACCCGTGCTGCCCGTCAGCGAAGAGGAGCGCGATACGCAACCGACGCTCAGCTTCCAGCGCGTATTGCAGCGTGCGGTATTCCACGTTCAGTCCTCCGGCCGTAGCGAAGTGACCGGCGCGAACGTACTGGTCGCTATCTTCAGCGAGCAGGAGTCACAGGCTGCCTATCTGCTGCGTAAGCATGAGGTGAGCCGTCTCGACGTGGTGAACTTTATCTCCCACGGCACGCGGAAAGATGAACCGAATCAGGCTTCCGATCCCGGCAGCCAGGCAAATCACGAAGAGCAGGCAGGCGGGGAGGAACGTATGGAAAACTTCACCACCAATCTCAATCAGCTTGCTCGTGTCGGCGGGATCGATCCGCTGATCGGCCGCGAAAGGGAGCTGGAGCGAGCTATTCAGGTACTCTGTCGTCGCCGTAAAAATAACCCGCTGCTGGTGGGCGAGTCCGGCGTCGGTAAAACGGCAATTGCCGAGGGCCTCGCCTGGCGTATCGTGCAGGGCGACGTGCCGGAAATCATGGCCGACTGTACCGTCTACTCTCTGGACATTGGCTCGCTGTTGGCCGGCACTAAATACCGCGGTGATTTCGAGAAACGTTTCAAGGCGCTGTTAAAACAGCTGGAGCAGGATACCAACAGCATCCTGTTTATTGATGAGATCCATACCATTATCGGGGCGGGTGCCGCTTCGGGTGGTCAGGTCGATGCGGCTAACCTGATCAAACCGCTGCTCTCCAGCGGCAAGATCCGCGTGATGGGCTCTACAACCTATCAGGAGTTCAGCAACATCTTTGAGAAGGACCGTGCCCTGGCGCGTCGCTTCCAGAAAATTGATATCACCGAGCCGTCTGTCGAAGAGACGGTGCAGATCATCAACGGCCTGAAGCCGAAGTATGAAGCGCACCACGACGTGCGTTACACCGCGAAAGCGGTGCGTGCGGCGGTGGAGCTGGCGGTGAAATACATTAACGACCGTCATCTGCCGGACAAGGCTATCGACGTGATTGACGAGGCCGGGGCGCGTGCGCGTCTGATGCCGGTTAGCAAGCGTAAAAAAACCATCAACGTGGCGGATATCGAAACGGTGGTGGCCCGCATCGCGCGTATTCCTGAGAAGAGCGTCTCTCAGAGCGATCGCGATACGCTGAAGAGCCTTGGCGAGCGCCTGAAAATGCTGGTCTTTGGCCAGGATAAAGCCATTGAGGCCTTAACCGAAGCCATTAAGATGAGCCGCGCCGGTCTTGGTCAGGATCATAAGCCAGTAGGCTCGTTCCTGTTTGCCGGACCGACCGGGGTGGGTAAAACCGAGGTCACGGTTCAGCTCTCAAAAGCGCTGGGTATCGAGCTGCTGCGCTTTGACATGTCCGAGTATATGGAGCGTCATACCGTCAGCCGCCTGATTGGTGCGCCTCCGGGATACGTTGGTTTCGATCAGGGTGGTCTGTTAACGGACGCGGTAATTAAGCATCCGCACGCGGTACTGCTCCTTGACGAGATCGAGAAGGCGCACCCGGACGTCTTTAACCTGCTGCTGCAGGTGATGGATAACGGTACCCTGACCGATAACAACGGGCGTAAAGCGGACTTCCGTAACGTGGTGCTGGTGATGACCACCAACGCCGGGGTACGTGAAACCGAGCGTAAATCCATCGGCCTGATCCATCAGGATAACAGCACCGATGCGATGGAAGAGATCAAGAAGATCTTTACGCCGGAGTTCCGTAACCGTCTCGACAACATTATCTGGTTCGATCACCTCTCTACCGAGGTTATTCATCAGGTAGTAGATAAGTTTATCGTCGAGCTACAGGTGCAGCTGGATCAGAAAGGCGTTTCGCTGGAAGTCAGTCAGGAAGCACGCGACTGGCTGGCAGAGAAGGGCTACGATCGTGCCATGGGCGCACGTCCAATGGCGCGTGTGATTCAGGATAACCTGAAAAAACCGCTGGCCAACGAGCTGCTGTTTGGCATGCTGGTGGACGGTGGGCAGGTGACGGTCGAGCTGGACGTCGAGAAAAACGAACTCACCTATGGCTTCCAGGGCGCGCAGAAGCACAAGCCGGAAGCGGCGCATTAATCTCTCATTCACGCCAATAAAAAAGGCCGGGATAATTCCCGGCCTTTTACTATTCAGACTCTGTGCAATTACCGCACAGCAGCGATGCGATTAGCGACTACGGAAGACAATGCGGCCTTTGCTCAGGTCGTACGGGGTCAGCTCAACAGTCACTTTGTCGCCCGTCAGAATGCGGATATAGTTTTTACGCATTTTACCGGAGATATGCGCAGTTACCACGTGACCGTTTTCCAGTTCTACGCGAAACATGGTATTAGGCAACGTTTCAAGAACGGTACCCTGCATTTCAATATTGTCTTCTTTGGCCATCTAGTCCTCGGGGGTATCACTACCAAAATTTTTGAACCGGCAAGATAATGCCGAAGTTCGTCTGTTAAGTAAAGATTTGTGCTTATAAAACGCAGCAAAGTAACCTTGGCGTATTACCCTCGCGCCAGCGAAGCGGCGCAAAAAAGCGCAAACCTGAGGGGGAGCGATAAGATAAACGATGGGCGTTACCTGATTCGAGCTATTCCCAAGCGGCGGCGGGGCAACAGGCAGAAGCTACTCTGCGCCGCTATTATAGCACTCTGGCAGAAAATATGCCGAAAACATTCATAGGGCTGGCGTAAATAAGGTCCGCGGCAGCCAGCAGCGAGGAGAAAGCGATCGATGACGCAGGCGATCGAGATGTTGCAGGTACTCCCGACGTGGCATTTCGCCCACGCCCAACGAGGCGGTATGCTCGTTCAGCACCTGGCAATCGATCAGCTCGCCTCCGTGGCGCAAAAAATCGGCGCAAAATACCAGCAGGGCGGTTTTAGAGGCGTTGACCCGGCGGCTAAACATCGACTCGCCGCAGAACAGCGCCCCCTGGGCGACGCCGTACATCCCTCCGACCAGCTCGTCGCCCTCCCACACCTCGACAGAGTGGGCATGACCCAGCTCGTGCAGACGATGGTAGGCCAGCACCACGGCGGGGGTGATCCATGTTCCTTCGTGGCGGTCAGCGGCGCAGCCGTCAATCACCCGGCCAAAATCGTGATTCAGCGTTACGCGATAGGGCGAATATTTATGAAAGCGCTTCATGCTGCGGCTAACGTGAAAGCGGTCGGGCCACAGCACCGCTCTGGGATCGGGAGACCACCAGAGGATCGGATCGCCGGGTGAAAACCAGGGGAAAATGCCCCGCTGATAGGCCATCAGCAGACGAGCCGGACTGAGATCGCCACCCAGCGCCAGCAGTCCATTTGGTTCACGCAGCGCCCCTTCCGGGGAGGGAAAAGCAAGAGAGTGATGAGATAGCTGAACCAGGCGCATGGCGACAACGCTCCGCAACGCAACAATGATTGATCCATAGGACCAGGCAACCGCCCGGTCAGTCGTCTACAGCCGTTGCTTAAACTGGTAATAACGCCCCTGTTTGGCCAGTAACGCTGTGTGATTACCTTGCTCAATTATTTTACCATTGTCCATCACAATAATGCGATCGAAGCGCGATAATCCACGCAGGCGATGGGTGACCATCAGCACGGTTTTGCCCTCGGTAACACGTTCAAGTAAATCAAGAATCTGGCTCTCGGTGGTGGCGTCCAACCCTTCGGTAGGTTCGTCCAGCAGCAGCAGCGGGGCATCATGCAGCAGCGCGCGCGCCACCGCCAGCCGTCGCAGTTCGCCGCCGGAGAGCTGGCGGCCGCCTTCACCGAGCCAGCTGTTCAGCCCGCTCTCATCAAGCAGCTTCTCGAGGCCCACCTGGGTGAGCATCGCGGCCAGGGTTTCATCTGTCGCCGTCGGCGAGGCGAGTCGCAGGTTGTCGCGCAGGGTGGCGCTAAACAGATGCACCCGCTGGGGTACGACGCTGATGGACGCACGCAGGGCCGGCTCGCACAGGGAGGCAAGCGGCTGACCGCTAATGGCGATCTCACCTGCCGCAGGATCCCAGGCGCGGGTCAGCAGTTGCAGAAGCGTGGATTTACCGCAGCCGGTGCGGCCCAAAATAGCGACGTGCTCTCCGGCATTAATCTGTAACGATATGCCCTCCAGCGCCTTTTGTGGCTGCTGGGGATAGCTAAAGCTAACGTTGTTGAGGGTCAGCGCGACCTGCGTCAGCGGCGCTGTCTGATCGCTGCTAAAGCGCACCGCGGGCGGATGCCCAGTAATCTGCGTGATCCGCACTGCCGAGGCGATAACCTGACCCAGATGTTGGAAGGCTCCCGTCACCGGGGCCAGCGCCTCAAAGGCGGCCAGCGCACAGAAGACAAACAGGGCGATCAGCGCGCCCGGCTGGGTATCGCCTCCGACGCCGCCCGCGGCCAGCCACAGCATGGCGAGCACGGCGACGGCGTTGATCAGCAGCATTACCGCCTGCGACAGCGCGGTCAGCTCTGACTGACGACGCTGGGCATCGTGCCAGCTCAGCTCGGTGTTCTCCATCTGCGCCCGGTAGCGCGCGCTTGCGCCAAAAATGGTCAGCTCCGCCTGGCCCTGAAGCCAGCTCGTTACCTGCTGACGATACTCGCCGCGCAGGGTGGTCAGCTTCTCACCGGTGGGCTTACCGGCGCGATAGAACAGGGGAGGGAGCAGCAGTAGCGTCAGCAGCATGATGCCGCCGAGAGTGAGGGCGAGAGTGACGTCGAGAATGCTCAGGCCTGTCGTCACCACCACGATGGTCACCAGCGCCCCCACCAGCGGGGAGATCACTCGCAGGTAGAGATGATCCAGAGTATCCACGTCCGCTACGATGCGGTTAAGCAGATCGCCCTGGCGAAAGCGCGCCAGCCCGGCGGGGGAGAGCGGCAGCAGCCTGCTAAAGGTCGAGACGCGCAGATGCTGAAGCACGCGGAAGGTCGCATCGTGGCTCACCAGCCGTTCGAAGTAGCGTCCTGCCGTACGGGTAATCGCCGCGCCGCGCACCCCGGCGGCAGGCAGCATATAGTTAAAGCTGTACAGCCCGCTCACCCCAACGACTGCCGAGGCGGAGAGGAACCAGCCCGAGAGCGTGATCAGGCCGATGCTTGCCAGCAGGGTAACAATCGCCAGCACGACGCCGAGCGTCAGCAGCCAGAAATGACGCTTATAGAGCGCAAGAAAAGGGATAAGCGCGCGCATTTAAATCTCCTCCTGACGGTGGGCGAGCAGGGCGGCAAAGGTCCCGTTGGCGGCGGAAAGCTCGGCAAAGGTCCCCTGCTCGACAATCGATCCCGACTGCATCACCCAGATGGTATCCCAGTCGGCAAGCCCCTCCAGCTGGTGAGTGACCATCAGCGTGGTCTGGCGCAGGGAGGCGGCGTTTAATGCCTGCATCACGCGCTGTTCGCTATGCGCATCCAGGCTGGCGGCAGGCTCATCCAGCAGCAGCAGCTGACAAGGATTAAGCAGGGCGCGAGCCACTGCCACCCGCTGGGCCTGGCCGACCGAGAGCCGTGCCGCCTGATCGCCAACCGGCGTGTCGATCCCCTGCGGCAACAGCGGCAGGAATTCGCTGACCCAGGCGCTGTCCAGCGCGGCGTTAAGCTCCGCTTCGCTGGCATCGGGACGCGCCAGCAGCACGTTTTCGCGCAGCGTGGCCGCCGGAAGCTGCGGGTTCTGTCCCACCCAGCTCAGGCGCTGCCGCCAGGCATCAGGGTTGAGGTCGCGCAGCTCGATACCGTTAATCTGCAGTGAACCCCGGTAGGAGAGGAAGCCGGAGAGGGTATTAATCAGCGAGCTTTTACCCGAGCCGCTCTGACCCACCAGCACGACGCGTTGCCCGGCGGCAAGGGTAAAGTTGAGTGGCCCGGCCAGCACCGCGCCTTCCGGCGAGGTGATCCAGAGATCGCGGGCGCAGAAACCGATCCCATTGCTGTCGTCAGGCAGCGCTTCACCCCCCTCCGGATGGGCCAGCGGCGTCTCCAGGAAGCTCTTCAGGCTATCCGCCGCGCCGACTGCCTGCGCTTTCGCATGGTAAAAGGTGCCTAAATCGCGCAGCGGCTGGAAAAACTCCGGGGCGAGGATCAGCGCCAGGAAACCGGCGAACAGCGTTACCCCGGTACCGTAGTGCCCGAAGTTCAGCTCGCCAAGGTAGGAGAAACCAAAGTAGACCGCCACCAGCGCAATGGAGAGCGAGGTGAAAAATTCCAGCACGCCGGAAGAGAGGAAGGCAAGGCGCAGCACCTCCATGGTACGGCTGCGAAAATCTTCCGATGCCTGGCGAATGTTGTCAGTCTCTGCCGCTCCGCGGCCAAAAATACGCAGCGTCTCCATCCCGCGCAGACGATCGAGGAAGTGACCGCTCAGGCGGGCCAGCGCCTTGAAGTTGCGACGGTTAGCGTCGGCAGCGCCCATACCTACCATTGCCATAAAGGTCGGGATTAGTGGGGCCGTCGCCAGCAGGATCAGCGCGGCAACCCAGTTAAAGGGGAGTATCACAATCACGATCAGCAGCGGCACGCTCACCGCCAGCGCCATCTGCGGCAGGTAGCGCGCGTAATAGTCATGCATATCGTCAATCTGCTCAAGGATCAGCGTAGCCCAGCTGCCCGCCGGTCGCCCCTGAATCCACGCTGGCCCCGCCTGCTGCAGGCGGTCGAGCACCTGACGGCGGATTTCATACCGGATGTGCAGGCCCGCATGAAAGCCAACGCGCTCGCGCAGCCAGACCACCCAGGCGCGCAGGACAAACACCAGCACCAGCTGGATAAACGGCAGCAGCAGCGCCTCACGCGGAATATTTTCGATAATGAGGTAGTTGAGTATGCGCGCCAGTAGCCAGGCCTGGGCGACAATCAGCAAACCGCTAGCCAGGCCGAGCAGGCGTGACGCCAGCAGCCAACGGCGGGAGAAAATACTTTGCTGTTTTAACCAGCGGGTTAATTCTTGTTGACGGGTTTTATTCATTGCGCGCTTAGCAGATGGCTTGTCAGATTTTTGAGCTGCGCAATGTTACAACGGGACAAAAATAAAGGCGACTTATAGTCGCCTTTTTTACCTTTGTTACTGACTTGTAAAGATTATTTGGACAGCTCGGCCAGCCCGTCGAGATAGCGCTCTGCATCAAGCGCGGCCATGCATCCGGTACCCGCGGAGGTGATCGCCTGACGGTAGATATGATCCATAACGTCCCCGGCGGCAAAGACGCCCGGGATGCTGGTCTGGGTGGCATTGCCG
The DNA here is from genome assembly GCA_039594205.1 of Pseudescherichia sp. Taxonomy (GTDB): domain Bacteria; phylum Pseudomonadota; class Gammaproteobacteria; order Enterobacterales; family Enterobacteriaceae; genus Pseudescherichia. The sequence goes on along the minus strand of JBCNNW010000077.1, from coordinate 6,986 downwards.
TGAATGCCGGACTGCACTTTGATATAGCCGTTTTCCAGCTCCAGCTGACCCTCAAAAATCGCCGTGTTTGGGCTGTGGCCGATGGCCACAAACAGGCCTGCAACCTCTAACGACTCTACGTTGTCGGCATTCTGCGTATCACGCAGGCGCAGGCCGCTAACGCCCATCGGGTCGCCGGTCACCTCTTCCAGCGTGCGGTGGGTGTGCAGCACGATGTTACCGCTGGCTACTTTGTCCATCAGACGTTTGATGAGGATCTTCTCCGCGCGGAAGGTATCGCGACGGTGGATCAGGTGCACCTCAGAGGCGATGTTCGCCAGGTAAAGCGCTTCTTCAACCGCGGTGTTGCCGCCGCCGATGACCGCGACTTTCTGGTTACGATAGAAGAAACCGTCACAGGTGGCGCAGGCGGAGACGCCGCGGCCTTTAAATGCCTCTTCTGACGGCAGGCCGAGGTAACGGGCGGAGGCGCCGGTCGCCACAATCAGCGCATCACAGGTGTACTCGCCGCTGTCGCCAGTCAGGCGGAACGGACGGGTCTGCAGATCAACCTTGTTGATATGGTCAAACAGAATTTCGGTCTCAAACTTCGCCGCGTGCTCGTGCATACGCTCCATCAGCAGCGGGCCTGTCAGATCGTGCGGATCGCCCGGCCAGTTTTCCACCTCAGTGGTGGTAGTAAGCTGACCGCCTTTTTCCATCCCGGTAACCAGAACCGGCTGGAGGTTAGCGCGTGCGGCATAGACTGCGGCGGTATAGCCAGCAGGTCCAGAACCAAGAATAAGCAGCTTAGTATGTTTAGCTGTGCCCATGAGATCCCCATAGTTGGTGGCAGACAATGGGCTGGATTGTAGGGAATTTACGTCGGTAAAAAAAGGGGACGGCAGTTTTGTTAACGATATGTGCAATAGGCGGGGCCAATAACATACAGCCTTTCATTAACTGCGACCATAATTAAATCTACTGAAATTGGTAGTGTTATAAGAAGATTACATGAGTTTTAGGCGGGGTCGATGATGAATATCTGGCATGTTGTACTAAAAAAAGATGTTTTACTTTGACAATCCCCTGCGCATTTGCGAAAACATTCGAAGAAGACAACGGCAGCGTTTCACGCGTGGGGCAAAATCACGCAGAAAGATGCCCTTAGCCGGGCCAGTGACCGGATCGGTGACAGCGTACAGGGCGTGGACAGACACCCTTTGCAATCTTACCGGCTGCGTCTGGCAACCGTCTTCTTAATGCAGGCCCCCATCATGCTCCGCGCAAATAACGAGAATGCGGCGCGTATGGCGACGGGCAAAGACTCTGAACAGTGAAGTGCACAGGGTCAAGACAGGAGTAGGGAAGGAATACAGAGAGACAATAATAATGGTAGATAGCAAAAAGCGCCCTGGCAAAGATCTCGACCGCATCGATCGTAACATTCTGAATGAGCTGCAGAAGGATGGGCGCATCTCGAACGTCGAGCTTTCAAAGCGAGTGGGACTTTCTCCGACGCCATGCCTCGAGCGTGTGCGCCGGCTGGAAAGACAGGGTTTCATTCAGGGCTATACAGCGCTGCTGAACCCGCATTATCTGGATGCATCACTTCTGGTATTTGTTGAGATTACTCTGAATCGCGGCGCGCCGGATGTGTTTGAGCAATTTAACGCCGCAGTACAAAAACTTGAAGAGATTCAAGAGTGTCATCTGGTCTCCGGTGATTTCGACTACCTGTTGAAAACCCGCGTGCCGGATATGTCGGCCTACCGCAAACTGCTGGGTGAAACCCTGCTGCGTCTGCCGGGGGTCAACGACACACGTACCTACGTGGTAATGGAAGAGGTCAAACAGAGCAACCGTCTGGTGATTAAAACCCGCTAACACGGAACAGGTGCAAAATCGACGCAGTTTGATTACACTCCTGGTAATCCATACAGCAGCAGTGTCGGGGCAACCTGACACTGTTCTCCGTTTTAGCCCCAAGGACCTGGAGAGCCTTTCTTGAGCCAGGAATATACTGAAGACAAAGAAGTCACACTAACCAAGTTAAGCAGCGGACGCCGGCTCCTTGAGGCGTTACTAATACTCGTCGCCCTTTTTGCAGTCTGGCTGATGGTCGCGCTGCTCAGCTTCAACCCTTCCGATCCCAGCTGGTCACAAACCGCATGGCATGAACCTATCCATAATCTGGGTGGTGCGCCGGGCGCATGGCTTGCCGATACGCTATTTTTCATCTTCGGGGTCATGGCCTACACCATTCCGGTGATGATCGTCGGCGGCTGCTGGTTTGCCTGGCGGCACCGCACCAATGACGACTATATCGACTACTTCGCCGTCTCGCTGCGCCTGATTGGCGTGCTGGCTCTGATCCTCACCTCCTGCGGTCTTGCTGCCATTAACGCCGACGATATCTGGTATTTTGCCTCCGGCGGCGTGATCGGCAGCCTGCTCAGTACGACCATGATGCCGCTACTGCACAGCAGCGGGGGCACTATTGCGCTGCTCTGCGTCTGGGCAGCCGGCCTGACGCTGTTTACCGGCTGGTCATGGGTCAGCATCGCCGAGAAAATCGGTAGCGTGCTGCTTAATATCCTCACCTTCGCCAGCAACCGTACCCGCCGGGATGATACCTGGGTCGATGACGAAGAGTATGAAGACGAAGAGGAGTACGACGACGAACCCGCTGCACAACGGCGTGAGTCTCGCCGCACCCGTATTATGCGTGGGGTGCTGGCCCGCCGTAAGCGCGTTGCAGAGAAGTTTGCTAACCCGCTGGGTCGTAAAACGGATGCAGCGCTCTTCTCAGGCCGTCGCATGGACGATGAAGAAGAGGTGCAGTATAGCGCCAGAGGCGTAGCCGCCGATCCTAACGACGTGCTCTTCTCCGGCCATCGTGCGACCCAGGGAGAACAGTACGACGAGTACGATCCGCTGCTGAGCGGCCCGAGCGTGACCGAACCGCTTGCCGCCGCCGCGCTGGCGACCGCAGATGCCCAGGCATATGTTGCGCCGTCGCAGCCGGTTATGCCGACGCCACCGATGCCCCAGACGGCTCCGATTCCGGCCGCGGCTACGCTGTCAGAAGCGCCGCCTGAAGCCCAGTGGCAGCCTGCTGCTCCTGAGCCACAGCAGCACTATGTTCCGCCAATGCAGGCGCAGAATCCACCGGAGATGCACGTTGCCAGCGTTGCGCCGCAGCCGGCCTGGTCACCAGAGCCGATCCGCTCACCAGATCCGGTCTGGCAGCAGGAGCCAGCCGCCCCAGCCCCCATGCCGGAGCCGGTGGTGTCCGCACCTGAACCCGTTTCTGAACCAGAGCCGGAGGAAGAGGTCAAGCATACCCGTCCGCCGCTCTACTATTTTGAAGAGGTTGAGGAGCGTCGCGCCCGCGAACGCGAGCAGCTTGCTGCCTGGTATCAGCCTGTTCCTGAACCCGCTGCGCCAGAGCCGTTTGCCCCGGCACCTGCCGCGCCTGTGACGCCGCCGCCGGCTGCAGAGCCGACCTTTGCGCCAGCCGTACCGGAAGTTAAACAGGCTGCCATCACTACCGCGTCCGCTGCTGCTGCGCCTGCGTTCGGCCTGGCAGACGGCGGTGCGCCGCGTCCGCAGGTTAAAGAGGGCATAGGTCCGCAGCTGCCGCGCCCGAACCGGGTTCGCGTGCCGACCCGCCGCGAGCTGGCCTCCTACGGTATTAAGCTCCCTTCGCAGCGTATCGCAGAGGAGCGCGCCGCACGTGAAGCTGAGCGCCAGCAGCCTGAGCCGTTTAGCGATGATGAAGCCGATACGCTGCATCAGGACGAGCTGGCCCGCCAGTTTGCCGCTTCCCAGCAGTCACGCTATGGCGAAGAGTATCAGCACGAGGTGCACGCCGACCCGGCACATAACGATGCATGGCAGGATGAAGAAGACGATGCCGCTGAAGCAGAGCTGGCCCGCCAGTTCGCCGCCTCGCAGCAGCAGCGCTACTCAACTGAACAGCCGCCGTCGGCAAATCCGTTCTCGCTGGCCGACTTTGAGTTTTCGCCAATGAAAACGCTGGTGGATGACGGCCCGAGTGAGCCGCTCTTTACGCTGCCGCTGGAAGAGCCTGCTCAACCGTCGGCTCCCGTACAGCAGCCACAGCAGCACTATCAGCAGCCTGTTGCACCAGTGCAGCCGCCGCATCAGCCGCAGCACTACCAGCAACCTGTTACGCCTGCGCCGGTTCAGCCACAGCAGCACTACCAACAGCCTGTTACGCCTGCGCCGGTTCAGCCACAGCAACACTATCAGCAGCCTGCGCATCAGCCTGCTGCTGCGCCCGTGCTGCCACAGCCGACCGCGCAGGATAGTCTGCTCCATCCCCTGCTGATGCGTAACGGTGACAGCCGCCCAACGCAGCGGCCGACAACCCCGCTGCCGTCGCTGGATCTGTTGACCCAGCCGCCGTCAGAGGTGGAGCCGGTGGATACCTTTGCCCTTGAGCAGATGGCGCGCCTGGTGGAAGCTCGCCTGAACGATTTCCGTATCAAGGCCGACGTAGTGAACTACTCGCCAGGTCCGGTGATCACCCGCTTTGAGCTAAACCTGGCACCGGGTGTTAAAGCGGCGCGTATCTCTAACCTCTCCCGCGACCTGGCACGATCCCTGTCAACGGTGGCCGTGCGCGTGGTGGAAGTGATCCCCGGCAAGCCTTACGTGGGCCTGGAGCTGCCTAATAAAAAGCGCCAGACCGTCTACCTGCGAGAGGTGCTGGACTGTGCCAAATTCCGTGAAAGCCCGTCACCGCTGACCGTGGTGCTTGGGAAAGATATCTCCGGCGATCCGGTTATTGCCGATCTGGCGAAGATGCCGCATCTGCTGGTCGCAGGTACCACCGGCTCGGGTAAATCGGTGGGTGTGAACGCTATGATCCTCAGCATGCTCTATAAAGCATCGCCGGAAGAGGTGAAGTTCATCATGATCGATCCGAAAATGCTGGAGCTGTCGGTCTATGAGGGCATTCCACACCTGCTGACCGAGGTGGTTACCGACATGAAGGACGCCGCCAACGCTCTGCGCTGGAGCGTTAACGAGATGGAGCGCCGCTATAAGCTGATGTCTGCGCTCGGGGTACGTAACCTGGCGGGCTACAACGAGAAGATCGCCGAAGCCGCACGCATGGGCCGTCCGATCCCCGATCCATACTGGAAGCCGGGCGACAGCATGGATGCCACCCATCCGGTACTGGAGAAGCTGCCGTATATCGTTGTGCTGGTAGACGAGTTTGCCGACCTGATGATGACGGTAGGTAAGAAGGTCGAAGAGCTGATTGCCCGTCTGGCGCAGAAGGCGCGTGCGGCCGGTATCCACCTGGTGCTGGCGACCCAGCGTCCGTCGGTGGATGTGATTACTGGCCTTATTAAGGCCAACATCCCGACGCGTATCGCCTTTACCGTATCGAGCAAAATTGACTCCCGCACCATTCTCGACCAGGGTGGCGCCGAGTCGCTGCTGGGCATGGGGGATATGCTCTACTCCGGGCCGAACTCCTCCTCAGCGCCGGTACGCGTACACGGTGCCTTTGTTCGTGATGAAGAGGTTCATGCTGTGGTGCAGGACTGGAAAGCACGTGGCCGTCCGCAGTACGTCGAGGGTATTACCTCCGACAGCGAAAATGAAGGCGGCGGTGGCGGGCTGGATTCCGGTGAAGAGCTGGATCCGCTGTTCGACCAGGCGGTCAACTTTGTTACCGAGAAGCGTAAAGCCTCCATCTCCGGCGTACAGCGTCAGTTCCGCATTGGCTACAACCGTGCTGCGCGTATCATCGAACAGATGGAGGCCCAGGGCATTGTCAGCGAGGCGGGTCATAACGGCAACCGTGAAGTGCTTGCTCCGCCGCCGTTTGAGTAGCGCCTTCGAGTGCAAATTTGGGTAAATTCGTCAAAAATCAGCTTTTTCCTCTTTCACTCTTTGCCGGTTTAGCCTGCAATGAGTGTCAGAGGTTCTCCCGGATCGGGAGCGACGTAGCAGACGTAGCAAAAGGACTAACAATGAAAAAAATCGCAATGACCTGTGCATTACTCTCTTCACTGGTAGCGAGCAGCGTCTGGGCTGATGCCGCCAGCGATCTGAAAAGCCGCCTTGATAAGGTGAGCAGCTTCCACGCCAGCTTCACGCAAAAAGTGACCGACGGCAGCGGCGCGGCAGTGCAGGAAGGTCAGGGGGATTTATGGGTTAAGCGCCCGAACCTGTTTAACTGGCACATGACGCAGCCGGACGAAAGCATCCTGGTCTCCGACGGCAAAACCCTGTGGTTCTACAACCCGTTCGTTGAGCAGGCGACGGCGACCAACCTCAACTCGGCAACCAGCAACACGCCGTTTATGCTGATTGCCCGTAACCAGACCAGCGACTGGCAGCAGTACAATATCAAACAAACCGGTAACGACTTTGTGCTTACGCCGAAAAGCAAAAACGGTAACCTGAAGCAGTTCACCATTAACGTGAGCCAGAACGGTACCATTAACCAGTTCAGCGCCGTTGAGCAGGACGATCAGCGCAGCCTGTACCAGCTGCAATCTCAGCAGAATGGCGCTGTCGATCCCGCTAAATTCACCTTTACCCCGCCGCAGGGCGTAACGGTGGACGATCAACGCAAGTAGAGGCCTGAGTGAGCAACCTGTCGCTCGATTTTTCAGACAACGCGTTTCAACCTCTGGCCGCCCGTATGCGGCCAGAAAACTTAGCGCAGTACATCGGGCAGCAGCATCTGCTGGCGCCCGGTAAGCCGCTGCCGCGCGCTATCGAAGCTGGGCAGCTGCACTCGATGATCCTCTGGGGGCCGCCCGGCACCGGCAAGACGACCCTTGCTGAAGTCATTGCCCACTATGCAAACGCTGACGTTGAGCGCATCTCGGCGGTTACCTCTGGCGTGAAAGAGATCCGCGAAGCCATTGAGCGTGCACGCCAGCGCCGTCATGCCGGTCGTCGCACCATTCTGTTTGTTGATGAAGTTCATCGCTTCAACAAAAGCCAGCAGG
>JBCNNW010000076.1:0-21562 GCA_039594205.1 Pseudescherichia sp. | reverse complement strand
GTCTGGTAGTCGCTGTGGCCAAACGGGGTGTAGACCTCTTCGATATCTTTATCCTGCACGCCTTTGCTGTGCAGGAAAGCACGCAGGATCTTATTGGTGGTGCGCGGGTAGACGTAGTCGGTGCCCAGCAGGAAGAAGCGTTTAGCACTGCCGCCGTCTTCGCTCATCAGATACTCCACTGCCGGGATCGCCTGCTGATTGGGTGCCGCGCCGGTGTAGAAGACGTTCGGTGACATCTCTTCCCCCTCGTACTGCACCGGGTAGAAGAGCAGGCCGTTCAGCTCCTCGAACACCGGCAGCACCGATTTGCGCGACACCGAGGTCCAGCAGCCAAACACCGCTGCGACCTTATCCTGGGAGATAAGCTGGCGGGCTTTCTCGGCAAACAGCGGCCAGTTAGAGGCGGGATCGACCACCACCGGCTCCAGCTTTTTCCCCAGCACGCCGCCGTTGGCGTTGATCTCATCGATGGTCATCAGCGCGACGTTTTTCAGCGGCGTTTCGGAGATTGCCATGGTGCCGGAGAGCGAGTGCATGATGCCGACCTTGATGGTATCGGCCGCCCAGGCCTGCCAGGAGATCCCCATCCCGACCATAGTTGCGGAGAGGGCAAAGGCTTTAATTAACGAACGTCTTTTCATCATCAACCCCTAAAAGTGTAAGAGAATTATTGCGTTATATCTGCGATGAAACCGGCGATAGCCGCGATTGCTGAAGCCTGTGTAGTGTGATTTTTCTGACCACCGCTTTGCTCTGTAATATGTGGTCGGTCAGGATCCGCTGCGCCTCCTCTGTCTGCTGTGTCAAAATGGCGCGTAGCACGCGCCCGTGTTCTTGATAGGTCGCCGCCACCCGATCGTCCCGCGTAAAGTCGAGATGGCGAATAATGCGGATCTTCTCCGTCAGATCGACGTGAACCCGCGTCATCTCGCCGTTGCCCGTTGCCGCCACCAGCGCGGTATGGAACTGCTCGTCGTGTGGCGAGACCGCCAGACCGTCTTCCAGCGGCGGGGCATCGACCCAAAACGCAATCAGCGGGGCGAGATGCTCGGCGCAGGTGCCGGGGGGCATTCCGCACAGGCGGCGAACCGCCTCGCGCTCCAGCACGATCCGCAGATCGTACAGCGCCTCGAACCAGGCGAAGTCGAACGGTTTCACCTGCCAGCCGCTGCGCGAGGCGACCTCGACGTAGCCCTCGTGCTCAAGCCAGTAGAGCGCCTGGCGCACCGGGGTTCGGCTGGCGGCCATCCGTCCGGCAACCTCGCTCTCACTAAAGCGATCTCCCGGCATGAGCTGGAAAGTGAAAATCTCATTTTTCAGCGCACGGTAGATGCGCTCCGCCAGCCCCGGCTTGCCGCTCATGCTCACGACTCAAGCCACAGCAGCGCGTCACCAGGGCTTACCGGGCGGCCCGGCTGGCAGCCGATACGTTTGATGCGGCCCGCCTGAGGAGCGTGGATCGCCAGCTCCATTTTCATCGCCTCGACAATGACCAGCGGCTGACCTTCGGTGACGTTGTCACCGGGCTGCACCAGTACTTTCCAGACGTTGCCGTTCATGTCGGCGTTCACCGCCAGCGCATCGTCGTCATTCTCTTCAGCCGCGGGCAACACGATCTCCTCGGGCTGGGCCTGCTCATCCAGCTGCCAGCGGGCTACCTCTTCGCTAAAGGCGGTAGCCTGACGCTCGCGGAACTGGGCAATCTCCGGTGCGTTCTCCTCAAGGAAACGCAGATGCTCGGCGTAGTCGAATACCGTCTCCTCGATGCGGATGGTGGCCCGGCCTTCGCGGAAATCATCCCGCAGGCGATCCAGCTCCTCCTCGCTGACCGGGTAGAAGCGAACCTGGTCGAAGAAGCGCAGCAGCCACGGCTCGTCATGTTTGAACTGGCTATTTTTGAGGAATTTGTTCCAGATAGGCAGGGTGCGGCCCACCAGCTGGTAGCCACCGGGGGAGTCCATGCCATAGATGCACATATACATCCCGCCGATGCCTACCGTCCCCTCGGCGGTAAAAGTGCGCGCCGGGTTGTATTTCGAGCTAAGCAGGCGGTGGCGCGGATCCACCGGGACGGCGCAGGGTGCGCCGAGGTAGACATCGCCGAGACCGAGAATCAGGTAGCTGGCGTCGTAAATGGTGTCGCGCACCGCGTTGCGATCCGCCAGACCGTTAATGCGCTGAATAAAGTCAACGTTGTTGGGCAGCCATGGAGCGCTGGCCCGCACCGTGTCCTGGTAGCGGCTGACCGCCCCAAGGGTGGCGCTGTCCTCAAAGGCCATCGGCATCCAGACGATGCGCGACGGCACCTTCATCTCGCTGACGTCTCCCAGGCGGCCTTCAATTTCCAGCAACATCTTCACCAGCGACGGCTGGCTGATAACAAGGCTGTCGTAGCGGATCTGCAGCGAGCGCACCCCAGGCGAAAGCTCTTTAATGCCCGGATGGGCCAGCGCCTGAAGCTGCTCCATCAGCAGGCTAACCCGCAGGCGCAGGGCCAGATCGAGAACGTTTTCGCCATACTCAATCAGGATGTAGTTATCGCCCGCCTGGCGATAGCAGATAGCGGGCGTCGTGCCGCTGGCTGGCATAGAGACCAGCGCGGCGGCGGAGATCCCGTCTCGATCCGCCAGCGATGGGGTAGCAAACTCAGGCAGCGTTTCGGCAGGCTCCAGCGTCTCAACGATGCGGTGCTGGGCCTTCTCTAGCGCCACCGCCTCTTCAACGCTAATCGGGTAGAAGCGCAGGCGATCTCCTGGCTTTACCTGGCCTATTTTCCACAGCTCCGCTTTAGCGATGGTCACCGGGCAGACGAAGCCGCCAAGGCTGGGACCGTCGCGGGTGAGGATCACCGGGAAGTCGCCGGTAAAGTTGATCGCGCCGATGGCGTATTCGCAGTCGTGAACGTTGGACGGATGCAGGCCCGCTTCGCCGCCATCGGGCCGGGTCCAGGACGGCTTCGGCCCGCTCAGGCGCACGCCGAGACGGTTAGAGTTGTAGTGCACCTGCCACTCGCTGGCGAAGAATTCCTCAATCGATTGCTGGGTAAAGAAATCCGGCGCGCCATGGGGACCATAGAGTACGCCGATGTGCCAGCTCTCTCCATACGCCGGGATCAGCCCGGCGGCCAGCGGCTGCGGATCCCGCTCTGGGGCGGGCGTGGTGCAGGCGGCCAGTTCAGGACGGGAGAGGGGCAGCAGGTCGGCCACCTTCAGCGTGCGCCCTGCGTGGCCGCCGAACTGGCCGAGGGCGAAGGTGGCCCGGCTGCCGAGATAGCAGGGCACATCGATACCGTTGCGCACCGCAAGATAGGTGCGACACCCGGACTGGGCGCGGCCCAGCACCAGCGTCTGTCCGGCCTTCACCGCCACCGGCTGCCAGTAATCCACCGGCTGGCCGTCAAGCTGTGCCTGGCAGTCCGCCCCCGTCAGGGCAATGGTGGTGTCGCTGTGAAACAGCAGCGTCGGGCCTTGCAGGGTAAACTCCAGCCCGGCAGCGGAGGCGTGGTTGCCGACGATGCGGTTAGCCAGGCGGAAGGCAAAATCGTCCATCGGGCCCGAGGGCGGGACGCCGACGTCCCAGTAGCCCGGACGACCGGGGTAATCCTGAACGCTGCTCCATGTACCGGGTTGTAATACCTCAATGGCCGCCATCGCAGGGGTAAAGGTATCGAGCATCCGCGTCCAGACGCGGCCCTGAACAAAGGCCTCGCTGGCGACGATCTGCCGCAGGTAGTCAAGATTAGTAGCGATGCCGTGCAGCTGGGTGGCGTCCAGCGCCTCGCGCAGCGTAAGCAGGGCCGCCTCGCGCGTATCCGCATGGACGATCAGCTTGGCGATCATTGGATCGTAGAAAGCGGAGACCTCGCTGCCGGTGGTGACGCCGCTGTCGACGCGCACGTTCTCCGGGAAGCTCACGTGGGTCAGCACGCCAGGACTCGGCTGGAAATTCTTCAGCGGATTTTCGGCATACAGACGTACTTCAATTGCCGCGCCCTGCGGCGCACGCTGGAGCCGTTCCCAGTCGATGCTATCTCCGGCGGCAACGCGCAGCATGCACTCTACCAGGTCGAGACCGGTAACGGACTCGGTGACCGGGTGCTCTACCTGTAGGCGGGTGTTGACCTCAAGGAAGTAGAACGCATTCTGACCGGCGTCATAGATGTACTCCACCGTGCCCGCGCTGCGGTAGTTAACCAGCTTGCCCAGCTCAACGGCGGAGGCGAGCAGCGCAGAGCGGGTCGCCTGCGGTAGCCCTGGTGCAGGCGTCTCTTCTACCACCTTCTGATTGCGGCGTTGCAGAGAACAGTCGCGCTCCCCGAGGGCCACGACGTTGCCCTGACCGTCGCCGAAGATCTGTACCTCGACGTGGCGGGCGCGATCGATGCAGCGTTCAATAAACACCCCTGCATCGCTGAAGAACTGCTCGCCCAGACGGCGGACGCTCTCCCACGCCAGCTGCAACGCCTCGCCGTCGGCGCAGCGGGTCAAGCCTATCCCACCGCCGCCCGCGGTGCTTTTCAACATCACCGGGTAGCCAATCTGCTGTGCGGCCAACAGCGCCTCGTCGAGGCTGTTCAGCAGGCCCGTCCCCGGCGTCATCGGCACGCCGGCCTGTGCGGCCAGCTCCCGCGCGCGGTGTTTAAGGCCAAACTCGCCGATCTGCTGCGCCGTGGGGCCAACAAAGACAATGCCCGCCTGCTCGCAGGCGTCGGCAAAGGCCAGGCTCTCAGAGAGAAAGCCGTAGCCGGGCCAGATAGCCTGCGCGCCGCTTTGTTTAGCGGCATCAATAATGCTGTCGATGCGTAGATAGCTGTCGCTGGCTTTTTCTCCACCCAGTGGCAGGGCAATATCTGCCGCCTTGACGTGCTCGGCGTTTTTATCCGCATCGGAATAGACGGCGATGCTCACGATCCCCAGACGGCGCAGGGTGCGGATGGCGCGGCAGGCGATTTCGCCCCGGTTAGCAATCAGTACGCGATTAAACATGCTGTGTCTCCTTGCTGGCGAGCCAGTTGCGCCAACCTTTGTAAGCCGTAATGTCCTGCGCGTCGCCGAGCGCCGCACCCTCACAGATAAAACCTTTCACCCAGCGGCCATCCGCCAGCTCCAGAGAGCCAATCCCCAGCGGGGCCGGGATTTCTGCAACAAACTCACCGAAGCGCGCCAGCGGAACATCCCACAGCTCAACCTGAATAGATTCGCCGCTGCTGGCCCGGGCCAGGCCTGGTTTTGCTGGCTGGGTATTGGCCAGGGCGTAGAGGCGGTAGCAGGCGGCGGTTTCGCTGCTCTCCACAAATACCGCCTGACGGTTGATCAGCTGGTGGTTAAGCGGCATGCCGCGCAGATGCGCCCCGACGACCGCAACCCGCACGTGTTCCTGTGAGAGAGGCAGCGCCTGTCCTGCGGGGAGTCGGCTGCCGGTTGCCCCCAGGCTCAGCCCGCTCTGCTGCTGCCAGCGGATGCCGAAGCTGGCAAGGGCGCGATCGTGCCAGGCGGGGGCGAGCAGGGTGATCCCGGCGGGCAAGCCATCGGCGCGGAACGGCGCGGGCAGGGCCAGGGCGCTGAGATCGGCCAGGTTGGTAAAGTTGGTGTAGGTGCCAAACTCCGAGTTGTAGCGGATCGGCTCCTGCTCCATCTCTTGTTTGGTGCGGATGGTAGGTGAGGTTGGCACGACCAGCGCATCGACTTCGGCAAGGGCCTGCTGAATGTTGCGGGCCAGCGCGGCGCGCAGGTACTCCGCTTTGTAGGCATCTACTGCGCTATAGCGGCTACCTCCGGCGATAATCTGATATACCGTGGGATCCATCTCCTCCGGACGGTCGATGATCTCTCCTACGGCAGCGGTGCGCTCGGCGACCCAGGGTCCCTGATAGAGCTGGGCGGCCAGCTCGGCGAACGGGGTGAAATCGATGGTTTTCAGCGTTACGCCACAGGCGCGCAGCTGCTCCAGAGCGCGCTCCCACGCCTCTTCGGCCTGGGCGTCGCCAAAGAATTGCAGCGTGTCAGGAATGGCAAACACCGGGCGCTCGGGCAGCGCGGCGGGCGCGGTGGCCGGTGCGCGGCGGGAGTAGGCGTCACGGGCGTCGTAGCCTGCCGCCGCCTCGGTAACCGTCCAGGCATCGCTGACGGTGAGGGCAAACACCGACACGGTATCGTTAAGGCGGCAGGCCGGGACTACGCCGCTGGCGGAGAACCAGCCTTTAGTCGGCTTCAGCCCAACGATATTATTAAAGCCAGCGGGTACCCGGCCGGAGCCTGCGGTGTCGGTCCCGAGGGAAAAAGGGACCAGACCACGGGCGACTACTGACGCCGAGCCAGAGCTGGAGCCGCCGCTCACGTAGTCAGGATTAAAACTGTTGCTCACCGCCCCCCAGGGAGAGCGAGTGCCTACCAGTCCAGTAGCAAACTGATCGAGATTGGTCTTGCCAATGACAATGGCCCCGGCGGCTTTAAGCTGCGCAACCGTGGTCGCGTCCTGTTCGGCAACATAGCGAAACGCCGGGCAGGCTGCCGTGGTAGGAAATCCAGCGACGTCGATGTTATCTTTTACCGCGAAAGGGATGCCATACAGCGGCAGCGCCGCCGGGTTTTGCTGATAGCGGGGCGTTAACGCTGCCAGCTGGGCGGCGATCTGCTCGGGTGTGGCAAGGGTGATCCAGGCATTGTCATCGGCAGATAGGGTTGCCAGGTGCGCCGTCAGCAGAGATAAAACCTCGCCATGCTGCTGCTGGATCTGCTGCTGCCAACCGCTCAGGGTCTGGCCGGTCATTGTTGTCATAGTGAGCAATTCCATCTGGTATACAAGATGGAATTCAAATAGCAAGCGGCGTGCCAGTTTTTAATCTATTGTTAATTAATAATATTTTAATAATGTGCCGTGGCGCGCAGGTTAGGGTTGCACCTGGGCTGCGCAGCGTTGAGCAAAAAAGGTGCGCACGATCACGGTGCGGAGCTGAGGTAATACAAAGGGATGATGTTACATAAATTACTGAATTTGCTAAGATGCTTTAATAAAGTGCAACGGGTGGGACATTTATGAAAAAGTTAATGATGCTGGTAGCCGTCACGGCAGTGCTGGCCGGATGCGATGACGGCAAAGCGCCGGTGTCGTTTACGCCGGAGATGGCCAGCTTCTCCAATGAGTTTGACTTTGACCCGCTGCGTGGCCCGGTGAAAGATTTTAGCCAGACGCTGCTCAACGATAAGGGAGAAGTCTCTAAACGCGTAACCGGCACGCTCTCACAGGAGGGCTGTTTTGATACACTGGAGCTTCATGACGTGGATAACAACACCGGGCTGGCGCTGGTGCTGGATGCCAACTTCTATGTCGATGCCGTGACTCATGAAAAGCGCCTGCGTTTGCAGGGTAAGTGCCAGCTGGCCGAATTCCTGTCGGCGGGTGTGACCTGGGATACGGATGAGAAGGGCTTTGTGGTACTTGCGCGGGGCAAGGAGTTGCAGATTAACTACCAGTACGATGCCGAAGGCTACCCGCTCGGTAAATCGACCACCAGCAAGGATATGCATCTGTCCGTGGAGTCAACGCCTTCAACGGACAGAAGCAAGAAGCTCGACTACACCGGCGTCAGCACGCTGAACGACAAGCCTATCGGCAGCGTGAAGCAGGCCTGCGAATACGATCGCCATGACAATCCGGTAAGCTGCTCGTTAACCATCGTTGATAAAAGCGTAACGCCTGCCGTTGAGCATAAGTACGCGATCAAAAATACCATCGCCTATTACTAAAGTTATTGCCCGATGGGTCGCCCGGTGCGGCGATCGAGGCAGCGCAGCGTGTTCGGCTCCCAGTAGGCGTTCACGTTAGCGCTCTGCTGGCAATTATCGCGGGCATCAAAGGCGACATCGTCCTTATCAAACTCTTTTTCTACGCGCTTATTTACTTTATTACGCAGGCTGCGGGTATCGTTCCACTGCTCTTTTTCCATTGCGGCCTGCTGGCGGCTCTGGGCGCTGTCGCCGGACTCAATAATAAGCTTACTGGTGTCAGCGTTGGCTGCGGAACTCATCATGCCCGCACCCAGCGCCAGCATTGCCGCCAGGGTGAGGCGTTTACTCAGGGTCATGTTCATCGTTAATCCTTGGTTCGATAGAGAAGACGTGGTGCTCGCCTCCCGTTATTCTACACCATTCTTCTTAAACGATATAAGGCCGTCCTCTTTAATGTTTAATATCGCCATGCTCAATACCACGCTGCTCTTTTTTATCACCGCGCTGTGCGAAATCCTCGGCTGCTTTCTGCCGTGGCTATGGTTGAAGCGAGGGGCAAGCCCGCTGCTGCTGATCCCTGCGGCTCTGGCGCTGGCGGCCTTTGTCTGGCTGCTTACCCTGCATCCGGCGGCCAGCGGACGCGTTTATGCGGCCTATGGCGGCGTCTATGTCTGTACCGCGCTGATCTGGCTGCGGGTGGTGGATGGCGTCAGGCTCAGCGTCTACGACTGGCTCGGCGCGCTGGTGGCGCTCTGCGGGATGCTGATTATCGTGGCAGGATGGGGGCGCGCATAGCGCCTTTTTTTGTGATCCAGCGAAGGTTTTATGATCATTATACTTGTATGGTAGTAGTTCAGTTGCGTAGATTCTCTACATCACAACCGAGATGTAAAGGATCAGAAGATGAAGATTGTAGGGGCTGAAGTATTTGTTACCTGTCCGGGGCGCAATTTTGTCACCCTCAAAATTACCACCGATGAGGGGATTGTCGGTCTGGGCGATGCCACGCTGAACGGACGCGAGCTTTCCGTGGCCTCCTATCTCAAGGATCACCTCTGCCCGCAGCTGATTGGCCGCGATGCGCACCGCATCGAAGATATCTGGCAGTTCTTCTATAAAGGCGCTTACTGGCGTCGTGGCCCGGTCACCATGTCCGCTATCTCGGCTATCGACATGGCGCTGTGGGATATTAAAGCCAAGGCGGCCAACATGCCGCTCTATCAGCTGCTGGGCGGCGCCTCTCGTGAAGGGGTAATGGTCTACTGCCACACCACCGGTCACAGCATTGATGACGTGCTGGAAGATTATGCCCGTCATAAAGAGATGGGGTTCAAAGCCATTCGCGTTCAGTGCGGCGTGCCGGGCATGAAAACCACTTACGGGATGTCGAAAGGCAAAGGCCTGGCCTACGAGCCAGCGACTAAAGGTCAGTGGCCGGAAGAGCAGCTCTGGTCAACGGAGAAGTATCTCGATTTTACGCCGAAGCTGTTTGACGCGGTGCGCAGCAAGTTCGGCTTTAACGAGCATCTGCTCCACGACATGCACCACCGCCTGACCCCCATTGAGGCGGCGCGTTTTGGCAAGAGCATTGAAGAGTTCCGCATGTTCTGGATGGAGGATCCGACCCCGGCCGAGAACCAGGCCTGCTTCCGTTTGATTCGCCAGCATACGGTAACGCCTATTGCCGTGGGTGAAGTCTTTAACAGCATCTGGGACTGTAAGCAGCTCATTGAAGAGCAGCTGATCGACTATATCCGCACCACCATTACCCATGCGGGCGGCATTACCGGCATGCGCCGCATTGCCGACTTCGCCTCGCTCTACCAGGTGCGGACCGGCTCCCATGGGCCGTCGGATCTCTCGCCGATCTGTCACGCGGCGGCGTTGCACTTCGACCTGTGGGTACCGAACTTCGGCGTGCAGGAGTATATGGGCTACTCCGAGCAGATGCTCGACGTCTTCCCGCACAGCTGGACCTTTGACAATGGCTATATGCACCCAGGCGAGAAGCCCGGCCTCGGCATTGAGTTCGATGAGAAGCTGGCCGCGAAATACCCCTACGATCCTGCCTATCTGCCAGTCGCCCGTCTTGAAGACGGCACCCTGTGGAACTGGTAAAGAGGAGTTAATGATGAAGAGCATTGTTATTCAGAAACCGAACGAGCTGATGATTGAAGAGCGTTCGGTGCCGACGCCGGCCGCAGGGGAAGTGCGGGTCAAAATCAAACTTGCCGGGATCTGCGGTTCAGACAGCCACATTTACCGCGGGCATAACCCGTTCGCAAAATATCCGCGGGTCATCGGCCATGAATTCTTCGGCATCATTGATGCGGTAGGTGAAGGCGTTGATGAAGCACGCCTGGGCCAGCGGGTCTCCGTTGATCCGGTGATCAGCTGCGGTCACTGCTATCCCTGTTCCGTAGGTAAACCCAACGTCTGTACCTCACTGGTTGTGCTGGGCGTCCATCGTGACGGCGGCTTTAGCGAGTATGCGGCAGTACCGGCAAAAAATGCCTGGGCGATCCCGGACACTATTCCGGATAAGCACGCCGTGATGGTCGAGCCATTTACCATTGCCGCCCAGGTCACCGGGCATGTCAGCCCCACCGGGCAGGACGTGGCGCTGGTCTATGGTGCGGGGCCGATGGGGCTGGTCACTGTCCAGGCGCTGAAGGGCGTCTACAACGTTAAGCAGGTCATTGTTACCGATCGCATCGAAGAGCGGCTGGCGATGGCGGAAAAAAGCGGTGCGGACTGGACGATCAACAACGGTACTACCTCGCTGCAGGAGGCGCTGGCAGAGAAGGGGGTTAAGCCAACGCTGATTATTGACGCGGCCTGCCATCCGTCGATTTTGCAGGAGGCGGTGACTCTGGCGTCGCCAGCAGGACGCATCGTGATGATGGGCTTCTCAAGCGAGCCGAGCCAGATTGTTCAGCAGGCGATCACCGGCAAAGAGCTGTCAATCTTCTCCTCGCGCCTGAATGCTAACAAATTCCCGGTCGTCATCGACTGGCTGGAGAAGGGGCTGATCGACCCGGATAAACTGATTACGCACGCTTTTGACTATCACCACGTAACAGACGCAATCGAACTGTTTGAGAAAGACCAGCGGCAGTGCTGCAAGGTTCTGCTCACGTTCGGGGAATAACAATTACTGCGATACGTGGTCCACATCTTACCCTGTAGAGATAGCCATTATGACTCAAGCACAACATGAAAGATCGACCTCAGACCTGGTCAAAGCCGCCGTTTCCGGCTGGCTGGGCACCGCGCTGGAATTTATGGACTTCCAGCTCTACTCCCTCGGGGCGGCGTTAGTATTCCATGAGATCTTCTTCCCGGAGCAGTCTGCCGCCATGGCGCTGATTCTGGCAATGGGAACCTATGGCGCAGGTTATATTGCCCGCATCGTCGGTGCCTTTATCTTCGGTAAAATGGGCGACCGGGTGGGGCGTAAAAAGGTGCTATTTATCACCATCACCATGATGGGGATCTGCACCACCCTAATCGGCGTTCTGCCGACCTATGCGCAGATCGGTATTTTTGCCCCGATCCTGCTGGTTACCCTGCGTATCGTTCAGGGGCTGGGAGCGGGGGCGGAGATCTCCGGCGCGGGCACCATGCTGGCTGAGTACGCGCCGAAGGGGAAACGCGGCATTATCTCGTCGCTGGTGGCGATGGGCACCAACTGCGGCACGCTGAGCGCCACGGCTATCTGGGCAGTGATGTTCTTCTTCCTCGATCGGGAAGAGCTGGTTGCCTGGGGCTGGCGTATTCCTTTCCTCGCAAGCGTGGTAGTTATGATCTTCGCGATCTGGCTGCGTATGAACCTGAAGGAAAGCCCGGTGTTTGAGAAGGTCAGCGAAGGGGAAGCCCCGGCGCAGGCCAATCCGCAGGAAAGCTCTCTGGGGGCGATGTTCAAGAGCAAATCCTTCTGGCTGGCAACCGGACTGCGCTTTGGTCAGGCTGGCAACTCCGGTCTGATTCAGACCTTCCTCGCAGGTTATCTGGTCCAGACTCTGCTTTTCAATAAGAGCATCCCCACCGATGCGCTGATGATCAGCTCAATTCTTGGGTTTATTACTATCCCGCTGCTGGGCTGGCTGTCGGATAAGATTGGTCGTCGTCTGCCGTATATTTTGCTGAACATCTCGGCAATCATCCTCGCATACCCGATGCTGTCGATTATCGTGGATAACAGCTACACCCCGGGCGTGATTATGATGTCGATCATTATCATCCATAACTTTGCCGTGCTGGGTCTGTTCGCTCTGGAAAATATCACCATGGCGGAGATGTTTGGTTCCCGTAACCGCTTTACCCGGATGGCGATCTCGAAAGAGGCGGGTGGTCTGGTCGCAGTCGGATTTGGTCCGGTGCTGGCAGGGATCTTCTGTAACATGACCGGTTCATGGTGGCCAATCGTGGCGATGATGATCTGCTACTCCCTGATCGGCCTGGTCTCTGCATTCCTGATGCCGGAAGTACGCGACCGCGACCTGAGTACGCTGGAAGATGCCGCTGAGCCGCAGGGTAAACAGGGAACGGTAGGTAATCACAACGCCTATGCTGCGGCATCATCACGCCGTCACTAACAGGTAGTGGTATGTTGTCTGACAGGTTTTAAAAGATATCAGACCAATTACGCAAAAGTTAATACAAATCAATATTAATGCCGTCGCTTCACGTATCGTGGAGGCAGACGGCATCTCTTGTGTACTGCCATTCTAGTCAGTGTAGTCAACCAATTAACGAGTCTTAATCATGGAAAACCGGCTATTAGAAGCAAAAGCAACTCTTCCACAATACGATCGCACCAAACTGGTTCCCCGTATCGTCCATTTAGGTTTTGGTGCATTTCACCGCGCCCACCAGGGCGTCTACACCGATATCCTGGCGGCAGAGCACAACAGCGACTGGGGATACTGCGAGGTCAACCTGATCGGCGGCGAGCAGCAGATTGCCGATCTTAAGCAGCAGGATAATCTCTATACCGTAGCGGAGATGTCTGCCGACGCCTGGACGGCGCGCGTGGTCGGGGTGGTGAAACGCGCTCTGCACGCACAGGTCGACGGTCTGGAAACCGTATTTGCTGCACTCTGTGAGCCGCAGGTGGCGATTGTCTCTCTGACGATCACCGAGAAAGGCTACTGCCACGCGCCTGCCACCGGTGAGCTGATGCTGGATCATCCAATGATCGTCGCCGATCTGCAAAACCCACAGCATCCGAAATCCGCCCCGGGAGTTATCGTTGAAGCGCTGGCTCGCCGTAAAGCCGCTGGGCTGCCAGCCTTTACCGTGATGTCCTGCGATAACATGCCGGAAAACGGTCACGTAGTGCGCAACGTGGTCTGCGCCTACGCGCGGGCAGTGAACGCTGAGCTTGGCGAGTGGATAGCGCAAAACGTTACCTTCCCGTCAACCATGGTGGACCGTATCGTTCCGGCCGTAACGGCGGATACGCTCGACAAAATCGAACAGCTGACCGGGGTACGCGATCCGGCAGGCGTGGCCTGCGAGCCGTTCCGTCAGTGGGTGATCGAGGATAACTTTGTTGCCGGACGCCCGGAATGGGAAAAAGCAGGCGCGGAACTGGTTGCCGACGTAGTGCCGTTTGAAGAGATGAAGCTGAGAATGCTCAACGGCAGCCACTCGTTCCTGGCATACCTTGGCTATCTGGCTGGTTACCAGCACATTAACGAGTGCATGGAAGACGAAAACTATCGCCGCGCTGCGCATGCGTTGATGTTAAACGAGCAGGCTCCGACGCTGAAGGTAAAGGGCGTCGATCTGGCTCACTATGCCGATCAGCTGATTGCCCGCTACAGCAACCCGGCGCTGCGCCACCGCACCTGGCAGATCGCCATGGACGGCAGCCAGAAGCTGCCCCAGCGAATGCTGGATTCCGTGCGCTGGCATCTGGTGCACAACAGCGACTTCTCCCTGCTGGCGTTGGGCGTGGCGGGCTGGATGCGCTACGTTGGCGGGGTAGATGAGCAAGGGCAGGCGATTGAGGTCAGCGATCCGCTGCTGTCTTCCATTCAGCAGGCGGTTAACGGCAGTAAAGAGGGTGAATCCCGCGTGATGGCGCTGCTGGGCATCGAGGCGATCTTTGGTAAAGAGCTGCCGCAGGAGCGTGTCTTCGTGGAACAGGTTCAGCAGGCTTATCAGCAGCTGCTGGCGAAGGGGGCGAAAGCCACCGTCGCGCAATACGCTCAACGTTAACCAAAAGCGGTTTTCATAGTGCAATGCCGATCGATTAACAGCGATCGGCATTTTTCTTTGTTTTTCTGGCCGCTAAGAATTTTCTAATGTGTTGTTTATCAAATTATTAGCGGCTATTGCCACAGGACTACTTTTGTCATCATCCATATTGCCTAATAGCCCGTATGAGTAACCTCCTGGGCTTGTTCTCATCCGATTTTCTACCCTTACTTTGCCTTCTCCCTGCGTCTGAAAGGAATAATCTGCTTACATCCTGCCGGTGCAGCCAGTCAGGCGGTCAGGGTATATATCCGCTTTATTTTGCATAAACGGATCAAGAATTTTGCACAATCGAATTACCGTTCAGCTTCCCGTTGAGGGGCTGCTTTTCTGGAAACTCTCTGGCCGTGAGGCGATGTCTGAGTCGTTCGCCCTAAAGCTGACCGTGCTCGGCACTGATGCTCGTCTGGATCGCAGCACGCTGCTGGGCCAGCCGGTGACTATCACCATCCCGACGCAGAACCCGCTGTCGCCGCGCTACATCAACGGCAAAATCACTAAGGCTGGCGTGAGTGCGATAGAGCTCACCGGTACGCGCTACGCGGAGTACGAGTTGACCGTCGAGCCGGATCTGTGGCCGATGCAGCGTGACCGCAACCTGCGTATTTTCCAGAGCCAGACGGTGCCGCACATCGTCGCCACCCTGCTGGGCGAGTTTGATGTCAGCGTGGAAGACAGACTCACCGGCAGCTACCGGGTGTGGGACTACTGCGTACAGTACCAGGAGAGCAGCTTCGCATTTATTAGCCGCCTGATGGAACTGGAGGGCATTGCTTACCATTTT
This sequence comes from Pseudescherichia sp., assembly GCA_039594205.1. Taxonomy (GTDB): domain Bacteria; phylum Pseudomonadota; class Gammaproteobacteria; order Enterobacterales; family Enterobacteriaceae; genus Pseudescherichia. The sequence goes on along the minus strand of JBCNNW010000076.1, from coordinate 6,784 downwards.
CGCCACGAGGTGGACAGGCACACGCTGGTGCTGACGGATGCAGCCGTGCAGCATCAGCCTTGCAGCGGCTATGAAATTATCCCCTATCATGTGACGCCGTCGGGCGGCAGCACGGACGAAGAGGGTATCGGCAAATGGACACTGGAAGACAGCGTGACGCCGGGGCTCTACAGCCTGGACGACTACGACTTCCGCAAGCCGAACGCATGGATGCTCCAGGCGCAGCAGAACCCGACCTCGCCGCAGCCGGGGAGCATCGATGTCTATGACTGGCCGGGACGCTTTGTTGAGCACGGGCACGGCGAGTTCTATGCTCGCATTCGCCAGGAGCGATGGCAGGTGGAGCACCGGCAAATAAATGCCGCCGCAACGGCTATGGGTATTGCACCGGGAAATACCTTCACCCTGAGCGATGCGCCGTTCATCAGCGACAATGGCGAGTACCTGACCACCTCCGCACTCTATGAGTTTGTGGAGAACCGTTACGCCAGCGGATCTGAAGATGACACCGTTCACTCTACCGACTTCACGGTTATCCCGTCGTCGGTGGTGTTCCGCCCGGCACAGACCACCCCGTGGCCGCGTACCTATGGCCCGCAGACCGCGAAGGTGGTGGGGCCAGAGGGCGAGAGCATCTGGACGGACAGATACGGCCGGGTGAAGGTGAAGTTCCACTGGGACCGACTGGCGAAGGGGGATGATACCAGTTCGTGCTGGGTGCGCGTCTCCAGCGCGTGGGCAGGCCAGGGCTATGGCGGAGTGCAGATCCCGCGCGTGGGCGACGAGGTGGTGGTGGATTTTATCAACGGCGATCCGGACCGACCAATCATTACCGGGAGGGTATACAACGAGGCGAGCATGCCCCCATGGACACTCCCGGCAGCTGCGACGCAGATGGGATTCATGAGCCGCACCAAGGATGGCTCGCCAGATAACGCCAACGTTCTGCGTTTTGAAGACAGGGCGGGAGAGGAGCAGGTGTGGATCCAGGCCGAGCGCAATATGGACACCCATGTTAAAAACGATGAGACACACAGCGTTAACGGCGCACGCAGCCACTACGTGCGCAAAAGCGAACTGCACCGTGTTGAAGCTAACCAGACTCAGGCAGTGAAAGGGGAAACCGAGATCCTGACCGGTAAAGGCAAGCTGGATGCCGCCGTCGAGCAGTATGTTATTGCTTCAGGTACAAAGCTGCGTCTGGTATCCGGGGAGAGTGCTATTGAGCTGAACGCCAACGGTCAGATTAACCTGATCGGCAAAGCGTTTAATCTCTTTATTGAGGGGGAAGGGTACATCACCACCGGCAGCAAAATACACCTCAATGTATCCGGCACACAGCCAGGAACTACTGCCCCGGGCGAAGGACATAAACGTGATATCGAGGCGGCGGTGCAGGCGAAATTTAGGTCGGGAAAGGGGGAGTAACGGTGTGCTGCTCTAAGGTGGTAGTTTGAAAAGCATCAAATCTTTGATTTTTATATTTTTGGCAAGCGTTTTTAGCTTGCATGCTATAGCAGAAGTTAACTTCGCTGGCCAATGGCATGGAGAAAACAAAGAACTATCAATGTTAGATTTATCATTGAGACAGAAAGATAACACATTAACCGGAACCTATTGTTATATCGCCCAGTCCGGTAATCGTATTGATTGTCCGCCAGATGATGAAATAAACATTCATGGCATAGTCAGAAATGGCAAGGCAGAAGTCGTGTTTAATTCGTCATTCGGGGGTAAAAATGGTCATGCAAGGCTTGAACTCGATGGAGAACAGATGAAATGGCAGCTTACAAAACCACCGATCCGTGGCGATTACTACGCCCCTCTGAATTACGTTCTCACCCGGCAACCCCCTGCTACCTCTTCGGTCACACGAGAATTTTCTACAATGAAATTCACTGTTATGATTACCAGTCACTGCGGCGATTTTAACGCTCCGTGTAATGACGTGTCTTATTTGGGCGTGCGCAAAAGTGATAACAGCGTAATGGCACTCAAAGGTAAGACGCTGCAAAGCTCAGCAGGTGAGGTCATAGGTGCAGAGTTTGTTAATGGCAACGTTAATTACAAAGTTGACTATAAACCAGTGAAATTAACCGTCAGTGAAGGGGGTAGAGTATTGGTAAGCCAGTCCGGGCAGTGGGTGGACTGAAAGTTGTTATTCTTGTATGAGATTAAAACTCAACGCTGAGCGTGTGCTATAAATATTAGATAAGATGAACTTTGCTTTAAGGATTTACAATGATCGAGCATCAAAGCGAGCGGGCAGTTACTATTCGTTACGCAGAGCGCCACCAGAAATTTCAATGCGAAGGTTCAAAATCTTGATGAACAAAGTAAGTTATACGGCGCTTGATTATATCAACGATGCTATCCATGTGGTTAGCCTACGAATTTCAAGTAAGTCAGAGTTTCCATTATACTTGTTAGCCAAAGCGCAGTTAGAGTATATCAAGAGCATTTTGATCGGTGCCGAAAGCGACAAAAGTAAGTTACATACTTTAAACCTCGGTGCACTAGCATCTAAAGAGTTTGATACTACCGATGAAGAACTTGCCGGGCATCTCTCTAATGCAAATTACATAGCTTCACAAATGGCACAGGGCTTAAAGGTTATCCTGCCCCACGAGCAAGATATGGAGTACCTTAAAAGGCAAAAGCGATACAAAAAATTCAACTCCAGGTAGGCTTTCAAAAATTCCTTATTAAAAGGGCAGGCGATGTTTACATTAAAACATAAAACCCAGGGTATGGCAGGATTGCTGTTCTTGCTTTCAAGCGCTTCGCTTTATGCTAAAACGGTCTACCACTATGAGCCTGAAACAGTTACGATCGCCGGTAAAGTTGTTGAAAAGCAGTTTGCCGGGCCGCCTGGCTATGGCGAAAACGCCAGCGATAAAAAGGTGAGGGTGCCGGTTGTCATCCTGGCAGATACGGTTAGCGTGTTACCATTGGCAGACACAGAGGATGACGATCCTGATAACCAGCCTGAACAGGAAGTCAGGTCGATGCAGGTGTTTTCATACCAGGGGCCAGTAACGGTTCGCGGATGCGCAAAGCTTGAGGGAACCCTGATGCATCAGGTGTCGGCCGATCATTACACCAGGGTTTTACTGATCGTTCAAAAGGCTCAGAAGATAGCAAGCTGTGATTAATATTAAGCACAGGCTTAAACTGTGCGGTTTACGTTGAATGGTGGAATTTAAAGGACACTCAGTGTGACAAAAGCTATAAACGCATTTAATTATCTTTTTCTGTTTTCAACGGTCTTCTGTCTGCCCAACGTTGCTATCGCAGGCCAGGCTACACAGTCCATCGAGGCACCTTCGAGTAATACTATAACCAAAAGTGATTTTTCTCTAATCATAAATAATCATTCCGTTACATTGGGTGACCGATGGGACAATAACCTTGCCCGTGAAACAGGAATAGAAGATGCCGGAAACTTTGTGGGCGAGGTTCCATTTGATGGTACAAACTATAAATTTTATCAGCATAAAAAGCCTGGTGTAGAACTCTATAGTGCTAATCTTTGGTGGGATAAGGCCGAAAGAAGCGTCGATGATTACATTGTCGCCCAGATTACCGTAACGGCACCAGATATTGCTACTCCGCGAAGGATCCATGTTGGCGCAAACGTTGATGATTTGCGAAAATCATATGGTATGGGGCAAACTCAACATGATGATGGGGAAGAGTGGATCTCGTACGCGGTTGGAGCGAAGGTGCTTTCTTTTCAAATAAAAAATAATGAAGTCCTAAAAATAACAATGAATTATGATAATGATTCAGAGTGATTGTGTCGTCTCAGCATGATTATCGCACGATATGTAAAAATTTTAAAGATGGGGGCTGGGTGAAAACTATCCAAGGGTTAAAAATAGGCTTCGCCATCGCCCTGTTGCCTTGCACGGGAATGGCAGAGGTAAAGCAGCCGCAGAATATTTGGCAGTTTATTCCAGCTGCAAGCTCGGCTATCAAAAGCCTATCCATTAATGATGTAGATAACGCATTATTGACGTTCAGATCATCAAAAGAAAACGAGTATATACATTTTTATAAAGCTAAGCCTTTCAAGCTTGCGGATGGCCTGCGGATTTCTGACATTGAGTTACGCCTAAGTAAAAATCGTCTGGGTATACGGCCTATGTTAGTTTTTACTGTACTAAATCAATGTATTACGATTGCAAGGGTTAAAGAGCATTATCATTATTTAAGCATGTCAGACTATCCTCGTGGGCACTCGGAAAATGAGGTTACCAGCTTTAGTACGTCTGCGAATATCAATGGGCAAAAAATCAGTTTCAGTTTTATGGTAAAAGATCCTGTTTGCCTGGCCAGTGTGGTGATTGCAGGTGATTAAAAAACAATAATGCGTTGCCATTAAAGGTGGGTAGAAATGCAACCCCGGACTGATAGAATAAATCAGTTCAAAAGCGCATGGAAGGTGTGGTTATGTTTAAGAAGTATGCTCTGCTCCCGCTCGTCTCATCTTTACTGTTTATGCCGCTGGCGGCATTAAGCTCAATCGATCTCACAAAATACAGTCAGCTTCAGCAGGTATCAGCTTCCTTGAGTGATAAAGAGATCCAGTCTCAACTCCAGCACACGCTAGGTGAGGATTATAACGCCTTTATCGAAAATTTTGACGTTTTTGGCGAACCTCATCAGACGCCGGACGGCGGGCTTTTTGTCGAGGGCTGGCTGAACGATCTCTATCTTGAAAATGCCTCCGCTTTTGTTATTTATCCGAATGGTAAAGTCTATGCAGGATGGGTCACGCCAGATGCACAACCCATTCATTACAAAACGAATGTTGACGAGCTTCATAATGTTCATCCTGCTATCAATGAGTGGGCTACACGCTTCAAAGGTATGAGCTTCACTCTGGCAGAGGACAAGCGCGGAAAGGGATCTGAAGTGGACTATTTTACTTCAGACAAGTTTGTCATCAAAATTACCACACAGTGTCAACCCGATGGTCAATGTAACGATGCGACCTATTATGGTAAACGTAAAAAAGACGGTGCGGAGTTAACTCTTACTGGCAAGGCATCAAGGGCGAGGTGCGATTCCGCTTCATGCCCAATTTTCATCTATGAGTTCAAGAACGGGCAGGTGACCTATATGCTGAGTAAAGTTGATGATAGCCTCACCGTTATCAATAATAATAAGATCATTCTCAACGATAAGGGTATGTGGTCAAAAGAGATAAAGGCAAATGCTGAAAGCAATTTTACCGGTCGTTGGGAGGGGGAAGATGCAGGGCAATCTACGTTGAATTTATCATTAAATCAGACGGGGAATGTCTTGACCGGAACCTATTGCTATATCACGCAAGCCGGAAATCGCATTGACTGCCCCGGGGATGAAGAGAATAACATTCATGGTTTAGTCAAGAATGGGAAGGCAGAGATTAAATTTGATTCATCATTTGGGGGTAAGAATGGCCGTGCGGCACTTGAGCTTGATGGAGTGAAAATGAAGTGGCATCTTATTAAAGCGCCAGTGAGCGGTAATTATTACGCGCCAGATAAATATGTTTTGACTCGGTAATCTCAGGCGGGAAAGCCATAGCCTCTTACAAGGGTTATTAATAACATCATTCATATTAACACCCCCTGTAATAGCCAAAATCATTTAGGGGGTGAATGAATAATAAAAAGCGATAGCATTTTAAGGTAAAACGCAAAAAAGTATAGCGGGTAAAGTGCAGGTGCATTTTTTATCATTTACACATCCATTAAATGTTAATCGATCGTTATTAGCTGAAAGAGTAATAAATCTCTCGCCTTTGCATACACTGCATCGATATTAAATAAGGTGGGTTTTATTACTGGCGCAGGAGTAATGCCTGAATGATGAGATATACCTTGCAAGAGGGAACCTTTTCCCTTTTTCCCGCTGCCTGGCAGGACACCAGTATGACTATTTTGCGCGATGACGAAAGCGGTTTATCCGTGGTGGTCAGTCGGGGCGCTATTCCTGAAGGCAGCGATGCCGAAAAAGAATTTCAGCGCCAGCGGGACATGCTGGGTACGCAAATGGAAGAGCTCACCCAGAGTGACTTTCAGCGCGTAACCGCAGGGGCGGATAGCAATATCCCTGCGACAGAAGTCGAAACCACATTTGAGCGTAGCGGGCAGCGCCTGTGGCAGCGGCAGCTCGCCGTCCAGGTACCGGATAAACCTGTCCTGATGATTTTTACCCTCTCTGCGCTGCGTCCGTTCACTGACGAAGATGGCGAGCGTTGGGACGCCCTGAAACAGACCCTGACGCTGAATAGCACCCGGACGTCTGAATCATGATCGACAACCACGCGGCCCGGCAGGGCGATGAGATTATTCACTCCTCCGTCTTCGCCGATATTACCGGCATTATGGCGGAGGGCGTGGCGTATGCCGTCGCCGGCTCGGCCGTCGCCGCCGCTGCCACCGTGGCCGCCCCGCTGCTGGGTACCGGCGCGGCGGCCGCAGGGGTGGCCGCCATCGGCTCCGGCTGCGTGTTAAGCGGCATCATCGCCGGCGCCCTGGCGAACCTGGCCGGTGTCACGGATGACATCACGCAGGCGGCGGCGGAGCTGGGGGACAGGCTCTTTCCGCCGTCGCCGGCGGGGAACATCGTCACCGGCTCGCCGGATGTGATTATCAACGGCCTGCCCGCCGCCCGGGCGGCAGGCTGGCTCACCCCGGCGGATATGCCGGACCCGGCGCCGCAGTCCCCGGACAGCTTCGCTGATTACGGCGGGATGCTGCTCGCTGCCGCCGGACAGACGGGCAGTGCG
>JBCNNW010000075.1:0-21812 GCA_039594205.1 Pseudescherichia sp. | reverse complement strand
GTCTGAGACCTCATCGCAGATCTCTAACGCCACCAACGGCATTGAGCCGCCGCGCGGCCACGTGAGCATCAAAGCGTCGAAAGATGGCATCCTGCGCCAGGTGGTGCCGGACTATGAGCACCTGAAAAACAACTATGAGCTGCTGTGGGAGATGCCAAACAACGACGGTTACCTGCAGCTGGTGGGCATCATGCAGAAGTTTATCGACCAGTCGATCTCTGCGAACACCAACTACGATCCGTCCCGCTTCCCGTCTGGCAAAGTGCCGATGCAGCAGCTGCTGAAGGATCTGCTCACTGCCTATAAGTTTGGCGTCAAGACTCTGTACTATCAAAACACCCGTGACGGTGCGGAAGATGCGCAGGATGACATGGTGCCATCTATTCAGGACGACGGCTGCGAAAGCGGCGCATGTAAGATTTGATGAATCGCCCGGCGGCGCAAAGCTTGCCGGGCCTACAGATCAGGTTTTGTAGGCCGGGTAAGCGAAGCGCCACCCGGCGTATACTAGCAGGACAGGAAACACTCCCATGGCATACACCACCTTTTCACAGACGAAGAACGATCAGCTAAAAGAGCCGATGTTTTTCGGCCAGTCGGTCAACGTCGCCCGCTACGATCAGCAAAAATATGACATCTTTGAAAAGCTGATTGAAAAGCAGCTCTCCTTCTTCTGGCGTCCGGAAGAGGTTGACGTCTCGCGGGATCGCATCGACTTCCAGGCGCTGCCGGAGCATGAAAAGCACATCTTCCTCAGCAACCTGAAGTATCAGACGCTGCTGGACTCTATTCAGGGCCGCAGTCCAAACGTGGCGCTGCTGCCGCTGATCTCTATCCCTGAGCTGGAAACCTGGGTTGAAACCTGGGCGTTCTCCGAGACCATCCACTCGCGCTCCTACACCCATATCATCCGTAACATCGTTAACGATCCGGCGATCGTCTTCGATGATATCGTCACCAACGAGCAGATCCTCAAGCGTGCGGAGGGTATCTCCCACTTCTATGACGACCTGATCCAGCTGACCAGCTACTGGCATCTGCTGGGCGAAGGGACGCATACCGTCAACGGCCAGACCGTGACCGTGAACCTGCGCGAGCTGAAGAAGAAGCTCTACCTCTGCCTGATGAGCGTTAACGCGCTGGAAGCGATCCGCTTCTATGTCAGCTTTGCCTGCTCCTTCGCCTTCGCCGAACGCGAACTGATGGAAGGCAACGCCAAGATCATCCGTCTGATTGCCCGTGACGAAGCCCTGCACCTGACCGGTACCCAGCATATGCTGAACCTGCTGCGCAGCGGCGTAGACGATCCGGAGATGGCGGAAATTGCTGAGGAGTGCAAGCAGGCCTCTTACGATCTCTTCGTGCAGGCGGCAGTGCAGGAGAAAGAGTGGGCAGAGTATCTCTTCCAGGGCGGCTCGATGATCGGCCTGAACAAAGATATTCTCTGCCAGTACGTCGAGTACATCACCAATATCCGCATGCAGGCGGTGGGTCTGGATCTGCCGTTTAAAACCCGTTCCAACCCGATCCCGTGGATCAACACCTGGCTGGTCTCTGACAATGTGCAGGTCGCGCCGCAGGAGGTTGAGGTAAGCTCCTATCTGGTCGGGCAGATCGATTCGGAAGTGAACACCGACGATCTTAGTGACTTCCAGCTCTGATGGGTGCGGTGACGCTGCGCATCTCTGGCGCACAGCTGCTGTGCCAGGATGAACATCCGTCGCTGCTGGCGGCGTTAGAGTTCCACAAGGTTAACGTAGAGTATCAGTGCCGGGAGGGCTACTGCGGCTCCTGCCGCACCCGGCTGATTGCTGGTCAGGTTGAGTGGCTCACCGAGCCGTTGGCCTTTATCCAGGCCGGGGAGATCCTCCCCTGCTGCTGTCGGGCCATGGGCGATATTGAACTCGACCTGTAGTTGGCGACCGGCAAATATAAAAAATCCCTGAGCACACACATGTTCAGGGATAAATTTCCGGGTTGACATCACTCACGCCGGAATAGCTAACTCTCCATTATTTTCTCAGGGCAGCGCTGGAGTTCACTGACTCTGTAATAGATTGGCGTAATATCAACATAGTTAATCATATAGCCGCTTCCCCTGACGTTGACGATAAAATCATCGGGTAATCCCAGCAGGCTGAGTCGGCGGTTAAGGTTCTTTAATACCTGCCACAGGCGCTGGCTCGATGGCACCAGATCGTTCTCTTCCCACACCACGCGCAGCAGCTCCTCGCGCGGCACCGTCGTCTGACGGCCATGCTGTAATAGATAAACAAAAAGATGCAGCATCGTATGGTTAAATAATACCGAGCCAAAGATAAACGATTTATCGGCGCGTCCCTGCGGCAGGCGATAGAGCCTTCGGTTTTCAATTTCGAAGTGAATTTCTTTGCCTATTACGTAACCGTATAGCCGATATCCCATCGTATCTTTACTCATATCTTTTAAAACTGTCCGTAGAGTGCCGTTCGATCCTTATTTCATAAGCCGCACTGATAATAAGAACGATTATATGGCGATAGTGAATACTTTCAACATACAGTCCGACGCTTATTTTTTCACGCCGCCGTACATGTAAATAAATTATTATTCGACGTTAACAGCAATATTTAGCGTTAAATAGTGAAAAAAGGTAAACAGAGAGTCGCACTGGGTCATCCAGGATCGCTGCGCGGATCATCAACATAATCTATTGATTTTATATGATTAATAAGAACTAAATGCTACTGCAACCTTACCTGTTTCCTGGATATAAAAAAAGGGCCTTGCGGCCCTTTTCTATTTTAGTACTTATTAACGACGCGCCAGCATCTCCGCATGGTGCCGTTTCTCACCAAACATCACCACCGTCAGCAGCAATACCGCCAGCACGCTTCCGCCGATCATCACCATAAAACCACCGTCCCAGCCGAAGAAGTCCACGGTATAGCCTACGATGGCACTCGCCGCCACCGAACCGCCCAGATAACCAAACAGGCCGGTAAAGCCCGCCGCCGTACCTGCTGCTTTTTTCGGTGCCAGCTCCAGGGCATGCAGACCAATCAGCATCACCGGGCCATAGATCAGGAAGCCGATAACAATCATGCAGGCCATATCCACCCCTGGGTTACCCGCCGGGTTGAGCCAGTACACCACGGTAGCGATGGTTACCAGCGTCATAAAGAAGACGCCCGTCGCGCCACGGTTACCTTTAAACACCTTATCCGACATCCAGCCGCACAGCAGCGTGCCAGGGATCCCCGCATACTCATAGAGGAAGTAGGCCCAGGAGGATTTATCCAGCGCAAAATGCTTCACCTCCCGCAGGTAGGTTGGCGACCAGTCGAGGATGCCGTAACGCAGCAGATAGACAAAGACGTTTGCCACGGCGATGTACCACAGCAGCTTGTTAGGCAGGACATACTTCATGAAGATCTGTTTAGCGGTCAGCTCCTCTTCGTGCTGCTCGCTGTAGTCATCCGGATAGTCATTCTTGTACTCTTCAATAGGCGGCAGACCCTGGGACTGCGGCGTATCGCGCATCAGCGCAAAGGCAATGATTGCCACCACAATCGCACCGAACGCCGGCATATAGAGCGCGGCTTTCCAGTCGTTAAACCAGGCCATCCCCAGCAGGAACAGCAGAGGTGGGATACCGCCGCCCACGTTGTGCGCGCAGTTCCACACCGAAACAATACCGCCGCGCTCTTTCTGCGACCACCAGTGGACCATGGTACGCCCGCACGGCGGCCATCCCATCCCCTGGAACCAACCGCACAGGAAGAGCAGGACAAACATCACGGCAATGCTCGATGTCGCCCAGGGCACAAAGCCCATAAACAGCATCACCGCCGCCGCCAGAATCAGACCGGCAGGGAGGAAAACCCGCGGGTTAGAGCGATCCGATACCGAACCCATAATGAACTTCGAGAAACCGTAGGCAATGGAGATGCCCGACAGCGCGAATCCGAGATCGCCCCGCGAAAAGCCCTGCTCCACCAGATAGGGCATGGCAAGGGCAAAGTTTTTACGCACCAGGTAGTAAGCCGCGTAGCCAAAGAAGATGCCAATAAAGATTTGCCAGCGTAAACGGCGGTATAGGGGATCGATTTCTGCCTGTCCCAGGCGCGCCTGATGTGGCGCTGGTTTAAAGATACTGAGCATGTAGCCTCCGTGGCCAAGTATTAAATTTATAGGGTTTAAGTGCCTCACCACTCCAGCGAGGCGGCGATGTTAAGTAATATCGGTAATTGTTACTGTGAATCCCCGCACAGATTGTTACAGAAATATGACAGAATGCGCAATAAAGCGCATTACCCCACAAATTTATTTTCGAATCACGCTCGCTAGTGTTCGAAATAAAACAAAAAATCGCTCCGCCATGGCTAAATGATAAAAAAACGAACATGAGGGCAGAGAGTGGCTATTCACGATCCTCACTATAGCGATGTGATTATCATTGGCGGCGGCGCCACCGGGGCGGGTATCGCACGCGACTGCGCCCTGCGCGGGCTAAACGTTGTGCTGGTCGAGCGCCATGACATTGCTACCGGCGCCACCGGGCGTAATCACGGCCTGCTGCACAGCGGCGCACGCTATGCGGTTACCGATAACGAATCCGCCCGCGAGTGCATTGCCGAAAACCAGATCCTCAAACGCATCGCCCGCCACTGTGTTGAACCCACCGACGGGCTGTTCATTACCCTTCCCGAAGACGATCTCGCGTTCCAGCACACCTTTATTACCGCCTGTATCTCGGCGGGTATTGATGCCGAAGCCATCGATCCTCTTTTTGCTCGTCGGCTGGAGCCTGCCGTCAACCCGGCACTGATTGGCGCGGTTAAGGTGCCGGACGGCACCGTCGATCCTTTTCGACTCACGGCGGCTAATATGCTGGATGCCCAGGAGCATGGGGCGCGTATCCTGACGGGCTATGAGGTCACCGGCCTGATTCGTCGGGGAGATCGCGTGTGTGGGGTGCGGCTCTTTAATAACCACTATCGTGAGCACAGCGAACGGTATGCCAGCGTCGTGGTCAATGCGGCGGGTATCTGGGGGCAGCGCATCGCTGAATACGCCGACTTATCCATTCGTATGTTCCCGGCGAAAGGTTCGCTGCTGATCCTCGATCACCGCATTAATCAACATGTGATCAACCGCTGCCGTAAACCTGCCGATGCTGACATTCTGGTGCCCGGCGATACCATTTCTTTAATTGGTACTACCTCAACCCGCATTGACTATAGCGAGATCGACGCCAACCGAGTCACGCCTGAAGAGGTCGATATTCTGCTGCGTGAGGGTGAGAGGCTGGCTCCCATAATGGGCAGAACGCGCATCCTGCGCGCCTATGCCGGGGTGCGCCCGCTGGTGGCAAGCGATGATGATCCGACCGGGCGCAGCGTCAGCCGCGGCATTGTGCTGCTCGATCATGCTCAACGCGACGGGCTGGAGGGGTTTATCACTATTACCGGCGGGAAGCTGATGACCTATCGCCTGATGGCCGAGTGGGCTACCGACGTCGTGTGCCGCAAGCTTAACCATAGCGCCCCCTGCACTACCGCCCGCGATCCGCTGCCTGGCTCACGGGAGCCGATCGATGCGGTACGGAAGACCCTCTCACTCCCCGCCCCGCTGCGCGGCTCGGCCCTCTATCGCCACGGTGACCGCGTCTCGGCCTGGCCTGAGGAGACGCGCCACAGCCGCAGCCTGGTGTGCGAGTGCGAGGCCGTCACCGCCGGGGAGGTGCAGTATGCGGTTGAACATCTTAACGTGCGCTCTCTGCTCGATCTGCGCCGCCGAACTCGCGTCGGAATGGGCACCTGCCAGGGCGAACTGTGCGCCTGCCGGGCCGCGGGGCTGCTTAACCGACTCACAACTACTAATGAGGCGCGGACTCTCAGCCAGCTGTCGCAGTTTCTTAACGAGCGCTGGAAAGGCATCCAACCCGTTGCCTGGGGTGATGCGCTACGGGAGAGCGAGTTTACCCGTTGGGTCTACATGGGGCTGTGCGGGCTGGAAAAGGAGGAGCAGGATGAACTTTGATACGGTGATTATCGGCGGCGGGCTGGCAGGTTTACTCTGCGGCATAACGCTCACGGAACGCGGCCAACGCGTTGCCATTGTTAGTCGGGGACGGAGCGCGCTCAGCTTCTCCTCTGGCTCGCTGGATCTGCTCTCCCACCTGCCTGGCGGCGAGGCGGTGGCGGATTTCAACGCCGGGCTGGCGAAGCTGGCAGAACTTGCCCCCCAGCACCCCTACGCGCTGCTGGGGCCTGAGCGGGTCATCGACTATGCGCAGGAAGCCCAGCGCCTGCTGGCCGACTGTGGCCTGGAGATGCAGGGCCACCCGGAAAAGTCCCATGTCCGCGTAACGCCGCTGGGCAGGCTGCGCCCGGCCTGGCTTAGCCCGCAGGAGGTACCGGTTGCGCCATCGCCAGGCGTACATATTGGCATTATCGGCATTGAAGGCTTCCTCGACTTTCAGCCAGCGCTTGCCGCCGCTGGGCTGCGCAGGCTGGGCGTTACCGCTACCGCCCATGAAATTACTCTCCCTGCCCTCGACACTCTGCGTGACAACCCGAGCGAGTTCCGCGCCGTCACTATCGCCCGGGTGCTCGACGATGACGTGCAGTTCACCCCACTCTGCGACGCGCTCCATGCTTTGAGCCTGGAGCATGATGCGCTCTGGCTGCCTGCCTGCTTTGGCCTGACGGATAGTCGCGTCTGGACCCGCCTGAATGAGGCATTACCCGGCAAAGTGCAGCTCCTGCCTACGCTTCCCCCGTCGGTATTCGGTATGCGGATGCAGACGCTGCTCCAGCGGCATTTTATTAAAAACGGTGGCGTCTGGCTGCCGGGCGATGAGGTGCTGAACACCACCGTTAGCGCGGGCCGGATCAGCGCATTGTGGACGCGCAGGCATGAGGATATTCCCCTGCGTCCGCGTCATGTGGTGCTGGCCAGCGGCAGCTTCTTCAGCAATGGCTTGATTGCCGAACGCCAGGGTATTCGCGAGGCGGTGCTGGGGTTAGAGGTCCAGCAGCCTGAGAGAGGCCGCTGGACTCGCGACGATCTGTTTGCTGCCCAACCGTGGCAGCATGCTGGCGTACGTACCGACCATACGCTGCGCGGCTGGCTAAACGGCGAACGGCTTGAAAATCTCTACGTTGCCGGTTCGGTGCTGGGCGGTTTCGATGCCATCACCCAGGGATGCGGCGGCGGAGTCTGTGCCGTAACCGCATTACACGCGGCGCGGCAGATCTGCGCCAGGGAGGATCTGCAATGAGCATGACGCAATTTGAGAGCTGTATAAAGTGCACCGTCTGCACCACCGCCTGCCCGGTAAGCCAGGTGAACCCGGCCTACAGCGGCCCCAAACAGGCTGGCCCAGACGGGGAGCGCCTGCGGCTAAAGGATCCGGCCCTGTTTGACGCGTTGCTAAGCTACTGTACTAACTGTAAACGCTGTGAAACCGCCTGCCCTTCCGGGGTCAACATTGGCGATATTATTCAGCGCGCCCGCGCGCAGTACGCCCAACCTAAAAACGGGCTGCGCAATACCCTGCTCAGCCACACCGATCTGCTCGGCGCGCTCTCTTCCCCGATCGCACCGCTGGTGAATGCCACCACGGGACTCAAACCGGTGCGCCAGCTGCTCGACAAGATACTGCATATTGATCGTCGCCGGACGCTGCCCAAATATGCCCGGGGCACCTTTCGCCAGTGGTATCGCCGGCAGGCCGAGTGTCAGGCGGCCTACCCTGAGCAGGTGGCCTTTTTTCACGGCTGCTATGTGAATTACAACTCCCCCCAGTTAGGGAAAGATGTTGTGAAGGTGGCTAACGCGCTGGGGATCGGCGTGCAGTTGCTGGATAAGGAGCGATGCTGCGGCGTGCCGCTGATGGCAAACGGCTTCTATGACAAAGCTAAAAAGCAGGCGACGGTAAACCTGCGAGCCCTGGAGCGGGCGATTGTCGATAACGGGCTGACAACGATAGCAACTTCATCAACCTGTACCTTCACGCTGCGCGATGAGTATCCGCACCTGCTGGATCTGCCCAATGCCCCACTACGGCCGCATATCGACCTTGCCACGCGCTGGCTGTGGCGCAGGCTGGACGAAGGACGTACCCTGCCGCTGCGAACGCTACCGTTGACGGTGGCCTACCATACGCCATGCCATATGGAGAAGATGGGCTGGACGCTCTACAGCCTGGAACTGCTGCGAAAAATTCCGGGGGTGAACGTGATCGTACTGGACTCTCAATGCTGCGGCATTGCGGGAACCTACGGTTTCAAAGCCGAGAACTATCCCACCTCGCAGGCAATTGGTGCCCCGCTGTTTCGCCAGATTGAGGCGAGCGGCGCAGATATCGTGGTGACCGACTGCGAAACCTGTAAATGGCAGATAGAGATGTCCACCACCAAACGCTGTGAACATCCCATTACTCTGCTGGCGCAGGCGCTGGCAGAGTAGCTAACAGGCCGGATTAGTTAACAAACAGGGAGTCGACGACGTTGACCCAGCCGTGCTCGCTGGCGACATCTTTACCACTGAGCCAGCGGCGCAGCATGTTCAGGGCCATCATCGCACACACTTCCTGGCGCACCGCCACGCCGTGGCGTCCGGTGGCGAACTTAACCCGTAGCGCGTGGGTGCCCTGCGGCGTGGCGAGGGCAAAGTTAATATGCTCCTCGTCCAGTCCACCGACGGTCAGGGCCAGCCCGGCCAGATGCCGATCGCGCAGCCCAGCTGCCCAGCGCGCGGTCTGCTCCAGCGTATCGGCCTGGAACGGCAGCACCTCACTCACCAGCAGCGGTGCAGAAGCGCGGGAGAGCTGCAGCGCCAGCAGGCCGCCGGTAAACTGCTCGCTGACGGTCAGGCTGAGCTGTTTCTCACGCATCTTCTCCGCCAGCAGCGCTGGTAGCCCCTGGGTACCTTCAAAGATCAGGCTCTCACCGGCGACGCGCTGCACCTCAGGCCACAGCGCCTCCATGGCTTCGCGCTGCTCCGCCGGGCCGGTCAGCTTGAGTTCAATAATCGGCATGGATGAGCGGTAGCCCATCACTACCCCCTCCGGCAGCTGAAGATGATCGAGACTCTGGGCCAGGTCGCTCTCAGAGCGGCCAAAGGTGGTCAGGCGCAGGCAGACCGGCGGTAACGGCAGGCTGAAGCGCTGCCGCAGGCGCGGCAGGATCTTCTGTTGCACCATCACTTTGAACTCGGAGGGGACGCCCGGCGTAAAGAACATCAGGCAGCGGTTGAGCTTGACGGCAAAGCCACAGGCGGTACCTACCGGGTTATCGATCAGCTCCGCGCTGGCCGGGATCTCCGCCTGCTTGCGGTTGCTGGGTGCCATTACGCGTCCACGCTCGGTAAAGAAGCGCTCCATCTGGCTCAGCCACTCCTCATGCAGGACCAGCTCTTCGCCCGCAGCGGTAGCCGCCGCCAGCGCGCTGAGATCGTCGCTGGTCGGACCCAGGCCGCCGTTCACGATCAGAACGTCGGCATGTTCGCTACGCTCACGCAGGATGGCGACCAGATCGTTAAGGCTGTCGCCTACGGTATTGCGGCGCGTCAGCGGTAACCCTTCAGTGAAAAACAGATCGGCAAGCCAGGCGGCATTAGTATCAACAATCTGGCCGTGCAGGACTTCATCGCCGGTAGACAGCATTTCCACATTTATCATCGTTAGCTCCGTACTCTCCCTAACCTGTTGTCGGAGTACTATAACGCATGGAGAGGTAAATGGCGGCAGGATTAAGCAGGGGAAAAGGCGCGGCAGAGTGCCGCGCCGGAGGATTAGAAGCTGGCGTTAACCCCAACGTAGGGACCATCGGCAAGCGCATTGTCGCGGTTACCGTCTTTACCCGCCAGGTTCAGGTAACGATAGCCCGCTTCAATACTCAGCGGACGCATGATAGTCCAGCGCGCACCGGCGTTGGCTTCCTGATAGCTGTCGATACCGCTGGAGAGCGAGTCCGGAGAGTAGTAGTACTCGCCAAACAGGCGGAAGCTGTCGCCAATCGGCCACTGCAGGCCGCCGCCAACCGCGGCGGCATAGCCTTCGTCGCCGTCGTTCGGATTGGTATAGATGCCTTTACCGCCGACGGTCGCCAGCAGCGGCCCGAGCGGAATATTAAGACCCAGTCCCAGGCCGGCGGCGTCGCCGTCGTCATCGCTGTGCGTCCAGTTGCCGCTCAGCGCCAGGCCGCTGGTTTCCGTGCCAAATCCGGCCGCCAGGTTGGTGTAGTGCTCCCCGGCCTGACCGCTGAGGCTCAGCGCGCTGGCCGATGCCGATACCAGCATCAGGCTGGCTACTCCCCACAAAATTCTTTTATCCATTGCCCTTTTCCATACAAAAAATGTAATACGCCCAAAACCGGCACAGTGTACAAGTCTTTCTTGCTGGCCGATGGGCGAAAAGTGTTTTACACGGTTTAGCGGCGCAGGGAAAGCGCTATCCGCCGCGCAGGGTCTGCTGAACCCAGCCGATCAGCGACCGGCGGGCGATCTTAATGCCGCCCTGGTTGAAGCTCTCAGGCAGGGCTAGCCAGTGCAACGGCTGCTGGAACCGGGCCAGCTTGCCGTTGACCCACTCCGCCAGCGAGTCGATAGCAAAGCCGCTGTCGCATGCCACCACGGCAACCGGACGCTGACCAAATTCGCGATCGGCCAGCGGGACCACAAAAGCCTGCTGCACATGAGGATGGGCGACAATGACCCGCTCCACCTCCTCAGGTTGGATCCCCTCCCCGCCGCTGAAGAAGAGATTATCCATCCGCCCGAGTACGCTTAGCCGTCCGTGGTTCAAAACGCCGCGATCGCGGGTAGCAAACCAGCCTTCATCATTGACCAGCGGGATAAGCTCACCGTGACGCCAGTAGCCTGCGGCCATGCTCTTGCCGCGCAGCCACACTTCGCCGTTGACGATCCGCACCTCCCGCCCCGGCAGCGGCTGACCGACGTCCGGCTCGCCGTCGGCGATTTTTGCGCACACCGTGGAGGCGAACTCTGTCAGCCCGTAGCCGCACCAGGTGCGGATCCCCTGTTCACTGGCACGGGTGGTCAGCTCAACCGGAATGGCCGCTCCTCCCAGTAATACCGCCTTCAGGCTTACGCAGGCCTCCTCATTAAGCAGTCGCCAGAGCTGGGTCGGCACCAGCGAAGCGTGGGTGCATCCCTCCAGCGCCTGGGTCAGAGGTTGTTTGTCGCGCACCGTCAGCCGCCCGCCTGCCAGCAGCCAGCGCCACAGGATCCCCTGCCCAGAGACGTGAAAAAGCGGCAGCGAGAGCAGCCAGTCATCCTCCTGGCCATAGGGAAGCAGAGACAGCACACCCTGCGCGCTGGCCAGGTGCGCGGCTGCGGTGTGTACTGCCGCTTTGGGCAGGCCGGTTGAACCGGAGGTGAGGGTCATGGACGTCAGCCGCTGCGGCTGCCAGCAGGCAGCATAATCACCCTCTGCTTCACGCATTGCCAGTGTCGGAAACCCGACGCCGCGCCAGCTGTTATTAACGCTCACTGTATGTTGTAACGAAAGCGGTGGCAGCAGCACCGCCAGCAGCGAATCAGGCAGTTGGGGGTTAATATGCAATACCCGCGCTCCGCACTGGAGCAGCGCCAGCCATGCCAGCAGCGTCTGCGGTGAGTTGCCCCCACGCAGCAGAACGCCCTCTTCAGGCCGAACGTGCTGTCGGGCAAAACCCGCCGCCAGAGCATCAATGCGCGTGCAGAGCGCACGCCAGCTGAGGGTTTCGCTATTCAAACGCACGGCAGCGTCGTCACCCCGCTGCGCCCGCCAGTGACGCCAGGGCCAGTCGGAAAAGGTCATCGCAACGGCTCCAGAGCGGTAATATCAATGTACGGCAGAGTGCTGCCCGGCCAGCGGCGAACCTGCTGCGCCTGCATCAGGCTAAGAGTATCAAGCCCCGGCAGAGTCTGCGGTGTCAGCCTGGCGGCAATCCGCGCCAGCTGGGTCAGGCCGAGGCTGGATTCAATAGAGGAGCTGATTACCGCCGTGATGCCCAGCGCATGAGCAGCCTGCACCTGCTCGCAAACCTTCTCCAGCGCGCCGGTGAGCATGGGCTTAATCACCACCGCTTTTACGCCCGCTTCGGCGGCCAGGGAGAAATCAGCGTCGCGCAGGCTCTCATCCCAGGCGATGGCAATCCCGGTATCCCGGGCAAAATCCAGTGAGTCGGCACGGGTGCGGCACGGCTCCTCAAGAAAGGCGATACGCGAGCGATAGTCAGGATGGACATACTTCGCAAACTGCTGCGCCTTTTGCGGAGTCCAGGCGCGGTTGGCGTCCAGCCGCAGCTGGAGATCGGGAACCGCCTCCAGCAGGAGATTGACCACCATGCCGTCACGGACCGCTTCATAGAGTCCCACTTTCACCTTTGCAACTTTCTCGCCGGGCATGGCAGCCAGCTGTAGCACCAGCTCGTCAGGGTCGCCGGTACAGAGCGGCGCAGCGCGGTAATCTGCAGCTTCGGGTAGCGTCCCGGCCAGCTCCGCCTGTGCGCAGCTTATGCCAAAGGCCACCGACGGCATCGCCGGGAGCATATCCTCACCCTCCAGCCAGCGATCGACCCAGGCCAGCAGGGCACTCTCTGCGTCGTCCCGGCTTTCAGGACTAAACCCTGGAAGGGGCGAAATCTCGCCCCACCCTTCGCGGCTGCCGTCACCCAGGCAGAGATAGAGACCCTCACGGGTTTTCAGCCGCCGCTCGCGCAGCACAATCCCCGCGTCCATCGGGATCTGCCAGCGGTAAACCTGTGCCCGACGCATTACGGGTTCCGTTTAAATTTGCTGAAGTCCGGCTGACGTTTCTCGTTAAACGCGTTGCGCCCCTCCTGCCCCTCTTCGGTCATGTAGAAGAGCATCGTAGCGTTGCCTGCCAGCTCTTGCAGGCCCGCCTGACCATCGCAGTCGGCGTTGAGCGCCGCTTTCAGACAGCGCAATGCCATCGGGCTGTTTTGCAGCATCTCCCGACACCAGCGCACGGTCTCTTTTTCCAGCTCGGCAACCGGCACCACGGTGTTGACCAGCCCCATATCCAGTGCCTGCTGCGCGTCGTACTGACGGCAGAGGAACCAGATTTCACGCGCTTTTTTCTGTCCGACGATGCGGGCCATATAGGCCGCGCCCCAGCCGCCGTCGAAAGAGCCGACCTTAGGACCGGTCTGACCGAACACCGCGTTCTCTGCCGCAACGGTCAGATCGCACATCATATGCAGGACGTGGCCGCCGCCAATGGCGTAGCCTGCCACCATCGCCACCACCGGTTTCGGGCAGGTACGGATCTGCCGCTGGAAGTCGAGCACGTTAAGATGGTGCACGCCGGAGTCATCCTGATAGCCGCCGTAGTCGCCGCGCACCTTCTGGTCGCCCCCGGCGCAGAAGGCTTTTTCGCCTTCGCCGGTGAGGATAATAACCCCAATCGCATCATCGTAGCGGGCATCCGCCAGCGCCTGAAGCATCTCTTTCACCGTCAGGGGACGGAACGCATTGCGTACCTGCGGACGGTTAATGGTGATTTTGGCAATGCCGTCGGTGGATTTTTGGTAGCGAATGTCGCGGTAACCTTCGGAGCAGTCCTGCCACTCAACCGGAGCGTAAAGCATGGATTCATCGGGGTAGATCATCAGAGTTCCTTAATCAGTCGCGCAAAATCTGCGCCAGACAGGCCGCCGTCCCGCCGGGGTTCTCCCGGTGGGCATTGTGCCCGGCATCGTTAATCAACAGGCAAGGCGCCGCAAGTTCTGCACCAAGGGCGCGAAATTTGTGGTCGTGTTCGCCACACAGGTAGTAAAAGGGAATGTCGCACCGGCGCAGATCCGGACGAAGATCGGGCTGCCCCGCCAGAGAGGTGGCTTCGAGCATGGCGGCCAGCGCCGCACCGCTGTTGTCGCATCTTATTGCCACCAGCTCACACCGCTGTTCAGCACTCAGCCCGGCAAAAACCGGCTGCCGATACCAGTCATCAAAAACCTCGGCAAGGGGTTCATGACGAAAGCGCTGCGCCCAGCGGGCATCGGAAAGCCAGCGCGCCTCACGGGCGGTGGCGACGGTAAGCCCTGGATGACTGCCTTCTACGACCAATCCCTTTAGCCCGACAGGATTTTGACAGCAATAGTTCATGGCGATGCGGCCCCCGAGGGAGTAACCTACCAGCCAGTGATTTAGTATGTTGTAACTAAAAAGGGTAGCGCTTAGCTGTAAACACACGTCGTTAAAGCTACGGGCTAAAACCGTCGATGAAGCACCGTGACCGGGAAGATCGATATAGAGTCGTGGATAGCGGGAAAAGCGCTCCCCTACTGCCATCCACTCCTGGCTATCACCGGCAAAACCGTGCAGGAACACCAGCCAGGGCCGCCCGGCCTCGCCCGCTTTGGCCACCGCGTGCAGGATCATAGCTGGCTCACCTCGGCAAGCAGCTGCTGTAAGGTTTGCGCTCCCGCCTGCGGATCGACCACCAGCTCGATAAGGGTTGCCTGTGGCGTGCGCCAGGCTGCCGTCAGCGCCGCCGTCAGCTCGGCCCAGCTTTCAGGGCGATGGTAGGCCAGGTCGAACATCGCGGCCGCATGATCGAAGTGGACGTTCTGCGGCATCAGGTAGAACTGCTCCCGCTCAGCCTGCGGAGTCGGCAGCAGGGAGAAGATCTGCCCGCCGTTGTTGTTCACCACGATTAGCACAAAGGGCGCGGAGACCCGACGCAGCAGCGCCAGCGCGTTAAGGTCATAGAGTGCAGAGAGATCGCCTACCAGCGCCAGCGTCGGCCTTGCAGTGGCCCGCTGTACCCCGGCAGCAGTAGAGAGCAAACCGTCGATGCCGCTGGCACCGCGATTGCTGTACACCGGATAGCCCGCTGGCAGCTGCCCAAGGGCATCTACCAGGCGCACCACCAGGCTGTTGCCCAGAAAGAGCTGCCCCTGATCCGGCAGAAACTCCGCCAGACGGTGGGCCAGCTGCGCTTCGCCAAAGGTTTCGCCCTGAGCTGTTACCGCCTGCCACGCCCGATCCGCCAGGGAGGGGATCGCGGTATACCACGGATGACGCTTTTCGGCCGGGTGCAGCGCCAGCCACTCGCCGACGCCGGATATCAGCCGCCGCCCGCGATGGTGCGCTGGATCGAGGCGGCCGGGAATATTATCCACCAGCCAGTACTCATCCGGCGTGCAGGTTGCCTGCCACTGCAGCAGCCGTTTTCCGGTCAGGCTGCTGCCCAGCTGAATGACAATCTGCGCCTGAGCCAGCTCGCTCACCGCGCTGGCGTTGCCCAGCCAGAGATCGGCGCAGGGGAGCGGCTGCCCGGTCTGGGAGAGCACGTCGCTAATCAGGGGCCAGCCGAGCATCTGCGCCCACACGGCCACCCGTTTGCCCTCGGCGGCGCTCATCCGCCCGGCCACCACAACGCCGCGCTTCTGCCGCCAGAAGAACCAGTCGCGCTGCTTCTCGCTCTCGCGACGAATATCCGCCCGCAGCCAGGGGAGATCGCCCTGCCACCAGCTGCCCAGCGCGCTCTGCCACTCAAGGCCAGAATCATCCAGCTCGCCGTAGAGCGGCTCGGCAAAGGGACAGTTGATATGCACTGCGCCGCCGTGCAGCGATCCCAGCGCGTTATCCAGCGTGGAGACTAACCAACGCGCCGGGATCTCCCGTGCCGGGCGCGGCAGCGAGACCGTCTGTGCCGGATGCGAGCCAAAGATGCCCGGCTGGCGAATAGCCTGATTGGCTCCGCAGTCGATAAGCTCCGGAGGACGGTCGGCGGTGAGCAGGATCAGCTTTTCACCGGTCAGTCCGGCTTCGATGAGCGCCGGATAGAGGTTCGCTACCGCTGTCCCGGAGGTGACAATTACTGCTACCGGCTGCTGGCTGGCCTTTGCCACGCCAAGCGCCAGATGGCCTAAGCCGCGTTCGTCGAAATGGGTATGGTAAATAAACGCTTTATTCTGCGCAGCCGCCAGGGTGAGCGGCGTCGAGCGGGAGCCTGGGGCGATGCAGACGTGTCTGACCCCGTGCCGTACCAGCGTTTCGAGGATAACGTCCGCCCAGCGTCGGTTGAAGGAGCTTGCTGACATAAGTTTGTCCGGTATCAAGAATACGGACCAGTATACGGAAACGCAGAGGCAGGATTTTTGATGTAAATCGGTAAGGCGTGAGGAAGAGAGAAAAAACAGCGGGCGCTGCCCTTAAGACAGCGCCCGCGTTGAGAAGCATGTTACGGTATTAACGACGCAGCAGCAGGCCTAAGACCAGACCAGCAGCGGCACCAATGCCCACGCCCTGCCACGGTTTTTCACGTACGTAATCATCTGCGCGGTACGCCACCTGCTTAGCACGCACGTAGTAGGTGTCGGATGCCTGGCTTACGCGATCTTTTACATCATGCAGAGCCTGCTCGGCGCGTGCTTTCAGCTCGACGTATTTCTGGTCGGCCGGATCGCCGGAGGAGCGTAGCACTTCTTCCAGCGTGTCGCTTAGCAGGTTCAGGTCGTCATCGATACGGGTACTCGTAAATTGGTTAGACATTAGGTTTCTCCATGTTTTGCACCTGTCAGCTAACTATAGACAATGACTTGCGGTTACGCCTGGTCAACGTGAGGGATGATTTCACGCGCCATACCGATATGCGGAATGCCATCCTCGTCATAGACCTCGGTTACCGGTACAAAGCCAAAGTGGCGATAGAACTCCTGGAGATGCGCCTGCGCGCCCAGATATATCGGGCTTTGCGGCCAGTTTTGACTACAGCAGGCAACTGCCCTTTCCATTAGCTGGTGGCCCAGTTTTTCACCCCGCACCGCGGCGCTAACGATGACGCGACCAATAACTACCGGCGTAAAATCATCGTCGCTTTTCAGAATCCTCGCATACGCCACCAGTTCGTTATCGCGCCAGCCAAGCAGGTGTCGGTTTTCACCGATCAGGTCATCACCGTCGACGTCAAGATAGACGCAGTTCTGCTCAACGACAAAGACTTCGCAGCGCAGCTTCAGCAGCGCGTAGAGTTCAGGGACGGTTAATTCAGAATGATGCAGATCTTGCCAGCGGATCATGGTGCGCTCCTTTTTATACGTTGCTCGCTATAATAAGGCTTTTATCGACCCAGAGCGCATATGGAACTGATATTTTTAGGCACCTCAGCAGGCGTCCCCACGCGCACACGTAACGTCAGCGCGGCGCTGCTCAATCTACGCCACCCAACGCGGCCCGCCCTGTGGCTGATTGACTGCGGCGAGGGCACTCAGCAGCAGATGCAGCGTACCGCATGGCATCCCGGCAAGCTGAATTGCATATTCATTACCCATCTCCACGGCGATCATATCTTCGGGCTGCCGGGTCTGCTGTGCAGCCGTTCAATGGCAGGCAACGTCCAGCCGCTGACTATCTACGGCCCCAAAGGGCTGCGGGAGTTTATTGATACCGCCCTACGCCTGAGCGGATCCTGGACCGACTACCCACTCACGGTGGTAGAGATTGAGGAAGGCCCGGTAGTGGATGACGGCCTGCGTCACGTCACCGCCGTAGCCCTTAACCACCCGGTTGAGTGCTACGGCTACCGCATTGAGGAGCACGACAAACCCGGTGCGCTTGACGCTGCCGCGCTAATGGCGCAGGGCGTCAGGCCCGGCCCGCTGTTTCAGCGTTTGAAAGCCGGAGAAAGCGTCACTCTGGAAGATGGCAGGC
The DNA here is from genome assembly GCA_039594205.1 of Pseudescherichia sp. GTDB lineage: Bacteria > Pseudomonadota > Gammaproteobacteria > Enterobacterales > Enterobacteriaceae > Pseudescherichia. The sequence goes on along the minus strand of JBCNNW010000075.1, from coordinate 4,136 downwards.
GTATTGACGGCAAAGATTTTCTTGCCCCCGCCGTACCGGGCAAAAAGCTGGCGATGTTTGGCGATACCGCCCCCTGCCCAGGCGCGCTGGCGCTGGCCCGTGGCGCAGACGTGATGGTGCATGAGACAACGCTGGAGGCAGAGATGGAGGAGAAAGCCAATAGCCGGGGCCATAGCTCAACGCGTCAGGCAGCGCAGCTGGCGCGGGAGGCTGGCGTGGGCAGGCTGGTGATGACGCACATCAGCTCACGCTACGATGACGAAGGTAGTCAGCGCCTGCTGGCGGAGTGCCAGGCTATTTTCCCTGACACCCTGCTGGCAGAGGATTTTGCTGTGGTAGAGATTTGATGTAAATCGCGCCTCCACTTTTTCCTCCGCGTGCCGATAACTGTGTAAACGCAGGTACTTCACTCTGAGGGCATAATGGATAGTTTCCAGAAAGACATCGATGACAGGGCTAATCTCACCCTGTCCAACCGCTTTGAGCTGTTACTGTTTCGTCTTGGCACGTCCCAGCACGAACAGAAATCGGAACTCTACGGCATCAACGTATTTAAGCTGCGTGAAATTGTGCCCATGCCTGCGTTTACTCGCCCTGCCGGGATGAAATCGCCCCTGCTGGGGATGGTGAATATTCGCGACCAGGTGATCCCGGTTATCGATCTTCCTGCCGTGGCGGGCTGCAAACCCAGCACTGGTCTGAATATCCTGCTGATCACCGAGTATGCCCGCAGCGTGCAGGCCTTTGCCGTCGAGTCGGTGGAGAATATTACCCGTCTGGACTGGAAGCAGGTGCACACGGCAGAAAAGGCGATCAACGGCCGCTACATTACCAGCATCGCCTGCCTCGACGACGATAAAGACACCAACAATCTGGCGCTGGTGCTGGACGTTGAGCAGATCCTCTATGACATTGTGCCGTCCGATCATGATCTTCACGCCAACAATGCCGCAGTACAGAAATTCAATATTAAGCCGGGTGCGGTGGCGATCGTCGCTGAAGATTCTAAGGTCGCGCGCGCGATGCTGGAGAAGGGTCTGGAGACCATGCAGATCCCTAATCAGATGCACGTTACTGGCAAAGATGCGTGGGAGAAGATCCAGCTGCTGGCCCAGCAGGCAGAAGCTGAAGGCGTACCGGTGAGCGATAAGATTGCTATGGTGCTGACCGACCTGGAGATGCCAGAGATGGATGGCTTTACCCTGACGCGTAAAATAAAAACCGACCCGCGTCTGAAGCACATACCAGTAGTGATCCACTCCTCACTCTCCGGCAGCGCCAACGAAGATCATGTGCGCAAGGTGCAGGCCGACGGCTACGTCGCCAAATTTGAAGTGACCGAGCTGTCGGCGGTGCTCAAAGAGGTTATGGATCGCGCCGCAAGCAAGGCCAACGGCCCGCTGATTAGCCACAAGCAGGCGGTGTAATCGATAACGCCCGATGGCGCTGCGCTTATCAGGCCTACCCCAGACGAAAAAAAACCGCCGAATCTTCGGCGGTTTTTTTATATTGCTATGTAGCCTTACATCAGCGGCTGGGCCATCTGTACCAGGCTAATCAGCGGCTGCGGATAAACACCCAGCAGCAACACCAGCAGGGCAGAGATCAGAACCACGATCCCACCCGCACTGTAGGCCCAGTCGGACGGCGCATCGCGGTTAAGCTGCTGCGGCGCGCTGAGGTAGAGGCTTACCGCTACGCGCAGGTAGTAGTAAAGGCCAATAGCCGAGCCGATTACGACCGCCGCCGTCAGCCACCACAGATGGGCATTCACACCCACCGCCAGCACGTAGAACTTACCGATAAAGCCAAGGGTCATCGGGATCCCCGCCAGCGACAGCATCATCACCGTCATTACCGCCGAGAGGATCGGACGGTGCCAGAACAGGCCGCGATAGGAGTAGAGCGAGTCGGCATCCGGGCCACGGTACGGGCTGGACATCAGGCTCACCACGCCAAACGCACCGAGGCTGCTGAACAGATAACCTGCCAAGTAGACGCCCACGGTCTCCATCGACATCTCGCCGCTCTGCAGGGCGATCAGCGCCACCAGCAGATAACCAAGGTGAGAGATAGAGGAGTAGCCTAGCAGACGCTTGATATTGGTCTGGCTTAGCGCCATCAGGTTACCGAAGATGATCGAGGCGAAGGCAATAATGCCCAGCACCACGCGCACCGCTTCGCTCTCACCTACCGGCGCGTAGAGGAACAGACGCATCACCACGCCAAAGATCGCAATCTTACTGGCGGTCGCCAGGAAGGTAGAGACCGGCGCAGGCGCACCCTGATACACATCTGGCGTCCAGAGATGGAACGGCACCAGCGACAGCTTAAAGCCGAGACCAACGATCATCAGGCCGAGACCAATCAGCAGCAGCGGCGCGTGCAGCATGCCGTCGCCGAGGCTCTTACCGATAGCCAGGAACGACAGGTTGCCGGAGTTGGCATACACCAGTGCCATACCAAACAGCAGGAACGACGACGCTGCGGCAGAGAGGATGGTGTACTTGATACTGGCTTCCAGCGAACGCTTCTGGCGGAACGCGTAGCCAATCAGGCCGAACAGCGGGAGTGAGATCAGCTCGATGCCGAGGAACAGTGCCGCCAGATGGTTCGCGTTGGCCAGCAGAATGCCACCGAGGGCGGCAATCAGCACCAGCAGGTAGAACTCCTCTTTGTTATCTTTGTACCCCTCCAGCCACGGGTAGGCAAAGGTACAGGTCGCAAGGCTCGCCAGCAGTACCAGCCCGGTATAGAGCATGGAGAAGCCGTCAACGCGCATCAGCGGCGTCACGTCCATTGCTCCCGCCTGGCCAACCAGCCAGAGCGAGACCAGGGCGGCATTCAGACCGATAACGGCAATCGTGGCGTTCAGGAAATGGTTGCGTCGCCACGCAATGGAGAGCATCACAACCACCACCGTCAATCCGACGATCAGCAGCGGTAGCAGCGCGATCAGGTGTTGTGGAGTAAGAGTCATATGCGCTTTACGGCCTTGTAGTAGTAACGGAATTAACAAACCACTGCTGGATATTGCTCATCGCGGAGTGCGAGGTATCCAGAATCGGCTGCGGATAGAAGCCAAGCAGTACCAGAAGTACTACCAGCAGCAGGATGATGAACAGCTCACGCAGCGACATCCCTGGCAGTTCTTTAGCGGCAATTTCACTCTTCGCCTTACCGAAGTAGGCGCGGTGCAGCATCGCCAGCGAGTAGACCGAGGCGAAAACCAGACCGAAGGTCGAGATCACGGTGATGACCGGTACGACGCCGTAGCTGCCGAAGAGGATCATAAATTCGCCCACGAAGTTACCGGTTCCCGGCATCCCGAGGGTGGCAACGGCAAAGAACATCGACAGCGCGGGCAGCCACTTAATTTTGTTCCACAGGCCGCCCATCATGCGCATATCACGGGTGTGCAGACGCTCATAGAGCTGGCCGCAGATGATGAACAGGCCGGCCGCAGAGAGACCGTGAGCAATCATCTGGATCACCGCACCCTGGTAGGCAAGCTGGTTACCGGTGTAGATCGCGATCAGCACGAAGCCCATGTGGGAGACGGAGGTGTAGGCAATCAGACGTTTGATATCGGTCTGGGCAAAGGCCATCCACGCGCCATAGAAGATACCGATCACGCCCAGCCACATGGCAATCGGCGCGAACTCGGCAGAGGCGTTCGGGAACAGCGGCAGCGCAAAGCGCAGCAGACCGTAGGCGGCGGTTTTCAGCAGGATCCCTGCGAGGTCAACGGAACCGGCGGTCGGTGCCTGAGAGTGGGCATCCGGCAGCCAGCCGTGCAGCGGCACGACCGGCATTTTCACCGCAAAGGCGATGAAGAAGCCCAGCATCAGCAGATATTCCACGCCGTGGGACATCGGGGTTTTCAGCAGCTGCTCGTAGTTGAAGGTCCAGACGCCAGTGGCGTTGTAGTGGACAAAGACCAGCCCGAGGATCGCAATCAGCATCACCAGCCCGCTCGCCTGGGTGTAGATGAAGAACTTGGTGGCCGCCGTGATACGCGTTTTACCATCAGAGGCCTTGTGGCCCCACAGCGCGATCAGGAAGTACATCGGCACCAGCATCATCTCCCAGAAGAAGAAGAACAGGAACATGTCGATGGCAAGGAACACGCCGAT